>CAZMYR010000009.1:0-39545 GCA_964570585.1 uncultured Planctomycetia bacterium
GATATACCCAGAAAAGAGAAGAGCAAGGAGGGAATCTTAACAAGGCCACTACTACAGTAAGAAGCAATATTGCCTACAACTTGCTTGAGCAGGTGGTTTATTACGAAGATGTAATAACCTCGTCAGCATCATCCGGCCTTACAACACATAGCACTATGTCGAATATGCAGTATGACGCGCAGGGGAGAATAGCAAGCTTTAGCCAGACAAGGCGTGAAACAGGAAGCGGCTTAGATAAGACAACCCAGATGCAGAGGAGTGGAATAAGCTACAACTCCTTAGGCCAGATAACCGGCTATAAAGATACTATAATAGTTACCTTCGATAATCTTGATTTTACAGTTATCATTATTATGTCCGGCATTGAATATGATTCAAAAGGACGGATAAAGGAGTATACAGAGCAGAGAAAAGAAAATGGAGAGTTAACTACTGTAACATACAGAGAACAAATAAACTATAATTCATTGGGCCAGATTGTATCATATGAGGATGCCACTAGCTATGCGGATGCTTCCCATATTATATTAATTAACTCGGTAAGTAATATTGAATACGATTCCCAGGGTAGAATAAGAAGTCTTAAGCAGGAGGTGGATGAGATTTATTCCTGGGGAGAAGGTGAATTACACAAGCGCTCAACCACTCAAAGAACAAATACCCAATATAATATACTCGGTCAACTCATTTCTTATCATGATACAACCACCTTACCCACAGGTGAGGTTATAAATACAGATACTGATGATATAAGATATGATATCAATGGTGACCGAAGAGGCTGGCATGAGAAGACGGTCTCCTCTACAGCCCCTGCCCTTATCACGGAAAAGACTTATAGCAATGTTGTCCTTTATGATAATAAGAAGATGTCATCCTACGATGTTAAGCTCCACACATATGGCGTAGTGAATAAGAGAAAGCTGTTCCAAGAACTCGAGAAACTGAAGGCCCTCGGTCTTTTTGATTATGGTGATGGTTTTAGTGTCAACGATATGAAGGATATTGATAAGACCGAATGGCAGAGCTGGAAGAATATCGAGTATAAAGGCAATTCTATGGTCAGCGCTGAGTATCATCATAAATACCCTGTTATTACAAATGATGAGACCGGAGAATGGCAATATGTAGAGACAGATGTTGCATATGAAAGGGAAAGGAACCAGAATGTTATAACTACTACCACAACTATTAAAGGTCAGATAAAGAACATCGGCCCCGGAGTCCCTGAATATGGCGAAAGGACTGTTGTCACAACAGAGACGCTCGATGAGAATAGCGTTGCAAGGGAAATAGTCACCACTGTTACCCAGAACTGGGATAATCCCAATACACCGGCTGATCCTGACGCTGACCCCATAGATGAAAGAGAACCCCAGACCACCAAAAAAGTCGATATCGTATATGATTCCAAAGGCAATATCCACAAATATACCTCGCCTAAAGACGGAGATAAACCTGAAGGCCAGGCAACCTTAACCTATAATAATTTCGGCCAGGTTATCTATGAATATACCCAATATTCCGATAATCAAGCCAGCGGAGAAAATAACTGGGCCAAGGCCTGGTATACCTATGACAGATTCGGGGATGTAAGAGAGACTAATACCCAGCGCTATAAGACGTGGACCGAGACTGTTTCAAGCGGCGGATGTGGCGGTGGACACAGCACAATCAGACACACCATAGATGATAAAGACGTATATAACAGGTACAGCGAAAGGACTGAACATAATGAATATCACAATTCTGAGGTCATAAGCAGTTCCGGTGGTGGCGGAGGCTGTTTAGGTGGAATACTTGGAGGAATTTTAGGAGCCTTTACAGGCGGTATAGCGCTCATTATTATGGGCGCCATAGGTGGTTATTTGCTTGGCGAGGCCAATCCTGAATTAATCCAGATTGCCTGGCAGGTATTTAAGATAGCGGTCTCAATATATATAGGTTTTTCTGATGGCGGATTTTTAACTAAGATGTTGTTTGAAGTTATGTGGGAAGTTGTGGCTGACATAACATATCAGCTTGCCACTACCGGAACTATTAACTGGGAGCAGGTAGGCGAGACTGCCTATATGGCTTGCGCCACATCTTCACCTATTAGGGCTGTTCTGCTGGATGTTGTCAAGGATGTGCTTAATACGCTTGGCAATTTAGCAGAGGCTATTGGCTTTGGAGACGGCAACTGGGGTGATTTTGTGACAGGCACCCCGGGCGCTGGAGGCGAAACCTATGGCAAGATAGACTGGAACAACTGGTTTGCTGAAGCTACTTGGAAGGATGCAACAGCATTCTGGACTAATGCCCTTCCATTAGCCACTATTCAAGTAGCTGTATCTGAAGTAGGCAAAAGAAACGACTGGAGCCCATTTATGACAACATTTATAACTTCAATGGCAACCCAGACCTTTAACACCGGAAACTTGACGGTTGACGGCCTAATGAGAGACCCCGGCGCTCTTATAAAGCCGTCATTAAGAGCCGCGTTATATGGTGCCATAGCAGAATGGGAAGAGGAGACAGATATGGCTCCTATCCTGAAGGCCTTTGTAAAAGAGGCCTTAGAGCAGGTTGCTGCTGCGATGGTTGACCTTGCATATGCGGGGCTGGGATTTAAACTTGGTCCAATAAAAGTTGAATATGAAAGCAAACGCGATGAAGACGGAAACGTAACAATAGAGGGTATAGATGATGAGGATGTCCGCAACAGAATAGCAGAACTTATAAAGGATGAAGGCGTAGAACCTGAAGTGTATATGACATTAGGCAAAGGGCTCAGGATTCAATGGGCTGTCTCAGCAAACGAGCTTGAGTTCACACCTAAAGAAATAAATGAGAATCAGCCTCGTTTAGCAAAGGCCCTGGGTGATAAACTAAAAGATAAGTCCGGCCGGATGCTTCCAGATGATTACCAGCTCCAGGGTAGTTTAATATTTAATAGCGATGGAGAGATAGATGCCAGTCTGGCAGATTTTGTAAGTGAGACAAAATCTGAAGAAGCGGCTGAATGGGCAGAACGCTCCTTAGGAACCCATATTTCATTAGATAAACTTATAGCAGAGATAGGTTCGTTCGATAAGCTCGATGCTGCAATGGCAAAGGATTATAGTGGACAGCTGCTGGACTTCGTCATAGATGCTGCTCAAGACGGTATCTTGACTGCAGAGATTGTTAAGGATGTACTTAGCGGTTATGAGATTCTGATATCTAAACTTGATTTTCAGGGTATGACCTCAGAGGATGCCTTAAGCACTGTTAAAACCATAGCAGCAGATATTACAGATGTGGTCAAAATCGCTTTTGCCAACAAAATTTATGACCCAGAAATTACCAAGGCTGCCTTTAGCGCATTGGGAGCTATGTTTACCAAGGTTATGGAGAACTGGGAGGTATTCGGCGAGCTCCTGGTTGATGCTGTTCATGAAATAAAAGAGGCAATAGTTAATATAGTAAGAGAAGCTGTAAAAACCGGTAATGAAAAACTTATGATAGAAGTTTCCAAGCAAGCGTTAGATACATTTAGTAAAATGGTTGCCACCTTCCTTGATAAGGCCTTTGAGATAAGAGCGAAGTTAGGCGATGCTATGGTGGTTGATATGCTCAGAGAGCTCGTCTGTGGTATAGCAGATACTCAAAAAGCTGCAATAGAATCAGGAAACCAGAAGGTTATAAAAGAGGTTACAAATTATGCTTCAAAGATACTGGAAGAGGTGTTTGATAAGCTCAATGAAGAAGGCGGCATATATGAGCAGGCAAAGGATGCAATGAATAACGGTGATATAACTAAGGCCATGTTGGTCTCAAAGCTCGCAGACACAGTCTTAGCTGGTTTTATAGAGATGGCAGAGAATATTATTGCAGGAATTGCCAGCGGAAAGGTTACCCAGGAGACTGCTACAGAGGTTATTAATAATCAATTGCAGCATCTCCAAAACATAGCAATGAAATATAAGGTTAAGGATGCCAATGTCATATCTATCACTATTGTTGCCAAGACACTAAGAACAGCTATGCAGATTCAGGCTATAGCTCGCGATGCAGTAAAAGAGCTGGATAAAGACATAATAGGTAATATTAAGAAGCAGTTAAACAATATGATGGAGGCCTTTATAAATAAAACAAAAGAAGAAAACGCCCAAGAAGCAGGACAGCAGCTCACCGAGATATTAGGGGCTAAGCAAAAAGGCAAATCAGAGCTTGAGCTTGTGATTGAGACACAGGCATTAATAGGCGCTATACTCAACGTTGCTGATAAAGTAACTGATAAGAGCAAAGTTGCCAATGTTCTCACCCCTGTAGTCAATCTATTACACCAGACCCTTGATGCCTATGCAGGCAAGGTCAATAATGAAGGTATGAGCAGAAAGGACAGTATCCTCTTTAAAAAGGCAAAAGAGGATTGGAACAAGCACTTAAGAGGCGGTTTAAACGACCTTAATATAGCCGGATTGCAGGAGGAGATAAATAATATAAATACCCTCTTTGAGAGCATTTCTTGCCCGTCATTGCGAGGAGAAGCAATCTCAGAACCGCAAGCCGAAGCCGACGAATCCGTCATTGCGAGGAGCGCTAGCGACGAAGCAATCCCGCAACTCACAATGCGCACCGAGATGATGAACCTCTCAGAATTTCTAAAGAAATGGGGAAAATTCTTTGACCTCTCCAGTGAAGACAGATTATCACTCAATTTTAATGCAAAAATAGTCTGCCTCATAGACCCCATAACCGGTAAACCCTATGCTGCTTATGCAGTTGGCGGCGAATCTTTGGGTACTCTTACCACCAAAAAGCCAATAGGCCTTATCTTTTCAAAAGAAAAGACATCTATCATAACAGCTATCCGCATAAATGAAAACGGAGGCTTGACCCTTAGAGTAAAAGGAGATATGGACTTACATAAGCCTCGAACATCTGGCGAGGCTGAGTTAGGCGGCCAAAGCCCGGCAAGAACATCCAGCCAATATACCGTAATTGAAGATGGAAAAGACTATATTGCAGTCAACGGATTAGTTGAATGGGAACTCAATTCAACCACCGGCACCCTCCTTCATATGGCCTTCAATCCTGGCCACAAGGCCTATGATGCATCAGGAAGGCCCTTATGGCATGATTCCCAAAACCGCAGGTTCTACCAGGATGGCAAGGTACGTAAGAGCTATACCGATAGACAGACTGGCACCTTTGTTGAAGAGAGAGTCAAACTTAATCCTGAAGGGGAATGGAAAGAGAAAGGAAAATGGGGATTTGAATACCACTTCTTTAATGGAAGCGGAACTAAGCGTAATGTGGTTAATGATAACACAAAACAGCAGGTTTTAGACAGTATCAATGCGGAGCTGGGAACAATACCATACCGATTTTATAATCTGGACGGTAACCTCATCTTCGCTTCGAAGGGAATAACACCTGTAACCTACATGCCTAACGGCATAGATAGGGTTACTTCTGAGATGACTGTATTTACCCTTGATGACAAAAGCAAACTTATATATGGAAACGATACGGCTACAATAAAAGGGCCTGATGGTAAAGAACAGGTTCTTAAGGGTGCGATGGTTACATTCGATACTCTAGAGGGTAAGGTTCAGCAGCTCGTGACAAACGGAACAATAAGGACAGCAGAGATTGATGGCCAGCTGTATATAATATCTTATCAGGTTTATAATATTACAGACCAGCATACCCACCGCAGCCTGGATGAGATGATAGAGGTCAAGCTCGAAGGTGCGGGTACAGAAACAGAGTCAAAACGCAAAGGCGGAATCGCTGATTCTGTCCATCTTAATGCAGATAACCCCAAAGATTTAATCATCAAGGCCGGCAGCATATACACAATGGTGACCCAGGTGAAGAACAACAAGATTGCAGGGGCCAAAATACTGGTAACTCCAAATACTGTTGTTTACAATGACGGCAGTACAGATATAACCATTGCTGGTACAACCCTCGCCAAAGGCCAACAGGCAATTGTTACTGCTAAAGGATTGATAAAGTTAGGCCCAGAGATTAAACTTATGGGTACACCTTTCTCTATCGATCCAGATTCAATCTATTCGGATAAATTAATTCTGCGCAATCTTATAACAGGTGAACTTGTTGTTTCTGGAGAAGAGCTAACCTTGCCTAATGGCATAATAGCTACCTTAAACTCAGAAAAACAACCAGATGGCGATTGGCGTATAGTACTTACTCCTGTGGCTCAGAAGTTAAGTTTTAAAGTAGGAGATGAGACCATACAGTTTGACTGTGTTGCCGGTAAGGGTGGAATAAAAGGGAATATCACGGTGGACAACAGAGAGTATGAACTAGAGCTATTAGAGCCGGTACCAGTGGCAGGCCAAGATTTCACCATTAAACAGGATCTAAAAGACCTTGGTGTTGTTTCGATTACCTATGCTACAGATACAGAAGGCAATATTAAGCCGGAAATTGGTAGCACCTTCACCTATGTCGATTCCAAAGATAACAAAACTACTTATACGATAACTGAGGTTAAGGGCGATAAGTTTTTCTTTAAAGAAGTTAAGCCAGCTGAACCTTCAGCGGTCTCATCTGTAGCTGGAGAACTAACAGGATTCATGCCACAAGTAGGTGGATTTGGGCCAAAAGTCCCGGTGGGCGCAATCATATCATTATCATTATGTGCAATTCCTGCACCGACACCAGCAAAAGAACCAGCAGCAGAACCTAAGACAGAAGAGCAGCCATCTACGCCAGAAGCATCTAAACCTACACCAGCACCCGAAGAAGCACCAGTACCAGAACCTAAGCCGGTAGAAGAACCATCTACGCAAGAAGCAGCGCAGAACGAGTTCATGGATAAGCTATTTAAGGCATACGAGGCTGTTGATAAAAATGAGGCGTATATTGAAAGATATGGAGAGGCTTCTTTACGCACCAAGGTCCTTCCAAGCGGACAAGAGATAGTTTCAGTTGTTGCTGAACCGCGTGGTTCTCAAGAAGCAATGGATTTATTCAAAGAATACATAGAAAATAGGATTCAACAAGGAGAATTTAATCCAGAGCAATGGCAATTTTTGGTTATGGGCGAAAATCCCTTAGCAGATAAATTGTTAGAATTGAGATTTTTTGCTGAAGTGGCTCAGCAATTTAATATAGGGTTTGAGGAATGCGGCATCTATTTTTGCAGCGAAGAGGTTTTAAGAAATACAGCAGCAGAACTCGGAGTTGATATAAATGAAGTTTATTTCCACGCATATAGCGGCTTAATAAATATTTTTAATTTTGAAGCACAGAGAGCCTTTAGTTTTCTTGCTGATCTAAAAGGTATTGAAGCTTCTGAGATGGCTAATCTGTTAGAAAAAACAGTGCAGAAGAAAGCAGAAAAATATGGGCTTGGATATGGGGAAGAGGTAGAAGAATCTAACCCTGCCCATCAAGCTTTTAAAAAAGACATCGCTAGTGAATTCGAGGAAGTTATAACAGCTTTGATTGACGTTGCTAATGTAATGGCCAAAGATTGGATTGGAAACAAGATGAAGCCTCTGGCCGGGAAAAAGCATATTATGATTTACGGCTATTCTTCCGCAGTTGAGACTTTGTTCGGCAAAGATAATTGGCAAGAGTTTGAAGCAACAACTATCTCAACCCCCACGATACAGCAAGCAGAAATTCAGCCAATTGAACTTCAACTTGCTCCGATAACAATTGAACTTGGAAAAGTTATTAAAGATAACGAGCTAAAAGGCGACGGCGCTACTATAAATCTTACTGGAGCCTGGAAATCTTATGTAATAAAGACAGAATGGGATGGAGGAGAATGGGATGGAAAGAGCAAAATTGGCACAATAGATACCGCAAATGGCAAACCCGCGGATATCATCGGCGCTTATCTGAACGTTGAGACAGGACATCTAATATTTATAGCTAAAGGTGAACAAAGAGTGGTTTATAAAGAGGGTAAACCTGGTGGTATGCCAGATATCTGTAGGCATACAAAATACGATGTAATCAAGCAGGATGGAAATACCTTTGATGTTACTGGTATGGTTGAGTGGTCATATGACCCAACTGGCAAGAAGGGCTTAACCCATATGGCATTTAATCCTGGTGCAACAGCCACTATCGCAGATACCTTTAAGGGTGAGACAATAATAAAGAGTAAAGTCTTGGTAGCTGGAGATAACTTTGAGATAACAACCCAAGGGTTGAACGTAACCAACAGATACGATGTCGACTTTATCAGCCAGGGATTTATGGTTAATGAAACATCAGCCGTTGTATTGGATAGGCCTGTTCGGGCTGATGTCAAATTAATCGAACCTACCAAAGATGGCCAAAAGCCAACCCTTATAATAGACAACCTTTATAACCCGGACGGCACCGAGTTAGACCTTAGTAAGGTTGAAGGAAGAATAATCTCTGAGGGTAATCGGGAAGCTACATTTACAGGCCTCTCATTACGGGATGGCCTGATCTATATCTCAGCAGAGGGCTCCGGCATAATAGATACATCTTCACAAAAGCCACCCGAGTTGCCTTATGAGTTACCACTACCTCAGACCTCAGAGTTTAAGTACACATTAACCGAGAACCTCGGCAATGGAGTAGTTGTCTGGAGCGGAAATATGAAATATGCCTTGATGCCGACAGGTTCAGTCAGGGCACTGTATGACCAGCAAGGCGCAACAGGCATTATCGCAGATACCTTTAAGGGTGAGACAATAATAAAGAGTAAAGTCTTGGTAGCTGGAGATAACTTTGAGATAACAACCCAAGGGTTGAACGTAACCAACAGATACGATGTCGACTTTATCAGCCAGGGATTTATGGTTAATGAAACATCAGCCGTTGTATTGGATAGGCCTGTTCGGGCTGATGTCAAATTAATCGAACCTACCAAAGATGGCCAAAAGCCAACCCTTATAATAGACAACCTTTATAACCCGGACGGCACCGAGTTAGACCTTAGTAAGGTTGAAGGAAGAATAATCTCTGAGGGTAATCGGGAAGCTACATTTACAGGCCTCTCATTACGGGATGGCCTGATCTATATCTCAGCAGAGGGCTCCGGCATAATAGATACATCTTCACAAAAGCCACCCGAGTTGCCTTATGAGTTACCACTACCTCAGACCTCAGAGTTTAAGTACACATTAACCGAGAACCTCGGCAATGGAGTAGTTGTCTGGAGCGGAAATATGAAATATGCCTTGATGCCGACAGGTTCAGTCAGGGCACTGTATGACCAGCAAGGCGCAACAGGCGTTATCGCAGATACCTTTGAAGGTGAAGTAGTAATAGCAGGCCGCTCTCTCAAAAAAGGTGACCAGTTTAGGATTACCGGAAGTGGTGTTGAGATTATGCCTCCTGTAGAGCAGAATGCGAGGAGATTGATAAATGGTGAAGGACAGGCCTTAACAGCAGATATCATAAACAATATAAGAGACAATACAGGAAAGCTTTTCGAAGGACAGCGCATTGAAGAACTCTTTATAAGGGCTATTGCAGTTGATGATAACAATACTCTGGTTATGTTTAGTAAACCAGATGTTATATATAATGCATTGGCATCTCTTGAGACAAGGGCTAAGGCCGGCAAAGGAGTATTTAAATCTACCGGTATTGAGAAAATCAATGTACAGCCCTTGTTGCTGGTAAACAAAGATGGTATATCTGTAGCTTACTATGATAGTTCTGAAAGCGAGCCACAAGGCATAGTTGGTTTCTCCGGGATAGATAAGAAAACAGGGCTTGTTTCAGTAGATATTATAAATAAAAACAAGCGCTTTAGCGCCTTTGCTGACGGTAAAGCCTCCTACCTCTATCAGCAAGTATCAGAAGGTAATTTTGATTTAGTACTTATGCCACAACAAGGGCAAGATAATCCTTATTATGGCAAACTGATAAAGCGAAACGGGAATGTCACAGCTACAGGTGCATTCCAAACAAAAGCCAAGCCTACTACCGATCCCGGTATTGCTCCTGAAGCCCTTGCACAATTTGTAGCAGATGCCTCAGTTATAACCGGCATTAGGCCTTTGATGGAAGATGGTATTAGTAAAGGTTTCAGGGTAGACGCTATTTCTGAAAACATAACCTCATCACTTATCTTTGCAGAAGGAACTGCAGGAAAGTATCTTCTTGCTTACCGCCTGGATGGTGATAGAGGAGATGAATACCATAGGTTATTCTATCTTGAGGACTCTGACAAATATAAGAAGAGTCCTGCTGGCGCATGTGCCTACTCTTACACAAGGAGCTTTGACGATGCTGGAGATGTAAAAATTATTGTACGGACAAAAGAAGCTTACAGAGGGGATGAAAAGTTTAAGGATAAGATATTAAAGATTAGAGGTGACCTAATAAAAGATAAGAACGATTGGAGTTATGCAATCGTTCCTGTCGCTGATGACAAGAGCCTGATAAAGGAGAAAGAGGTAAATACCTTTGCGGAAAGTCTTGAAGACTTCGGGGCAGACTTAGGTGAACATCTTGGCCTAAACAGGATATCCGACATCAGGATTGAGCCTTCTGCAGGCGGAACTGCGGCTAAGAAATATTTTGGACTTACTGGGAGGGTATCAGAGACAGGATTCAGGCTATTCGACCCGAGAGGAAGATATTATCTTGAGGTGAGTGAAAATGGTATAGGTATAGGCTTAAAGAATCATTCCATCTCAGGATTAAATAGAAGTACAGGTGAGATTACGGTCTTAACAAAGGCGGTATTTCTTGCGGGCAATATAGAAAACTCAGAGGATAGGCTCCTTCTTAAATGGTCAGATAAAGGCTGGAAACTTGAAAAATATACAGGAAAATATCAGAAGATATTCCATAAAGATGCTAAA
Source organism: uncultured Planctomycetia bacterium (assembly GCA_964570585.1). Taxonomy (GTDB): domain Bacteria; phylum Omnitrophota; class Gorgyraeia; order JABMRG01; family JAFGKX01. Next base: position 10,809 of record CAZMYR010000009.1, read on the forward strand.
ACAGTATTCGATGCATGTGAAGAAGTGCTTACTATACTGAAGAAAGATAACAAGATATCTATTGATAAGGTTCATAATGATATATCAAATCTTGAAATGGCAAGGGTCGCTTATACTATCTTCGTTGATTATCAAAAGGCGGCTGAGAGCTGGAACAGATTATATCAATCAGAGTATCAACATGAGATTCATGGTGAGTTATTTGATAAGCTAATAACATTTGTTACTGATTTAATTGGCAAGTATGAGATTCAACTCCGCGGAACGCGCTTTGATATTTTTGGCACCCCTATGCCAACCCTCCTAAGCGAATCTTCTTTATCTAAACCCTCTGAGCCTTCCTTTGAGACATTAGATGCAGAAAGCGCACAATTATTAAAGGCCCAGTTCAAGGATATAATCACCAGTGCATTTCAGAAGGTAAAAGCAGGAGATTTACCAGCGATTGCAAAGCTTATTGGCTCTCCTCAGCAAGGCAATCTTGGCTTAACAGGTAAGCATATAAAGTCCGCCATCGAGCACTATATTAAGGCAGAATCTGCAGAAGAGAATACCAGGGTATTCGCAGAGAATCTCGTTTTTGCAAATGAGCATGCCAGAAAGGCAGGGTATGCTATCTTTGCAGCGAATACATTATTTATAGCTTGTATCTATGCCTACCAGAGTGAAAAAACAGCTAAGATATTACAGCAGATTGCTCAGGAAATTGCAGAAGGTATTGAACTATCCGGTAAGTATTATCTCGATGATAGATACTTAGCCGACCCAATCGTTGTTGGTTTAAGGATGGAAAAAGAGGATGGTGTGGCATATGAGAAGCTTATGAGATATCTGGTTGAATTTTCGCAGGCAGGCTCCTACCAGGATCCTAAGGTTGAAAGACTGCTTAGCTCTATAGCCACAGACACAGAGGCATTGATAACAGCGCTTGAGACAGATGCTGATACATCAGACATAGCCAAGACTGCTATAGGTCTTCATAGCAAAGTAGAGGCAGAACACATCTTGGCTGTTGTAGCTCAAAGAGAGGCAATGATAATTCTATCTGCCATGGATAAAGCTATCCAGGAGATAGGCAGAGTATATTCAGAGGAACGCTCATCCCTGCGTCAAGATGCAAGGTTTAGTTCTACTGATGAGTATCTCAGTGCAATTAAAGAATATGATACAGCTTCAGGTAGAATGACAGATAGGCTTGAAGGTTCTCTCCGGTTATCAAAGTTAGAACAGGAATATAATAGCCAAAAGAACAGATTGCTCCTTGATATAGTGGAGATGATACGCAATCCTGCCCCTGCGCAGGATGCCGATGCAGCTGCACCTACTGGCGAGATAGATTTCTCCCAGGTATTTATGCAGCCGTTAAATACCAATATGTTGCAAAGCACATCGGAGCTTGTAAAGTCCTCAGTAAATGCTAATGCCTATGATGAGGCGGTATTCTTAAAAAGGGCCAGGGAACAGGTAGAGCTATTGCTTAACTCATTAAATATGGATAAACCCGCTATGTCTTTAACCACCTCTGAAATAGCCCATATGCAGCAACAGCTGTATAATGCAAGACCATATGCTGACTTCTGCCAGATTGCTAACCAGATTGATATGCATAAGGCCGCACTAAGTTATCTATTGGCCCAGTCAGAGTCCTTGATGCAGAAGAATAGGGAGATTCTCGCCAAATATTATAAACATGCAGATAAGAGCCAAAAGGCTATGTTCAAAGGGGTGGTAAGCGCCCAGCAGAGTCAAGTAGATGGAGAGCTCAATTTAAGTCAGTTTACACCTCTGCTCAACAATATTATGGCTCAGCTCCAGAATAACATAGACAGAAACAAAGAGATAAAGATTGAAGAGACAATAGCAGATATGCAGCTATATGAACATAATCTGGCTTTGATAAATAGATTAAAGGCGGTAGAGTCAGAGTATGGCCAGATATTTGATAACTTGAAGCAGTCTTTGGCTGATAAGAGATACTCATTTATGAAGGATTCTTCATTTGATAGAGGTCAGATTAAAAGATTTGCCGATGAAGTCGAGTATGCAGGCCTTGGTATTCATATAGCATCTATCCAGATAAAGCTGGCTAAAGCTCAGTTTATGCTTGAAGTGTCGCTCTCAAAGATAAAGAAAGATACGGGCAAAGTCATTGACAGAAAAGTAGATCAACAAGCAACTTCGCGAGCTATAACCCAGGTATTTATGGGAAGAGCGCTTCAGTTTACGCCAGAAGATAAGATCTATTATAGCAGAGTAGGTGATGAAAGGCAAAGCGCAATAGCTTCTATCTTTACCCCCAAGCTGGCAGAGGCAGAAAAGCAGTTGCAAACCCTGCAGACAAGAATAGATGAGATTGCCAGTCAATATAAAAAGAAGAGTCTGGATATGAAGGAGTTATCCACGGAACTTATCATTATGGATGCTGAAATCCTCTCTTCTTCAATAACGATAGTCTCAGAGCTTATTACCAAGCCGATTGCAGCTGACTATCCTTACAGAATGGATGATTACAAGTTGGTCCCAGCGCAGATAAGGGATAGCTTTGAAAGATTGTCAGTAGATTTGGCCAATCTTAAGAAGGTATTAGGGCTATCAATAAGTATGCTTAAAGAGAACAACAGCTCTATAAATTCAGCCGCATTTGGTAAGGCATTATTTGGTATAGTTACACAGTATGCTGAAAAAGAGATGGCCTTAGCCAATATATTATTTATCCATTTGTCTTCCATAAACAACGTATACCAAAAGAAGGAAAAGGCCCACAGCACATGGGGTAAAATCAAAAGCCGTGGCAGAAGCGATAATGTCTATAGAAAAGAATTGATGGCTTCTGAGAAGGCCTTTCTTGGAATAATAACAAGGATTGCCAATTCAACCTCCTTCCTGGATAAGAATATAGATGATGCCCTTGCTCTATATTACAATGGGCCTGGTAAAACAGACCATAGGGAGTTGTTAATAAAGGATATCCCTGAATTTGGATATCACGATGTTACAAGTCTTGAGGCAGCTTTTGAAGGATATAGAAAGGCCACCATTGTAAATTATGTTATTAACACTGTTGCTGAAATAGTTGTTTTGACAGCAGTAACTGTCCTTACTTCCGGTTATGCTGCTCCTGTAACTGGCGCGAAAATCTTTTCTGCTGTAAACATCTTAACCCGTATCCATCGCGCTGCAAGGATGGCTCTTGTGGTGGGTAGTTTCTTCCTTGCGATAAGGGTTACAAGACATAATATCCTCTCACTCTATAGAAAAGGTCTGGGTGAATATATTGATACGTTCTCCCTGCTTGAAGATTTAGCATTACCTGCCGCAGAAGGCTTTAATCAGGGAAAATGGATAGGGATGTTTATGGGTGGTATTGGCGGTATAGGAGGAACTTATGGCTTAAGGGCTGCATTAAAAGCTGGGACGAAGTCTCTGGGCGGCGAAGGGATTTACCTTACCGCGAGAGCATGGTTTCTTGCTGGTTTTGGTGCCAGGTTTATATATGGCGCCTTCAAAGAGCATTACATAAAAGGTATTGATTGGAAGGATATTAATTTGAATGATTTGACGGTGGAATCTTTAGTCTTTGGCGGTGAGGTTGCTTTGTTAGGTACGGTTGGCAAGATACTGGCAGTCGGCGCAGGAGGATTTTCATCAGATAAAGCTCTTGCTGAATTGAGTGTGGCCAGGTCCCAAGTGATAGGAGGCGGTAGTTGGATAAAGGGTGCAGGAATATCCTTTAAATCGCTCCTTATTGGAGATACCCCGCGCGCCATTGTAGCCCGATATATGTTACTTAATCGTATGGCCACTACTGCTAACATAATGCTTGAATTTAATATAGCTGGAAAAGGTTTCATACAACCGCTTTTGGATTGGAGAAGACGCGCAGCCTATGAGCGCGGTGAGCTTGATGCATTTGATGGGAGATGGTATGTCAGGATGTTAGCAGGGTTTGGAGAAGGCGGAGCTACCGAAAGCTGGATACAAGGTGCCTGGTTTGGTACATGGTTTTACTTCTTAAGCAGGGCCACTTATTTAGCAGAGCAGACTTGGTCTAATGCAATGAAGAACTGGACAGTAGCAAAGGGCAGTGCCGCGACTTTTGCCAAGGATAAGATGTTGAAGGCATTAGACCTAATACCTGGAGAGGTAAAGCACCTTACCTGGGGAGCCATAAAAGAGGCATATATTGAAGGTCCTGTTGCCGAACTCCTTGTTGCCTTAGGGGTACCACCTATGTGGGCAGAGGTCCTGGTTGAGTTTATACCAGGAGATGGAGGGGTAAGAGTTAACAGATTTTCAGTAACAGCCCGCATTGAGACCATGGAAAAATCTGATCCCGCAGCTGCAATGGGGCTTATCAGCAAGAAAAAGGTAAAGGATATAATCCCGGATGGTGAAACATTAGAATCGGCGGCTGTAGAAATTGGCAGGAGCGTAGATGAAACAGGCAATATGAGCGTTCTTGATTGGATGAATAAGGCCAATGTCAATAGAGCTGCTGCTGACAAATATACTGCCGCCAGCGTCCTTGCGGATCTTACAGGTAAGAATGATGTAACGATATCAGATATTGCTAAGCTTACAGGTCAGGATGTAAAGGCCTTAGCCAAGGAATGCGGTATAGAGGTAGTACGGGTAGGTTATGGCCGGATGAATACAGAGGAGATTATTGCCGAGGGCGGTGAAACAGCAGAAAAAGCTATTATGGGCCTTACTACCGATGATGCAGCAAGGGCTCGCGGCAAATCAGACATTACAGAGATAGGGCTTGATAAGAAGGATTCCGGCAAGAAGTTATCTGAAGTTAAGAGTGAGATAGGACAACAGGAAGGTGTGGAGCTGACTAATAAAGAGACTCTGGAGGTCTTAGGATTAGATAAGGTTAGCTTTAAGCAATGGTCTGCTGCCATGGATATGAATATAGAAGCGGCGCTGGAAGCCTTCGGCCTTGAAGAGTATATACCTCAGGTAGTATATTCAGAGGCAAAGTTAAGGGAGTTTATGTATGCTGCTGGAATTATCCCTGAACTCCATTCTAAGATAAGCGATGCCGAGATAATGAAGGCGCTGCGCGACCTGAGGATAAACATAGAGAGTGATGAGGCATTAGATAAATTCAAAGCCAAATTTAGAAATATTAATGAAGCAACCCTTAAAGAGATATCTGCCGAAGCTGGCGTTGATTTAAAGAAGACCTTAAAAGGAAGCAATGAGTATCTCTATCATAAGTGGCATCCTGTAATAGCTGATGCAAGAAATATTAGTGAAGGTAAGGTTAAACTTACTATAAACGGCAAGTCAAAGACATATAATATTGCAGAGCTTAATCTGGCCTTGCTTGAACTTTCACGTTATCCTTATTCAACCCTGGAAATAGAGATAAAAGGCGAACGCAAGAACATATCATTATTTGGGCTGAACCCGCAGGCCCGTGTTGAGAAAGTAAAAGTTAAAGATGAAAATGGAAAAGTTGTTAAAGACAAAAAAGGAAATGATGTTGAAGAAAAAGCACTTGTTATTTATCTATTTGATCCCAGTCCTATAAATCAGCATACAGATGATGAATATGACCCCGAAAATGCCAGCAGAGAGATCCGCATCGATGCACAGAATAATGCGCAGGTTATATTTAGCTCTGTAGACGGCTATTATTATGAAGTTGTAAAAGTAGATAAGCCGTGGAAATGGGAGGTTAAGCTTTTAGACGAGAGGTTTGATGCATTAAAAACACACTATATAAACGAGGAAGAATTATCTCCAGAAGAGGCTGAAGCGAGAGTAGAGAAGGATAAGGCCAAGGCAGGAGAGATGTGCGATGCTATCAATAAAGTGATAAGCAGGATGGCTGAGCCAATAACAGTAAAAGATGAGCAAGGAAAACCAAAAATAGATGACCAGGGTAATGTTAAAACAGAGCCAAGGTATGCTGTGCCGGATGAGTTGGAAGGCGTTAATCAGGTTCAGGCAGTGCTTGATATGCTTGTAAACCCGAATGCCTTATTCAGGATGCCTACCAGTGCAGGTAAGACATTCTATATCTATGCAGCCGTGGTCCAGGTAAACAAATTGCTTGGCAGAAAGACGCCTTATGTTACTCATAACCTCAACCAGTTTATGGACCAGATTAATTCCAAGTGGGCGAGGTTCTTCGGAGAAGAAAACGTTGGTATAACATGGGTGGCCCTGGCCCAGGAGAGTGACGGTGACAAGGTCTTAAGCTTAAATGACTTACATGTTGTCGGTGGCAATGTAGGCACTAATGCTGACACTAGTACAGCAGATAAATTGAAGGGGGCAGATGTGGTCATAATGACCTCTGATGTCCTTGAATTCTTTGAAAACGCTCTTGGCGAAGCCAAGGGTCCAGGAAAGTCTGCTGTAGAGGAGGTCTGGAATGAGATTTTTGCAAATACAATGATTGTATTTGATGAAGTAGATACCTTATTCTTCAAAAATAGGGCTCAATCAGGCAGGGGTCAGAAGCTCCTTGAAAAATCGGATAAGGAGGTAATGCGAGCTGTTCATAAATTCTTAAAATCAAAAGATATGTTCGACCTTACAGATGGTGAAAAACCCGGTGAGCATATGGAAGAGTTAAAGGCACTGCTGACCGTAAACTATACAGTAATTGATGCCAAAGGAAAGGCAACAAAGGTATTGGATAAGAGCTTTGCTGAGTATGAGGATGCCGTTGATAAATCTCAGAAGAATAACACATTTGTCTATCTATCAGGGGCCATGTTTAATGAGGAGGTAAAGACAAAGTTTAATACCTGGCTTAACGAGAAACTAAAACTTAAGAAACCTATCCAGGATATCGAGAAGGTAGATGATTACAGTGCCGGAAATCAGGAGAAAATACGTCAATATAGACGTTCATTAAAGGCGATATCAAAGGTTATATTGCAGGTGGATGGCAGGGATGTTGCTTTTGACCCTGATTCAGGCCTCATTGTACCTGCTCCGCAAGGTGTAGCTATTCCAGAACTGCACCTGCAGGATCCCTATTTTGCCGGGCATACCCAGCTTCTATTTGCTGAATTAAAGGGTAAAGAGACAGCAGCGCCTACTCAGGCCTACCTGGATAACCTTTTGAAAGAGAGGTCAGATGAGCTTAAAAAGAGCAGGGAAGGCAAAGAAGGTGCTCCAGATAACCTGGACCGTGTTACTGTTTCAGATTGGGCAAGAGTAACTACAATGGATAAAGCCATAAGAAGGGCTATGAATGCAGGGGCAACCATAAGCGGCTTTACAGGGACATTGGCTGCTGTTACTGATATGGCCAATCTTATGTATGGATTAAGGCATAAAATGCTAGGGGAGGAGTTTGATTATAATACCCGAATACATGCGGTCTATGAGACATCTGAATGGAAGGAAGGCGCTTTAGAAGGTATCTTTAATGATATTATACATAACAATATAAGACACGGCTTTATCTTCAACGGACTTGGGACAGTCCATGAAGGAAAAGTAAGCGAGGAAGTAAAAGAGAGGTTTAGAAAACTGGCTGAGGCGAGAGGAAAGAAACTTGGACGAGATTTTGAGATTCATCTGGTTGCCAAAGACCAGAAGACTGAATGGGATGTATATAAGTTTGTCTATAATCACACAACAGGGAAGGTAACCGAAGAGAGAGGACTTACAGAGAGGAAAGACAAAGATGGTAAGATAAGGATGGTAGAGAAACATAGCACTGATGCTATAAAGAAATATATGGAAAAACGTACAGAAAGAGACGATGTAAGTGTCTTCTTCTACCTCAATCCGTCTGCAACAAGGGCTACGGATATATATGCGATACATAAGGACGACATCAAACTAAAAGATATATTCACCAACATAAAATGCTATGCCCTTATCGATACCAGGACCACCAGCTGGGTATTTAAACAGCTGGCAGGAAGAGACCGCGGCGCAAGGTCAAGCTCTGATATTGAGAAATTTGTTGGAAAAGAGTTGTTTGGCAAAAAGATATATCACCACCTTGATGTATATATTGTAGACAAAACCTGCAAGGCAGAAGTTGCACTGATAGACAAGCAAAAGGGCATCGAAAAGATAAGGGATGTTATGTTACCTAAGGCAGATAAGATGGCCGGGCAGGAGGCGTTATTTAAGAATCTCTCAGACCTGCAATACTCAAAGGCCGCAGAGTTCTTAGAAAACCAGAAGGAAAAAATTAAGGAAGATGTATATGCCCTTAGAGCTGAAATCAAGGAAATTAAGCAAGAGATAAGGCAGAATAAGCTGGGGATTGTCAGAATCGAAAGACAGATTGAAGGCAACAAAATAAAGGGTGAAGGGCTCAAAGATCTTCAAGATAAAATCAAAATGCTTAAGATAGCAAACGAAGAACTAAAGAACCAGATAAAAGATATAGAAGAGATTGCCCAGGGAGCTGAAAAGGAGAGTAAGCTTAGGAGACGATTAGAAAGTGGTGTAAGGGCTAGCGAGCAGGTTACGATAATAGAGAAATTCTTAGAACACTATCAGAATACCATCGGTGTAGATGACAGCTTCAAGATTCCAGAAGATGCCCAGACAGCCCAGCAGGCTCTTCAGGATGCGGTTGATAGATTTAGAAGATTCTTGAAGGAGAACATAGTAGGTGATGCTCAATCAGGCCTTGCTCCAGATAAACGTTTCTCCAAACTTTACAAGCCCATACAAGAGGCATTGATAGAAGAGGCTGAGGCAAAGGATAGGATTGAGCTTAAGAGGACCCAGAAGAATCCGCAAAGTGGCATAGTCTTTGGAAGGACCCCCTCCGATACAGTTAAGCTTATAAATGAGAGTGTCGGAGAAGATGATTTACCAGCAAGGATTACCGAGAGCAGGGCCTCTGAGGATGCGGTGTTTGTATCAAAAACACGGGATGAGCTTTCAATGGAACTGGGTTTGACCGAAAGCCAGGATGCGCTCCTAATGAGAAAACTTGGACAGGACGGCTGCCTTGACTATGAAGGCAATGTGAGTGTATCAGGCGTGGCAAAAGCTTATTACTTTAAGAAGGCGCTCAAAAACCTTGGTAAAGGCGTCCTTTACAATATTATATCACAGTTCTTTAAGTCAATAGGCGGTTCTGATGATGAAGAAAAGGCGCTTGGATTAGTAATGAAACTTGTGGATGAGAATGTATTATCAGTCTCCCATAATAATTATCAAGAGGTAATGGAGCCTCTGGCAGGCGCTGCAGAACTTGTAAAGGCTGGAGTGGTGAGAGCCGATGGCATCAAAGAAGCAGATATCATCGCTGCTCTTACAGCCTTTGATGCCCAGGCATTCAGAAAGCTTATGAATAAGCATGCTAACAAGGCCACTGAGCAAGGAAGAGAATATGCAAGACGTTTCGGCAAAGAGCGTACGGATATTAGACGGAGACAAGAAGCGATTAACAACCAGATTTATGCAAAAAGAGTAATAGAGCTGCTTACTCTTTATAAGAACGCTGAGATAGAGCCCTGGCTCTCTTTACCTATGCGTATAGGAGACAAGAGAAAAATAACAAGGGAGACAGTAAGGGCATTAACCTTTGGCAGGTTTAACTCAATACCTATGGCCATCGTAGTATCGTTATTGGCCAGGCCTTTCTTAATAGACGCCTTTGGTAAAAGTGTAGGTGGGGTCTTGGGCAGCTTTGTTATACCAGGATATATTATCCTGGCAGGCGGCTTATTGCCTGATGCATCAGTATGGATTGGGAAAGGCGCCCGCAGGGCAAGGCTTTCTCTGGCTGGAGCTAAATTGATGAAGAACTCAAAAGCTGAGAACAAAGGTTTTGCAAACTATGTTGATTATGTTATGAATCAGGACTATAGTTTTAAACTGAAGCGTAGCATGATAGCTGTTGCCTATCCTAAGAAGATGAGATTATTTGACTGGGTGGTTGCTAATATGAAGAGGGCTACCGGGGATCCAAAATTAGAAACCTACTCTAAACAAAATGAGAATATCATATTTGCCCTTACTGAGGGAGACCTTGAGCTTACGGATGAAGAGCAGTCTACGGTTGTATTCATCTTTGGCAATAGTATCAAAAGACGCCATATCACCAAAGCCAGGCGCCAGGCCAGTCAACTAGCTGAGTTACTGTTTGAAGACCTTGAACACCAGAGCTATGAGACAAGGATGAGGCTGTTTGGTAAGATACATCAGCTCATCAACGCAGGAACACCTTTAGGTAAGAAAGAATTTAAAGGTTTCAAGAAGGGCATAGAACAGGATAAGAATGATAAAATTATAGAGTCCATCCTCAATAAGGCTAAATTTGAGGTTCTAAAACAGACAATAAGGCTTCAGGATTTCCAGGCCAGACTTATGAAGGGAGATTTATCTGCAGAAAGCGTAGATGATGAGACAGCGAACTTGTTGGCTGCTTCGATGTTACGGGATAAGCAGACAACCAGCATGGAGGACCTTATAAAGGAATATGAGACTTTAAGGGATATGACTAAAGAAATAAGGGATATGGTTAAGAAAATCACCGGCGCGGATATAGAAATAGAAGAATTAAAACAAGATTACCAGCATGTTAGGACTGAACTCGCCCGGCACAATATCCATATGAAGGTGGGTGCAATCAAAAAAGCAGAAAACAAGATTATGAAGAAAAACCGTATGAAACAAGCCAAAGAACATCAAGGGGCCAATGCCTATAACAAGGTTGTTCATGATGGCGGGAAAGCTTCTCGATTTGGCATAGAAGGCAAAGAAAATGAGAAGAATAAGACATTCACAAACATTTGCAATAAGGCAATTTCTCTTATCGAAGGCAAGAAAAAGAAGTATCCTCACTTTAGCAAGGCCTTAGAGACTATAGAGGCAATTATTAGAGATGGAACGCCGGGGCAAGCAGAACTGGTAGTTAAGGATAAGCTCAGCAGTGGCGCCAATGCTGAAAAAGAACCACAAAGAGAAGGCAAGAGGCCACATATCAATTTTGATGGCAATTTTGTGGATTGGCTGGTGACAATCTGGGAGAGAGAAAGCAGTGAGCATAAAGATAACCAAAAGGCATTAGAATTAACCCAGAAGGCTGTAGCCTGGATACTGCTTGAGCGTTTAGGGCATGAGTTATGCCATACTAATGATATATTCCGCGATAATCCGATAGATGCTATAAAAGATTTTGTAGAAGAGCTCAGGAACAAATTATACTTTGACATGGTAATGATGGGAGTTCTTCACAGCGATCCAGAGCTTGAAAAAGAGATAGAAGGATTGGTCAGCAAATACCAGTTTGATAAGCGGTTCAGCTCAGGCGCATTTTATAAGAGATTTTACAGAATAAAAGATGGAAAAAGAGAGTTTAGGCCAGAAATTGAAAATATCAAAGACATCTGGGTATTTGCAATAAACAGGCTTATCACCCAGGTAAAGAATAGGGGATTTAGCTCTGCCTATATAGAAAGATTAGAACAGATAAGGAAGGATATAATCTTAAATATCGACCCCTATGCAAAGATATTCCAGGAGCACCGCTATGACCCAGAGGGTTTTGTACAACAACTCTACGGGATATTCGGTATATCAGTCGATTTGAGGGATGTCTCCGAAGATGCTACCGCATTTCAAGATAAGGTCGATAAGGTTATAGGACAGATGAAAAAACTCGGCATAACGGACCCAGCAACTCTGGCAAGGGCCAGATTTATTCTTACGAATATCCGTAACTTAGAGCCGATGACTATAGACGAGTTTGCAGAGATAATAAAGACCGGAAATTACCTGGAACTTGCTAAGAAGGTCTTAGATAAAACCAGCGCATGGCCTGCTTGTCTAAGTGATAAGCCGTCTGAAACATTTGCCCGCGTAATTATGCTACACGATAAACTATTTGAGATAAACTCAGCCTTGGCAGAGGATATTAGCCTTAAAGAGATGGTAGAGATGACAGAGCTGGTAGGCAATTTAGCCAGCCATCCAACTGCGTTTGCTGAATTTGTTATGACAAAGGCAAAAGAACAAAAGGATAAAGTCAAAGATGATAGTGTGAAGGATAAACTTAATCAGCTTTATGAGAATGCTTCCTCTGTTGTGAATTCCGGCATAACTGAACTTACATATCAAAGCATAGAAGAAGGCATTTTGAAGGCGATGCAGAAGAGGAAACAAGATACCTCTGATGTCAAGGCCTTTGGAGATATGGCTGATCTATTTTTATCAATGCTTATGCCCCTCCATAGCGAATTTGACAGGGCAGCTGTTATAATGCACTTTGCAGCCAGTAACCTTGAGAAAGGCAATTATGATCTGGCAATAGCCCTTTATAATAAGGCAAGGCCTATATTTGAATATACCGCACGGACGTTGCTGGAGAAGGTTAAGGATACGCCGGATGAAGAGACTGCTGTGGAAGAGTTTGTGGAACAGATGAAAAATAAAGGGAGCAAAAATGAGGTAATCGATCTTGTAGTAGAGAGTTTCTATAGAGTGAAAGAGATAGATGATGCAATAAAGCAGGCACAACAGGCATTAAATGCAGGTATTCCACCTGACACAAAAGCAAAAGATGCCAAAGAGGCAGATATAACAACAACTGAAACACCGCAAACTCCAGATGCACAGTTAGGTAGAGTATTAAAAGCAGTTGAAGCCGGCGATATTACTGAAGCAAAAGATGCATTAGCAGATATAACCATAACAGAAGGTATATCCCAAGCTGAGGCAGAACAGATAGAGACAAAACTTGAGCGAATAGCAGAGAGCCTGAAGACTTACATAAAAGAAGATATTCAAGTCCGCGAAAAAGAGGCTGTCTTGCAGCAAAAAGCAGCAGAATTAAAAGGGCAGATAGCAGGATTGAAGCAGGAGATTGCAAGTTTTCTTCGCGGCGATGTAGACAAAGGCGATGAAATTAAAGCCAGTCATTCAGGAAAGTGGCTTAAAGTCCTTGATAGATTCCTTAAGGCAAAAGAGTATAAAAATGGCATAAAAGAATGGATAGAAAAAGGTGCGAAAGATTATATTGTTTCAACAGAAACATTGCTCGAGGATATACCTGATACGCAGCAAAGAGAACGAATAAAATCTCTATTGGACAGAGAGGATATAATAATAGTAGATATACCCGCAAGACTTTTATCGAGCAAACATGTAGATTCATCCTGGGTATTAGGTATAAATGTTGATGGTAAAATCATACTACCGAGGCAACTCGTAGAAGTTTTAGGTATCTTAAACAACAGAGGAATAAAGATACTTGGGTCTATAATAGGACACGAAGGGCTTGAACGAGATAAAGGCTACAGCCATGAACAGGCATTGGATGAACAGGCAGAGATTTTAAGCGTAACAAAGCCGCAACTTAAGGTTATATTAGACAATGTTGCTAAGTTAATAATTTATATGGATAATTTACCCAAAAATTTAACTGCAAAACAAAGAAAAACCTTAACAGACGCTATTTACGTCTCAGTAGAAGAATTTGAGAAACAGCTAATTACACAAAAGCAGGTAGAAGACGCAATCATTAAGACTTTAGCAGGGACCCCACATATAAACCTTGGTGAAATAAAAGCATTATCCAGCATACTTTCCTCAATCTTAGCTCCAGAGTCGCCATTTAAGGTAATATCAGATATGCTTTCAGAATATGTAGAGCATAACCCAGGATATCAAATTCTTGCTGATGTTGCATCAGATGCTGTATCTGAAATAGAAATAGACCGACAAAACCTGACAGCTACCCTTGAGTCCGTTCACGATTATGTGCAAAAGGCAACAGCCGGCCGTAAATTAAATTGCGAGCAGTTAAGCTTACTATTCTATGAAATAGGACAGCAATCAGGCCTGCCGATAGCTTTAAGAAAATTAGAGGCATCTCCACAGAGCCACATATTTATAGCCTTGGAGGAAGATAAAAAACCGGCAATTCTTTGGGAGACTACAGTAAAGAATTCTAAAGAAGCAAGATATAAAAATGAGCAGGAGCTTATTACAAGGTTAACAAACCGCGGAATTAAGGTATTGGCTAAAAAGAGCATAAAATGGGGCAGGGATAACCTCGTAGCCGAGTCAATATTAAGAGAAGCGGTACAAGATGCAAGAAATAACAACACCCAACATGCCCTTAACTTAACAAAGCAGGCCCTTGGATTAGACCCGGCAAGCTATGCAGGACATCTACTTATGTTTGCATTGACTGATAAATCAAAGTATAACTCAGAAGACCTTAAAGCAATAGAACACATATTAGCTGAAGGAGGAAGGACATTGCTTAGCCTTGGTATGGTAATTGCATTAGGCTCAAGCATTGTAAATGACGATTTTGCCAGCTGCTTAGGAGTATTCCTTAAATCATTACCTGAAGAAGTAAGAAATAACATAAAGATAAAAGTATATGGCGAAGAGACATCGGATACAATGGCTACTCTTGCAAGATATAATATACCGGTATCCGGTAAACTTCCCAAGGTAATAAAGACAGCGGTTGTTGTGTACAATCCTGAAAAAGAACAGAAATTATACTTAGAGGCAGACAGGGTAAGATACGTAAAGGTGCCAACAGCCGCCAAGAATAAAACAATAGCAGCAACAGATATACTCTTTGCCATATTCCGGTTGCCGTTTAGGGCATTTATGGAACAATTTGGCATAAAGATAGGTATCTCCGATTCAGAGAGAGAAGGCTTATTTGCTAACGCAGATTCTTATGCAGGGGCTGTCGAGATTAAGCCGGTTGACAAGAAAGACGCAGAAGCAATTATGCAGAGATTAATCGAGGTGAATGCATAATGGTTGAGAGATTCGGCGAACGCCGCGGACATGAAAGATACAAAACCGCATTAGATGCTCCTTACGCTGTTACAAGGTTAAAGGAAAGCATCGAAGGTAAAGGCGTAATAAGAGACATAAGCTACGGCGGTCTTAGATTGGATATATGTGAAAGGTTAAATAAAAGAGCCCATTTTATAATTCCAATAATAGCACAAAAATTGGGTATTTATGTAACTGTATCAGGTAAAATTATATGGATTAAGCGGCAAGACGACGTTGCCACTTATGGCATAAAACTTGATTGGTTCTCTGACAAAGACGCATACAAAAAATATATTGAAATATTAGAATCAGCTGATGAGATATATTAGCTCGGAACTTCACCTACGCGGTGGGAGTATGTGCAAGCATTGGTAAATCCCGCAGCGGAAAGACTTGCCTTTAAGGGAAGCCCTTTTCATTACAAGCCCAAAGGCGACCATCCTAACCTTTCTGCTGTGGGATTTTTTATTTATTGATATTACTTAGTATTTGGTATAGAATAGCACCGTTTGGGATTTCAAAGAGGCAAATGTCCCCGCAAGGGGGACACTTGCCCCTTTGCTTTCAGAAACGGTGCATTCTTATAAGGATATTATATGTTTCCTAATATAGACATATTTGGTGCTTCCTTTGACACCTGGAATTCCTGTCTTTTGATGAGTCTTTTGGTGGTTCTTGTGGCTGTTTTGATATTTCGCCCCAAGGATTTCCCTTTAAGAAGAATTCAGATTTTTTGGGCGACGATGTTGTTTATCTTTTTTGGTATTCTAGGCTCTCATGTACTTAATATTATTATACATGCTTCTGAACATCAAGGTCAGCCCTTACAAGAAATATTTAATACATCTGGCGTGGCATATTTAGGCGTTCCTATATTGGGGTTTTTAGCTCTTTGGATTTTTTCCAGAAATGTAAGAGTATCTTTTTTAACAGTTGCTGATTATGCCGCCCCATTTTTAATGCTGGAGCGTATAATAGGAAGAATAGGATGCCTTGGTTATGGCTGCTGTTATGGTATTCCGTCTAATCTCCCCTGGGCATATCCATTTCATACTGCAGGAGGAATACCCAGCCATCCTACCCAGGCCTATGCGCTCATTTGTGCCTTGGCTATATTTGTATCAAGCCGTTATTTATATAAAAGAATAAGAGGAGTTCGTGGGATTGCATTCTTTTATGTAGTTTTATTTTACAGTCTTTTAAGATTTTTCAATGAATTTTTAAGAGCAGAAGGCCCTTTTGTTTACGGGCCTGTTAAGCTTTCTCATATTGCCCTGTTTATCTTTGTGGTTATTGCCTTAATAGGATTATTTATTATATTAAAGAAATCAAGCCAAAAAGACAAGATATCGAAGCCCTTAAAAGGCGCATTTATACGGCTATTCATATGGCTTATGTTTGTAGGAGCTGTTGCGCTTTTGGTTTTATCTTTTATCCCGAAAAATGTATAATAATAAATTTTACCGCTCGTGGTCAAAACCGGATGACCTTATTTCCTTTAGAGTTACTGCTGGAGAGACAGACCTTTTTATATCTGCGGATAAGGATCTAACCAAGCAGGCCGGAGACGCTATAAGAAAGGCAAGGGCAGATATAGAAGAGTATATAAAATCCACCACTGATTTTAAAGAGAGCCTTGAACCCCTCCCTCATAATGAGAAGGCGCCTGAAATTGTAAAACAAATGATGGAGGTATCTTCAAAAACCGGCATAGGTCCTATGGCGGCTGTCGCAGGAGCAATTGCTGAGGTGGTGGGAAAGCAACTTCTTAGCGAAACAGAAGAAATAATAGTTGAAAATGGCGGGGATATATTTATAAGTTCTAAGTGCCGGCGTAAAATCGGTATATACGCGGGTAACTCCCCCTTAAGTAATAAAATAGGAATTGAACTCCTAGCTGAGGATACCCCATGTGGAATATGTACATCAAGCGCAACAGTGGGCCCAAGTTTAAGTTTTGGCAAAGCTGACGCAACCGTTATGTATTCTCGAAATTGCGCATTGGCTGATGCGGCAGCTACCGCTGTTTGTAATATGGTAAAATCAAAAGATGACATAAATGAAGGGCTAAAGCTGGCAAGAGATATTGAAGGTATAGAAGGAGCCATGATAATTATAAAAGATGCCTTTGGTGCATGGGGTAAGATAAAAATTATTGATATTACCTGATGTTTGGTATAGAATAGCAGAATAAAAGTTTCAGGAGAAGAAAATGAAGAAGAAGAGGATAGTATTACATTTTCCGCCAAAACTAATTGCTCAGCCGATAACTTATCATTTGGTGAAGGATTACAATCTAGTCTTTAATATCTTGCAGGCCAGGATTATGCCCAATGAAGAGGGGCTTATGGTGATTGAACTTAGCGGTGGCAATAAAGACTATAATAATGGCCTTAAGTTTATTCGTGAGCAGGGAATAAAGGTCCAAACATTAAAGAAGGATGTAAGAAGAAATGAGGCTCGCTGCACACATTGCGGAGTTTGCGTAGCAATATGTCCTACTGGGGCATTATATACAGACCCGAAAACGATGAAGGTTATATTTGATAACACCAAATGCATAGCTTGCGAACTCTGCGTGCCTGCCTGCCCACCAAGGGCTATGGAGGTAAAGTTTTAGGAAGAGAATAGCACCGCTTGGGAAAGCTAGCAAAAAGGGACGTTTCTGAAACCAAAGAGGAAAGTGTCCCCATAAAGGGGACATTTTCCCCTTTGGTTTCAGAAACGTCCCTATACACATACTTTCAGAAACGGTGCATTCTTATATGATGCCTTTAAACATAGCATTATTCATAACCGGGCTTATTCTTTTATATGCGGGCGGAGAAGTCTTTATAAAAGGAAGTACCAGCATAGCCTATCTTTTCGGGCTCAGGCCGCTTATTGTAGCAGCTACAGTGGCTGCATTCGCCACATCAGCGCCGGAATTTTTTGTTTGTTTGACAGCCGCCGTAAGAAATTCAAGGAATTTGGCATTAGGAAACATTGTTGGTAGCTGTATTGCCAATATTGCCTTGATATTAGGAATATGCTCTTTAATCAAGCCCATAAAGATAGAGCGCTCATTATTGCGTAAAGAGTTACCGATGCTGATTGTTGTCTCTGTTTCGTTTTTCCTTATCTGCCTTGACCTGTATATATCAAAAACGGAAGCATTTTTATTGCTTTTTGGATTTTGTTTGTTTATTTACTATTGTGTAAAGAATGCAAAAGGAGAAAAGAATGCATTGATTGAGTCCCGATCTCAATCAAAGTTAAAAAGTTTTGCATTTGTTGGGTTAGCTATCTTATTACTTGTTTCTGGCTCGAATCTTCTGGTTAAATCAGCAGTAACGCTGGCGCATTATTTTGGCATAAGCCAGCTTGTTATCGGACTTACGATAGTTGCAATCGGCACCTCCCTGCCGGAACTCAGCGTTTCGGCCGTAGCTTCTGCAAGAGGAAAGCATGACACTAGCATCGGTAATATTATCGGCAGTAATATTTTTAATATACTTTTAATTATAGGCGCAGTTTGCCTTATCAGGCCTATTTTCATAACCCCGGCAACTATAAAGTTTGAAATTCCTTTAATGGTAGCATATTCTATTTTGCTACTGCCTCTGCTCAGGAGCGGTTTTAAATTAAGCAGGTTAGAAGGTTTTATTCTTCTTTTAAGTTACGCAGTTTATATATGGATATTGTTTGTTAGATGACAACGCAGAAATGTAAATATAGAGATTGTAAAGAAAAGGCAGTGAGCCTTTCAGAATTCTGCTGGAGGCATATCGAAAATAAAGACGCTTACAGAGATAATTTGCTTGAATATATCAAAAAGAACAATTCTATAAAAGAGTTTTATCTGCGCCGCGTAGAAATCCCTCATTTTGATTTTGTAGATGTGGATTGCCAAAATGTAGATTTATCATCCTGCAATTTAGCCGGCACTAATTTTAGCGGGGCAGATATGAGGCATTGTAATCTGGCTCACGCAAACCTAAAAAGCGCGTATCTGGATAATGCCGATTTATCAGAAGCCCATCTGTCAGGTTGCGATTTATCTGGAGCAAGACTCTGGCATGCCGATTTAAAAGATGCCAATTTAGCAGAAGCCAATTTATCCGGAGCTGACCTGCTCAATGCCAACCTTTCCATGGTTAAATTCTGGAATGCAAGTATAAAAGGGGCAAAATTACTTACCAAGCACAATTTTGCATTAAGAAAAAAATTCTTTAACCGATACGCAATAGATGAGAAAGGACCAATTTCTGCCGCTGAAGGGTACAGGAGCCTAAAGCAATATTTTATGTCTGCAGGAAGATACGATGATGCCAGCTGGGCGTCATTTAAGGAAAAGCAGATGCAAAGGAGGAAACTTCTGCGCGAAGGCAATATTGCATATATACCTTCTTTATTTATGGCTTTGATGTGCGGCTATGGAGAAAAACCATATCGGGTAATTCTATTTTCTATTGCAGTAATATTTTTATATGCTATAGTATATTTTATAACAGCAGCGATAGACGTTCCGCTTAAGACGGCTGGATTTTGGGATTATTTATATTTTAGCATAGTTACTTTTACCACACTTGGGTTTGGTGACATTACCCCTAAACTTATACCGTTTTTCCAGATGCTGGCCGGAACAGAGGCATTTTTAGGCGCATTTATGATTGGATTGTTTGTGTTTACATTGGCGAGGAAGTATTCGGCAAGATAGAAAAGGGAGAAAAATATGCTGCAAGAAAAGATTAATAATGATTTAAAAGATGCTATGAAAGCCAGAGACGCGCTAAAAACCTCATGCCTGCGTATGATAATAGCGGACATTAAAAATGTATCCATTGCTAAACAGGCGGAGCGGAAGCTTAAGCCTCCACTTAAGGACGAAGATATAATAGAAGTTTTGCAGCGTCAAGTAAAGCAACATAAGGATTCTATAGAAGGGTTTAAAAAGGGAGGCCGGCAGGATTTGGTCGATAAGGAGACTAAGGAATCGGGGATAATACGGGGTTATTTGCCCGAGCAACTTACTCCTGATGAGATAAAGGATATAGTAGCAAAGGCAATAAAAGAAACCGGTGCGAAGGAACGAAAAGACATAGGCAAAGTTATGAGTACTGTAATGCCGAAGGTAAAAGGCAGGGCCGAGGGTAAATTGGTAAACAAAATAGTAGTTGAGCAGTTGGCGAAAAGTGGAAAAAAAGAATAGACTTGTAGACGCGTGGATCTTTGTTGCTTTGATATTTATCATATCATTAGCGACAGGATGGTTTCACCAGAGAGGGGTGAACATGCCCCTTTCTGCTATACCAATTTTTGCAGGCCTGTTGGGTTTTTTCTTCTGGGTTTTTATTTGTAGAAAGCCAATCGCTGAAATCTATTCTAAAGGTTATCCGTACAGAAAGTTAAAATTGTGGGGCATAATTTCATCGGTTGTATTTTTTGAATATCTACTCATCTGGGGTCTGCACTCTCAGCAGATTCAGTTAGTCGATGAACATTTATACTCTCTTACAGTAATTTTTATAGGCGCAATAGCATTCTATTTTAGTTTTATCAGAATGAGAGTGAGTTTAAGGTTTTTATCTTTAGGTATATTAATTCCTTTATTGGCATCAGGCTCTGCGGTGGGCTTAGGAAGATATTTTGGATTTGTTCAATTTTCTGTGCCAAGAGAAGATGTATTAGGAATAGTTTTTTTAAATACCTCTTATTGGATAATTTTTGGTATCCTATATCAGCTGGTATGCGAAGAGCTGGCTTTTAGAGGGTTTCTAATGCAGAGGCTGGTGGATAAAGGTAGAGCGCAGGCGGTAATTATTTCGTCTTTTATATACGCTATATGGCATATAATCATCGGGATTTTTCAAGGAATAAATATTCAGCAGGGAGTGGTTAGTTTCGCCGAAAATTTTATAATAGGATGTCTTCTGGCATTGCTTTTTATAAAGGGAAAAAATTTGCTTATTGCTGCAATATCTCATGGTATAATAGTTGGATTGAAACTCAGTCTGTTGGCAGGCGATAAATATCCTGGTTTAAGCCAGTATTTTCAAACAACTACCGCCTCTGCTGAATTAAAATTTATTATGCTCTGGTTTTTGTGTTTGTTCGTAGGATTGATAGTGGTTTTGATAACGCCTGAAAAGAGAAGGCCTCAACCTGTTTTTTCCAAGGTAAGGCGATAGCATGGCTTAGCTGTGAAGATTTTAGGCAGCTTATTAATTTCTATCTTGTTATTTTTACCTCAATCTGTATCAGGAGGTGAAGGAGCAATGGGTAAAAAAGTAGTTATGATTATAGCAAAGAATGGATTTCGTGATGAAGAACTCCAGGAACCAAAAACCGTTCTGCAAAAAGCAGGAGTAAAAGTTGTGCTGGCTTCTTCTTCTCCTGGAACAGCTGTTGGGATGTTAGGAGCAAGGGTTAAAGTAGAAAAAACTATTAATGAAGTTAACCCTTCAGACTATGATGCAGTGATATTTGTCGGTGGGCCCGGAGCATCAGAATATTTTGAGGATTCTACTGCTCATAGCATAGCAAAAAGAGCAAATGAGCAAGGAAAGTTAGTATGCGCAATATGCATAGCCCCGGTTACCCTTGCCAGAGCAGGGCTTCTCTTCGGTAAAAAAGCCACGGTATTTTCATCAGAGGCAAATCAATTAAAGCGAGCCGGGGCTGTTTATACAAAGGGAGGGGTTGAGGTTGACAGCAACATAATAACTGCCGACGGGCCTGCATCGGCTAAGGAATTCGGGAAGGCAATATTGGAGAAGCTAAAGTGACGGCGAACATGCAGGAAATAAAAAAATATCCTGATGCAATACTGCGGGCTAAGTGTTCTCCTGCGGAAATAGTAGATGATAAAATAAGGTCTATTTTATCCGATATGACTTTTACAATGCATGCTTATAATGGTATAGGCCTGGCAGCCCCGCAGATAGGAACGGATAAACAAATTGTAGTAGTAGATATAGGAGAAGGCCCGATAAATTTGGTAAATCCGCAAATTGTTGACAAAGATGGTAAGAGCGCCATTGAAGAAGGATGTCTTTCTTTACCGGAAGTTTTAGTTAAGGTAAAAAGGGCCGGAGGCATAAAAGTAAAAGCCCTGGATGAAACCGGCAAAGAGATTATAATAGGCGCCAAAGGGCTTCTTTCGACAGTTATACAGCATGAAATAGACCACCTTAACGGTATCTTAATTATAGATTACGCTAATTTTATCAAAAAAGAGTTTTTAAAAAGGAGCCTATTAAAACACCGGGAAAGAAAGCCGATGTAACATGGTGGGGATACCCTGCAGCACAAAAAGGAAGCGTGCTCCGTAGAGAACCTTTTTGTGCAGCAGAGTGTCCCCATACGCATAGGAATATATCACGATGAAAAAATGTCCAAAATGTAAAATCAGATATAATGACTTGTGGTATGAGTGCATAAAGTGTCACACCAAGTTAGTTCCGGAACAAAAAGGAATCTCTCTATTTAAGAAAAGGTTCTATGTCGATCTTGAGAATCCTGAATATCTCTTAGGGCAATTGATAGAACAGGCTAATACTCTTATTATTTTTACTACTCCCGAAGGAAAAGCGTTGATGTGCAACGAAGCCATTGAATTCTTTACCGGCTATAAGCGTGATGAAATTTTCGGACAGGGATGGCTCGATTTATTATATAAAGGGCAAGAGGCAAGGAAAGAGATGTTTAAAGCAGTTATGAAAGGCTGCCTTATAAGCATTCGCTCCAAGACTTATGAGGGAGCTATTTTTAGAAAAGATGGCTCTGAATGTATGCTTTCCTGGAGGCTTGCTGCTATCAGGGACAAGAAAGATAAAAATCTTGGCTTACTCTGCGTTGCTCATGATGTAACCGATAGGAAAATAACAGAAGATGATATAAATATTCACGGACAAAGAGTCAAAGACATACTTTCCAGTATAATGGAATATGCATTGATGACCACCAACCTCGAAGGCAAGATAACATACTATGGTTTAGGCGCAAGAAATATATTTGGCTGGCCTGCAGACAATGTTTATCTGGAAGATATTTCTCTTATTTATCCTAAATATAATAGGTCTTATATCATAAAGAAAATATCTGAGGAAATCCAAAAAAATGCTAAATTTGAAGAAGAAGTTAAACTTGTAAGAAAAGGCGATATTGAATTTCCTGCGATACTCACAATTACTCCGTTACTAAACAAGGATGGCCAGACAGTAGGTTATACGTATGTAGCCAAGGATATGACCGAAAAGAAAAAGATGGAACAACAGGTGATACAATCAGAAAAGATGGCGGCAGTGGGACAGCTTGCTTCGGGAGTGGCCCATGAGATTAATAATCCTTTGCTGGTAATATTAGGTAGACTTGAGTTATTAGATGTAGAGAAATTACCAAAAGGCGTGATTAAAGCACTGAACATAGTAAAAACCCAGGCCCAGCGTATCCGCACTATAGCGGATAGGCTGCTTTCTTATTCTAAAGAAAAAAAGCCTGACATAAAGCCATTAGATTTAAACCAGCTTATGAAAAGCATCACTCCTTTATTAGGGTATTATCCGGAGTTTAAAAAGATTCTCTGGAAGGAGGAGTTTCAGAAAGGCCTGCCAAAGATCAAAGGAGATTTTAATCAACTTCAAGAACTATTCCTCAATTTAGGCCTGAATGCCTGCCAGGCAATGCCTGACGGTGGTAAAATAAGCATCATTACAATATATGATAAAGGCGAAAGATTCGTAGAAGTATCGGTTAAGGATACAGGAGAGGGTATGACCGATGAACAGATGCAAAGATTATTTGACCCTTTTTTCAGCACCAAGGAAAAAGGTACGGGTTTGGGATTGACTGTATGCCGTAATATAATAGAGCGGCATAAAGGTAATATAGAAGTTGAAAGCGCCATAGGAAAAGGCACAGTTTTTACTATAAAATTACCTGTGGCAGGTTGATACATAATGCGGTAATATGAAACGTCTCTTTATTCGAAATTCGAATTTGTTTCGGATTTCGATATTCGAGTTTCGGATTTAACAAGGCTAATAAGCATATTATACGAGAGGGGATAACATGAAGATATTAGTGGTTGATGACGAACAAGATGTGCTGGATTTATTCAGAGATCTTTTTACTATACAGAATTATCAGGTTAAATGCGCTTTAAGCGGAAAATCCGCATTAGAAATGATAGATAAAGGCAGACCGGATGTTGTCCTTTTAGATATAAAGATGCCGGAGATGGATGGCATTCAAACCCTCGAAGAAATAAAGAAGAAAGACCCCTCAATTGAAATAGTAATGCTTACAGCTTATGGATATGAGGATAAATTGATAAATGAATCAATGCAAAAAGGCGCTTCCGGCTTTATCAGTAAAAATTTACCCATCCAACAAATAATCAATACCTTTAACACCCTCCTGAAGTCTATGTCCACCTAAAAAATCCACCGTAATTTCAAACATTGAAATTATAGTTGACATCTACTTGACAGATGTCAACTTTTAGTTTACAATATTGACATCCTAGGAAAAGTGAAATTGGAGGTTTAAACGATGGTAACTATAGGGAAATATATACAGCAAAAAAGCGGCTATAAAGCCTTTATACCTGAGAAATTTCCTCCGGCAGAGATACCTCTCAATGAGCCAAAGATAATAAAACTTCTTGCAAACGCTAATTTGCAGCTTGGTAAGTTGGATGGTCTGACTAAGCTTTTGCCGGATATCGACTTTTTTATATTTATGTATATTAATAAAGAGGCTGCTTACTCAAGCCAGGTGGAAGGTACACGAGCAAAACTTACCGATGCATTACAGGCCGAAGTAGAACGAACACCCGATTTGCCTAAAGACGTTGATGATATTTTGCACTATATCAAAGCAATGAACGAAGGATTGAGGCGGTTGGATAAGCTACCACTATCATTGCGATTGATCAAAGAGGTTCACGCCACTTTACTTACTAAAGCCAGAAGCTCTACATATCCACATCCAGGAGAGTTTAGAAAGTCGCAAAACTGGGTTATGGGAACAAATCCGGCTGATGCGCATTTCGTTCCGCCGCCCCCAGAATATGTGCCAGAGGCAATGAGCGATCTAGAAAAATTCTTTTATTCCAATGGAGATACCTCGGTTTTAATTAAGGCTGCATTAATTCATAGTCAATTTGAAACAATTCATCCTTTTTTAGATGGCAATGGGAGGACTGGAAGATTGTTGATCACTTTTTATCTTTGTCAGCAAGAGATATTAGAAAGACCGGTTTTATATCTTTCAGAACATTTTAGAAAACATCGCGAGCTTTATTTTTCTATGCTTGATGAGTATAGAAAAGGGAACATTTCATTATGGTTAGAATTTTTTCTGAAAGGTGTAGTCAGAGTGGCTGGCGAAGCGATTGATACTTCAAATAGAGTTATAGAATTAAGGGAAAAAGATCTGCATAGATTATCAGGACTGGGGAGAGCGAGTAAAAATGCCGTTGTGTTATTAAAAAATCTATATAGGATTCCCATAATAAATGTAAGAAAGATTGAAGAGGTAACAGAACTTTCTCGCGAAGCAGCAAACCGTTTAGTTAAAAGATTTGTTAACTTAGGCATACTGCTTCCAAAAGATAAGCAGGTAAAATACGCTCGACTGTTTGTGTATAAAGAATACCTGAGTTTATTTGAATAACTGTTAGCGTAAGTACCGCGAAATGGTTTTATTGACTTTTTACTTTTGGCACAAATCTGGCACAAATGAAAATGAGCCGTTGTAACTATCGTAATTACAACGGCTTTTAGTTTATGGTGCCGAAGGGGGAGTTTGATTTAAGGTTGTTCTGCGCAAAAACTCTTGACAAAGAAAGGAGACCGTGATACCTCATAATTGACTTTCGGTAGATAGCCGTATTTCGGTAAATAGCGAAAGAGATAAGGGGGGGGACAATGGCTTTAGAAAAGCAAATCCTGAATAAAATACCAACTCTTATAAAGCAAAATATCCCCGCTGTTAAGATTGAAAGAATTATACATCAGCCTAAGATTAAAGGGATAATTCCTGATATGGTAATTGAGGTTGACGCGGCAGGTAAAAAGAGAAAACTTATCATTGAGGTTAAATCCAGAGGTTTCCCTGCGCAAATACTTCAATCTTAATATGCGGAATAAACCTCTGGTGCGTCCATTGATAAATCGTAGAAACCTTTGCCTCTAGCATGTTGCGGAATTCTTGCCAGTCCTAAAAATTATTTGACAGAAAGCTTAATATATGTTATACTTTTATTCTACTTTATTAATGAAAATAAAAAGCTTGAAATATTTAAGACAATCATAAGATACTCATAAGATACTCAATAGAGGAGTAAATGTTTAACTTTTCAAGTTTTCCAATAGCAAAAAAGATTCTTTCCTTAACAATTGCCATTCTATTTACCTTCAACACCATCTCCTGGGCAGCGCCGGTTGAACAAGATACCTTAAGAGCAGTCTCTACAGGGCAAAGGGATAGCGCAGAGGAATTCGAACCTTTGCATAGGCAAGCGCTAAGTGCCTTAAGTGCCATGGGAGTTCCCGCATTGGTTGATGTTAGTCAATCTCAGGTAGCAGAAGAAATACAACAAGCATTAGCTAAAGCCATTGCTCCTTTAGGCACGGATGAAATACTTAAAATTGCAGGAAAAAGCACTTACGTGAGAGTATTATCAATATTATCAAAATTGAAGCCAGGCGAAGGCCTAAGGGAAGGAGATGTTATATATCGCCTTACTAAAGGCGGCAGGGTAATTATTCAGTTTAAAGTACCCGGTACGGATTACGTTCGTGTTTATTCATTGGACGAGAGAGGCGTGCTTATAAAAACAGACCAATATGGCCAACCTGTTATGTTTACAGCCCCACCTACAAATTTAGAGGAAGCTGTAAGGGATTTTCTAAAGAGTAGAACCAGGCAACAAACCAAATCTGGCCCAAAACCCTCCTCTGCCGGTACTACGGAGGTAATAGGTGATGTAGTCACTATTAGCAATGAGCTTGATGTCGCCGTAAATAAAGGCATTGCACATGACTCTTTGCTGAAAAACTTGAAATGGTGGTATGAGGCCACCGGTAAACGCAAAGAAACTATTACCGCAGAAGGTGTTCATTCGGTGGCTAAAATAATGAAAAGTAAGCGTCTTATTTTAGCATTGGATATTGAGAAAAACGCAGTCTTGGTGTTAATAAGGGTGGTAGACCCAAGACCGCAAGTAAATAATTCTATAGCAGGAACGGTAATCAATAGGCGTCATAAAAATGTGCAGGCCCGCCCGGTAATAGAAATAAATGATGAAGCTAAATTAAGAAAGATTTTGGATAACGCGGGTTTAAAAAACGATCAAAGAACTGCTCTGGATGAGTTTATTGAGCAAACAAAAGCTGCAGCCAAACCCTCCCCTGCTGCTGAAGTAATCATGGTAGAGGACCTTACCTTTAAAGTTAGTTCTGAAAAATTAGAGGGAATGAAGAAGGCAAGTCCTGAGTTTGCAAAAGATATAACAAATCTAATTGATGCAATTCAGAGACCCAAACCGCTTACTGAAAGAGTAGCCGAAATTGAAGAAAAAAGAGAAGGCAATAAGACAGATGCTGCCGATATCCGTTTGTTGTATTTGCTGCGTTCACTACTTAAAGTTGCAGTTTTTGGGGAGATCTATGTAGCCTTGGCAAAAGATACAATTACCAAGAAGGAAGTTCCATTATTAATTAGAAAAGAAAGGGATAGTTATAAGACCGCTGTTATACTCGATATGCTACCAACGGATGTGATGAGGATTATTAATAAATTAAGCGAGGGCGGTCCGAAAAAAGTCAAAGATTTCATTGACGGACGACCAACAAGACCGACCCATCCTTTGCCGACAAGACTTACATCATGGTCTGGTTTTTATTTTCAGTTGAAGAATTCAGGCGTTGAGCCATCCAGGATTGGGGTTGCTTCGTTGAGTAACCGATTTAGTTATAATCTGCCTATACCACGCAAGTTTAAAATCGGAGATATTCCAGCGACGATGAATGATATAACAAGCTTTTCCCGGCAGGGAGAATGCTATAAATCCATCGATTTTAATGAATTCAACCTGATAGAGGACTATTGGCTCAGGCTGGAGGATATGTTTACCCCAGAGGCTATTAAGGAACTTGATCAGATTCATCGTAAACTACGTAGTTATAGATATCGGGAAGAGATAAGGAATCTCAATATAGATTTAATGGAGCGAATCGCAAAAAATAGGCCTAAATACAAATCCATAACTCCTTCAATAACCATATTCAACATATTCTTTAAGCGTAAGGATGGCACAAGATATTACACCCAGGCTGAAATAGTGCTGGCGGTCAACAGGGAAAATCGTTTGGTGCCGGTGTTGATTGGAGTAGAAGACTATACCCTGCCCGAAAGCATTAAGGCAGAGCCAGATATTACAGGCCCTACCCTTATGGCCCATCTTTCTGAAGAGGCTATTAATGGTATTCTTCAAGCTTTGCCAAAAGATAGCATAGGGCACGCTGTTTATAGGGCTTATGCAACACAGCAGGGGGCTACTTCCAAATCCTCCTCTGCCGGCAAAGCTAAGGATGGTGATACTGTCCAGATTCATGGCAAGCAATTAGTCGATGCTTTCGGACAACTGTTAAGTCCACATATAAAAAGGCGTGCGCCTCAAATTGGTAGAGAAGCAAAACCCACCTATACCGGCAGAGTATTATGGCGCAATGCTAAAACTTTGCGAAGGATTTCCCAATCCGCTTAGGGACGTTCCTCAAGCACAAAGGTTCGTGCTCAAGCAACGTCCCTGAAAAACCTGAGAAACTTATGGTGCCGAAGGGGGAGTTTGATTCAAGTGCATTAACATAACTTACGTAATGCCTCAGGTTATGGCGTAACTAACTTATTTTAGAATTGGTTACGTCTTTTTTTATTTGTATTTAGTTTTATCAATTTAGCTATATTTTAACCCAAATTAGTCCCAAA
>CAZMYR010000009.1:39645-43419 GCA_964570585.1 uncultured Planctomycetia bacterium
ATGGAGGGGGGAAATGTTAAACGACCTAAAGAATTTTGTCACTAAATATAGGCAAAAGAGATCCGAAGATGCCAATATAGCAGAAAATAAAACAGATGCTATTTCTGAATTACAAAACAACTTTTTGCCCAAGAATCTCACCATTGCTATCTGCAATCAGAAAGGCGGCTGCGGCAAGACTACCACAGCAATAAATCTATCTGCCTGTCTTGCTCAAAAAGGTTATAAGGTTCTTCTGGTAGATTTAGACCCCCAGGCTCATGCCAGCCTTGGATTGGGTATGGACGTCGATGCCCTCGATGACCTGGAGAAATCCATTTATGATGTCTTAATCCACAGTCTTGAACTATCGAAGATAATCCGCAAGACATCAATGGATGGTTTAGATATCACACCTTCGAGTTCAGTCCTTTCAGGGGCACAGTTGGAATTGGCCGATTTTTTAGGCAGGGAGAGTATCCTTAAGATCGCACTGCGTAAGTTAACTTTGATGAAACACTACGATTATATCTTCATCGATACCTCACCAAGTCTTAACCTTCTTACTATCAATGCGCTGGTTGCGGCAGATTCGGTTATTATTCCGATTCAGACCCAGTACTATTCTCTGGAGGGAATGAGGGAGTTATTTTCAACTGTCGATACAATAAGAGAGCGTCTGAATTTTGAGTTACGGATTTTGGGGATATTGGCGACACTCTTTGATACCCGCACAAGGATAAGCCACCAGATGTTAGCCCGGATAAGGGATTATTTTAAGGATATGGTTTTTAAGACCGTAATTCATACCAACGTCAAACTTAGTGAGGCACCGTTATATAAAAAGCCCATAACCCTATATGAGCCAAATTCAAGAGGTGCAAGGGATTACTTAAGTTTGACCGAGGAGGTAATTGGCCTCACACCAGGGGGCCTTCAGAGGATGAAAATTAAGGGTCGAACGGCAGAGATCTCGCAAGGTCATTTCGAGTCTGCGGCCCAACTTTAAATTAGAGGTAACCGATGGCAGGAAAGAGACCTCCACTTAGTATCGATGTAGTCAGCTCTATCTTTAAGAGGGCGAAGACCAAGAGGGTATCGGCCCTATTTAAAGGGCCGACAAAGCAAACGAAGGCCAAGCTCGGCATAGAAAAGGAGGCTTTAAAACCAACTGTTCGAAAGAGATTCCACCTGGGCGTAGATATCGGCGCCAGTTCAATTAAATTCGCCCAACTTGGACGGGTAAATGGGAATCTGCAGATTATAAATTTGGCTGTGGAGGAACTGCTTCCTGGCGCGATAGGCAATTTAAAAGAGGCAGGTCATCTTTTACCGGATATCTTAAAGAAACATTTCAAGATGGAACGAATGAAACTCAAAGTCGTCTCTTCAATTTCCTCGGCAAAGGCGCAGATCCAGCTAATAAGGCTCCCAAAGATGCCGCTTTCTGAGGTAGAGCAGGCCCTGATGTGGGAGGTTCGCCAGAAAGGATCAATTAACTTAAATGAATCCTCCCTCGATTACATCGTCCTGGATGAGGAGAGGATAGACGAGGCCAGCTCAATCGAGGTACTATCGGTCACTACCTTAAAGAAGGATGTATTTGAGCTCACGGACTTATTGGAGGCGGCCGGCTTGGCACCATTCGCTGTAGAGGTAGATCCCCTATCTATAATTTCGGGCTTGACGTATTCCCGGCAACTGGAGCCAGAGAAGGTGATAATTCTCCTGGAGTTTGGTGCGGGCCTAACAAGTTTAAATGTAACCGTAAATAATCAACTCCGTTTCAGCCGTAATTTGAAGGTCGATGGCAATACCTTGACCAGGGCCGTCCAGGACTATAGCGGGGTTTCATTCCAGGAGGCAGAGGAGTTAAAAAGGATTTCAGGTATTACCGATAAAGAAGCCCGAGTCCGCAATGCATTACTGCCCATTTTAGATAATTTAGTTTCTGATATTGAACATTCCTTCAAGTACTTTTCATATCAACTGATGCAGTCAAGGATCGTTAAATTTGATAAGGTTATCTTAAGCGGTGGCTCAAGCGCTCTTCCAGGACTTCAGTCATTTTTGGCCAGCCGCCTGAACGTTCCTGTGGAGATAGCCAACTCCATAGGGACGATGGCGATTGGAGATGATGTGGCCCAGAGGATGGGCGACTTAAAGCCGTTGCTTCCGCGACTGACTGTGGCGATGGGACTGGCGCTGAGGGACGTGGAATAAGTGTGTAAGTGTGTAAGTTTATAAGTGTGTAAGTGGGAGAGTTAATGAAGAGAATAAATCTAATTCCTCGTGAGGCAAAGAGGATACCAGCGAAGAAGTGGATAAAGATAGAGGTCTTTAAATCTCGGGCCTCACGGATAATTACAGGGATTGTTTTGGTCGTGGTCTTTGTTTCCTTATGGCAGGCTACGGGGATCTTCAGATATAAGTGGGCGAACACACGTGCAGAGAAGAGGATAAGCCAGATGCAGGCACAACTTACCATTCTCCAGGCTCAACAAGAACAGATTCGAAAGGAAAGGGAGGCGTTGGATAAGGAAAAGAAGCAGGCAGCGTCAAGAATGAAGACGCTCCAGGAGGCAAAAGAAGAAGCCGTCGATTGGTCTTCCATCTTAGCCCATTTAAGTTCTTTAGTTCCCCAGAAACTCTGGGTGACCAGGGCTTCTTTAAATAGAAATCTAGTAACTATCAATGGTACTACCTTCGACAACACCCTTGTAAGCCGTTTTATGTTGAGACTCGATGAATCTAAAACTTTTGAGGATACGAGTTTCAACTACACCCAGAAAGGGAAATTGGATGATACGGGAGTGATAAACTTTGAGGTGACAACCCACCTTGCTGAGTGAGAAGTTTGTTGAGTTTGTTGAGTTTATTGAGTTTGTTGGGTTTTTTGGGTTATTGAGTTATGGATATAAAATCGTTTAGAGTAGAGGCGAGGAAGTTAATCGAGCGCTTTAACAAACTGGGAAAGCGGCAGAGGCTTCTGGTATTACTTCTAATCGGTTCGATAATATTTAGCCTTTATTACAATATAGTATACAAGCCTCAAAAAGGAAACTTGCGAAGGTCAAAGGCAGCGTATACCTCCTTAAATAACCGCATAGAAAAATTGAAACTTCAGATGCCAGATATAGAAAGAGAGAAAGCAGGGCTTGCCAGGGCCAGGAAATCTTATGAGGAGTTAAGGGCCGAACTTGCTGGGTTAGAGGCCCAGCTTCCTTCTCAAGCCCGTGTTCCCCAACTTTTGGGCGAACTCGTAAGGCAGGCCCAGGGCCTTGGTATCGATTTCGTCTCCATCAAGCCAAAGCCGACCAAGGAGAAGGCTGAATATGCCCGTCTGGACATCGAGATGAAGTTCATTACTAAATATACAGGTTTAGTTAATTACCTTCATAGACTTGAAAAGATTACGCAATTTTTAAATACAACATCGGTGACGATGGAAGAAACAAGAGACGGCTTGCGGGAAGAATCCCAGATGACTTTGAACCTTACTACATTATTGGGGGAGAAAGGTGCTGAGGTCGCCGAGTTCAGGGAGGTCCCATTACCTCAACCAATTTCCGTTGAGCGCAGCCCGTTTGTTTCAGAATTTAGACCGGGCCTAAGGCCCGAGGAGAAAGAAAGATATAGGCTCTCAGGAATCATCTCCCGGGGCGGACAATCAACCGCAATCATAAATGATGAGGTCTACAGGCTCGGTGATATGGTCGATAATATGAAGGTTATAGAGATTTTGCCCAATATGGTGATCTTAAACGATGGGAAGGAAAGTATTATATTGACGAT
>CAZMYR010000009.1:43519-49430 GCA_964570585.1 uncultured Planctomycetia bacterium
TAAGTGTGTAAGTGTGTAAGTTTGTAAGTGTGTAAGTTTATAAGTGTGTAAGTTTCTATGTGTGTAAGTGTGTAAGAAAGAACTTATAAACTTTCCACTTACACACTTAAACACTTGTTTACGCACTTTACACTTAAAAACTTAAAAACTTGAGATGGGGGATATGGTGAAAATGAAAAATTCAAAGGTAAAAATGAGAAGTTATTTGTATTTTTTCTTTTTAGTTAATTTTTTTATTTTTAATTCTATCGCGCTTGCTGAAAGCCAGGGTTGGGCGCAGGGAGAATCACCTACTACTACTACCTTATCTACTTCTGCTGAACCTCAACAAACCCAACAAACCCAACAAACCCAAATAGTTCCACAGGCTAAGGAAGAATTGGTTACACTCGATTATAAGGATGCTGAGCTTGCTTCTGTTTTGAGGGCGCTTTCTTATTCCTTCGGCCTGAACCTTGTAACTCCCAGAGACATAAAGGGGAAGGTTACTGTTTGCTTGAAGGATGTCACCATCGACGAGGCCCTGAAGGCAATTCTGGTACCAAATGGCTTTACCCATACCCGAGAAGATAAGCTTATCTATGTGACCTCCGGTCCTGGCCTTGAAGGGATCGGCGTGAAAACCGCCTTCATACACCTTAGATTTCTGACCCCCTCTGAGGCGAGCATGCTCCTACAGAAGGTGATTTCCACCAAGGGCGATATCCGGATAAATGAGATGACCAACAGTTTGGTCATTACTGACTTTCCGGCCAATATCGAAAAGGTAAAAGGGGTCTTAGAAGAGATTGATATCCCACCTATCCAGGTCTTAATTGAGGCAAAATTAGTTGACATTACGGAAAGAGATTACCAAAATTTTGGCTTTACTTATACGGTGGATTATAAACCCGCAGGTGACGTAAAAGGTTTGTTTGACCGCAGCACCAGATATCAAGAGGAATTAGCCGGAAGCCAGAGTATGGCCGGCCCTTCTTCAGAACTTTCCGGAGGTCAACTTAAAATAACTGCCCTGACCTTAAAGGGTTTATCCGGCACTGTTACCTTGGATGCACTTATTCAAGATGAGAAAGCGCATCTGCTGGCCTCACCGTCTGTTGCCACATTGAATGGCAAAGAGGCACGCATAGTAATAGGTCAGAAATACCCTTACAAGGAAAAAACTCAGAGTACCACCGGCACTACCGAAACAACAAAATTTGTTGACGTGGGCACGCTATTACGTGTAACTCCTTGGGTCTCGCCGGATGGATGGATTACTATGAACGTCCATCCTGAGGTCTCCTCTGCAGAAGCTGCAGCTGACGGTCCGCTCATCACTACCCGCGAAGCAGATGCAACTGTAAGGGTTAGAGATGGCGAAACTATTGTTATCGGAGGCCTGATAAAGAGGCAGGACGATAGGACGAAAGGGAGAATACCCCTACTTGGTCATATACCAATCATAGGCTGGCTATTTTCTAAGGCAAAAACAGACTTAACCTCAACCGAATTAGTAGTCTTTATCACTCCTCGTATCATTCACACGCCTGAAAAGACCAAAGCCATTGAGGCAACAAGGAGAGCGGAGGTATCTGTTAATATAGAAGGAACAGGTGAGCGCATAGTGGTAAATCAATTCTGGAAAGAAGGCCGCGATTTGGAAAAGGATGAAGGTCTTGTATCGCGCAGAAAAGATAAACAGACACGTATGGCCGAAGCATTAGATTGTTATAAACAGATTGCCACACAGTTTCCGGGAAACGAAAAGGCGGATGATGCCTTGTATCGTGCAGGACTCATTGCCTACGACTATTTTGCCGATTTAGATTTAGCTAAGAAATTCTTCTCTCAGTTGATTGAACGCTACCCGGACTCACCCTATGCAGGTAAGTCAAAACGAATGGTTAAGCATATCAATAAGAAACTTGAGGCTCGCCAGAAAAAGGATAGCAGGAAACGTATCCCGAAAAAACCTGTATCCCGAACCAGGTTAGAAGATAAAGAAATATATGGAAACAGGGGCATTATCGTAGGAGGAGAATGATGGGCAAGAGAATTGGGGTTTTAGCGCTTTTAATCATCTGTGGTCTATTGACTATGCACTGTAAACTCGTTTATGCCGGCGACCCGATAAGAAAACTTGGTCGTGGCATAACCAATACTGCCACAGGTTGGGTTGAGATTCCTAAGGAGATAGGAAGAAGCGTAGAAAAATCTGGCGATATGGCGGGCTTGCTTGTCGGGCCTTTAAAAGGAATAGCCAAGGCGATTGGAAGGACGTTGGTAGGGGTTTATGAAGTCCTGACTTTTCCCGTGCCCGTGCCCCAGGACTATGAGCCCGTAATTGAACCAGAGTTTGTCTTCTAAAAGAATAGAAGCGGATTAACGCTGATTAAAACGCGGATTGAAAAACATAGAGGCGGATCAACGCAGATATCGACGCGGAAGCACGCGGATGCAAGGAAGGACACGGAGGCTAACATCAGCGTAAATCCGCGTAGATATCCGCGTATATCCGCTTCTATAAAAGTATGCCAAACTATATATACAAGGCACGAGATAGGACAGGGGTGCTTTTAACAGGCGCGGTGGATGCAGCGGATGAAATCGCTGTCGCCACAAACTTACGTAAGCTCGGCTACAGCGTAATCTCCATAGAAAGAGAGAGCGAACTTAAGTTAAGGGTAGCGGGCTTGTGGCAAAGGAGGAAGGGAGCTCACCGACAGGAACTCCTTTTCTTTACCCGACAGCTTTCAACCATGCTTAAATCAGGTATCTCTTTGACGGAAGCCCTTGCAGGCATCGCCCAGCAGACAAGGCATAAGTTGTTTAGAGAGACCATTGAATCTGTGCGCAAGGATATCGAGACGGGAGCAACCTTCTCTGATGCGCTGTCAAAACATCCCAGGGTCTTCTCAGAGCTATTCATAAGCATGGTAAGGGTTGGTGAGGCTGCCGGGATCCTGGATGATGTGTTAGCGAGACTGACTACTTTGGGTACCCAGGAGTTGGAGGTTCGCACCAGGATACAATCTGCCCTGACCTACCCGGTAATCTTGGTCACGGTGGCGGTCCTGATAGTGGGTTTCCTCTTAATAAATATCATTCCAAAATTCGTTGTCGTCTTTGAGACCTATGAGGCAAGGTTGCCTCTGCCAACCCAAATCCTATTGGGGGTTAGCTTCGCTCTCAGGAGGCTGTGGCTCTTTCTTATCATCGGCCTTGGCCTCTTCATCCTCTGGTTCAGGAGGTATCTTAAGACAGAAAGGGGAAGATATAAATTCGACTCCTACCTATTGAAGATGCCGCTATTCGGCCAACTTTACCTTAAGCTTATGGTCTCGAGGTTTGCCCGCACCTTTGGCGCCCTCACCACCTCGGGTGTGTCGATCCTGGAAGCTCTGTCTGTTACAGAGAAGACCGTCACCAATAAGGTTATCACCAAGATAATTCAGAATATAAGGAATGCCATCACCGAGGGAGAGTCCTTGACCGAGCCGTTCAGGGCCAGCGGCGTATTTCCGCCGATGGTGATACAGATGGTCTCAGCTGGCGAGAAGACGGGTAAACTTGATCAGATGCTTTCAGATGTTGCCACCTTCTATGACCAGGAGGTCGAATATACCGTTAGGAATATAACTACCGCCCTGGAGCCCCTGCTTTTGTTGGGGATGGGTATTATGGTTGCCTTTATCGCGCTCTCGGTGTTGTTGCCGATATTTAATTTGATTAAGGTATTTCGTCATTAGTAGAAGCGGATTGACGCGGATATTTACGCGGATTAACGCGGAAAATACGAAATGGATAAGTTGTTGTATAGGCAGGAATCTTATGCGATACGCGGTGCGTGTTTTGCAGTTTGGAAGGAATTCGGCAATGCTTTTAAAGAAACAGTAATTGAAAAGGCCTTGGCAAGGGAATTTAAGGATAGGGGGTTATCTATAAATAGGCAGAAGCGGATAAATATATTTTATAAGGATGAGAATGTCGGTGTTTATATTCCAGATTTTGTAATAAATAATAAAATTATTATAGAGATCAAGGTTAAACCTATACTGATTCAGGAAGATGAAAGACAATTTTGGTATTATCTAAAAGGTTCAGAATGCAAGTTAGGTTTTCTGGTTAATTTTAGCTCTAAAAATTTGGAAATTAGGAGGCGTGTATATGATAAAGCTCGTAGGAAAGCATATAAATAGAAGCGGATTGACGCTGATATCTACGCTGATTAACGCTGATGGCGTGAATCCGCGTAGATATCCGCGTCTATCAGCTTCTATAAAATCAGCTTTTAAAAATGGTTTTACCCTAATCGAACTTCTCATCGTAATAACCATCATAGCTATTCTGGCGGCGACGATTATACCTAATTTCATCGGCTTTGATGTTGAGGCGCGTATCTCTGCCACAAAGACAAATCTTGATAGCCTTCGCACCAGGATAACTTTATTCAGGGCAAAGGAGGGAAGATACCCCGAATCTTTAGGGGAGTTGCTCGACACCTACTACATCGATGCCGGGATAAGGAAGCCATATCTAAATAAGCTTCCTCCGGAGATGATAAGTGAAAAGGCGGGCAATTCGGATTACGTAGACATCCTCTCCTCTGAGGAACCGTTGGTCAAGGAAGGGGGTTGGGTCTATTATAAAGACTTAGCTGAGCTCCATATAAATCTTGATGAGCCACTGGGTTCGAGGTGGGGTGAGTTTGCTGAGGAAAGACCAATTGACTGGTGAAAAACATAGAAGCGGATTAACGCCGATCAAAACGCTGATTAACGCTGACGGCGTAGATCAGCGTAGATATCCGCGTATATCCGCTTCTAATTCTAAGAGAGGGGCGGTTCTCATCACTGTGATAATTATCCTCGCATTCTTAGCGGTTTTGGGAATGAGCTTGGTCGCTTTTTTGTTTTCCCGCTCAGTTCACAACCAGATGGAGTTGGATAGGCTAAAGGCGTTATATCTTGCTGAAGCAGGTATCGCTGCCTCTTTGTATGAGCTGAGGGTAGATATAGATTACGATGGCGATGGAGTTGGCAATATCCCTGAAAGGAAACTCGGTGATGGGACCTACCGGGTAAGACATGGCTTTCAGACATCTACCATTACCTCAACAGGCATTGTAAATGACGCAAGGAGGACGGTACAGATAAGGTATTCTGCACTTTAAAATAATAGAAGCGGATTAACGCTGATTAAAACGCTGATAAACGCTGATGGCGTAAATCAGCGTAACTATCAGCGTATTTCAGCTTCTATAAACTCAATAAACTCAACAAACGGGGTAAGAGATGCCAGAAGAACGCAAATTAATTGGGGAGTATTTAGTACAGAAAGGGGTTATTACCGAGGCTCAACTTAAGGAGGCGGTTGAGGAGCGCAAAAGGACAAACCGGAGGATCGGCGATATCTTCGTGAGGCGCGGCTTTGCCACCGAAGAAGATATAGCCAAGGCGTTGTCAGAGCAATTGGGGTTTGCCTATGTAGATCTATCCTCCTATTCTATCGAATCCGAAGCGCTGGAGTCTATTCCTGAGGGAACCTGTCGCCGATGCCAGGCCATGCCCATTTTTAAGGTTGGGGATGCGCTCACCGTAGCTATGGCAGATCCACTGGATGTGACCTCAGTCGATGAGCTAAGTATGCAATCTGGCCTGAGGATACGGCCGGTATTCGCCGCACCAACGGCGATAAATAATGCCATCGACAAACATTATGCTGGAAAGGTGGCTCCCCCTGCTGAGGTCCCAACCCCTGAGGCTGAGGTTAAAGCTCCCGAAGAAGTGGCACGGCTTATGGAGGAGGCGAGCAAGAAAGATGTGGTAAAGCTTGTAGATTTCCTGATAGGCGATGCCGTCCGAATGCGGGCAAGCGATATCCACTTAGAGCCAGATGAAAAAGGCTTCTATTGCCGGCTCAGGATAGA
>CAZMYR010000009.1:49530-51860 GCA_964570585.1 uncultured Planctomycetia bacterium
GGATGTGGAAAGACCACCACTTTATATGCCATCCTGCATACCATCAATGACTTAAAGAAGAACATCATCACCCTGGAGGACCCGATAGAATATGTGATCCCCCGGGTTCGCCAATCTCAGATAAATGTAAAGGCGGGCCTTACCTTTGCCACGGGTATGCGCGCCATCGTTAGACAGGATCCGGATATCATTATAGTCGGAGAGATCAGGGACAAAGAGACCGCCGATATCACCGTACATTCTGCGTTAACCGGGCACCTTGTCTTCTCTACCTTACATACAAACGATGCGCCCTCTGCCGCTACACGTCTAATCGATATCGGCGTCGAGCCATATCTGGCCGCCTCATCATTAACAGGGGTTCTCGCCCAGAGGTTGGTACGTAGACTCTGTCCTTCGTGCAAACAGGAATATACCCCATCTCACGATCTGCTGAAACAACTGGGCGTGGATCAGCGTAGATATCAGCGTGGATCAGCTTCTATAAAATTCTACAAAGAGGTTGGCTGTAAGGAATGTAACCAGACCGGCTATAAGGGAAGGATAGGGATGTTTGAACTCTTGCTTCCTGATGAGGCGACAAAAGAGCTTATCATAAGGAAGACCCCGAGCCACCATCTCAAAGATGCGGCTAAAAAAGCGGGCATGCTCACCTTGAGGGAGGCGGGATTAGAGAAGGTCATTCACGGCATAACCTCCCTGGCTGAGGTATTGAGGGTAACAGAAGAGGTATAAGCGTTCAAGAAAGGAAGGGGATGTAAGATGAGAAGGAATAGCGTTTTTGTGTTTTTTGGGTTTTTTGTGTTTTTTGGGTTAGGGGCTCAGGATACCCTGGCAAACAATATTGCTGTAAGCAATGTTTCCTTGCAGAATCAGAGTGTGGCTAACGCGACAGTAGAGGTGAAGTTTAACCTAACCTGGGACAATTCCTTCTCCGGCACAGATGCAAATGGGGCCTCTTTTTACGACCGCGCCTGGGTGTTTGTCAAATACTGGGTTGTGGGCACAGATACTGAAAACACAGGCTGGCACCATGCCACACTTACCTCTGGCGGCACACTTACCCCCACCTCTTTAGGAGAAGGTACAATCGCCAATATCGACACGAACCAGACAGTCAAGTGGTGCTATGGGACTAATGGGGTGGCCGCCACTGCCACTGTCCGGGTGCGCCTCTGCGCTATTGAGGTGGTCTATATCCCCGAAGGTTCATTCTATTTTGCCACCATAGAATCGGAAAGGACTGCCTCTGGTGGCTCACGTTATCCCCTTCCCGACCCACCTTATCCGGCAACCGGCGATATCCTGGTTGATAGTACTACTGCTTATATTCCCTCAGACGCCTATGAAGGTTGGCCTAATGGCTACTCTGCCTTTTATATCGCCAAATATGAGCTTTCCCAGGGCCAATATAGCGACTTTTTAAATATGCTGACTTCAACTGAGGCCTCAAATAGATTCGGTAGTTACACTGATTATGAACATACTATTACCTATACATCTGGTAATTCTTATGGTTCACGCTATGCTGCTAGTGCCCCCAATAGAACCTCAGCAAGGATATCCTGGGATGACGCCAAAGTCTATGCCTCCTGGTGTGCAATGCGCCCAATGACCGAGATGGAATTTGAGAAAGCCGCTCGGGGCGGTGGCACAACTGCCTATACATATCCCTGGGGAAATACAGACCCTTCAACAGGAAATTCAGTTTATACCCCTTCAGGTCATATATCACTTTATGATGCCTGGCAATATTATGCTAATCATTATGATAGTGCTAATAATATCACGGGAGAAGATGGGCCAACAGATGTAGGATTATATCTTTCAGGGGATATAGCAAGGACAAATGAACAGACAGGGGCCTCTCCTTATGGAGTTACGGATATGGCCGGTAATGTCTGGGAACATCTTATAAACTGTGCTCATACTACTACACCGGCAAGTGGTGACGGCTCTATTACACCGCCTGCTTCCTGGCCCGATGCCGACGCTGGTAAGGGCAGACGCGGCGGCAGCTGGTACCATTCGTCGTCGAGCTTGCGTGTGTCCGCCCGTGACTACGCTGGCTGGACGCTCTCGCACCGCAGCAGCGCTGTGGGGTGTCGTCCTGCCAGGACTCCGTAATTCTTGAGGTCTTTTATTCTTTGATTTTTGGAAGTTTTTGATTTTTTAAATTTTTAGACATGGGATTTTTTGATGAATTGTTGTAAGTCTGATGTTTTCCAAACAAAAAAATTTAT
This sequence comes from uncultured Planctomycetia bacterium, assembly GCA_964570585.1. Classification (GTDB taxonomy): domain Bacteria; phylum Omnitrophota; class Gorgyraeia; order JABMRG01; family JAFGKX01. The sequence continues at coordinate 51,774 of CAZMYR010000009.1, forward strand.
CATTAGTAACAAAAACTTATGATTTAATCCTTTGGATTTTGCCAAAGCTTAGTAAATTTCCAAAAGACCAAAGATTTTTATTAGGCG
>CAZMYR010000010.1:0-50563 GCA_964570585.1 uncultured Planctomycetia bacterium
GAAAGCGGACATTTCACTTGTTAATAAACAGGACATTTCACTATTTTATAACATGTTTTTTGAGTTTAGAATACCTTTCGCCGCTGTCTAACACTTTCTGCCAGGGCAATCAGGATAATAGCAACAATCAAATTAGAGCCACCGTAAGTCAAAAAAGGCAAGGGTAATCCAACAGCAGGCACAAGGCCCATAACCATAGCTATGTTTACAAATACCTGAAACCACAACAAAATCACTATTGCTATTACAAGCAACTTACCGGCTGGGTCAGTGGTAGAATCCGCAATTTTAAGGAGCCTTATAAAAAGTAACAAAAATAGCATGAGTACCAGGACAACACCTAAAAATCCCCATTCCTCACCTATTATTGAAAATATAAAATCGGTATGCCGCTCGGGTAAAAAATTTAACTGATTTTGAGTACCGGCCATCCAGCCCTTTCCCCAGAGCCCGCCTGAACCTATTGCAATCTTAGATTGAATAACTGTATATCCTGCACCGAGAGGGTCTTTATTTGGATTTAAAAAGACCAGGATTCTGTTTTTCTGATAGGGCCTTAATATATTCCATAAAAATGGCGAAGATATTATACCGGTCATTATCGGCCATAACAGATATCTCTTTTTCACCCCGGAGACAAATAATGTCACAAAAAATATCGGCAGCAACGTAAGCGCTGTGCCTAAATCCGGCTGTTTAATTATCAATACAACCGGCAGCAGCATAATAACAAATGGAACAATAAATACACGAATATTGTCGAGTTTATACTGATTATCTGTAATATATCTTACCAGGGCTAATATGAAAGTGACTTTGCACAGTTCGGCGGGCTGCAGTAAGAAAAGGCCCAAATTTATCCATCGCCTTGCTCCAAGTGTAGTTTTGCCTATAATAAGTACCAGCAAAAGCAATACTATATTTATAGCATACAGGATATACGCTTTGTCGAGTAATTTTTCATATCCATACTTCAATACAAAAAATATTGCTGCTAAAGAAAATAAAATCCAGGCAGACTGCATCTTTGCAAAATTTTTCGTCAGCAGGCCGGCAGGTGTATAAGATGCGCTATGCAACACGATAAGGCCTATTATGCATAATGCCGCTATTATAATAAACGCATCAAACTCTGCTAGTTTCGATTTCAGATTCATATTAATTTTGTCCCGCCCTTTTAATAAATGGCGGGATTGAATTTTTGGATTTTTAAAGATATCCCTTCTCTTTCAGATACTTACACAGAACCCTTGCCATGTCAGCCGGTTTTCTTCCGCCGGCACCGCCATGTTCTAAAAATATAACAAAAGAAATTTTTGGGTTATCATATGGTGCATATCCAGCAAACCAGGCATGCGTTTCAGCTTTATGAACCTGGGCAGTTCCTGTCTTGCCACAAATTTTTAAACCTTTAACCCTGGCTTTTTGTCCGGTTCCGGTGGAATCATTCACTACATTAAATAGGGCTTGTTGCATTATATCAAATTCGTTTCTTTCTTCTGCAATCACAGTTCTATTGACTTTGTTGCCTTCCAAGTTAAGCCTGCCAATCCTTCTTGCTAAAAAGGGACGTGGTGTAAATCCTTTATTTGCTATTAATGTTATCATCTTCAATGCCTGAATAGGCGTAATAAGCAAATATCCTTGGCCTATAGCAAAATTTAAGGTATCGCCAAGGTACCAGGATCCATTTTTATTGAGCCTCTTCCATAAGGGCGAAGGCACTAACCCGCTTACTTCTCCGGGAAGATCTATGCCTGTAGGCTGGCTCAACCCAAACCTAACGGAATATCGATGTATTAAGTTTGGTCCTATTACCCTGCCTGCATTATAAAAAAATATATTACAGGAATGAGTTAATCCTTGAATGATATTCTGGCTGCCATGGCCTTCTTTCTTCCAACAACTGAATTTGGCTTTGCCTAAATTGTATGTACCGCTGCAATAAAAAGACGTATCCTTTTTAATTTTGCCTGAGCAAAGGGCAGCCGTTGCAACAACTATTTTAAAAGTGGACCCCGGAGGATAGGCAGACGATATAGCCCTATTAAGCATCGGATAGTCTTTTTGCCTGAGTAATGCAAGGCGTTGCCTTTGCTTGGTTGGATCGACAAAAATATTTGGATCAAAATTAGGGGAACTTGCCAATACTAAAATTTCACCAGTTCTTACATCCATCGCGATACATACACCTGTTTCTTCTTTAAGCAGTAAATGTACTATTCTTTGCAGATCTATATCTATGGTCAGGAAAATATTCTTTCCCTTTTTCGGAGATTTATACCCGAGTTGTCTTACCCGGCGAGATGCAGAATCCACCTCCACCTGTACACCGCCGTCTTCTCCCCTGAGATAACTGTTGTAATATTTCTCAATGCCCGATTTACCTACATATTCACGTATCCTATAACCATAACCTCTTAATATTTTGTATTCCGCCTCCCCTATTTTTCCTATATGCCCGGTAATATGGGATATTGCCTGTGGGTCTCGATAATTACGACGAGGGTTACTCCATAATATAGCACCGGGGACGGAGGTTGTATTTTCATCTATAAAAAAGGCCTTACGTTTATCTAAATCTTGGGCCACGACAACAGGTATAAAGGGAGTTGTGTAATTTCTCTTATAATTCTTGTATAAACGTTTTTTAGAAATGCCGCAGAGTTTGCTTAAAGCCGTTAGGGTTTTACCGATATTGTCCACCTCCTGTGGGATGATTGCCAGATCAAAAGATATTCTGTTGTCTACTAAAATTTTGTCATTTCTATCGTAGATAATACCCCTTGACGCCTCAAGAGGAATAATTCTTATTATATTTTCTAAACTTCGTTGTTTATAAATGGGGCGCCTGATTACCTGCAGATAAAAAAGATTAAAGGCCAAAAAAATAAAAGATAGATATATAACTGTCTTAAATATGTCTTTCTTGATATTAAACATAGGATTAGGCGTAGGTTATCTTTGCCTTAAATATCTTACTCAAGATAAAAAATAATAACGGCGAGATACACCCTGTGTATATTGCTGCCTTAAATATCATCCAGGGATAAGAAGATAGCTGTGCATATATTCCTTTTGATATTCCGTAATTAATAAACAATATTAAAAAAGTTGTTATATAATATAGCAAACCGCACAATAAAACTTGAGTGGATATTCTTTGTTTATAAAAATGCCTCCCATAACGAGCCAAGAATAAAACACATAGGCAAAACGCAAATGCATTGCTTCCGAATATGGCAGTTGATGTTACATCCTTGAATAGTCCGCCAAAAATTGCTGTTTTTAATCCTGTGTTTTTTCCAAAATAGAGTGTAAAAAAGATAACCGCTATGAGTAGAAAATCGGGCTTTGCCCCCAATGCTGACAGATAATTTAAAGCAGTTGATTGTATTATGCCTATAATAAAAACGGTTAAAAACAATATCCAGTTTTTCACTTTCATAATAAATTGTTAACAAAGATTTTGCATATTTGCCGAAGCAACACACCATAAGCGAAGCAATCGTCTATGAGCAGCAATAGCATTTCTTAGCATTCCAAAAAACGCCTCAAGCGAAGAGCGTTGCGGAGCGAGACATAAGAAATTTTTTGGCAAAACTAACACCTCAAGCGAAGAGTATTGTGAGCGAGGCATCAGAAATTTTTCGCCAAATGTACTTTTAGGGCTTACGATGAGTGAGTGGCGGAACTGACTCGCTACTTTCTAGCTAAAGAATTCCGCCAAACGAACGAGTCGTAAGTCCAAAAGTACGGCGAAAAATTTCAGCCGAGCGAACAATGCTCTGAGCGCCTACTTTATACACAATACCTCTTCTAAACGGGATAGATCAAATTCCGGTTTTACTATAGCATAAAGAGAAAGGCCCTGAGGTGCTTTTGTTACTTCCATTACTTTTCCGAGCATAAGGCCCTTAGGAAAATAGCTGCTGAAACTGGATGTTACTATTATATCTCCCTTTTCGATATCGGCATCCAACGGCAGGTATACCATCCTGCATAATCCTTCTTGAATGCCATAAAGCATGCCTTCGCATCTTGAGCGACTATCTATTGCGCTTATTCGAGAATTTGGATCTGTAATGAGCAAAACCCTGCTTATATTAGAAGAGCTTTCAACGACTCTGCCAACAACGCCGGACGCCGTCACTACCACAGTTTGCTCTTTTATTCCCTCATTTTTACCGGCACCTATAATGATAGAGCTTGATAAACTTGTGGAATCCTTGGCAATTATAGGGCAAGCCACAAAATCAAACGGACTTTCCCGTTTAAAAGAAATAATTTTTTTAAGGCGTTTATTCTCTGCTTTTAACTCTTCCAATAGGGCAATCTTGCCTTCTAACACTTGCGACCTGCGATATAAATCTTTATTTTCTTCAATGAGGCTTTTGGAACGGACTATATATCTAAGGTTGTGGGAGAATTGGTTGAAGAAATGGAGTGGGAATTTAATGACGTTGATGACTAACAGCTTAGGATAATTAATATATTTTGGGGGTGAGATAAAAATCAGAGTGAGATATAAAAATAAAACAAGGTAGGGTATTTGCTTTTTTAATCTTTTCACTCAAGTTTCTTGCGGGATCTTTAATAAGGCCTGATTTCAGGTTTTTGGGCAACTGCTACTCTTTTTAAATACTTAATCTCTTCAAGGACTTTACCGGTACCTAAAGCCACTGCTGTAATTGGGTCTTCTGCAATGTGAACGGGGAGCCCTGTCTCTTCAGCTATAATCTTATCTATGCCTCTCAGCAAAGCCCCACCACCAGCCAGGACTATTCCCCTCTCTATCAAGTCTGACGATAACTCAGGAGGGGTACGCTCTAAAGTCATCCTTGCGGTATCCACAATCTCTTTTACGGTTTCAGAAAGCGCTTCTCTGACTTCTTCTGAGGTTATGGTAATCATCTTAGGTAACCCTGCAATTAAATCGCGCCCTCGCACTTCCATTTTAAGCTCTTCTTCTAACGGATAAGCAGAGCCAATCTTTATCTTTATCTCTTCTGCAGTTCTTTCTCCTATCATTAAATTATATGTCTTTTTAAGATAATCGGTAATGGCTGCGTCCATTTCATTTCCGCCGATTCTTATCGATTTAGAGAAGACTATGCCGGCTAAGGATATAACCGCCATTTCAGTAGTTCCACCACCTATGTCTATAATCATATTTCCGGCAGGTTCCTCAATAGGCAGGCCTACGCCTATTGCTGCAGCCATAGGTTCCTCGACCATGTATACCTCTCTGGCGCCTGCTTTTTCAGCTGATTCGCGCACAGCTCGCTTCTCAACCTCAGTGATGCCCGATGGTATACTTATTACCATCCTTGGCCTTACTAAAATCCTCCTGTCATGAACCTTGTTGATAAAATAGCGGACCATTCCTTCTGTAATTTCGAAATCTGCTATAACTCCGTCCCGCATCGGCATAATTGCTACTATATTTCCGGGAGTTCGACCCAGCATCCGCTTTGCTTCTTCTCCCACTGCTAAAACGCCGGAGCTTCCCTTTCTAATAGCCACCACTGAAGGCTCGCATAAAACAATGCCTCTGCCCTTTACATAAACCAGGGTACTAGATGTGCCTAAATCCATCCCCATGTCGTTGGAAAACATACGCCTGATATAAATAAAACTCCTTTTTAAAAACTCAGTAATTTTCTCTTTATCAAGTTTAGCGGGTTTTTCCATTTTTTTCTCCATTATTATTTGGGATAGCCAAAATTATATCAAATGCCCCTGTCAAAGTCAAGAAAATGCGGAATTTAAACCACCATATGAAGGAAATTGGCATATGCACCGTTCGGGAAAGCAAAGGGGCAAGTGTCCCCGTAAAGGGGACATTTGCTGCTTTGTTTTCCAAAACGGTACTATTCTTTTACTACTTTGCTTTCCCAAACGGTGCTATTCTCTTTCGAGCAGAGCCTAAAGATTTTGCATGCAAAATCTAACGACTGCTCTTGCGAGAAGTGTTTATAAGATCCGAAATCAACTCCATGAAACCAGGAAAAGATGTATTAATGCAATCTATATCCTCTACTGTGGTTTTTCCGTCTGCCAGGCACCCGGCTATAACCATGGCCATAGCTGTCCTGTGGTCGCCAAAACTTTTAAGTTTACCCGCCTTTAGCCTGGATGGCCCTTTAACAATTATTGTGTCGCCTTGAACAGTTATATTTACGCCCATGGCTCGTAAATTTGTGAGCATAGAATTTATTCTGTCTGTCTCCTTAACCCTTAGCTCGCCGGCACCTTTAATTACACTTTTACCGGAAGCAAAGGCAGCAGTTAATGCAAGGGCGGGAATCTCATCTATCATTTTCGGTATTTGGTCAGCCTCAACTATTATGGATTTCAATTTGGAGCTTCTAACAATGATATCGGCATATGGTTCAAAGTCTTCTCCTTTTATATTTACCATATCAATATCAGCACCCATTTTTTTCAAAATGTCGATAAAACCTCTGCGAGTAGGATTTATCCCGCATGATTTAATAATTATTTCTGACTCCGGCAACAGTAAAGCCAAGGCTATAAAAAACGCTGCACTGGATATATCAGATGGTATAGTTAACTTACCCGGGCTTATTAAAGGGCTACCCCCTGTTACTGAAATTCCGCCATTAACAGAGATTTTAGCATTGAAAAGTTTAAACATTCTTTCGGTATGGTCTCTCGATTGTTGCGGCTCAGTTATGTGAGAGGCGCCGCCGGCATATAGAGATGCTAACATAATGCAGGATTTAACCTGCGCGCTTGGAATCGGTAAAGTGTAATCGATAGATCGAAGAGGCCTTATTCCTTTTATCTTTAAAGGTGCAAAATTTGCATCATCGGCTCCTTCTACGTGGGCTCCCATCATTCCCAATGGATGCGTAACTCTACTCATAGGTCTTTTACAAAGGGACTCATCGCCGGTAAGTACTGCTTCAAATTCCTGCCCTGCGAATATGCCAAGCAGCAATCTCATAGATGTTCCGGAATTACCTAAGTATATTTCTGAATCAGGCTTGGATAAGCCGTATAGACCCGCTCCGTTTATCAAAAATTGATTATTGCCCAATCTTTGAATCTCTACCCCCATCTTTTCAAAAGCAGACAGGGTATGTAAACAATCATCAGCTGCTAAAAAATTCCTTATCAAAGTAGGACCTTTAGCAATAGAAGCAATTATTACGGCGCGATGGGATATAGATTTATCTCCGGGTAAGATTATCTCTTTCCTTACGAAAGGTATTTTACATACTTTTACGTCGGTCATGTATATGCACCGTTTGGGAAAGCAAAGTAGCAAATGTCCCCTTTACGGGGACACTTGCCCCTTTGCTTTCCCAAACGGTGCTATTCTCTTGACCTCATCGGATGCCATAAGATCAACGTTAGTAAAACCCGCGGCGGGTACCACGCTGGACATATCTGCAAAAACTTTCTCCACCACAACTCTGGAAATTAATATATTATCTCGATAGACACCTAAGATGTCTCCCACTATTATTCCATTTTCAGAACCAACATCTATTATTGCAAAACCGTACTTATCGTCTATTTCTAATATAGAGCCGTCGGAAACTTCGGATAATTTTACAATTATTTTTTCAAGCTCTATCCCTTTTCCCGGCTTAATATATTTCTTTATATCTTCTTCGAGGTTCCTTTTGGCATTACTCAATTTCGCAATTTCATCATCAGCATATTGGCGTTCTCTTATCATCTCATTTAATTTAGATTTTAAACTATCCCTGTCTTTAATTAAACCTTCCTGTTCTTCTTTAAGGCTGGTTAGTTGGATACGTTTATTTTGCAATTTATAAATTACTTGTTCTTTTTTATTTCTAAGTTCAGATACTTGGCTGTTATAAGTATCTATTTGATTTTCAGATTCAGCAATCTCTTGTTGGAAAAGTTTGTTTTGCTGCTCTAAAGTAACGATTTTTTCTTTTGTTTGGTCTATTTGCTTTTTAACTGATTCTATTCTTTTTTCGATCGAAGAAAGTTCTATCCTTTCCTGTTTTAATTGAGAATAAGATATAATTCCCGAAACAGCTGCCGCGAATAAAACAATCGAGATTATTATTATAAAAAGATTCTTCATTCTTTAAACCTCTCCAAGGTAAACCTTGTTGCCCGATCTTAGTCGATAGGCATCTAAATCTTTGCCGCCGGATGCAGCCGAAATATTTTCTCTAACCGTCTCTACAGAAACTTCTCCAAGCAGTCTATCGTTATCATATACATTCAAACGGTCCCCCTCCTTTAAACCATTGCGTTTTCCCAGGCTTATCACTATAAAGTTAAATTCGCGATTGACCACCAAAACTTCTCCTTCTAAAGGGGTTGTTTTACTAGATGGTATCAGCGGAAGACTAACTGCCGGCGGAGCTACCTCAGTAGCAGCAGGTTCAATTTCGGCCTTTGCGGAAGAAATCGCTTTTTGCGGTAACACTTCTTTTCTTTCTGTCTTTATTACGCTTATACGCATCATCTTTTTAAGATGCCTCTCTAATGCAGTTGTAGACTGTTTTAATATAGCCAGGCGATTTTCTAAATCGAAAACCTCAGAGCTAGCGGAAAAAATTTTCTCGGTCAGTTCTTTCTTCTGGTTTAATAAATCTTTTATTTCCTGTTGTGAGGAAATCGTATCTTTTCCTATCGCGGCTAATTGTTGTTCTGACTCATCATGTATTTTTTCAATCTGGATAATTTGCACTTCTAAAGAAGCGGATTCCCTGGATAATTCATCTAATCTTTTTTCAAATTGGTTTTTTAGTTTTTCTTTACTTTTAAAATCATCCTGCAACCTGTTTAAAGAAACCCTTAATACATTGAGCCTAACAGCCGTCTCTTTCTTTAAACCTTTCTGTGTTTCTTTCGAAATAAAAAGCCCTATTGATAAGATGACCAATATAATAGCAGTCATTATCAACAGGGTTTCCTTTATATTTTTCATGGTATATGCACCGTCCCGCTTCCCGTTTCCGCGGGGAGCGGGACGGTGCTCTTCACTTATACTAATTTATAGTATAACGTTAATATTGTCAATAGTAAAGACTTTATCCTTGCTCTTCCAGCCTTTTAAACTCTACTGGCAAGGGGGATTCGAAATATAAGTCATTGCCTTCTATTGGGTGTTTAAACTTAAGGCTAACCGCATGAAGCATAACCCGTTCAGCTTTAGGGCCTCCATAACGTGTATCGCCCAAAATGGGATGACCCATATAAGAGGTATGAACCCTTATCTGGTGAGTCCTTCCTGTCTCTATGCTTATCAATAATTTTGTAAACCCTTTGAATTTTTTCAATATTTTATAATGCGTAACTGCCGACTTGGCGCCTCTCCCTGCCAATGTTACGGCCATATTCTTTCTATTTCTGATTGAGCGACCGATAGGTAATTCTATCTTCCCGGTCTGCAAGGGGACTTTTCCTTTTACAAAAGCAATATATTTTTTAACTATGTCTCTTTGTTTAAACTGTTTAACCAATTCTTTATACGAAATGTCTGTTTTGGCTAAAACGATGAGGCCCGAAACATCCTTATCCAACCTGTGAACAACGCCGGGTCTTAACGGGCTACCTAAATTCGCAAGTTTTCCATCGCAGTGAAATAACAAAGCATTTACCAGGGTGTGAGAATAATTTCCATAAGCAGGATGAACTACCATGCCGGCCGGTTTATTGACTACTATGATATCCTTATCTTCATAGATTATTTCAACAGGGATATTCTCTGCAACTACACTCTGAATTTTGGGAGGGGGTGGAGTGAAGGTTATCTCGTCATTTTGTTTCAGCCTGTGACTAACTTTTGCACCTTTGTTGTTTACCAAAACAAATCCATCTTTTATAATCTGTTTTATGAAACTGCGTGAATATCTGTCTTTTAAGGTGTTTGCTAAAAATATATCCAATCTCTTCTTTACATCTTCATTTTTTATTGTGAATTTTTGCTTTGGGATTGCTTCGCTCAATTTCATGCTCGCTCGCAATGACGGGTATATGCACCGTTTGGGAAAGAAAAGGGGCAAACGTCCCTACATTTGCTACTTTGTTTTCCCAAACGGTGCTATTCTTAATAACTGCCACGCTAATATGATAACACCGATAGTGATGCTTGAATCTGCAATATTAAACACGGGCCAGACCTTAAAGTCGATAAAATCAATAACTGCGCCCAATCTTAACCTATCGACGAGATTACCAAGAGCACCGGCCAGAATCATAGAAATGGAATAAACAAAAATTTTCCCTTTTAGCTTTCGGGATAGCAACGTATAGATTATAAAAATGATGGTAATTAGGGACATTAATATAAAAAGGAAAGTTTGATCAGGTAATATTCCGAATCCGCCGCCGGTATTAAGGGTAGGAGTTATAGAGAAGATACCTTTTATGACAACATAAGCTGCACTTAAACCTAGATATTTTAAGATTAGAAACTTGCAAAACTGATCAACCAACAATATTGCTGCTATTAATGCGCAAACAGCAACAATCACTTTGCCATTCCTGCTTTTTTCTTATCTTCTTTCTCTTGACATTTAATACAAAGTTTTGCATAAGGAACTGCTAACAAACGATTAATTTTTATATTACCTTTGCAAGACTGACATTTACCAAAAGATCTTTCTTTGAGCCTTGCCAAAGCCGCATCTATTTCATAAAGTACTCTATGCTCGGCAGTCACATAACCGTACTGCATCTCCCTGTCAAAATTATCTGTAGCCATATCAGCCATATGCAAAGAATAGCCTGATAGGTCTCCGGAAGCATCCTTTTGGGATTTTCCTAAACTTCCATCTTTTCTCATCTGTTTTATCTTTTCCGTTATCTCTTCTCGGTTCTCGAGAAGGAGCTTTTTGATTTTTGCCTTTTGTAATCTATTCATCCCGTCATCAACCTCCTCATTCTATTCTCCCTCAATTACGCCCACGCACCTTTTGCAAATTAAGGGGTGTTTTTTATCCTGACCTACTGTTGTGCTGTAATTCCAACAACGAGAACATTTAGAGCCTTTAGCCCTTTTTGCCAGCACAAATATCTTACCGTCCTCACAAGCAACTGCCTCTTTGGGCGGTGTACACTTATGCACATCAACCTGCGAAACAATAAAAATAGATGACAACTCTTGTTTATGGCCTTGAAGAAACTTATAAGCTCTTTCAGAATCTGCATAAAGAGAAACTGCTGCCTCTAAGGAATTGCCTATTATATTATTTGCTCGCTTATCTTCAAGGACCTTTAAGACAGCCTCTCTTATATCAATAAGCCTCTGCCACTCTTGTTGCAATTCATAATCTATCTTTGACTCATCAATCTCAGGCCATAAACAAAGGTGTATGCTCTCGGGGGCACTTTTCAGTTTAGGTATATACTTATATATCTCCTCTGCAGTAAAAGCCAAAACCGGTGCTATAATTGCATTAAGAATTGTCAGAATCTCATATATTGCGGTCTGAGCGCTCTTTCGAGCTAATGAATTTTTCTCAAAAGTATACAACCTATCTTTCAAAATGTCCAGATAAAAATTTGACATTGATACTACGCAAAAGTTATAAACTATTCTATAAACTTTATAAAAAAGGAACTTCTCATAATATTCAGTCGATTCTTTTAATAACTGATGAGTCTTTGAAACGGCCCACTTATCTATCGGTAATAAATCTTTGTAAATTACATTGTCTTTATCCGGCAAAAAAACAAATAGATTGCCGAGCATATAACGGGCTGTGTTTCGTATCTTTCTATACGATTCAGACAATCTGGCTAATATCTCGTTGGATATGCGGACATCTTCGTTATAATTGCTGGAGGCAACCCACAGCCTTAGAATATCAGCGCCATAATCTTTAATTACCTCCTGAGGCGAGACAACATTTCCTAAAGACTTAGACATCTTTTTTCCCTCTCCGTCAACAACAAAACCATGGGTTAAGACACTCTTAAATGGAGATTTATTATCTAAGGCTTGAGCTGTTATCAGCGATGTCTGAAACCATCCTCTATGCTGATCGCTTCCCTCAGCGTAAATTTCACACGGATAATCAAGCTCATCGTTCGGCTTTAAAACTGCCTGGTGGCTAACCCCTGATTCAAACCAGACATCTATGATATCGGAGCCTTTCTGGAAATTGCATCCTTCACATTCGGGGCATTTATAATCTTTGGGAATTAAATCCTTTGCATTTTTCTCAAACCACACATCTGTACCCTGTTTAGAAACTATATCGGCAAAATAATCTATTAATTTAGCATCACAAATCCATTTGTTACAACTTGTGCATTTAAAAACAGGGATTGGCACTCCCCAATACCTCTGCCTTGAAAGACACCAATCCGGGCGATTACCAACCATCGTAGATATTCTTTCTTTTCCATGCGCCGGTATCCATTCTATATCTTTATCTATTGCATCCAGAAGCCTTTGCCTGAGATTATGTTTATCAACCGACATAAACCATTGTTCGGTAGCTCTGAATATAATGGGATTTTTACAACGCCAGCAATGAGGATAGGAATGAGTAATTTCTTTATTAAAAAGAAGCAGATTTAGTTTTTTTAACTCTTCTATTATCTTGCTATCTGCTTTATGAACATTCATACCTTTAAACCGGCCTGCCTCATCTGTAAAATCGCCCTTTTCATCAACAGGCATAATAGTATCCAGTCCATATTTTGTGCCAGTAATATAATCCTCTCCTCCGTGCCCCGGAGCCGTATGCACGCATCCCGTGCCTTCTTCTAAAGAAACATAATCGGCTAAAACTATCCTCCCTTCTCTTAACCCAAAAGGATGTTCGTATCTCGCGCCCTCAAGGTCTGAGCCTTTATGTGTCGATTTTATTTTATAGTCTTTTATTCCTAATTTCTGCATTACAGAATCTATGAGCTCTTTCGCCATTATTAAAATATCGCCATTTGCCTCTATAAATGCGTATTCAAAATCCGGGTGAACAGCTACTGCAACGTTCGCTATCAATGTCCATGGAGTCGTTGTCCAGATAACAATGTAGTTCGTAGTTCGTAGTTCGTAGTTCGTAGTTAAACTTTTGGGCAACCCATTTACTTTAAACTTCACGTAAATAGACGGAGAGGTATGGTCTTCGTACTCAACCTCAGCTTCTGCTAAAGCAGTCTCGCAGTTATAACACCAGTTAACAGGTTTTAATCCTTTATAGATATAGTCGTCCCTTACCATCTTTGCAAAAGACCTAATTGTGGCCTCTTCATATTGAGGGCTTAATGTAAGATATGCCCTATCCCAATCTCCAAAAACACCCAGCCTTTTAAACTGTTCCTTTTGTGTCTTTACAAAACCCATAGCATATTTATGGGCCTTTTTTCGAAATTCAATTTGGCTAATATCATATTTGCTAATGTTTAATTCTTTAAACAACTGATGTTCTACAGGAAGACCATGGCAATCCCAACCGGGTATAAATACAGAATCAAAATCTTGCATTGTCTTATACTTAATTATAATGTCCTTAATAGTTTTGTTAAGAACATGGCCAATATGGATATCTCCATTGGCATATGGCGGGCCGTCATGTAAGACATATTTTTCCTTATCCTTCCTTATATTGCGAATCTTTGAATAAATATCTATAGCTTGCCACATCTTCCGTATTTTCGGTTCCTTCTGTGGCAGGCCTGCCTTCATCTTAAAGTCTGTATGCGGCAAATTTAATGTAGCTTTGTAATCCATTAGATATATTTTCCTATTATCAACTCTAATTTTTTCTTGGTCTCTCCCGGTATAAGTTCTGGCCTGGTAATAATGGCATCCTTTAATGCTGAAGCGCAGGGGCAATTTCTCTGTTTGGGTATCTTTGGGATAACCCTTTTGATTATCTCCTGTGCAATCGTAGCATTCTTTAAGAGATTCCGAATAACCATCTGTATATCGACTGATTCTGCTTGACGCCAGCAGTCATAATCGGTTACCATCGCCATTGTAACATAGCAAATTTCAGCTTCTCTTGCGCACCTTGCCTCCGGCATATTGGTCATGCCAATAACATCCACGCCCCAGCTCTTATAAAGAAGAGATTCCGCCCTGGTAGAAAAGGCCGGGCCTTCCATATTCAAATATGTTCCTCCCTTATGAACTGTCGCCCCTATTTCTTTAGCGGTTTCTTCAATAATCTCTGCCAAAACATCACAAGAAGGATCGGCAAAGTTAATGTGGGCTACTATACCTTTCCCAAAAAAGGTTGTTTTGCGAGCCTGATTGGTTCTATCAACATACTGATCAGGAATTAAGATATCAAGAGGTTTTATATTGTCTTTAAAACTGCCCACTGCTGAAACCGATATTATCCTTTCAACCCCAAGTTTTTTCATTCCATATATATTGGCTGTGTAATTCAGTTCGGTTGGCATTATATGATGTCCTCTGCCATGTCTGGGTAAAAATGCAACCTCTGTTCCTTGAAGTTTGCCCACCAGATATTCATCTGACGGTTTGCCAAAAGGGGTATCAACCTTAACCCATCGCGTATCTGTCAATCCCTCTACCTGATATAAACCGCTGCCACCGATAATGCCGATTCTCTTCATTATCTGCTCCTACTAAAATTTACCATTCTCTAGCCATCATCTCCTGTAGATTCTATAAATTTTTATTGTCTATAAACTTGCTTAACTACTCTTGTCGCATAATATTTTGGCTCCTTAACCACCATCCTCATAGTAGCCAAGGGGTTTTTTAAAATAAATTCACTTATTAATTTTATCTTTAATTTTCTCAATTTTTTCCTTCCTTTTAGAAAAACTCTTTTAAATTCTTTCTTGTCAATATCTTCATCGAGCAACAAAGGATTCTCAATATTATGGTGGCTGAGTAAACCCCAATCCATATTATTACTAACCTTTCCTCTCTCTATTGCAATATCCCAAAAAGGTGTGCCTGGAAAAGGAGTTGCTATAAAACTCCAGATATATCTTGCATTATTATCAATTGCGAAATCTATAAACTGATTTGTCTTCTTCATATCTTCGAGAGTTTCCCAGGGAGAACTATATATTAAACTACCATAAATATTAAAGTCATACTTTTGACAGAGAAGGATGGCCTTTTTATTCATTTTAACAGTGGCGCTATTTTGTTTTAACCATTTCAAAACCCTGTCACTTCCAGACTCAAAACCAAAATTGAGTGTTTTTATTTTTATTTTTTTCATTTCCTTGCATAATTCTTCAGATATTAGATTTGCCCTTGGCTGACATTCGATCGCCTTGATTTTATCTAAGAGATCGTATTTCTCAAAAGCCTCTCTTAACTCTCTAACTCTCTCTGGTGTTAATGTAAATAAATCATCTAAGACCTTGATATAATTTGAACCAAAATCGTCAATAAACTTTTTTAAGATTCTGGCTGTAAAGTCTGCTGAATGAAGTCTCATTTTTCCCCAAAAACGAGATGTCGAACAAAAGACACACCGGTAAGGGCAGCCTCTGGAAGATATTAGATATGCCCTAATGCCAACATCGCTTATTGCAGGGATTTCTTCTTTCCTAAAATAATTTTTGTGGGCAAACTTAAAATCGGGAACTGGAAGTTTATCTAATTCTACTGGTTCTCTTTTTTCTGTAATTATCGATTTATCTTTATCGGAAAAAAATATTCCTTTTATTTTTTTTAAACTAGGGATATTGAACTCATTCTGTCTTAAATATAACTCTATAAGTTCTCCTATTGTTTCTTCGCCTTCCCCAATAACCCCTATATCAAAAACCCGGTCCAGGGACTCTGGAAGTGTTGAAATATGGACCCCGCCAATAATAAAAGGAATTTTAAACTTCTGTTTTATCCTCTGAGCAAACCTGATTACCTTGCCGTATTCAACTGTCATAGCTGTAAAACCAATTATATGTGGAGGAAATTTTTTAAGCTCTTTTTCTATATCGGTATAATTTATATCTAAGATCCTGATATTCTCATCTTTTAAGCCGATTCTATCCCTTAGATATGTTGCTATATAAACTAGGCCGACAGGAGGGACTCTTTCTGCGTCTTCCTGCAAAGATATCAAATCTACTTTTAGATTTTCTTTATTTATCATCCTGAATGCCTGTCTTTCGTTCTTTGCAACTGCATGGACCTTCGTTTAAATTCTTGCCGCATTGCGGGCACAAACCTTTGCAGTCTGGCTTGCATAGCACCTTCATCGGGTAATCAATAATTATTTCATCCTTCAGGCTATCATCGAACACGATACTCAATTCACCCTTCAATTCATAATGTAAATCTACATCTTTCCCTATATTCATATCAAATTCCGTAAGACATCGACTGCAGGTCTCTTTTGTCAGAGCAGTCAACTTGCATTTTGCAAACAAATCATCTTTAGACCTTGTTAAAAAACACTTTACCTTTATGGGCGAAGAAAAGTTTATCTGTTTTGTAGCTAAATTAAGTTTTGCAGGGTCAAGTTCACCTTTAATGTTCAATCCTTCGGGAGGAATTTCATTTACGAGGATTTTCATTCTTCAACACCTGCGCTGTCTGCCGAGCTATCATAAGCTCTTCATTGGTAGGAATAACTAATATTCTGGCGGAGAATTTTTTAAGTGTATTTTTAAGTGCGTTTTTTAACTTTTGCTGAAGAGGGGTGAAATTTTCACCTATACCTGCGGTCAACACAATGGCATCAACTCCATCCATTGCTGCGATATAAGCGCCGATGTATTTTATAATTCTATAAATAAAAACCTCTATAGCAAGAGCTGCCCTTTTGTCCCCGGATAATGCTTTTTTATTAACGTCGCGCATATCATTGCTTATGCCGGAGAGTCCCAGCAGGCCACTTTTTTTATTGAGCAAATCGTCGGCCTTTTTAATGCTTAGATATTCTTTTTCCATTAGATAAAGCACTGCAGCCGCATCTATATCTCCACATCTTGTGCCCATCATTACGCCTTCTAGAGGGGTAAATCCCATGCTGGTGTCAATGCTTTTGCCATATTTAACCGCAGTTATACTGCAACCATTTCCCAGATGGCAGGTAATTATCTTCAACGACTCTAATGGTTTCTTTAAGCGTTTTGCAGCTTTAACGGCAACATACATATGGCTTGTGCCATGAAAACCATATCTGCGCAAACTATACTTTTTATAGAATCTATATGGGATACCATACATATATGCTTTTTGCGGCATGGTCTGATGAAAGGCCGTGTCAAAAACAGCTATCTGGGGAATCTCTTTTGAAAATTTCCTGCAAGCATCTATTCCCAAAACTGCAGGT
Source organism: uncultured Planctomycetia bacterium (assembly GCA_964570585.1). GTDB lineage: Bacteria > Omnitrophota > Gorgyraeia > JABMRG01 > JAFGKX01. The sequence continues at coordinate 17,253 of CAZMYR010000010.1, forward strand.
GGATTATGCAATGGTGCCAGCTCACTAAATTTTTTAATAACATTAAAAACCTCATTAGTAATAATGGTTGGCTGGGTAAAAATTTCAGCTCCGTGTACAACCCGGTGACCTATGCCAGCAATCTGCGAAAGAGACCTTATCACTCCTGAATTAGGATTAGTTATAATATCATAGATATGCTTTATTGCCTGATAATGATCAGGCGCATAGACATTGTTAACAAGAGGTTTTTTATTTAACTTGTGATAGGTAAGCGAGCTTTTTTTTGTCCCTATTCTTTCTACAATTCCTCTGCATAATGGATAAGGCTTCCTAGTATCAAATAACTGATACTTTATACTTGATGAACCGCTGTTAATTACAAGTATTTTCATTCCGCACCTTGGTATATGCACCGTTTGGGATTCCAAAGGGGCAAGTGTCCCCGTAAAGGGGACATTTGCTACTTTGAAATCCCAAACGGTGCTTTTTTTCTTAAAGCTGTAACTGCAACTATATCTACTACGTCTTCCCAGTTACATCCTCGGGATAGGTCACTGCAAGGAGCCTGTAAACCCTGAAGCAATGGCCCTAAGGCCCGGGCCTTAGCCAATCTCTGAGTGAGTTTGTAAGATATGTTCCCTGCTTCTAAGTTGGGAAAAATTAAAACGTTGGCACCACCTTTTAAGGGACTCTGCGGTGCTTTTATCTTTGCCACCTCGGGAACCAATGCTGCGTCTGCCTGAAGTTCGCCGTCTACAATAAGGTCCGGCCTTGTCTGTTTTATTATCTCTATCGCCTTAATTATCTTCTCTGTTTCCGGAATTTTTCCACTGCCTTTTGTAGAAAAAGAAAGCATGGCAACTTTTGGCTCAATGCCAAAAAGTATATCCATCAAATCGCTCGAAGCAACAGCAATGTTTGCTAGTTGTCTTGCTGAAGGATTAGGCACTATACCGCAGTCTGCATATATGATTATGCCATCTGCGCCAAAATTTTTATCTGGTAGAATCATTATAAATGAACTGGACATAGTCTTTATATTTTTATCTAACCCTATGCACCACAAGGCAGACCTGGCTACATCCCTTGTGGTGTTAATAGCGCCTGCCACAAAACCGTCTGCTAAGCCGTCTTTAACCATCAATGCGCCAAAATACAACGAATTATTAATAATTGCATTCTTTGCATCTTCTTTGCTTATACCTTTATGTTTCCTCAATGCGTAAAACGTATCAATATATTTATCTAAAAGAGGTGAATTTTTGATATCTATTATATCAATTCTCCCGACATCCGCATTTTTCTCTTTAAGCGCCTTTTCTATATTGTGCGGATTTCCTAAAAGTATTATATCGGCTATTTTCTCCCTTGAAATACATGCTGCTGCTTGAACTACGCGTGGTTCTCCGCCTTCCGGAAGGACAATTTTGGCTTCCGCTTTTTTGGCCTTTTCTCTAAGCATCTGTATTGTTTCCATATGGTATATGCACCGTCCCGACACCTTTGGTGTTGGGACGGTGCTATTCTCTTTTTACTTTGCTTTCCCAAACGGTGCTATTCTTTTAAGTCTTTTTTTGAGTGCAGCGTCTACAAACGCCGGAACAAATCCTTTTAAGTCTGCTCCGAGTGAAGCTGCTTCTTTGATCAATTTCGAAGAAAGATACGAATAAGATTCAGCGGGCATCATAAAGATTGTTTCTACAGACGGATTCAATTTTCTGTTGGTCAAAGCCATTTGAAATTCATATTCAAAATCTGATATCATCCGTAAGCCCCTTAAAATAATGCTGGCTTTCTTTTTTTTGGCATAATTAACTATTAAACCATCAAAAATTTCTATCTTTGTGTTTCCCAAGCCCCTTACTGACTTTTTAATCATATTCGCTCTTTCAGCAGGCGTAAATAAAGTTTGCTTTTGCGAGCCGGAAGATACGGCAATAATAACTTCATCGAACATTTTAACGGCCCTGTTTATAATATCTATGTGGCCATATGTTATCGGATCAAAATTCCCGGGATAAATTGCTCTCATTTTCGTCTCCTAATGTGTAAAAAAATCATGATGGGTCTGGTCCGAAATATAAGAATAGTCTACTTTTGCATATGTATTACCTTCGTATATAAAATCAAGCTTCATTGACTTATTGATCGATATCCTTTTGAAATTTTTTATTATATCAGAAGCTATCATCTTTATGGTCCAGTTACTATGCGGTTTAAAATGCAACTCTACTATGCCTTTGTACGCCTGATTAGAGTAATCTAAATCAATAATTGTGTATTGTTTATTATAAAAACCACTTTCCTGTAGCAGATTTTTTATATATTCCGGCCTTTCATAAGGGTTGAGGATATCCACATCCTTTTGATAAGGGACCTTGCCTAAGCGTGGTATAGTAAAGATAGAAAGTGCAGACATAGCTATAGCGATTAGTGTAAACAATGCTAATATGATAAGCGCTCTCTTTGTAGTAACCACATGCCTGTGTATTTTCTCATGCTCAATAAGATTTTGGGCTTGCAGGTTTAGCCTCTCGCTGATATCTCTTGCCTTTGCCTCAAGCATATTTTGATACTTTTTTACTTTCTCTTCCATAGAAACTGCCGCTTCGTAAAAAAGCCCTTCTGAATATTCCGGCAGCTTACTATTCTTTTCACTTTCATATTCAACATTTGTTTCATTCCGTCGATTCTTCAGCATAGATTCCAACTTCATTATCTCTTTTTCCAGCTGGATAATCTTCTGCCGATAGGCCTCTTCTTTAATAGACTTTTCGCCAAAGAGTCTTATCTCTTTAGGATCTTCGTTTTCTGGTATATTTGGCATGGAAATTTTACTTCGTAAAATTTAGTCTTAAGTTTTAAGTAATAAGTCGTAAGTGTTACTTAAAACTTACAACTTAAAACAATGGATTCCGCAAAGCGGAATTCATATGGAGCGGGTGAGCGGAATCGAACCGCCATATGTAGCTTGGAAGGCTACTGTTCTACCACTGAACTACACCCGCATACAATTGCTTCGCAATTGTAAATCCCAAATCCAAATTTCAAAATCCAAAACTTTTGGATTTTGGTTTTTGAATTTTGAATTTCCAATTTTGGCTATGCCAAAATTGGTGGTGGGCAGGGGAGGATTCGAACCTCCGTAGTCCGAAGACGCGAGATTTACAGTCTCGTGCATTTGTCCACTCTGCAACCTGCCCAATGAGGGAGGCTTAGTCTCCTTCATTTCCTTATCCCTTTTCTATCAATAACCAAATTCTTAACGACGCCTTTGCCGGCTGTACCAATATAGTTTCCGTTAAGGGTCAACTGCAGGGCCTCGGCCCTTCCGGTCCATATTGTAAAATCTTTTTCTGCCTTCCATGATTCGGATGCACCTTTTTTTAATATATTTTCGAAAATTATCTTTCCATCTACTTTTAGCCTGAGCCATACATCAGTTGTAGCATCGATAACAAGAATGAGCTTTTCGCCCTTTGGTATAACTACAGCTTTCGAAGGGGCTTCTTGTGCTTGTGGCTTTTTTGAAACCGTTCCCTTTTTGGTCGTTTCAACAGCAGGCCTGGTTTTAACTTGTGTAACTTTAGCCTGTTTTGCGAACTGTTTCTGTTTTATATTTTGAGCAAACTTAAATACGCCCCTTAATACAACAACTGCTAATACTATAATAGCTACCCACTTGAGAGCCGGTATAGCATTTTTTGCTAGCCGCTTTACAATCTCCAATTTCTGCAATTTTTCTGACGGAGGTTCAAGGCTGGGTTTCTTTGCCTTTTGTGGTTTTAATTTATTATATTCTTCTATAATCTTATTTACATCCAGCCCTAAAAAAGAAGCATACTCTTTTAAAAAACTTCTAATATAAGTAGGACTTAATATCTTTTCATATTCATCCGCCTCAAGTGCCTTTAATACATCTGGATGTATTCTAGTGTGTCCATAGGCTTGCTCTAAGGTTATCTTCTTTTTTTCTCTTGCCTCTGTTAACTTCTTTCCAATGCTCATTTTTATCAATAACTTATAACTTACGTAGGTTCTCCTTGTTGTATTCTCTCCCGCAAATAAGCCTCGCGATCAACCAAAATCTCTCTTGGTTTAGAACCCTGATATGGACCAACAATCCCTTCAACTTCCATAGTATCTATTAAGCGTGCGGCTCGCATATGTCCAAGCTTCATGCGCCGCTGCAAGAAAGAGACTGAAGCCAGGCCACTCTCTAAAATCAGCTTTACTGCCTCATTATAAAGCTCATCTTGCTCCTCAGCAGCATATGCTTTCTTCTTATCTTGAGCCATTAATAATTCGCCTTCATATTGGGCAGGAACCTGCGATGAAATAAAACCTACCACTCTTTCTATTTCTTTATCCGATACCAGGCTTCCCTGGGCCCTGATCGGTTTAGCAGCCCCCGGTTCTATAAATAACATATCGCCCCTGCCAAGTAATTTGTCCGCTCCGTTCATATCCAGCACAGTGCGGGAGTCTACCTTAGAAGCAACTTTAAATGATATCCTTGCCGGAAAATTTGCCTTGATAACACCTGTTATAACATCTACTGATGGCCTTTGGGTAGCGAGTATTATATGTATGCCAACAGCCCTGGAAAGCTGGGCTAATCTTGTAATTGCGCTTTCTATGTCCTGCGAGGCTATTGCCATTAAATCTGCCAGCTCATCAATAACAATAACTATATAAGGGAGCTTCTCAGGCACATCTTCTTCAATTTTTTCTTTCGCGCTTTTCTGGTTAAATCCCTCTATATTTCTTACGCCCAATTTAGCGAACAATTTATATCTTTTCTCCATCACTTCAACTATCCAGTTTAATGCTGCGGATACTTTTTTGGGATTGGTTAACACCGGGCACAAAAGATGCGGCAATTTATTAAACAGGGCAAGTTCTACCATTTTTGGATCAACTAATATAAATTTAAGTTCATCCGGAGCGGCATTAAATATCATACTTGATACTATACAATTAACGCATATAGTTTTGCCCGAACCTGTAGTTCCAGCAATAAGAAGATGAGGCATATCAGCCAAATCGCATATCACCGGCTTTCCGGCAATATCCTTCCCGAGGGCTAAATTGAGCTTAGATCGAGATTTCACAAATCTATCGGACTGCAAAACTTCCTTAAGGTAAACCAGGCTGGTAACGACATTTGGCACCTCTACACCCACTCTGGCCTTTCCGGGTATCGGAGCAACTATCCTGACACTATGGGCTTTCATTGCCAGTGTTATATCGTCACTTAATGATGTAATCCGGGTCACTTTCACTCCCGAAGCCGGTTCAAGTTCATATCTTGTTATTGCAGGGCCCTGTTCTACCTGAGTTACCTTTACATCTATTCCAAAATCCTGCAAAGTCTCTTCAAGTATCCTGGAAGAAACAGCCAGGTCCTCCTTGATTTTTTTCTCTTCAATTCTAGGCGGTTCATCTAATAAATCCAGGGAGGGGAGTTTATATTCACCTATTTGTTGTGGTTTGGACTTTGGCGCTTCCGACCTTACCTTTGCTACCGGTTGAGGCTTAATAATTGGCTTGCTTATCTTTCGTTCTGGCTGAAGAGTAACCTTTGGAGTAACTTGCGGCTTTTTGGGCCTATATATCTCAATGGAAGGGGCCTCTTTCTTCCTTCCTTCTGCAGGCGTACTTATCCTTGTCCTCTTTTTGGAAAAAATAGGCTTTTTTATAACAGCAAAATATTCTTTAAACTTTTTATATAATACAACGATAAACGGAAGTATTAAAAATTCTGTTGCCAAAAGGGCACTCATCGCAATTAACATAACGGAGATAACATATGTGCCTATATAACCAAAATATCTTATTAATAAATTTGATAAAAAAAGACCGGTTATACCTCCGGCTTTTACCTTGTCAACATTAGTACCGTTAAATAACATGCTAAGCAATATACATGAAGTAAGAAATAGCACTATTGTGCCTGAGACCTTTAAATAAAATTTTTGAGGTTCTCTGCCTATGAATTTATTTACAGCCCATGCTAAACAAAGAAACGGGATTATGTAAGCGCTCCGTCCAAGGAGAAAAAACAACCCCGCTGCTATATAAGCTCCGATAATGCCTGCAAAATTGCTTACTTGACTGTTGGGAGAAGAGCTGAAGAATCTAAGATCTTCCGGGCTATAGGATATAAGGCTGATTAAAACTAAAACAGCAATAGCTAAAAATATAAGACCTTTAAACTCGTTTATTCTCTGCCTGTTCATAGTCGGTATAGAGACGTTTCCGGTTTCAAAGGGGAAAGTGTCCCATTTCTTTGGGGACATTTTCTTCTTTGAAACTGGAAACGTCTCTTCCCCACTATAAATAAACCTTGATTAAAACAGCGGCGCCTACCAAAAGGCAGTAGATGCCAAATAATGATAGCCTGTCTTTTATTATGGCTTTAATCAAATAATAAATAGCTACCAAACCTGTTAGAAACGAACATAAAGAGCCAGCTATAACTTGTGGTATAAAAATACCCTTTACGCTGCCTAAATTATTTAATTCAAAAATTAATGCGCCAATTATAGCAGGAATAGCCAGCAAAAAAGAATATCTAATAGCTTCTCTTTTTTTAACCTGACAGAGCAGTGCAGTAGAAATCGTAACGCCGCTCCTCGATAAACCCGGTAAAGCAGAGATGCCCTGCACTGTACCTATTATTAATGCCTTGGCAATTCCAAGCCTATGCCTGGTTTCAGGATGATGTTCTCTTAGCCGAGCCCCAAAATCACCACAGAATAAAAAAACAGCACTTGTTATCAACATAAAACCTACCAGTTTAATATTCATAAATGCCTGCCTGAAAAAAGACTCAAATAGAAAACCTATTATACCGGTAGGTATACTACCTATCAATATTAATATGAGAAAGTATCTCTGTTTTGTGAAGATTAACCATATATCTTTTCTGAAATAAACTAAGATTGCCAAAAGAGTGCCTACATGCAAAAATATGTCAAAAAGAAACTGTGGTTGTTTATAACCAAAATAATAATGCAACAAAACCAGATGGCCGGAACTGCTTACAGGTAAGAATTCTGTTAATCCTTGCAACGCGCCTGACAGAATCGCTTCTAATAAGTTCATAGTAGAGGGACGTTTCCGGTTTCAAAGGGAAAAGTGTCCCCAGGAACGTTTCCCTCTTTGGTTTCGGAAACGTCCCTTTCCCACTCAGACACCTGAATGGCCAAAACCTCCGGTCGAACGAACAGTTTCATCCAACTCCTCTACTAACTCTGTCTCTGCCCTTATAACCTTCTGGATGACCAGCTGGGCTATTCTATCCCCGCGTTTTATTGGGAAAGGTTTTTTTCCGTGATTAATAACTATAATACCGACTAACCCTCTAAAATCTGCATCTATAGTACCCGGAGTATTGACGATACTTATTCCGTGTTTTATAGCAAGGCCGCTTCTTGGCCTTATCTGAGCTTCATAACCGGCAGGCAAACTCATATAAAAGCCGGCTGAAATTAACTTAATCTCACCCGGGGCAAGTACTACTTCACCATCGACGTCAGCATGAATATCCATACCGCTTGAGAACTCGCTCATATATTGAGGCAAAGGTAAATCTTCGCACCCTGATTTTCTTCCCATCTTTATTTTAATTCTTTCCATTTGAATGGGGACGCTCTCCAGTTATTCTTCAGCTTGCTTCCTTGATAAATTCACCCTTCCCTGTTCATCTATCTCGATAACCTTTACTTTGAACTTGTCTCCGAGCTTAACCACATCTTCTATATTCTTAACATAGTCTTTTGAAAGTTCAGAAATATGCACCAGGCCTTCTTTCCCGGGGAGTATCTCGCAGAATGCTCCGAAAGGCATAACCCTCTTTACTATCCCGGGATAGATTTTACCAACTTCCGGAACCTCAGTAAGCTTTTTAATAATTTCAACAGCTTTCTTAGAGGCTTCAGCGTCATTTGAGGCTACTAAAACCGTACCGTCATCTTCTATGTCAATAGTTACACCAGTCTCATTTATAATCTTCCTTATAATCTTCCCGCCGGGTCCTATCACGTCTCTAATCTTGTCCTGGTCTATCTTAAGTGTAGTTATGCGCGGTGCATATTCAGAGAGACTTGGTTTGGGTTTCGATATGACCGCATTCATCTTATCGAGCAGTTCGCCCATTGCAACCTTGGCTTGCTTTAGTGTCTCTTTGACTATATCCAAGCTAATACCCTCTTTTAATTTCACATCTAACTGCATAGCAGTAACGCCTCTTGCGGTGCCGGCTATTTTAAAATCCATATCGCCATAATGATCTTCAACCCCGGCTATATCTGTGAGCAGCATGTATTTTGTGTCTTCTTTAACAAGCCCAATAGCTATTCCGGCAACCGGCTCTTTAATAGGGACTCCTCCGTCCATAAGAGCCAAAGAACCGGCACATATTGTTGCCATGGAAGAGGAACCGTTGGATTCGAGTATATCTGATACCACCCTTATTGTGTAAGGAAACTCCTCCTTTGATGGCATAACAGGCTTAAGCGCTCTTTCTGCCAGCGCCCCATGGCCTATCTCTCTCCTACCGGGGCCCCTGACCGGTTTTACTTCCCCAACGCTAAAAGGAGGAAAATTGTAATGAAGCATAAAAGTCTTCTGCATCTCTCCCTCTAATGCTTCTATAAGCTGTTCGTCTGAACTGGTCCCCAAAGTTGTAACAGAAAGACTCTGAGTCTGCCCACGAGTAAACAAGGCCGAACCATGAGTTCGCGGTAAAACTCCAATCTCACAACTGATGGGGCGTATCTGCTCAAAAGCTCTGTCATCGACTCTTTTATTCTGATTTAATACTATATCGCGAACAAGTTCCTTTTCAACCATCTGCAATGCCATTTTAATATCCAACTCAGTAACAGGCGATTCTTCCGTAACTGACTTTTCTGCTAATTCCTTACAAAGCAGATCCATTCCTTCTATGCGTTCTTCTTTGGTCTTCAAAGAATTTATTTCAATAAGCCTGTCTACAGAAAGGTCTTTTATCCGTTTAAGGAGCTCTGCTGATGCTTTTTTAATCTGGGGAGTGAATTTTTTAACGCCGTATTCGGAAATCATTTTATTTTGAATATCTATAATTTTGGCTATGTTATCATATCCAAATTTTATAGCATCAAACATATCGCGCTCCGGCACCTGATCGTTGTTTGACTCTATCATGATAATGCCGTCTTTTGTGCCGGCTATTACTATATCGAGCTTTGATTCATCCAATTGGGCATAAGTGGGATTTATTATAAATTCACTCTCTTTTATCTGCCCGACGCGCACCACCCCTATAGGCCCATCAAACGGCACATCCGATATAGAAAGTGCTGCAGAGGCACCCAAAACCGCTAAAACATCCGGGTCATTCTCGCCGTCGCTTGATAAAACCGTAGCCATAACCTGAACTTCGTTTAGCATCCCTTCCGGGAAAAGCGGCCTTATCGGCCTGTCTATTAAGCGAGCACTTAAAATTTCTTTTTCCGTGGGCCTGCCCTCCCTTTTGAAAAATCCGCCTGGAATTTTTCCGGCGGCATAGGTCTTTTCTCTATATTCAACCCATAGAGGAAAGAAGCTAATTTCTTCCTTAACCTCTTTAGACATAACCACAGTAACCAGAACCATTGTTCCGCCGCAAGTTACAGTTACAGCGCCACTGGCTTGCTTGGCCAGCTTTCCGGATTCTAAAATAATGGTCTTATTCCCGATATTTAATTTGAATTGTTTAATCATATTTCTATTTTTCCTTTGTTGGTGGTTAGGGGATACCCTGCGTACGTAGGGTATCCTCATGGGGTTTTAAAGTCAGGGGTTTATTTCCTTAACTTGAGCTTATCCAGAATATTCTGATATTCTTCTACATTGTGCTTTTTTAGATAATCGAGTAATTTTCTTCTGCGATTGACCATCCGTAACAGCCCGCGCCTGGAGTGATGGTCTTTCTTGTGTGCTTTAAAATGCTCCGTCAATGCATTTATTCTCTCGGTGAGAATGGCTATTTGCACATCCGCGGAGCCTGTGTCTTTCTGGTGTTTTTTAAACTTCTCAATAATGGTGTGTTTCTTTTCCTTATCGATTGTCATTATCCGTCTCCTGCGCTTATGGTATATGCACCGTCCCGACACCTTTGGTGTCGGGACGGTGCTCTTCTCTCTTTATTTAGCAAAATATTATAACAAATATACTATGTATTGTAAAGTATATCTTTTTTTATCTGCTCTCTTAAAGCCTTTTTATCTTTAAAACGCTTTTCGGATCTTATTTTTTTTATAAAAAATAGCTCTATAGGCTTGTTGTATAACCTGCCATCAAAACCTAAGATATGCACTTCTACCTCAGGTTCTTTTTGCCTCAAGCCCAAAGTAGGCCGAAATCCGATGTTTAATACGCCTCTGTAGTATCTTTTGTAAACCTTCACCTTGACTACGTATACCCCCGGAGGTGGTATCACTTCATGATGTGGATCTATATTTGCAGTTTTAAACCCTATAGTTCTGCCGATGCGCCTGCCGGGTTTAACAGTTCCATATATCGCCACACTCCTTCCGAGTAATTTAGACCCGATATCCAATCTGCCTGTTTTAATTAAGTCACGTATAAGACTGCTACATATAACCTTACCTTTGTATCTTTGAGTTGGAATTATTTTAAGACCTAATCCATAATTGTGCAGGAGCTTTTTAAAATCTTTTGCCGATATCCTTTCTCTGCCAAGTTTAAATCTACCTCCTATGATTAACGTTGTTGCCTTTAGTTTCTTGACGAGAATATGCCTTATGAACCAATCTATCAATCTTTTAGAGAAAGCCCTGGTAAAGCTAATTACTATGCATAAATCAACACCTATATCTTGCAATAATTTTAATCTGTGTTTGAGTGAAGTTATGGTAGATTTAGAGGATATGCTACCAAGCACCTTTTGAGGATGGGGATGAAAGGTCAAAACAGCTGCTACCTGTTTTTTGGTTTTTGCCTGTCTTGCTACCTCTTTTAATATCTTTCGATGACCTATATGCACTCCGTCAAAAATGCCTATTGTAACAATAGATTTCTTCCTCTGTATTTTAAGATTATTAAGGCCATATATAATTCTCATATTATTACATGTATATGCACCGTTTGGGAAAGTGTCCTATTTTCAATCGGCAAAGTGTCTTGATTTCAATCGGAAAACTGTACCCTTAAAAGGGGGTACACTTTCCCGAACAAAACTCAGACACTTTCCCGAACGATTTTCTAAACGTCTGTTATTATTCGAACGGTATCCTTCAACCCCTCTATGCCCTTGGCTTCTAATTCCTTCAATGTATGAGCATTTTCTACTTTGAAATTACCCGAGGCTAATCTGCGTAGAGCGTACATATGCGCCCCGCAACCTAATTTCTCGCCAATATCATGGCATAATGTCCTTATATACGTACCTTTAGAGGATTCCACAATAAACTCAACATAAGGTATTTTTATAGACAATACCGTTATGTTATATATACATATCTTTTTCGGAAATCTCATAACTTCCACACCCTTTCTGGCAAGTTTGTAGAGCCTTACGCCCTTATAATGCTTGGCAGAAACCATTGGCGGGATTTGTTCAATCTCTCCTTTAAAAGATTTAGCTACTTCTCGAATTTGTTTAGCTGTTATATTCTCTACGATGCTGTTGGTTATGATTTTGCCTTCGGCATCCTGGGTATCAGTGACTATTCCTAATTTCATTGTGCACAAGTATCTTTTGTCATCGTTAAGATATCTTGAGGCCACCTTAGTGGCTTTCCCTAAAAGAATTACTAAAAGGCCTGTCGCTATAGGATCTAACGTCCCGCAATGTCCTACTTTGCTAATCTTAAATCTTTTTCTGATGAAATCTACCACATCGTGGGATGTGATTCCCTTGGGCTTATCTACAAGGAGTATCCCTGTTATCTCTTTTGTTTTATCAAACATATTTTTTTATCTCGGATAAAACCTTCTTTTTTGCTTCAGGCAGCGAACCCTTTATTGTGCAGCCGCTTGCCTTCTGGTGCCCTCCGCCGCCGAAGTGTGAAGCAATCTCGTTTACGTCAATGATATCATTGGATCTTAAACTAACCTTTATTTTTTTGGGAGCTATCTCCGTAAAAAGTATCGCTATCTTAACCCCTTTTATAGACCGCGGAAAATTAATGAAATCTTCCTGATCCGCTAAACCGGCTCCGCATTTCTTAAGCATATCTTTAGTTATCTGTATCCAGGCTACCCTTTTATCCGGGCTTAGCTTCAATGTAGAGAGTGCACTGCCTAAAAGTCTCATTGCTGACGGAGAAATTTCCTCATACACTTTCTTATATATGTTATTCGTATCTACTCCTGCATCAATAAGATACGATACAACCTTATGGGTAAAAGAGGTAACATTAGAATAATTAAATGAACCTGTATCGGTTAAGATAGCAGTATATAAACAAATCGCAGTCTCTTTATTAATCTTTACCTTAGCTTCTTTAAACAACATATACAAAATTTCAGCTGTGCTGCAAGCTCGGCTATCTATTAAATTTACATTACCGAATCTTGTATTACTGAGATGATGGTCAATGTTAATCTTTGGCTTTGATAAATCTATAACTTCATAAATTCTACCTATTCTTTTCATATCTGCGCAGTCTAAAAAGCAAATAGCGTCGTATCTTATACCTTTGTTTATCTTTGTAAGTATCTTTTTGTTGTTCGGCAAAAATTTGTATCTGGGGCCGGGTTTTTGTGAATTCAGTATCCGGGCGTTTTTCCCCATTACCTTTAGCAAATAGAGAAAAGCTAACTGGCTGCCTATTGAATCGCCTTCGGGATTTATATGTGAAGTTACTAAAAAATTCTTATGCTTATTTATTTCTTTTAGTACCTTTTTAAACTTGCTCACTTATCGACTCCTTCCTCACGTATCTGGTCGAGTATCTTATCTATTTTTGCCTTTTGCTGGGCAGTATCATCATAAATAAATTTTATATCAGGCATAAACTTAATATATATTCGCTTACCCAGTAGTTTCCTTATATATCCGGAGGCCTTATTTAGCGTCTTTGTTGTTTCGTCTTTTTCTTTATCGTCTCCCATACAAGTAAAGTAAACCGAAGCTTGACTTAAATCAGGGCTTGTTGAAACCGAAGTAACCGTAACAAAACCTACATTTGGATCTTTTAATTCCTGCTGTATAATTATACTTATATGGCGTCTTAATTCCCGATTTATTTTATCTGTACGCGACATGGTTATATCAGCTCCATCTTGCTGTCAAGCAATTGCACCTTATTGAATTTATCAATAAAATTTAAAACTTTGCCTAATCGGCTCTCTGCTACTCTCTTGCTGACATCAACATTTACAATTGCCATCTTTGCCCTCTGCCATTTACCATGATGCTCTATCTCCGCTATAGAAATATTAAATGAATTCTTGAGTCTGTCTTTTAAATTTTTAAGCACTCGCCTCTTATCCTTAAGAGAAAGAGAAGCAGGAATAAATATTTCAACGGTTAGTACTCCTATCATCATTTTGTCTTACCTATCAATTTCTCAGCTAAACTAATCTCATCCTGTTTACTTTTAATCCTGCCGTCTAATTTTGTATAAAGGATTTTATTCAAAACTTTTTTATAGGCTGGCCCCGGAGCCAGGCCGATTTTCTTCAGGTCTATGCCGGTTATTCTTAATTTTACACTATTATATTTAGTGAAAAAAAGAGAGATTTGCCCTTTTGCCTCCTTGGTCTTTGTCTTAGCCATAATAAAAAGGATGGCTTCATACGATAGAGGCTCAAGATACATGTATATCTGGCTCGGTTTCATATCCTCTTTTCTATCCAGAAGTTTCGCTATTCTATTCGCACCCATCTTAGCAGAGAGGAGTCTTTTGGTATCGCCTCTGGTAAAAACAAATCTTTCGCACATAGATTTTATTTCCTTTAATGCAAGAGAATTAACCATAGCCATAAAATAGATAATCCAGCTATCAATAACTCTTTTTTTCATAAACGAGAGTTTATACCAGGCACAGGTTTCTTCAATCTCCTGGAAAAGTTCGATCATATCTTTAGTTAATTTTAACTTTGGGTCGATAAAGCGCAATTCATGTAACTGATTCATTCTGAGCAGGGCTTTGATAGGTTCCTCTTCGCTTAAAATTAATATAATCTCATCCCTGATCCTTTGCTTCTGGGTCCTTCCAAACATATCTAAGGTTATCGCTGTCCTTATCAGCTCTTCGGTGTGTGGCTCTATTCTGAAATTATATCTCTGTTCAAACCTGACTGCCCTAAAGATGCGGGTAGGATCCTCTAAGAAACTTAAATTATGCAATATTCTTATTTTTTTCATTTTTAAATCCCGTTGCCCGCTAAAAAAATCTATCAAATCCCCGAAATTGTTCCTATTAATAGAAACCGCCATTGCATTTATGGTAAAATCTCTTCTGTAAAGGTCTTGTTTAATAGAAGCAAATTTTACTGTCGGCAAAGCTGCGGGATATGGATATTGTTCTGTTCTGGCAGTAGCAATATCTATTTTAAACTTCTCTTTCTTTTTTTCCGGGCCTCGTTTAGCTTTACCCGTCCACGGCATAACAACTGTTGCTGTGCCGAATTTTTTATGCACTACCAATGAGCCTTTCAATTTACTGGCTAAAATTTTACCAAAGCGTATAGCATTTTTTTCCACCACTATGTCTATGTCAAAATTTTCAACACCCAAGAGTAAATCGCGCACGAATCCGCCGACGCAAAAAGCCTTATAATGTAAATTATCGGCTCCTTTACCTATAAACTTCAATATATTATAAATATGCCCCGGCAGGCGGCTTTTTAAATTTCGGGATACATTCACGACCACAGGAGAGGTGAAGGGCCTTTTCTTCTTTGATACTTTCGTCGGAGTGATCAAATCGTGATAAACTACTTTAAGTAAATCTTCTCTGGTTACCATGCCTAAGAGTTTACCTCTTTTAATAATTGGTAAATAGCCAACATCTTTTTCAAGTATCAATCGCCTGATCTTCTGAAGAGGAGTCTTGGAAGTAGTAGTAACTGGCCTGATATTCATATACCCTTTAATTCTTGAATGCCCAAAACCACGGTGGATTGCTTTGGCAAGGTCAGCCTTTGTAATAATGCCCATTAATCTGTCCTTTTCTGTCACAGCCATACCACTTACTTTTAATTTCTTCATTAATTTTCTAACTTCATTGATAGTCTCATCGGGAGAGATCGTTGTTATCTTGAATGAACCGATATCCTCAGCATATATTTTTGGCCTTATGGTTCTTTTTAAAATATTTAACAATTTTAGCTTCACCTGTTCTGAGCTAATACCCTTTATCCTGGCACTCGCTGCGTAGGGATGGCCTCCTCCTCCAAAATGGGAGGCTACCTTTGCTATATTTATATATGAGAGATTGCTCCGCGCTACCATGCGAATTGTACCTGCGGCATCCTCCGCGAAAGCAAATAGCACATTAAAATTTTCTATATCTATAAGTTTATGTACCAATAAAGCAAAGTCTTCGACAAACCTTTCCATTTTAAGGAATGAGATGGCGATGTCTATACCTTTGATTGTAACAACTTCTGTCTTGTTTATCAAATCAGATAAAATTGAAAGCTGCCGTTGCGTCAATTCACGTTTAAGATATGATGAGACCACACTAAGGTTAGCGCCCTGAGAGAATAAAAATCCGACCACATCAATATCTAACTTGGTTGTGGTCTGAGAAGTCAAAGAGTTGGTATCTTCATAAATCCCTAACGCCATGACAGTCGCCTCAATTGGTGTCAATGGTATCTTTTTCTTTTTTATTATCTTCACCAACAAGGAAACCGTAGCGCCTACATTAGCAGAAATTTCCTTCTCTGGCTTTATGTCTTGTTTAGTCTTTGGATGGTGGTCAAAAATATGGATTTCGACTTCGCCCTTGCCCACAATTTGGGAGACCCTTCCTATTCTGCTTGCAAGTCTTGTCTCAACGATTATAAGCCTTGTGACACTGTCTAAATCTATCTCTTTTTCAATATCTAATCTAAACTCATCCTTCCATAAACTCAAGAATTCCCGCACATTCTTTTGGGCAGAACCAGGAAGAATTGCTTTTGCCTGTGGATAGAGTTTCCGGGCAGCTATTACCGATGCCAAAGCATCAAAATCTGCCCCTATGTGGGTTACGATTAAGTCCATTGTTCGTAGGAAGGAACGTTTCCGAAATCTAAGGGGCAAGTGTCCCCTTTATGGGGACATTTGCCTCTTTGATTTTGGAAACGTTCCTACACATTTCTAAATTATGGTCTCGGGTGATATTTACGATGTATCGCCTTTAACCTTTCTTTATCTACGTGGGTGTATATTTGGGTTGTAGATATATCCGCATGCCCTAACAGTTCTTGCACTACTCTTAAATCTGCCCCTCCTTCAAGCATATGTGTTGCAAAAGAATGCCTTAACGTATGGGGGGTTATCTTCTTCTTTATGCGCGCGGCATTTGCATATTTCTTTATCATTTTCCATATGCTCTGCCTGGAAATAGACTTGCCTAAACGAGACAAAAAGACAAAACGCGAAGTTTTGGCCTGTTTCTTGAGCAATTTGGGCCTGGCTTTATCCATATATCTGCACAGCATCTCTTTGGCTTGTTTGCCAACAGGGACAATCCTCTCCTTTTCACCCTTCCCGATACATTTTAGGAAACCTACGTCTATGTTGATATTGTCCATAGCAAGAGTTGCCAATTCTGAAACCCGCATTCCGGTAGCATACAAAAGTTCCAATATTGCCCTATCTCTTATTCCCATCCAATTCTTTAGGTTTGGTACTTTTAAAATCTGCTCGATTTCAGAAACGGAAAGGACATCAGGCAGGTGTTTCCACAACTTAGGCGAATCTAATACATCGGCAATATTCTCTTTTACATATCTTTCCCTTGCAAGAAATCTATGAAATACCTTTATGGCTACTAAATTTCTGGAAACACTGTTAGGGCTTAGGCCTTTGTCTTTTTCCAGCATCATAAAATCCGCAATGTCCGAATGCTTGGCTTCACGGATATGATTTATCTTTTTTTCCTTATCCAAAAAATCTATATATTTATACAAATCTCTACGGTAGGCATCAATGGTGTTTTCTGACAAGCCCTTTTCAACAGTTAAATAATCGAGGAATTCTTCTGCAAGTGCCTTCATAAATCGCAAAGAATGCACCGTTTGGAATCCCAAACGGTGCTTTCTTTAGAATTGGAAACGTTCCTATTCCTTTAAATAGCTTTTCATCTTGACATATGAAAAATTTTTTCTCACTACATTATAGATATGTTTCAACTGTTTTGCCAGGGTATGTTTATGCCCTGAAACATAGGAAGAATCTTTTATTCTTTCTGCCAAACCTGTCAATTCCTCAATATGGGGTTTTAGGCTTTGCTTTTTTTCATCCGGCAGAAGTTTATACATTTCGTTAATTTCGACAACAGCATAATTGGCATGAAACTTGAGCTTTTTATTATTTATTCTATCTTTGCCATCCAGCATACTTATCATTTCAGTTTGAGCGTTTTTCCAAAAAGCATAATGATTTATATAACGTTGTTCTTTAGTAAATTCAGCCTCATAAGATTTAGGTTTAAAAACAGGCATTTGTTTTTTCTCATATTTTTTCTTTCTTACAAACTTCTTTCGCAATTCACCGGTGCACCCACTTAATGAACACAAACATGCTGCGAGCAAAATTACAGATAATATCCTTCTTATCATTATAAATCACCCCTTGCCAATCATCTTTTTAAATTCTTTCTCATCTATAAATTTTAAATTTAATTTCTTTGCTTTATCGTATTTTAAGCCGGGGCTTTCCCCAACCAACACAAAATCCACCGCCTTGCTTACCGAAGACGTAACTCTTCCTCCTTCATCTTTTATTAGCTGCTGGGCTTCATTTCTGGAAAAAGAACTTAAAGACCCTGTTAAAAGGAATCTTTTACCAGCCAGCTTGCCGCGCTTTTCTCTTTTTACCCGAGCCATTTTGACACCAGCATCTTTTAATCTCTTTATCAATTTTTTGTTATCCGGACTATGAAAAAATTCATAGATTGATTCGGTCATAATAGGGCCTATCTCTTGAATATCCGAAAGAGACTCTACTGTTTGCCGGCTTAATTTTTCTATGGAGTTAAACTCTAAAGCTAAAATATCTGCGGCGTGTACTCCGACATGCCTTATGCCTAAACTAAAGATTAACCTGGATAAATTCTGTTCTTTAGATTTTTCTATCGCCTCTAAAAGATTTTGTGTAGATTTATCAGCCATCCTGGGCAACTTTATTATCTGTTCATACTTAATGATGTAGAGGTCAGCTATATCAGAAATTAATTCCTTATCCACCAATAAATCGACCATCGACTCTCCAAGCCCTTCTATATCCATAGCCGCTCTTTTCGCAAAGTGTTTGATTCTTTCCTTTTGCTGAGCGCCGCAGGAGGCATTATCACAACGTATAGCTACTTCGCCGGGATACTGCCTTACCTTGCTGCCGCAAACAGGACATCTATCAGGCATATGAAATTTCCTCTCTTTGCCGGTTCGCTTACTCAATACCGGAGCCACAACTTGCGGAATAATCTCCCCTGCCTTTTCTATAGTTACCGTATCTCCGATCCTAACATCCTTTCTCTCTATATCGTCGGCGTTGTGCAAAGTGGCCCGGCTAACAACACTGCCTGAGAGTCTCACAGGCTCAAGAACAGCCACTGGGGTCAACGCCCCGGTCCGGCCAACCTGAACTATTATGTCCTTTAATTTGGTAGTTACTCTCTCTGCCGGAAATTTATAAGCTATCATCCAACGAGGGGCCTTGGTAGTGGCTCCGAGCTTTTCCTGCTGCTTCAAAGAATTTACCTTTATCACCATTCCGTCTATATCATAGTCCAGGTGTTCTTTTTCATCCTCCCATTCATTACAATATGCGACTACCTCATCTATATTCTTGCATTGTTTTATATGAGGATTAGTTCTAAACCCGTGTTTTTTAAAAAGTTCCAAAACCTCCCATTGTGTTTTTAAATCAGCCCCCTCGATACATCCAATAGCATAATTAAATATATTCAGTCCCCTTTTTGCCACTGTGGTAGAGTCTAATAATTTTAAAGAACCTGCCGAGGCGTTTCTGGGATTGGCAAAAAGCTCCTCTCCGCTTTTTTGTTTTTCTTTATTTATCTTAAGAAAACTTTTATGGTTCATATATATTTCGCCTCTAACCTCAATCAGAGGAGGGAATTCTTCTTGTTTGTGAACACGCAAGGGTATAGCTGATATGGCGCGCAAATTCTGGGTAATATCATCACCGGCTGTTCCATCTCCGCGAGTTGCACCTTTTGTTAATTTGCCGTTTTTATAAGTTAAGGAAACGCTCACCCCGTCTATCTTAAGCTCAACTACATAGGATATTGTTTCCCTCGGCAAATTCTTCTTAACCCTTTTGTCAAATTCCCGAATTTCATCGGCAGAATAGGTGTTATCCATGCTAAACATAGCTACTCTATGTTTAACTTTTGGAAATCCTTCAACCGGCTGTCCGTTAACCCGCTGGGTGGGTGAATCCGGGGCAATTAATTCATGGTGGGATTTCTCCAACTGTATCAGTTGACGCATAAGCCTATCATATGCCTGGTCTGAAATTTCGGGTTTATTTTCAACATAATATTTATAATCATGGTAGCGTATTTGTTCCCGCAACTTCTCTATTTGTCCCGAATGAAGATTCTTCACAGAAGTCTTTCTTCGGGATCCCGAAGTTATACTTCCTAGAGGTTTCTGCATTCGGGACTTTTTTGCATCTTTTCCCATGGCTTATCTACCCTTTACCAATCTATGCGCCAGATACGGCTGTAAGCCCGCATCGATAATAGCCTTGGCGGCAGATTTTACATCGTATTCATACCGTTTAAGGCGCAAGGAATTCTTCTCGTCGTCATATATACAATAGCAGCTTCTCCAGTCACCATCACGCGGCTGTCCAATACTTCCAACGTTTATTAAATAAAGTGCATCCGGCTCTATTTTTATTTCTGGTTGTATTGTATAATTAACATAGCTATTTTTAGGTTTAAAAAATACAACAGGCATGTGAGAATGACCTATAAAACAAATTTTGCTTTTTTGAATGCTAATATTATAAGTTGCGCTTCGAAGGTCCAATATATAATTAAATTTTTCAGGAGAATCTAAGCTTCCATGCACCAGAGTAAAATCCCTTTCCTCATAAGCAAAGGGCGGTCTTGAAAGATAATTTTTATCTTTTTCATCTACTGCAGTTTTAGTCCACAAAACAGCCTGTTTTGCATACGTATTAAAATAATCAGTTGACAACTTACCTGCAACTGCCCAGTCATGGTTTCCACAAACAACCGGACAATCTAATTCTTTAGTAAGCTTAATGCACTCTCTGGGATTTGCGCCATATCCTACTATGTCACCGACACAATAATATTTATCTATTTTCTCTTTTTTGCAATCCTCAATAAACGTCTCATATGCTTGCAAATTTGAATGTATATCTGAAAATATTGCATTTAGCATTAAGTTATAAGAGGGCTTTGAAAAAAACCTTTTTAAGCTTGTGTTAGTAAAATCGTATATCAAAATCCTTAAATTTGCCTTTGTACTCCTGCCAATCAATGTCTCTTTTTGAAATATAACGTTTCAATCTATTCTCAAGACGGTTCAGGAAATCCATGATAGTCGATTCATCTCCTTCGCAGACAACCTCTACGCTTCTATCCGGCAGGTTTTTAACCCACCCTGTAAGGTTCAGGTCTCTGGCTATATATTCAGCCGTAAACCTGAATCCTACTCCCTGCACATATCCGCTATAATATGCATGAATTCGTTTTTTCATTTTTGTTGGTCGGGGTGGGCGGACTTGAACCGCCGACCTCTTGCTCCCGAAGCAAGCGCGCTAGCCAAACTGCGCTACACCCCGTCCCTATAGATTAGTATAGTGTATCATTTAAAAAAAGTGTTATCAAGGGAAAAACCTGCTTATGTTAACTACGGATTAGGAAAATAAGAAGGGCAGAAAGGAAGGTCAAATAAAACCGTGTTCTGTTAAAAATTCCTTGGTCATGCTGCTTTCTCCTTTGGCTGACAACAATTTATCTGTATATTTAGCTAATATGTCCAATTCTATATTTACAATATCGCCTTCTTTTTTAAACCCTAATGTGGCATTATCAAACGTATAAGGAATTATATAAACCGTAAAGGAATCTTTAAAAACTTCGCCTACGGTTAAACTAATTCCATCAACTGCTATTGAGCCCTTTGGGACAATATATTTTGAAAATGCCGGCTGTATTTCAAATTCTATCTTTACGGTATTTTCGATTTTTGCTTTTCCTTTTATTTTTGAAGTACAATCGATATGGCCGATTACAAAATGGCCGCCCAGCCTTGAACTTGCCTTAAGTGCGCGCTCAAGGTTAACCCTATCGTCCGGTTTTAGATTGCCTATATTGGTCTTTTTTAAAGTCTCTGCCGAAACATCAAATTTTAAAACTCCGGCAATGTTTTGAACCACAGTAAGGCAGGTTCCGTTTACAGACATGCTATCACCTAAAGCTGTATCAGGAGATACTTTCTTTGTTTGTACCGAGAGTACAGCAGAAGAAGCCTTTTTTTCTAAACTTTTAACTATGCCAAGCTCTTCTATAATACCAGTAAACACTAATTGCTCCTTTAAAATGGGGACAGTCCCTATTTTATAACTCCCCTTCAAATAAAAAATCAGATGCTATTTTTTTCACTGTTAGACCCTTTACCGCTAATGCCTGGCTGATTTTGTTCTTGTTGCCTATGATTTTTGGGGCAACAAAAAACAAAACCCTGTCAACAAGGCCCTCATTTAATAGAGAAGCCGCTAGTTCAGCTCCCCCTTCTACAAGTATGTTTATGAGGCCCTTATTTGCTAATAATTTCATCAATGCCTTTAAATCCACTCTGCCATTTTTACCTCTGACCGGTAAAATCTCTACATTTTTTTTCAATAATTTTTTTATTCTCTTTTTAGGTGCTGAATTTGTAGCTGCTATTATCGTTTTTGCAGGGGATTTTTTAGAAAAAATTCTCGAGTTTAACGGCGTTCTTAACTTTGAATCCACTATAATTTTAACCGGTTGCCTGTCTTTTGAACGAGCCGTTAACAATGGGTTATCCTTTACAACAGTCCCTACCCCTACCATCACTGCATCTACCTGTTGTCTTATCTGATGCACAAGGCGACGCGAATCTTTACAAGTAATCCATTTAGAATCTCCTAATCTTGCAGCGATTTTCCCGTCTAAACTCTGAGCCATCTTTAATGTAACATAAGGAAAATTTTTAGTAATATATTTAATAAAAGGGGCGTTTAAATCTTTAGCCCATTTATTACAAACACCCACTTTAACTTTTATCCCGGCCGAGCGAAGTATTTTTATGCCTTTGCCATTATTTACAGGATTAGGGTCATGCATACCAACAAAAACTTTTTTTATCCCTGATTTTATTATTGCATCCACGCAAGGAGGAGTTTTGCCAAAATGTATACAGGGTTCTAGATTTACATACAATGAAGCGCCTCTGGCTTTTGAGCCTGCCTTGTTCAGGGCCCCAATTTCAGCATGGGCAGCGCCGAACCTTTTATGAAAACCCGCACCGACTATTTTTTTGTGTTTTGCAATTACACAACCTACCGCCGGATTAGGAGATGTTTTACCTAATCCCTTTTTCCCAAGCTGTATGGCCGCTAACATATACCTGTTGTTATCTTTTTCTGTAATTTGCATATTCTTTTAGTCTTTGCACATATCTATAAGGTAACTTTATCTTTCCCATAAGCACCTGTTTTTTGTTAGCGCCGTGGCAATCCGAACCGCCCGTTATTAAAAGATTATGTTCCTGGGCAAACTTTTCCAGTTTTTTAGAGACTGACCCGGTATAGTCGGAATGATAAACTTCAATTCCCTCAATGCCATTTTCAACCAGAGCCGGCAATATCTCACTTACATTACCCAATCCAGGATGAGCTATAACGGAAATTCCTCCGGTGTCTTTTATAATATTTATTATTTCTTTTAAAGAGAATCTAAAACGGTTCACGTAGCAGGGCTTGCCATCTCCTATATATCTATCAAAAGCTATTTTTAACGAAGGGATAAAGCCTTTTTCTACCAAATATTTGGCTACATGAAGCCTGCTTATAACTTTACCCCCGGCGTATTTGATAATTTCTTCGGCATCAGCATCAATTCCATATTCTTTTAATTTATCTGCCATTTCGTATATGCGCTCTTTTCTATTTTGGCACATTTGTTTAAGTATTTCTTTTAATTTTTCGTTTCGCCAATTGATAAAATAGCCAAGGACATGCAGCTCTTTGTTATTTTCCTGTGCGGTTATTTCAACGGCGGGTATAAGTTCGACATCATAGGTTTCCTGAAGCCCTATTGCTATTTCGACCCCGTCAACACAGTCGTGGTCAGCAATGGCTATACAACTTAAGCCTATTTTTTTAGCATATGCCATTACCTCTTCAGGGGTAAATGTTCCGTCTGAGAAAATGGTATGGATATGAAGGTCGGCTAATCTTTCCACTATTTTTCTTTAGTAGACACTCTTTCTTTATTAACTCTGTCGAGAATGCCGTTTACAAATTTGCTGGATTCTACATCTCCGTATTTTTTTGCTAATTCAACGGCCTCATTTATAGATACTTTTGGGGGGATATCTTTAAGGAATAACAGCTCAAAACAGCCCATCCGTATAATATTTCTATCTATCACTGCCATTCTTTTGAGCTGCCAGTTTTGAGCATAAGAAGAAATAAGTTTATCAATCTCTTCTAAATTCTCAATGGTACCTTTGGCCAATTGCGTAGCGAAATCTTTAACCTCTTTCTCTACGAGTTTTTGCCTAAATGGCCTTTTCCAATAATCATCTAAAAAGGGTTCAACAGGTTCTTTTTTTATATCCAGCTCATAGAGCATCTGCAATGCAAGCTCTCTTGCTTTAGTGCGCTTTCTCATGTACGCTCCCTAAACGCATGAGTAGTTTACAGTTGGTAGTTTGTAGTTAGTTTAAGAACAAACAACAAACTTCAAACAACAAACTACTCGCTTGTCCACTAGCTTCCTACTTTATCGATCCTAATAGGTTAACCATCTCAATGGCTGAAAGAGCAGCGTCTTTACCTTTATTGCCCTCTTTTGTGCCAGCCCGCTCTATAGCCTGCTCAATATTGTCTGCGGTTATAATGCCAAAAACTGTTGGAATGCCCGTATCAAGATTTATCCGAGCTATTCCTTTAGCAGCTTCATTTGCAATGTACTCAAAATGTGGTGTCGCTCCACGAATTACAGTTCCCAAACAAATAACTGCATTATACTTTTTTGATCTAGCCATCCTATTGGCTATAAGTGGGATTTCAAAAGAACCGGGAACCCAGGCAACCTCAATCTCCGATTCCTTTGCGCCATGGCGAATAAGCGTATCTAACGCTGCATCAAGTAATCTCTTTGTTATAAAATCGTTAAATCTAGATACTACAATCCCAAAATGCTTTCCCTTTGCTATTAACTCGCCCTGTATTGTTTTTACCATGTTATGCTCCTCCTTCTTGGATTATCCGTAGCAGCCCCGACACCTTTTGGTATCGGGACTCCTACGTTAAATTCACACATGCTCCAGCATATGTCCTAACTTCTCTTTTTTTACTTTTAAATAACCCCTATTCATCCTATGTGGTTTCACTTCCAACGGTACTCTCTCTACTATCTTTAACCCGTATCCCTCTAATCCAATAATCTTACGCGGGTTGTTTGTGAGTAATCTGATCTTTCTTAAACCTAGGTCAGCTAAAATCTGTGCGCCTATTCCATAATCCCTTAAATCAGATTTAAATCCCAATGCTTTATTAGCTTCCACTGTATCAAGTCCTTTATCCTGCAAAACATAAGCCTTAAGTTTATTCACCAGACCTATTCCACGGCCTTCTTGCCGCAGATAAAGCAGGGCTCCTTTATCTGCTTTTGAAATCTTATGTAATGCCTGTTTGAGTTGAAGTCCGCAATCGCATCTTTTTGAACCAAAGACATCGCCGGTAAGACATTGCGAATGAACTCTTACTAAAACAGGCATTTTTGTATTTTTTATATCACCTTTAATTAATGCAAGGTGATGATTACTGTTTGTCTTGGATTCGTACACATAAAGATTGAATTCGCCATATTCGGTCGGCAATTTTG
Source organism: uncultured Planctomycetia bacterium (assembly GCA_964570585.1). Taxonomy (GTDB): domain Bacteria; phylum Omnitrophota; class Gorgyraeia; order JABMRG01; family JAFGKX01. The sequence goes on from CAZMYR010000010.1 coordinate 42,533, forward strand.
TTTTTGTTATACATTTAATTAATTTTTCACGTTTTCTTCTATGTTGTATAAGGTCCCCTATTGTGCAAATCTTTAAATTATGCATTTTCGCAAATTCCAACAAGTCTTTGGTGCGGGCCATGGTGCCGTCATCTTTCATAATCTCGCATATCACACCTGCAGGATAAACACCGGCTAATCTTGCCAAATCAACTGCCGCTTCAGTATGTCCGGCTCTTACCAGTACGCCACCCTGTTTTGCTCTTAAAGGAAATATATGTCCGGGCCTCATTAAATGTTGTGGCTTTGCCTTTTTGTTAATCAAAACTTTTACAGTCCTGGCCCTATCGTAAGCAGAAATGCCTGTGGTTGTGTCTTTTTTCGCATCCACAGAGATACCCCATGATGTTCCGAATGGCGTGTGAGCGCCGCTGAACATAGGATGAAGATTTAATTCATCCATACGTTTGCCTTCTAACGCAACACAAATAAGGCCGCGTCCATGCTTTGCCATGAAATTTATACTCTCAGGCGTAACAAAAGACGCTGCCGTAACAAGATCGCCTTCATTTTCGCGGGACTCGTCATCTATTACGATGACCGTCTTGCCTCTTTTTATATCTTTTATTATTTCTTCTATGCTGTTAAATTTCATATTTACTCCAAAAAAAAGCTCCCGAATTATCTTCGGGAGCTTCTACTATCGACTATAAACTATCGACTAATATCGCCTTCTCCCATCCGGACTTTTACCGTTGGCGCCAGAATTTCACTGGCTCAACCCCAAACATTCGGGGCTCGTCGGCTTTAACGACCAGGTAGGACTTACACCTCATCCCGAAGACGCTGTTCAGTGTATCATAAAAAATATATTTGTCAATATAAAAAATATAAACTAACCTCAATGACAAGAAGGCGCAGCAACCATCTATGAGCAGCAATAGCATTTTTCACAAAAAACACCATAAAATTTTTTTGGGCGTTGTGAGCGAGGCATTAGAAATTTTTTGCCAAATGTCTTTTTAGGACTTATGGCGAGTGAGACGACGGAACTGACCGAACGAAGTGAGGGAATTCCGTCAAGCGAACAAGCCATAAGTTCAAAAAGACGGCAAAAAATTTCAGCCGAGCGAATAATGCCCAAAAAAAAAGCCAGCAGCAACTTACTCTCCCACAACCGAATGGTTGCAGTACCATCAGCGATGAGGGGCTTAACTTCCGTATTCGGAATGGGAACGGGTGTGGCCCCCTCTCTCTGGCTACTGGCAAAAAATTCAAACAATTACATAGTCAAGCTGCTACAAAAAATAACGATAATAATACAAGTGGTCAAGCCACTCGAGATATTAGTACCCTTCAGCTTAATCCATTACTGGACTTACACCTAGGGCCTATCAACCTTGTAGTCTACAAGGTCTCTTCGTCCTGATTGCTCAGGAGGGATATCTATTCTTGGAGGGGGCTTGGCGCTTATATGCCTTCAGCGCTTATCCTTTCCGGACATAGCTACTCAGCTTCTGCGCCTGGCGGCACAACTGAAACACTAGAGGTCCGACATTCCCGGTCCTCTCGTACTAGGGAATGCTCTCCTCAGATATCCTGCGCCCACGACAGATAGAGACCGACAGTTTTGTTACTCTCACATATTGTGAGGGATAAGTCATTTCTGCTTACCTCTGCATGTCGCCATGCAGCTCGGACTGTATCTTGCATTTAGCTCTGGCGTACAGTCTCTGAGGGTTCTAGGGAATTGATTATTTCTGACAATGAAAGTTTTCTATACCTGCCACTTTCATTCATAGAAAAGGCTAATTTCAGTATTTTGATTAAGCCGTTTTTGTTTAAATGTTCCTTTTTCTTTATCAGCTTAACAATTTTTGAGAAAATCTCAAAATCTTTTTGTTTAGTCGATAATATTGGGAACTTTTCAAAAAACGGTATTACTTTTTTTGTAAGATCGTTGTGGTTTCTGACTACTAAAACATCGGAGCGATCGTTTAATCTCTTTCGATGATTTGGTTTAATATAACCACAATCTAATGTTTTCTTTATCAGCTCTAACGTAGCTTTTCTACTTCTATTTTGAGAAACATGAAATTCAGGAATTATTTGAAATCCTAATTTCACATTATTAGATTTTTGAATAGCTACATGAAAACTGCCTTCACCATCAACAAATCCTGCAATATAATAGCCTAGCCAATTCTCTAGCCTTCCCTGCTGATTATCCACACTCATATATTGTCACTCCTGACATTGTCATTATACTTTGTAGAGACCGAAATGTCAAATAGTAATATGAGATTCACTGGACTTCCCAGCATATAGCCAGATTTATAGACAGCTAATTTCTAACTGTCTCACGACGTTCTGAACCCAGCTCACGTACCACTTTAACCGGCGAACAGCCGGACCCTTGGGATCTTCTCCAACCCCAGGATGTGGTGAGCCGACATCGCACACTTTCCATACTTTCGTATGAGTGTAGACTATATCTCCACCTTCTTAAAAATAGTTTTAAGGAAGGGTTGGCGTGTGATAGCATCTATGATTTTGCTTAATGCAAGTAATGCTATCTCACCCTTGACACGAAAGTGTCAAGGGATCAGTCGTTACGGGGTCATTAATCACGAATTTACACAAATTTTTATCGAATTAGCACTAATTATTCGTGTTAATTCGGCTTTTTATTCGTGATAATTCGTGTCTTAAGACTTCCCACGGTATTGCCCTCCTTTTCAGTTAGGGTTCCACCGTTATTAGCCAATACTTTAACGCCGTTTCTGGCGTTACACCCCAATCTTGAGGTGCCAAACCGGGCCGTCGATATGAACTCTCGGGCCCGATAAGCCTGTTATCCCCGGAGTACCTATTATTCGTTGAGCGATGGCACTTCCACATGTTACCACCGGATCACTAAGGCCTGCTTTCGCATCTGCTCGACTTGTAAGTCTCACAGTTAAGCTCCCTTATGCCTTTACACTCAACGCGCGATTGCCAACCGCGCTGAGGGAACCTTTGCGCCCCTCCGTTACTCTTTTGGAGGAAACCGCCCCAGTCAAACTGCCCATCTGGCATTGTCTCCTGCCCAGTTTCATGGGTCAGGATTAGAATCCTAATACAAAAAGGGTGGTATTTCAAGGATGGCTCCATCCCGGCTAGCGCCGGGACTTCAAAGCCTCCCACCTATCCTACACAGATTGGATCAAAATCCAATACCAGATTGCAGTAAAGGTTCCGGGGTCTTTTCGTCTAGTCGCGGGTAGGCGGCATCTTCACCGCCGCTACAATTTCGCCGATACTCTCGTCGAGACAGCAGCCAGACCGTTACACCATTCGTGCGGGTCGGAACTTCACGTTATTCCTTTATTTCTAAAGGCGTAGACTATATCTTCCCTTGGCATCTTAATGTCAAGGGCTGGCGTATGATAACAGGCAAAAAACTCTGTTATCTCATTCGTCATACTTATGACGAAATCAGTCGTTACGGGGTCAATCTTTTTAAAAAAGACGACTTCCCACGGTATTATCCGGTTTATTACGCAGCTCCTTGAAAACTGCAACAACCTTAGGACTCTACCGTTATAAGCCAGTACGGGCAATATTACTTACCCGACAAGGAATTTCGCTCATGTAATCTCTAGCTATTAACTAAAGCATGGACTATATCTTTATCCTGTGCTTTTCAATTTATTTTTTATCTGCAACGCTTTTACTTTATCCTTCCTGTTCATCTTTGATGCTATGTCTATGATTTTAACAATTCCATTCTTGGAAAGATGCTCCTTTTCACTCATTAGTCTTACTATTGTGGCAAATTTAACAAAATCAAATTTCTTTTGAGTGTTAAGGGTGTGTTTTCTAAAAAAAGGAATTATCACATCTTGAATTTGTCGAATGTCTCTTACGCGATATTCATATCTTTCATCGTGATTACGTCTTACAACACCAAAATCAAAATATTTCTTTATCGCATAAAGAAGCTTGATATCTCTTTTATGTTGGACTATTCTGAATTCTGGTAAAACTTGATATCCTGTTTTCATCTCTTTGTTAGGATATATACCAACATAAAATGTGCCTTCTCCATCAACAAATCCAGCCAGCCAATCAGGATTGATGATCATAGAATTTTCCTTTCCAGCACAGGATAATCGACGTGTAGTCTCTGAGGGGGCAATTACGCCTTCCCTGCGGGTTGTCCCCATATTCACAAAGATTTTTACTTAAGATTAATTAAGTACTTTGTGTTTTTAGAGGAGTTTCTCGCATATAGTCGATCTTGCCTTTGATGTTACCATCAAAGCAGGCTAGCGCAAACTAACCTTAGGACCGTTCGTTTATGTTAACTTTTGATCGCTCAAAAGACCGGACTATATCATCCCTTGACGTTTTATTGCCAAGGGTCTGGCGTATAGTCTCTGAGGGTTCAATGAACATTACTGATTCATAGCCTTCCCTGCTGATTGTCCGCACCTGAATCATTGTTACTTTCCTCTGTTTTGAGGATGAGTAGATCAGGATACACCGGATTTTCCAGCATATAGCCAGATTTTACAACTACAGTTGGTCCGTTCTATAGTTACGGCCGCCGTTTACCGGGGCTTCAGTTCTGCAGCTTCGCCTTGCGGCTAACCGCGCCCTTTAACCTTCCGGCACCGAGCAGGTGTCAGTCCCTATACATCATCTTATCGATTTAGCAGAGACATGTGTTTTTGCTAAACAGTCGCCTGGCTCTCTTTAGTGTCATCCCAAACAGCTCCCTTCGCAGGAAGTTCACCATCCGGGACACCCCTTCTTCCGAAGTTACGGGGCCATTTTGCCGAGTTCCTTAACGAGAGTTCTATCGAGCGCCTGAGGATATTCTCCTCGCCTACCTGTGTCGGTTTGCGGTACGGTCACCCACTAAACTCACCAGGATGGTTTTTCTTGGCAGTGTGGAATCGGTCCGTTCGCCATCACCGTAGTTCAGGCTCCACATAACCTCTCACCCCGAAGGGCTACAGGCTTGTCCCCGGACATCCAACACCGGGGGAAACTTATCCTTCTGCGTCACATCCCGCTCTATAACGTTTAATGGATGGTATCCGAATATTAAACGGATTGTCCATCGCTTACGCCTTTCGGCCTCAGCTTAGGCCCGACTAACCCTGGGTGGATTAACCTTCCCCAGGAAACCTTAGGCTTGTGGCGAACCCGTTTCTCGCGGGTTTTTTCGCTACTCATTCCGGCATAATCTCTTCTGTTCAGTCCAGAGCTCCTCACGGTACTCCTTCACCCCAGAACAGAATGCTCCCCTACCACGCCTCGTTCTAAAAGAACGAGACATCTGCAGCTTCGGCGATAAGCTTAAGCCCCGATCATTTTCGGCGCAAGACCACATTGACCGGTGAGCTGTTACGCACTCTTTAAATGATGGCTGCCTCTGAGCCAACATCCCGGTTGTCTAAGTAGCCCTACATCCTTTACCACTTAGCTTATTCTTGGGGGCCTTAGCTGACAGTCTGGGCTGTTTCCCTTTCGACCACGAAGCTTATCCCTCGTAGTCTCACTCCAATGATAAAGATAATGGTATTCGGAGTTTAATTGGGTTCAGAAAGCCGGTAAGCCTCTTAGCCCATTTAGTGCTCTACCCCCATTATCTATAACAAAAGGCTGTCCCTAAAGACATTTCGGGGAGAACCAGCTATTTCCGAGTTTGATTAGCCTTTCACTCCGACCCACAGCTCATCCCCCAGCTTTTCAACGCTGGTGAGTTCGGACCTCCACGACCTGTTACAGTCGTTTCATCCTGGCCATGGGTAGATCACTCGGTTTCGGGTCTGCTCAGCGTAACTAAACGCCCTTTTAAGACTCGCTTTCGCTACGGTTACTCCCGGGATGGGATTAACCTTGCTACGCTTAGCAACTCGCCGGATCATTATGCAAAAGGCACGCGGTCGACCATGTCCACCTAAGGTGGATATAGGTCTTCCACCGCTTGTAGATATATGGTTTCAGGTACTATTTCACTCGCCTCACCGGCGTTCTTTTCAACTTTCATTCACATTACTTGTGCGCTATCGGTCATCAGATAGTATTTAGCCTTGGCCCGTGGTCAGGCCAGTTTCCTGCGGGGTTTCTCGTGTCCCGTAGTACTTGGGTGTTTGACCTACCCTGTCTGTCTCGGTTTCATTTACAGGACTCTCACCTTCTATGGTTGATATTTCCATACCATTCAATTACCAAAACAGTTTTATAACAAGGCCAGCAGTCCGTATACTGCTGTGGTCAAAACCCGCAACCTCTCGGTGGAAACGGATACGGCCTATCGCGCCACCAAGATTTAGGCTGTTCCCTGTTCGCTCGCCACTACTTAGGGAATAGACCCCACAAAGTGGGGAATGTCTTTTTCTTTTCCTCAGGATACTGAGATGTTTCAGTTCTCCTGGTATTGCTTCCCCAATCCTATTTATTGAGATCGGGGATTCTATGATATTACTCATAGAGGGTTACCCCATTCGGAAATCTTCGGATCAAAGCCTGTTTGCGACTCCCCGAAGCATATCGCTGCTTACCGCGTCCTTCATCGTCTTCTGATGCCAAGTCATCCACCATATACCCTTATTAGCTTGACCACAAATTTGTCCCGCACCCAATATGATGCGGGATTGGTTCTCTCTTTAAGGCAAAATTGTAGCAACTTGACTATGTAATTGTCAAAGAGCTTAAGTGCGCTTCCGTTTTTGAAAGCGTCAAAAATTTATATAGGAATGCACCGTTTGGGATTTCAAACGGTGCATTCCTAAGAGCTTCGCAGAATGGTGGAGATGGGGAGATTCGAACTCCCGACCTCATGCTTGCAAAGCACGCGCTCTCCCAACTGAGCTACACCCCCAAACAATTGTTACGCAATTGTAAATCCCAAATCCAAATTTCAAAATCCAAAACTTTTGGATTTTGGTTTTTGAATTTTGAATTTTCAATTTTGGCGAAGCCAAAATTGTTGGTGGGCCCAGAAGGTTTCGAACCTTCCACCCCTGCGTTATCAGCACAGTGCTCTACCAACTGAGCTATGGGCCCAGAATTTTACTTCGCAAAATTCAGTCTTAAGTTTTAAGTTGTAAGTTTTAAGTATATTTTACAACTTAAGACTTACGACTTACGACTGCAAATTTTGTTGCTGCAAAATTTATTTTGGTCGAGCAAAATTTGCATATAAAAAACCAAAAGCTAGTAAATAAATACCTTCTTGTGCCAAACCTAATATGGTTCGGCATTTACTCCTTAGAAAGGAGGTGATCCAGCCACACCTTCCGGTACGGCTGCCTTGTTACGACTTAGTCCCCCTTACCAATCACACCTTCGACGCCTCCCTCCTTGCGGTTGGGCCAGCGGCTTCGGGTGCAATCGACTCAGGTGGCTTGACGGGCGGTGTGTACAAGACCCGGGAACGTATTCAGCGCATCGTGGCTGATATGCGCTTACTAGCGATTCCAACTTCATGGAGGCGAATTGCAGCCTCCAATCCGAACTGGCCCTGCTTTTTTGCGATTAGCTCCACCTCGCGGTTTGGCAACGCGTTGTAGCAGGGATTGTAGCACGTGTGTAGCCCAGGGCGTAAGGGCCGTACTGACTTGACGTCATCCCCACCTTCCTCCGGTTTATCACCGGCAGTCTCCTTAGAGATTCCCAAAAAAGGGACAACTAAGGACAGGGGTTGCGCTCGTTGCGGGACTTAACCCAACACCTCACGGCACGAGCTGACGACAGCCATGCAGCACCTGTGACAGCTCCTGACTGGATACAGGTCGTCGTCCTTTCGGATTCCTACTTCTGCCATGTCAAGCCCTGGTAAGGTTCTTCGTGTAGCATCGAATTAAACCACACGCTCCGCTGCTTGTGCGGGCCCCCGTCAATTCCTTTGAGTTTTAGCCTTGCGGCCGTAGTCCCCAGGCGGGACACTTAAAGCGTTAGCTTCGGCACAGAGAGGGTCGATACTCCCTATACCTAGTGTCCATCGTTTACGGCGTGGACTACCAGGGTATCTAATCCTGTTCGCTCCCCACGCTT
>CAZMYR010000011.1:0-43148 GCA_964570585.1 uncultured Planctomycetia bacterium
GAAAGCGGACATTTCACTTGTTAATAAACAGGACATTTCACTATTTTATAACATGATTTTTTTCCTAACGGTGGAAAATAGAAAATAGGGACTGGAGAGGACAGGGACCGTCCCTTTACTTGCACTAACGGTAACATACAAAGGGACAGTCCCTGCTCAGGTGCCCAGCCCGGCCGAGACAGCCCGCTGATGCAAGGGCCCTCTCCTTCCCCTAAGTACTGTTGATTTTGCGTGGGAGGCCGAGCTAGGGCTGGCTCAGATAAAAGCGTTGATAAAAGCCCTCTTAAAGCAATGGTGCCAGACACTATATTAGTAACGGCATTATCTAGTGTCAGGTACCAATCGGAGGGCCGAGCGGTTAGCATTCCCCCAAATCATTAGCACCAGGGATGCCTCTGCTGTTTTGCTTTGCAAAACAAAAATGCAGGGGCAGGCAACCTTGGCTTTAGACAGGGTTGCGCTCTATTATGGATATACAAGAGGTAATATAAGGATAAGATGAATAGTATGGGGTGTTATGAGGTGGGGATTGGTGTAAGTGGAAATTAGGCGGCGGCATCAATTGCGGGGAGAACAACACGTCTATCTTGTTTCATAGGTTCTTTTGCTGCAAAAGGAAATAAAGCACCCTTAAACTCAAACCAAAATTCCATATATTTAGCTGTTCTTTCGATTAAACCTAAAACAATTATATCTGTTTTCTTACATTTTTGTAGTATTCTGGTGACTTTCTCACTTTCTTCTGTTGCAACCAATGCAGGGTCAGAAAATTTTTGTATAAACTCGATATTTTCCTTCAGAAACTTATCGAGTTCTTGGGCTCCTGTTAAGATAAAGCCGCAAAGGCTAAACAAGAAATCTCGTTCTACTTCAAACATAAAATGCTCACTTCGTGGATGTATATCTTTGAAATGTTGTTCTACCTCTAGCCAATAAGCTAGAGATTTGTCGAGTTCTGTAAGATTATATTCTACGTAATTATCTAGGTATGAAATCAACTGTCCTGGAGTAAAAGTTTTGGATTCCATCGCCTCAAGAATTTCTTTATGTTTTTCGAGAGATTCCAAGCGTATCAACAAAGTAGTTCTGTGTTTGATAAATAGAAGATCTAAGTAACCAAGAAGGGCTCCTATTCTTTTTTTATGGTTTTCTTTGGCAGATGCCATAGGCCTTAAGGCATAGGTTGGCAAAGTAGTTTGAGCTAAATAAGCAACAATAATTATTATAAAAAGGAGTTTCTTTGTCATTTTTGCCCTAAAATAAATAAACCCCTGACTTTATTTCGCCGGGGGTTTTGTTATATTATTGTTATTTACAAATTATATTACACTATATCATAGTGTAAAGAGCAAGAAAAACCCCACTTCATAAAAAAATCCTCTATTATGCTGTTAGAAGGCCAGAAATACTTAGGAGCCTTCGACTCCAATCCATTGTAGACTGCCTTATCTTTTTTAGCTCTTCATCAGATTCTTTATTTTCAAACAAGAAAATTGCACCCTTCGGGCACTTCGCCTCCGGCAATAATTTTAGTGTGCAATTTTCAGTGGTACCTGATTTTGAAATTCCATACCATAAACGTAAGTGCCATAGAGCTAATTTGAGCTGTATCTCTAATAGAAATATTTGGGTATCAAACGGCACATCCTTAGCAGTCCATTCTATAAAGTATTTACTCTCCTCCAATATGTCTGCGACGACTTTTTTATTCAAAACATTTTGCAAAAAGCTTGAGATGCGGGCTAAATCACTGGCTAAATGACCCAATCTTTTATCTATGGATTCACTTATATATCTTTTTCGAATTGCGGAAATATCTTTCATAATCTTAGTCTTTTTTTAACTATCTTTTCAACTTTATTGCGAATGGTTTCATCTTCTATGACCATTGAAAGGTTGTTTTGCTTTGGGCGTATATTTATTAAGGCCTCGAATCGAACCTCCTCCGTGTTTGGCAGGTAGTCAGCACCCCATATATCTATTTGTTTGCTACCATCTTCTAAGAGAGCGGCTTCGCAATCAGCGTGAAGCATTCCCCCTCCGGCAATAATCTCTCTTTTTATATCTACAGCCAATTTAATATAAGAATTGAGGGATTTCAGCATTTCTTTTATTTCAGATGAGGTAGCCTTAGTTTTTATAATATGTATGTACATCATGAATAAAAGTATACCATAGAGGCAAGGATTTCGTCAAAGCAAAAATAAAAAAGGCCCGTCCGAGACAACCCGCTAAAACCAGTCTCACGCCTCTTACCTGCTACTTCAGTATTTACCTTCTTTACCTTCTCCTAACCTCCTAGGTCTTGATAATGGCTATATGGGGGCTTTATCTTTTATATAGCTGGTGTTATATTAGGGGAAATTATTGTAACTCTTTTAATTCAATGCATAAGGGAAAATGCTACGCTGCGGAGGCGATTCTCTTCTCGATATGATAATGCTTTTGGGGTACTTGTCTTTTCTTTTTCAAGCGCTCATACACCCTATTAGAAAGCAGCTCTAAATCATGGGGCAGGTCTTTTTCAAAAATCTCCTTTAATCTTTCAGGCGGCTGCCTGAATTCTGCTGTGGTATGATCAGGCCTTAGGGTATGTAACCTTACTAAATGCCAGTTACTTCCAAGATAATATGCATTAGGTTTTATCTCAAGCGCTTCTAAATCAGGGGCAAACACTATCCCATCGGGTATCTGTCTTCCCTCTGCTCTCCATCGAAATAACGCGGCGGTATAGACTTTCTTGGCCTTAAATCTGTGGGTCAGAAGATCCTTTGTCTTTTTTAATGTTGCTCCCCTAAAATATATGTCATCAATAATAAGTATGGGGTTTTCCATCATTCGCCTTCTATTAGAAAAATCCGATATCTTTACATAAACAGCTTCTTTATCATACCGCCTCATTGAAACCTGACCAACGGCTTCTCCGAGAAACTCCACTGCAGGGGGCTCTTCATCCGGATAGACCTTCTCCCAACAGAATTTGAAAAACTGCGCAGCAGGTTCAGCGCTTACTCCGTTTGCCAGGACTGTCTTTATGCCTAAATCATGGGACTTTACTATAAGATTAGACATTGAGTTTACCAGGGCGGCATTATAGAGGGGGTCAGTCAGGAATCTGAATCTTTTGGTTTCTTTTGTAGTCTTTGCTTTAGCCTGCCTTTTTTTCACTCCAGCTCTGCTTCTTTGAGGTTGGCCCGGCTTAATTCTATAGCCTGACTTTATACTAAATTCTCTATATATAACGCGTAAACCTAAATCATCAACAAATCCAAAATCACTGCGGCCTACCTCTATGTTTCTACATTTAATCTCTTTTACTCTATCCAGGTCCGATTTTGCCAAAAGCTTCTTAAGTCCTTCCCGCCGGGATAAGGCTTCGTCGGGGATGATAACCTCCTTACCTGTCTTATCGGCCAGTCTTTGCAGAAAACGAATCCATCCGTAATCTAAATCTAATCGTGTATTTGAATATTCATTATAGACTATAATCCCCTTGTCGGTTAATATCAGAATGCGCCTGGCCACTCTTTTTCCGCTCTCATCTCTTACATATGCAACGGCCTTGCCCCAGGAAAATCCCATCCCTAAAGCACCTAAGGTCCACCGCGATAAAACGTTTTCTATGTTCATGCATGAGGCAAAACCTACACCCAGATGCATCTTCTCAACCGGGTCGGTACTGACATAATACTCCACCCTCTCCCTGACCTCTTTTTTCTCCTTCTCGATCTCTATACTCCATATCACCCCGACATGCCTTCTTATCTCCCTTAATAGATCCTTATGGCCCGGTGTCAAATTAGCATTTTCCTTCTTCAGCTTCTCTGCAGCTGCTTCATATATAGCCTTTACCTCTTCATAATTATTCGGCTCTGGAATACCCAAATCCGATAAGATCTCCTCTGGGCTAAGGCCAAGTTCTCCTATATGTTCAAGAAGTTCATCTATGTTTTCTTTTATCCTTTCGGCTTTGCGCAGAATAAAACCTTTGGCCGTAGCTGCATTATATTTTATCGAACAGCCTTTAATAAACGGCCCTGGATTATAACCATCCCTTTTTAATCTCTCCAATACTCTGTCCGCATATATGTATCTGATTATCTCAGCCTGCCCGGCTCCTTTTATATAAAGCCTGAGCAGTCCGGTTAAGGCATCCCGGACAGATTCTCTTGAATCCTGTAATTCAAGCCATAGGCTTACGATTCTGTTTACCATACTATTCAACTCAATCTCTTTATATATAGGCTCACCCATTATGGCCTGGTAAATGCGGTTTCGCATGCGGATTATATGCATATGGATAATCCTGATTTTGGTATCTATTATCAGCTTTTTTATCTGGCCTTTATATTCCCTATCATTGCGGCTATGTAACTGCTTATTTATAAAGCTTTGAAAAGGCACCTCTAAAAGGTCTTTCAGTCTTTCTATTTCTTTAACCTTACGGGATACTCTCTTAAGTTCGCTGATAGCCTCTTCAAGTTGCTTGTTGAGCTGATGTATTTTTCTGGTGTTTTTGGCCCTTCTGGCTGTCTCTATCTCTCTTTTTAGCTGCCCAGTGTGTCTATTCAGCTCATCAATTCTCTCATATAGGGCCTTTACCTTTGGGCGGGCCTTAATATCGTAGAGTAAGGATTTGACCTTAGTATTATAGGCCTCTATCAGCTTCCAGGTCTTAGTAAAGTTTGGCCTTCTGCTTAACGCAATATCAATGATTTCCCGATAACTTTTAACAAATCCTCTGCCCCTAATCTTTGGCTTTAGATGTTTCAGCTCCTCCTTATCAAAAGGAAGCGATTCGATAAAAGCATAAAGCCTTTCAAAATTTATGGAGTACCACCTTAGCAAGGCCCTCTCTTCTTTTAGCTGGATAATCCCGCTTAAGCCCCTAAGAAACCTGCTTGCTTTCTGAACCTTTTCTTCTTCTATCTCCTCTCTAGGTTCTTTCTTCTCTTTTCCGTAAAAGAGCTCTACCTCGCTTAATATTATTCTTATCAGGTCATATTTTGCATTTGAATCGGGAAGGACTTTGATAAAATCCGTAATCTTTTTAGTCTTTCCGTTAAAGCGGGAAGCTATATCTATATATCCTGCCAGCCTTGACAGCTCAAACGATTTTTTCTTTTTCAGCAGGTATTCTACCAGCCCAAAGCTGTTTATTCCAAATCTGCTGCAGACAGCTATTGATAGAATAATATTCTGGGCATAGCGTTCAAAGACAGCGGGGTTACAAGGTGGTATCCCGGTATCTATTAAACTGCAGATTTTCTCGACCGCATCGGGCTCTACCTTCAGGATATATTGAAAGTGACCCCCCAAGACATCCGATGCGTGATTGTTGCAATATCCTGCAATCCTTGCCATAGGCAGCAGGTACCTTAAAAGCTCCTCTTTTGAATCTATCCTTTCCTTAAGCAGCTCTGTAGACAGAAAGACTGCTATGCCATTGTTGCCCGATGCCTTTTTTATCTCTACTAAGGCCGGCCTGTATTCTTCAAGGCCTTCTACGGATTTTAAAAGATATGCTATGGCAGGTATTCCTAAGCAAAAAACAGAGAATGTATCATTGTCTAAATCATCCTGCATTGCCTTAAGTGTTTTGGTAAGCTTCTTAAAATCCTCATCATCTTTTAACAGCTTTTGTAGCGTCGGCAAGGTATATACTAAAATAGTAGTGATATCTTTTCCTACCGCTCTGGCCAGATCCAGGATTTTCTCGATGCCGAATTTTCTTATTAAAGGAAGGTTAGCTTCAAGCCCTTGGCCGATACTTTCTGTATCTTTGGATATTGCTACTAACTCGCTTAATTTATCGGCATAGTAATCTACATCCTGCTCTTTTTTAATAAATCCTCTTAATATATAAATTCCTCTGAGGATACCAGTAACGATATCTCTGCCGTATTGGTCTTTTTTCGTCCCATGCCTTGCCATTCTAACAAACGGCCTTTTGCCAAAGCGAACTATAAACCCCGATAAAGATTCTATTGCCGAGAGTCGTCCCATTGCGCCAGATTCATATAAACCCCTGGTCATCTTTGAAAGAAAATGAGTCCATTCAGATAATTCCTTCTCTATCTTCTCGGGCGTCTTACCCTTGCGGGGAACCATTCCTTTTATAATATTCTTCTCATCTTCCAGGACGGCCTCTGCTGTTTCGTTTCTTACTATTTGGGTGGCATCGGCCAGCGCTGATATATATCTTAAGAACTTCTCTCTTCTATCCTTTTTGTCCCTTTCAAGATAGCTCATGGCAAGAGAAATTCCCTCTTTAAGCATGGCTTTGGTATGTCCTTTGGCCTTCTTTGCGATAATAGGAAGTATCTCAATGCCAAATTCTTCAATCTCCTCTCTGATGAAAGAGTTAACCCCCTCATACCACCTATAACCTTTTTTACCTGCTTGCTCTGCTGTTTCTATAAACGGGCCTATACCGTGTTTTTCTATGAGCTCCTTCATATATCTTCCTATATTGTGCAAGAAGTAGGAAGTGCCCTCCATGCCCATTAATCTTAAAAACCTTAAGACCTCCTTCGGTCTGTTATTACTAACGAGAAAAATAAGGTTCTCTGCCCGCTTTTTGCCAAATACGTCTCTTCTGCTTATGTAACTGTGACGTGACTTATCCCGATAGTATTTCTGGGTAATAAATTCCAATATTTTTATAAAATCTATAATCTCTTCCTTTGAGTCTTTTATCTTATCGAGAAAATCTCTCATTCCAACATCATAAAAACCACCACTATGCTCGTCTCGGGCGCAGTCGAGTAAATATGAGCTATTATCAGGGCCGAGCACCCTGAATATTCTCATTAATATATCGATTCCGTGCTTTTGAATGATATGTCTGAATACTCTTAGATGAGGCCCTTTTTTAGGGATGTAACGCCTTCCTATATAAGAGTTTATTTTTATAAATGATTTTGCATAAGAAAGGAGCTCCTCTTCTGTTTCCGGGTCGGTGAACACAACCGTATTTAACAAGGCATCTGCAATGCATTCAAACCTCAATTTTGCAATCCTGATAAATACCTTTATGCCAAACTTATTTAAGAACTCTCTTACCTTCTTTTCAAAAATCAGGGTGTGCAAAACCGATAAATTCAGCCGGCCAAGCTCAAGGACATCCTCCGGGCCATACTTATCCACCATACTATTGATAAGCCTGCTCATAAGCGCGATTTTTGTCGCTCGAGTTAGGTAGTATTCTTTTTTGAGTCTCTGCTTAAGCTTTCTTATTTCTGTTTCATAATATACGGCATCTTTATGAACAGGCAATGTTTTGCCTGCTGATGAGTTTTTGGGCGAAATAGGTTCAGGGCAAGACTCTTCTTCAGTCCCTGGCGACTTTGCGACCTTGTCTAGTATGGATGGTTTAGTAGAGGACGAACGTACAAATGCCATAGGCCTTAAGGTGTCCACATTTTCCAAAGCCGAGGGCAGAGAATACCTAAAAGCTGTATTTGCAAGAATACAATTTAAGGCAATCACCCCTATTATCTGTTTGTTAAATCTGCCTATCATAACAAACCCTTATTCTGCATATCTGCTCATAATAATATCATGCTGACCCGGCTATAGCCTTCTCGGTGCGTTGAATTTTTATTATACCGGGTGGCTTATCCAACCCTGGCAGATCTGTTCGTTCAAAGCTCCTTAATTCTGCAATAATAGAACCCAATTCTCCCTTTTTAATAAACCCCAAATCTACCAGCATATCCTCTACCATATCCAGAAGGCCCGGGTCATCTCTTAAAGGTTTTAACTCGTCGGATACTGTCTTTATATCAAGCTCATCGGCTAAAGCTTTGCCTTCCGGTAATTCCAGCATCTCAAGAATAACCTTAGCTTCTTCAACGGCGCCGTAATAAATGCTTAAATCCATATCTGTCGGAGGGGGTGTTTTCTTTTTAGGTCTGGCCGGAGAAAGAGGTTCCTCTTCTGCAAGAGGCTCAAGTCCAGCCTGAGGTTTTTCTCCTTTAGGCCTGCCTGTTTCTACCGGAACTTTAATCTCATAAAATCCTATTGCATCCTTATCCTTATTATTATTTAAGAAAGAACGAATCCCCTCTATAGAGATATTCAATTCTTCAGAAATCTGCTCGATAGTCAATCCTTTTATCTTCTCGGAATTCTCTGCAAAAGCGCGATGGGTCTTCGATATTCGGGCTCCGGGCAGCCATTTTGGGCTCTCTCCTTTCTTGTATAGGGTACTATCGGCTAATACCGTTTTAATGATTTCTTGTTGTTCGAGGCCGGGGGTCTTCTTTCCTCTTTCCCAATCGTTTAGCAAGGACAATTTTGATTCTGTATTATCGGCGTCAAACTTTAATCCGGCTTTTTCTAACCTGATTATAAACTCCGTCTCTGCCCAGCCTGCTCGCTGTTTATCTAAGCACATCTTCTGATTATCTTTAAAATCAGCTGGTATCTTATCCCAGGCTATTCCTTCTATTATCAAAATCGGGTCTACCGTAAGCACCTTTGAAATATTCAGCAGGTCTCCGGGAACAGGAATATCATCCCTTTCCTCAATATCAAGATATGTGGAATGAAGAATACCGGCCTCTTTATACACAAAACCGGGTTCTCTTCCCCGTTCTCTCCTGATAGATGCTATTCTTCCACCGTAACCCATCTCAGGCAACTGTTTGAGTAATTCATCCGACAATGGCTCTGTCTCATATACTTCTTTTTCTTTTATTATTCCTGCTTCCTGATATAATAGATTGTGGGTATGTAAGGCACGCCGCATCTTTCCTGCCGTCACTTCACCGTCTGATACCTCTGCAAGATTTTTTAGCGTCCGAGGAGTGCCGGGTTTGAGTTTACGGATAAGCTCCTCTAAGTAGAAGCGCCATTCGTCTCTTGTTTTAGACACATCCTTCTGTCTCACCATTCCAACTTCTTCGTAAGATATACTGTGCGCATCCATGGCATGGGTTATCTCTTCTCTCGTTGCTTCACCATCAAATACATCTGCAAGATTCCTTGCTGTAGCAGGAGCATCGGGTTTGCGTCTTTTGAGTTCAGCTACCAGCCCTTTTAAGTAGTCGATCCATTGCTCTTTTGTTCCATCTTTTTTCTTCTCTTTCACCAGGATTCCTACTTCTTCTGGAGGTATTTTGTGGGTTTTTAAGGCGTCCTTTATATTTTCTGCCGTCACTTCACCGCCTGATACATCTGCAAGATTTTTTGCTGTAGCAGGAGTACCGCGTTTGAGTATCTTGAGTTTGGCTACCAGCCTTTTGAGGTAGGTAACCCATTCGGCCCTTCTTCTAGTCTTCTTCTTCTTTCTTACCGCCATTTCCACCTTTTTCGGAAGTGTCTTGTATTTGTATATAGCACGATATATTTCAGCTGCCGTCACCTTACCGCCTGATACGCTGGCAAGGTTAGCTACTGTAGCAGGAGCATCGGGTCGGAGTCTTTTGAGTTTAGCTACAAGCTCTTTTAAGTAGGCAATCCATTGGTCCCTGTTCATTTTTCCAGCCTTTTCTGGAAGGGGAGATACCTCAATCTCTTCAGCCTTTGGCTCTTTCCCATCACCCTTTGCCCTTTCTCCAGATAAAGCAGGCTGAGGGCCTGTTCTACCTGCACTACTACTTTTAACTTCGCCATCCTGTTCTCCAAGAGGCGTTGAAGACAACAGTTTTAGTATCTTCCGCAAATATACCGTAGCCTGCCATAGCCTTCTAACATCTTCTAATTCCTCCGGCACAGGATCTTTACTTAGTCTATCTTCAATTTTACTATATTTACTCGCGAGAATACCATCTAAAAGGCCTATGGCTTCATCAACATCATCGCCGTCCGCTTTCAAATTTTCCACAGGAGACCTTAGCCTTTCATAAACATCATAAGCAAAATAAAGAACAAAATAATATTCCTTATCTTCTTTATGGTCCCCTAAGGCGAACAGCTTCTCTAATCCTCCCCTTTTATCTCTACTCACGGGAAATGGGTCTCCTGTTCCTTCTACAATAGTAAATAGTTCCTCGACATACTCTACCATCTTAGACAGTTTTTCTGCTGAAACTTCCGGCTCATCTAACATTGGAGCTCCTGGCTCAGCCTTTTCTGCTATTGCTTCATCGGCTTTCCTGTATAAGGTATCATCGCCCAATACTCTTCTAATTATTTTGTGACTTGCTTCAGTTTTAGGGATTGCCCCTTTTTCCCACTTCGATATTAATCGCACCTTTGCAGGCATTTTATCGGTCTTAAACTCCAACCCTGCATCTTGCAACTTAATCACAAGGTCTTCCTGCCTCCAACATCTTCTTAACCTTGAAAATAACACCTTCTCATTATCTTCTAAATCATCATATATCTCATTCCAGCTTCTGTCCTTTATTACGAAAATTATATCGACGTTAAGTATCCTTACCACCTTAAACAGATTGCGGATATGAGTGGGGTGGATAGTATCCTTAAGCTTTTCAATCTTTGAATATGTATTTGCTGGAATTCCAGTCCATGCACACACATCTTCTGGTTTTATTCCGCGTGCTTCTCTTGTCGCAGCTATTCTTTCCCCGATAGTCATACCGGGCAACCTCTCCAGTAATTCTTTTGGTAATGGGATTATCTCATAACCGAAAAATAAAAAATCCCTTAAAAGGCCAATTCTTCTATCTTCTGGTACCTCTTTCAATATATCCGGTTCATTCTCATCAAGGTATGATAAAAGTTTTTCGGGTGTATCTAATTCTGAATGTTCTGCTAATATCGGCTTAAGCTTTTCAGCTCTTTGTAAAATAGAAGATTTTTCATACGCGGGTTCTTCCATTTCAACTTTTTCTGCTTCAGTTTCTGCAGGAACTTCCATTCCCTCTTTAGCCTCAACCGGCACTGTCTCCTCGGCTTCTTCTGCTGGGGCCTCCGGCACTTCTGCTGCAACCACTGGTTCTACCGCTGGAACTTCAAGCCTTTTTACCAGAACATCAAACTCTCCTTTTGCAGCTTCAGCCTCCTTTTCCAATTCAGCTCTTGCCTCTTCCAGCAGCTTGTTAAGTTCAAACGGATTCCAGTTCTTATGTGCAAAGTAAACCAGCTTCTCAAAATATTTATCATTTTCCGGATCTAAGCTCTCTATGGCCTCTCTTAAAACCTCGATTCCTTCCTTCTCTGTATGTTTAATTATTGTTTTTGAATAACCATAAAATCTACCCATGTTTTCTTTTGCCTCCGGCTTAAACCCTGTCAATCTAAAGAAGAATCTCCTCCAGAATATCTCTAACCGCTTCTCCAGATTCGCTGTGTGCCTCCACCTGCCTCTTAATTCTTTTTCTGTATGCTTTATTATAATCTTAAACATCTCCGCATATTCTAAATCTTTAATATTGTTATTGTAAACAATGAGGCCTTTCTCAACAGCTATATCATCCTTGATAATATCTACTCTATCATCGCTGAAATCCGCAGACTCCCGTAATAGCGTTTTAAAGATTTCGTTTCTTATATCTTCTACTACCTCCACATCCATATCAATCGCTTCTGCAATCTGCAATGAGTCTATATCCCTATCTTCGGGGTCTATCTCTTTTTCTTTACATCTTTTCTCAAAAATCAAATAATCTTCATAAGTAAAATCTATGCGGACATCACCAAAATCTATATATTTCCTGGACTGCAAAGATGACATCTTAGAGATTTCCTGTCTTATCTTATCAACCTCTTTAACATCCATCCTAATAGCCCCTGTAATCACAGAGGAGTCTAAATCTTCGTCCGCAGGCTCTATGTTTACCTCCCTGCATTTGTTTTCATAAGCCATGATTTCAACTCCTATATCATACGGAATTTCTATCCAGGCCCTTTGGGTTCCTATGTGTCTTCTTATGCGGTGTTTTATCCAATGAGTCGCATATGTTGAAAACCTATCTCCACGCCGCGCCTCCCACATATCTGCTGCTTTATCAAGGCCTTCATAGCCAGCGCTAGTTAAATCTATGATAGAAAATCCGCTCCATAGGTATTCCCTGGCTATACTAGTTAAAAGCCTAAGATTGCAAGTCATAAGCTGTTTTTTTGCGCCTTTGTCTTTAAACTGCATAAGCACACCTAATTTAATCTCACCTAAATGAGAAAGTATTGGTAGGTTCTCAATATTGTAATTATATAGTGATAGGTCTGTTAATAACTTGGATTCTCCTTTTTTCTGCTTTTTCTTATCATAAAAAAATACCAGTTCATCGGGAATAGATTTAAAAAACTTTATACCTGCGGATTCTATTGCCTTTCTATATTTACTCTTACAACCTATAAACTCAAGCATCTTCTTTGCCGCTGATAATGTCTTATATTCAGCGCGCAATTGGGTAAGCGCATGTATAACCGCGAGGTTTATGCGCACCTTGTTACTCGAACTACTACTAAATTCCAAAAGCGCTGTTAAGCTCGAGCATAATCTTCCAATATCTTCACCTGTAGGAACCTTTTTGTTAAAATATGAAGCTATCAGCTCCTCCCTATCCTGCCTCCTGCCTTTTTTAATTAAATCCAGCAATAGTTTTAAATAAAAACCGAATTCATCTTGCTTTAAATGTTTCAAATCCCTAACCAAGCCTGCCAAAAAATCTTCTGCTACGGCAACCTTCTTCCGCTTCTTCTTAACTCGTTTCTTCTCTACTTTCCCATGGATTCTTGCTGCTTTTTTCCTTAAGTCAATACCGTAGAACTCTGTAACTTTTTCTCCGCCATATTTCTTAATAAAAGCCTTCACGCTTTCCTTTACTACACCTATTTTTTCAGCCACCTCCTCAATAGTACACCCTTGCATTTCTTTCCAGCGAAAAGCCAGCCCAAGACTTATTTTTGAGTGGATTGGAACACCCGGCATAATCTTAAGCTCGATATCTCCTTTAAATTCGTCAGGCAATTCAAAAAGCGTATCATCGCCCAGGACTTTTGCAACAACAACCTTATCTCCATGGAGTGGTTTTGCCTTCGCATTTTCCCAATTCGAATATGTGCTTCTTTGTGCATCAAGATTATCTGAGTCAAATGTTAATCCTGCGTCTTTTAAGGCTATTACTATTTCCTTCTGGGTCTTTCCTTTTCTTAACCTTAACCGATACATTTTTTCGTAGTCTTTCAGTTTATCCTTGACCTCATCCCAACTTCTTCCGTCAATTATCCAGATAGGGTCTATCTTAAACACCTTGCATATCCTGTATAGATATTTCGGTGTGGGGACACCTTCGCTGGATTCGATCTCTGAATATCCTCCGCTTGATATCCCGGTTTCTCCCCTTACATCTACTGTCCTCCTACCTCGTGCTATCCTTACCGCAGCAATCCTTTTGCCTCTTTCCATAATCCGCGGCAGCCTATTAATTACATCGGGAGGAAGGTCTTCAACCTCATATCCAATGCCTTCTTTCAATTTTATTATTTTGACGTTGTTAGAAGCCGCGGCAGCCATAGGTCTTAGGGCATCTTCTTCAGCATGGAGCACTGAAGATAAATGCTCAATGCCTGTGCACTCAGCAGAAAACATGAGCATAACTAAAATAGTTATTAACCTTCTGCTTAATTTTCCCATAATAGTCTTTTTTAAGCTGATTGGGAAATTGCCATAAGCGCCTTCAGTTCTTGTGAAGGATTGGCTCTGCCTCGAGCTCCTCCTTGGCCTCCTGCTCTGGTTCGCGGCTTGCGCTTATATTCTCTTGCTTTTTTACGAGCAAACTCATCTATATTATCAACCACATAAGATTCTATGACCTTTTCATCCTTTATAGGCTCCAAAGTTATCCATTTGTATTTTCTATGAGTCTCTTCCAGCACCTCATCCCAAATCTCTTCTATGCATATCAGGGCCTCGACCACGACATGTTCTGTTGTCTCGACCTTCCTTGTAGGCGGCATATCCTTATCTGCTTCTCCTTTAAGGCTCATTATCTTATAACGTGCAGGAATACCGATGGACCTTAGCATGGCTATTGTTAAATTTGCCCGGTTAAAGTCCGTACCTTTTAAGAGACTAAATGTCACCGATGCCTTTGTTTTCCAGCATACACTGTCTTTGGAAACAAGGCTAATATTCTGATTAACCCATCTAACTATATCATTTTTCCAGTATGTATCAGTATTTGACTCTTTGGTTATCTCGGTTGCCTTCTGTCTTATTTGCGGATTATCCCAATCGCATAACCCGGTTGGTACCAATAGCTTGAGCCTTCGCAGTAAGTTCCTTGTCTCTATCCATCTTTTTCTTATCTCCATCCATACTAACTTTATATCAGACCGTTTTTCTGGCTCAAGTTCTTCTTCAAGCCCATCGCATACAGACCTTAACTCAGATATGGCATCTTCAATATCCAGGGCCTCAACCAGGCCTCTGTGTTTAGGTGATCTGAGACATTCAAAGATTTGAACAGCTTCAAAAATAGCATGGTCTACTTCCAGGCCTACTGCCGTAGCCTTTAACCGTATCCTTCTAACTCTTTCCCCTGTTGTCTCAACAATTCTCGTCCTTTTTGCCTTCTTTGCTGCTTTTTTCTTTGCTGGCATGGCTTCTGCTTCTTCTGCCTTTTCCGCTGCCTTTTCTGCCGCCTCCTCTATTGTGATTTTTGGCTTTTTTCCTTTTTCCTTTTTTTCAACACCATAAAATTCTACATAACTCGAATTATGCCACAAAAAATTTCTAATGGTTGATGCAGGCTTGTCTAGTAGTACTGCAATCTGTTCAATAGTCATTCCAATTATCTGCTCCTGATGCTCGGCAAAAAGTTGGGGTAGGCCTGAGGTTCGCTTATCACCAGGCAATCTCAGTCCTTTTCCCTCTGGGCCCTTAGCCTTGGCCGCCCCTCTTGGTCTTTTAGGCTCAGGTTTAGCAGCTGCCTCTTCTGCTGTAACCTTTAGTCTTTTCCCCGGAGGTTTTTTCTCCTCCCGAAATTTAATACCATAAGTATCTACTGCTGTTGGATGCTTCCTCAAAAAGGTACGTATGCTCACTGCAGGTATATTATAGTCTCTTTCAATCTCCGAAGGAGTCATTCCACTTACCTCCGGATGCTTGGCAAAAAAGCAGCGTATCTTTGTGTGTGCGACTCCATCTAAAAACACCACGACCTTTTTTGTCACTTCCTCAAATAGGCTTTTGTCACAAAAAACCTTTCCGATCGCCTCTGCCTCTTTAAAGGTTGGTATTATTTTGCCTTGCTCGCATTTAGAGACCCATCCTGTCTTTGTAGTTGTACTACTCTTGGCACCAAAATCCAATCCTGCTTTTTCAAAAGCGAGTGCGCAGTCCTCCTGGGTCCAGCCCTTTCTACGCCGGCATAATTTCATCTTCTCATTATCCGGCAAGCCAGCAGACGCCCTCTCCCAATCCCTTCCATCTATTATGTAAATCGGGTCTATCATAAGCTCTCTTGAGATATCGAATAGATAGCAGGGGAGAGGAGGCTTTTTGCCCTTCTCGATATCTGAATATGCAGCCTCGTCAATAGCCTCTTTTGAACGGGCAATACCTTTTCTTATCTTTTCAGATATGCGCGCCAATATGTCTTTCGGTTTCTTTCCTCGTGCTTGCCTTATTTCGGCTATTTTTGCACCAGCTTTCATCTTAGGATCAGCTATGCGTTCAAGTACCTCCTTTGGCAATGGAATTGTCTCATATCCTAAAAACATGAAGTCTCCTAAAAAATTAAGCCTCTTCTCCCTGGATATACCATCCAGAAGATGCGGTTCTTTCTTGTTAGCGACTTAATCATTTCCCTCTTTCCATATCTGCTAGCTATCTCCTTTAACATTGATATCGCTTCAGTTGTCCTTTCCCCTATTCTATCCTTATACAAAGGCACAACTCGCGCAGCCCGTTCATCATATAGAGATTTAGCTATTGCGTCCTCAAGTTCCTCTAATGAAATCTCACTGCTATCCAATAAAAAATCCAGATGTTGTATCTTCTCAGCCCATGAGGATAACTCTTTAGGTTTATAAGGGTCTATCCCAAATATGGTAATTCCCTCACGATAGCCTCTTACGGCATAGCTATATGCCTGTAATGAATCCAATTTTTTCAGGCTATCATAGCCAATAGTTGCACCGATGCATTCTATTGCAGTTAATGATACTTTCTTATCTTTAAGAAGCTCCTTTATCTTCTTCATAGGTATGAAATCCTTATCAACTATCTCGAGTTTATCTTTTCCCTTGGTAATAATCAAAAGCTCTATATCAGACGCCCTCTCAAACCAGAGATAAGTGCCTAAGACAATAACGCTTATTATCTTTTTGTCTTTGAATCTTTTAATCAAGAAATCGGGCATATCTTTTGTCTTCTCAATCACATACTTCAGCCTCTGAAGTCTTCTTTTCTTCCCTGCCTCATCTGATGTCATCCACATACGATTCCTTATCTGAAATTCTTTGGATATAACATCAAGGCTTCTTGTTGGGCAGCTGTGGCCCTTAGTAGAATCTCCTGCACTACTGGCTTTCTGTGATATTGAAAGAATGTCTGTATCATCTGAAATTCGCACAGCCATAGGCCTAAGAGCATCCTGACTAGCAATGTCTACTAAAGGCAGACAGTCCACTCCAGCAGCTTCTTTAAGATAGATAAGTATTAAGGTAAGTTTTAAAAGTTGTATAAACATACTAAACCCTCAAAAAGGTATGCTACACCTTAAATAGACATACTACATCTTTACGCTGACATACTACAACATAAAATAGACATAATACACGTCGTAAAAAATAAACCCCTGCTTTTAACCTCCCAGGCGAGGTTTATTTATACTTAATTATATTCTTGTAAAAGGTATTAATATTATAGTAAAAAAAAGTGATGTTGTCAATATAAAAACAGCGACAAATGTATAAAGGGGACAGCGGGTACGGGGTAAGGCCCCCACTGTTTTGCTTCGCAAAACAAAGATGTGGGGGCCAGGCAACCTTGGCTTTAGAGGAGGTTGCTCTCTATTAGGTATATATAACGGGTGTTATAAGGATATTATAGGGGGCATAAGGGTAAGATGAATAGAATAAGGTATTTTAAGTAGGGAATTAGCATAACTGTTTGTAAATTAAGAGGTAAGGGGAAATATTAGGCGGCGGCTCCTATTGCGGCAGTGATTTTAGGGGCCTGGGTAAAAGTGTCTCTTGCAGTTTGCCTTGTGGTTCTCGAAGCATGACTAATACCAGGGCCTGCCTTTTCTGCTATAACTCCATATCCTATAGGGACATCTTTATCGTTACTCAGTATTTGCACATCAGCCTTAAACCCTACAGAATCAAAAAACTCTAAAATTTCTTCAGCGCTCATAAAGAGATTTTCTAATAAGTGTGTAATGGGAGTGAGGTCTTTCTCAATTTCTGCTAAATCTTTGATTATGCGTTCGATTAGCTTATCCTTAATCTCTGAGTGTTGCTGGATTTTCAGGGCTTCGTAGAGTATTTTTAACTCTTCTTCTTTGTATTCACGTGAAGGAACAAGCGCAGCTTTAAAGTTCGCTTCTATGTGCTCAATACGTTGATTGATAGCTTGGCAATCTTCGTCTTCTATAAACTTTCTAATTTGTAGTAAAGACATCTTATTTGCATTTAATGTAATTTCTGCTACACGAAAAACAGGTATGATATTTGATTCAGGATGATGAAAAACAAAAATAGCCATTCCATTGTCACCCAAAATACGAAATATTTCCTTTACTACGCTCTCCCGATCTAAATAATCTACAGTAAAAGTTGAAACAACTACATCAAAAAATCTTTCTACAAAGCCGGTATTGTTAGCAAGGGCTTGACTATATGTTATATTGCTTGTTGCGGATTCCCTAATGTCTGATTCATCTAAAACATCCAATCCGTATAAATCAAGTCCTGTTAAGGCATTTTCGATTTGCTTTAAAATCCACATATCTGCTCCTGAGCCAATATCGATAATTTTAGCAGTTCGGTCAGCGTGGAGCATGGCTTTTATGGTGTTTAGTAGAAAACCCGTTACTTCTTTGGGGTATTCCCCCTGGAAAGCTCCCTGGTCACCTTCTTTAGGCTGCCAGAAACTACCCCAATAAGTATCTTTTCCGGCTAGGGAGACTTTTGCTTCTTTGTTTACAGTTACGGCCCAGGTGTTTTTGGCGCGATCAACCGCCTTTGTAACAATCCTACCAGCTTCGCCATAGCGACCTACGAATTTTGCATAATTTCCAGGATTAGGATTAGCATAATAATACGCTTCCGCAAATTCTGATATATATTCAAAAGGCGTAAGGTAGCAATATTCCGGGTCACCGTTAGGTAAAACCTTCACACCGATTTCGTAACGTTGTTGCAAAGATGGTTCGATAGCTTCTAAAAACCCTTTTTCTTGTCGCGCCCTCACTAATAAACTACCATCTTTTTCTCTTCTTACCCAATGACCATAGCCTAATTGACGAAGCCTCGGAAGATCATCTACTTTTATGTCATCGATCCTAACAAATGTATATCCTTCCAGTGTTTCGCCTTCAATAATGCCCACGACTCCAATTGCCCTAGCTAGTTGTAAGATTTCTCCATTTGTAAATAAGCCAAAATTTAATACCAACTTGTGAAAAATTTCATGGACTACAGCTTTGCCAACATATAAAGCAGGTCGCCCCGCAGCCGGACCAAATGCATGAAAGAAACAATACGTATTAACTACTAAGGGAGAAGCTGGATCTTCTTCGTCAACCCAGGCTGGCGGCTGGTCGGGTTTATATACAAGGCTAACCCGAATTTGGTCGGGTATTCTTGCAAGCAAATCTTTCAATTCATCAGAAAACCCTTTAAAGACCTCTGGCAGGACATCACACATTGACATAAAGTCCTTCATCGCTAGTGGGATGTCTATTTCATCGGCTTCAATTCTAATGTTTCCAACTCCAATTTTATCCAAATAAATGCTTAATACAAACTTTACTACATAGTTAACAAACGGGGCATTAGAATTTTGTTGCCTTGCGTGTCTACAGATGTTCAACAGCATTCCAACTTCTCTATGCGTAGGTTCCCTGTGCAATAACCTGGACCATATTTCAGCAACAAGTAATGGTTGCTTTAAGTTTTCTATTAGTCCTAAAGTGTCAATAATTTTATTAGATACTAGACTGATATATTCAGACAGAAGCCTCTGTTTTTGGTTCCTTTTCGCGACCAATCTACATTCATTTAAATACCTCACTGCGGTATTTCTTTTTTCGGGAAAGGAATCCCTTAGCCAGGAGGCTTGTCTTGCAGCAACAGTGTAATAAACTTCTGGTGGAACACGATTAAGCTTGAGACAGAGGTCAGAAATTTCTTTTCTTGTGGCAATAATGCGTTCCAAAGCTGGTCGAACCTTTCGAGGCAAAATTGTTAATAAGTGTTTTTCTTTTTCTTCCATAGACTTTATTTCATTTAACAAATTATCTGCATCGTTATTGCCAGCTGAGGAGGATTTTATCTTGAGCCCTGGCATGCCTGCCGCTGTTCTAGCTGCTCTCATTGCTTTAGTTAGAGCACTTACTAGCTTATTAATATCGACTTCTTCAGCGACTGGTTTTACTTTCAAATGAATATCCAGGGAAGGCGCAGAACGCGTAATTAAACCTACAGAAATATACTCTACTCCTGTACCTGCAATGGACCCAACTGTTCTAAGGTTTACATTTCCCGAAGCCTCTATAGTGGGCTTACTGTGAAGTTTATAATATTCTGACCTGCGGACAAATTTTACCACCTTTTTCATCTCCGAACAGGGCATGTTGTCGAGCATGATGCGGTCTACCCCGTTTTCAAGGGCCTCTTTTGCCTCTTTTACACTCTGGACCTCTACTTCTATAAATATGTTTTTATCCTCCGCGCGTGCCCTTTTTACCGCTTCGGTAATTATACCTTCATCTTTACCGAGCTCCTGCCTGATAAGATCAAGATGGGTGTCTTTTATCAAGTCCATCTCTTCCAGATCCATCCTGTGGTTTTTGCCGCCGCCGACTCTTACCGCATATTTCTGGAAGGCCCTCATCCCGGGAGTAGTTTTGCGGGTGTCTAAGATTTTGGCGTTAGTTCCCGCAGTAGGTTTAACAAATTTGGCGGTCATGGTAGCAATACCGGAGAGTTGCTGCAGGTAATTAAGGGCGACCCTTTCTGCGCCCATCACGCTCCTTGCGTTTCCTCTTACGATTAAAATAGGCTTTCCTTTTCTTAATTCATCTCCGTCAAGCAATAGGGGTTTAACTTCAAGCCGGGGATTCACCATTTTAAAAACTAACATGGCTATCTCCAAACCAGCCAGGACACCCTTTTGCTGTGCTTCGATTACAAATGTTGCTTGTTGTCTACGGCGAATGGTGTGCTGCGAAGTCTTGTCTTTTCTTTGTTTGTCCTCCTTAAGCGCTCTTCTGATCTTCTCTTCTACCTTTTTTCTGGGCATAAAGTCAAAGATGCTTAATATCATCTTTTTCTTTTCTCTTTGCGATGCACCGCCTTTCTTAGCGAGTTCCTTAAGCGTCTTTATTTCTCCTCCTGAAATGAGTTTAGTCTCTTCAATAAATTTTATGCAAGCTTGCACAATATCGCGGCTGATACCCTCTTCCGTATCCGACCTCCCTGAACTATCTAAAATAACCTTGGGAAGGTTGCCAAAAAGAACGACCTCAGTAATAAAATGTACGATAAGTTTACGCAAAAGCTTTGTATCTTTTCTAAAGTTATATCCATACTGGCGACTAACCCCTTGCAGGAAGGCACGAAATTCCGGACAGCGGACTCTCGTCTCTCCGTAAACATTAAGTATCTCCTCTTTTAGCTTATCAAAACTGAGTTCCCTCTGCTTTATCTTTAATTCGAGTTCTCCATAGTAAAGGGCAACCTGCAACAATTCTGTTTCGACAGATTTAACAGAGAGAGATTTATATCTGGGGATAGCTTTTTTAAGAATCTTCGCCATAGAAGAAATTGCATTTTCGCAGACGACGGCCTGGTTGTTAAAATATTTTACCGGTTTTAATTTTTTCCATAATCT
This sequence comes from uncultured Planctomycetia bacterium, assembly GCA_964570585.1. Taxonomy (GTDB): domain Bacteria; phylum Omnitrophota; class Gorgyraeia; order JABMRG01; family JAFGKX01. Next base: position 20,981 of record CAZMYR010000011.1, read on the forward strand.
TCTGGGGATATCGGAAATGCGGCCAATGAAAGCAAAGCTACAGTCTTTTAGAACAAACTGGGCTGCTTCTTTGCCTAAGTCTTGAGTAAGCTCTGGTTCAAGTTCAAGCCTTTCCCGCAACCACTTAGGAAAATGGAGCAGGGGCTCAGGTTTATTACCGGTTGGAGAGGATTTGCATGCTGCAGCCATAGGCCTTAAGGCATAACTCTGCCCTGCGCTGTTTACAAGCAAGGATATGATAAGTATTACGTTGAACGTTACTTTATAGACATTCATACCAAAAAATAAACCCCTGCTTTTAATCTGCCAGGCGAGGTTTATTTATACTTAATTATATTCTTATAAAAGTTGTTAATATTATAGTAAAAAAAAGGGATGTCGTCAATATAAAAATAGGAAAATCGACTTTTTTATCAAGGCAGGTACAATTCTTAGTAAAAATTACAGCGGTAAAAATTGTACCTGTCCCTATTTTTTATATGATTGGTGCGTATAGGTCGGCTATCAAAATATCTTAAGAACTGTCAGGCAGCCTAATATAATAATTGCTATCCCTACGGCAAGCTTTACTCTCTTTTCGGTTACCTTCTTTAATGCATGCGCTGCTAATGGCACAGAGAGCACTGCTCCTGCCATAAGCCATGGCGCTAATGTCCAGTCAATCTCTGCCTTAAATAGAAAATATAAAATTATTCCAACAAAACACGTAACCCCTTCTGAAAGAGAAGTAATTGCCACTGCGTTTCTAACTCCAACCCCGGAAAGCATCTGTCCTCCCATCGCCAATGGGCCATACCCGCCACCGGTGATCCCTTTATTAAAAGCCGCCACAGTTCCTAAGGCAATGATTTTTCTCCATGTAAAACGGATTCTTCTGTTTCTGGTAACCAGTATAAAAATACCCATTGCAAGAACTATGAATGCTATGTAAAACTTGACTATTTTAACAGGTAGTTTAACCGCTAATATAACAGAGATAATTACCCCTATTATGCTAAATGCCGAAAGCATCACTGCTACTTTAGTATCTTTGGACTTTGGTTTAAAATCTACATTTCGAATACTATGATGAAAAAAGGCAGCTGTAAACCCGGTCACAAATTCCGACAATAGCACTGCCGGGACAACCTGCAAAGGCTCAAATCCCATAAGCAGCAATATAGGCGTAAGTGTTGTTCCGTAACCCATTCCTAAAGATGAGTCCATAAACTCACAAATAAATGCAAGCGGAATAATAAAAAGTATTTTTATGCCCATTCTGTTTCTCCCTTCAGCAATATTATCTTAAAGATAACCTAAATTCTTTAATCTCTCTCTAATGAGAGTTATCTCTTCCCCGGTCAAACTTTCACCTTCGGCTTTTTTGGCTTTAGCAGAAACTAAATCGCGCAGCACATAAATGATAAAATCTGTAACTGAATTAAAACCGGAGCCTTCTATTATCTTGCATAATTTTACATAAAGCGGGCGCGGTATCTTTATAGTAACCCTTTCTTCTTTTTTCACCCGGCACCTCCTTAGGCTCTTGTTACACTCTAATTAGAGTGTAACACAATATGAAAAAAATGTCAACCGAAAAAAGAGATTTTGATTCTGATGATTGGACTGTTACAAACTACGATTTAAGAAAAATAACCTCATTTCTGGAGGGAATGCGTGGTTTCAGATTGAGTTTTTTAAGATTGTTTCTCAAAATTTCTGACTGGTTTTCATCTCCGTGAACGATAAAAACTTTCCTTAATTTTCCTCTGCAATTTTTAACATATTCCACTAATCCATTCTCATCGGCATGGGCGCTGAAAGCATTAATAACTACAACCTCAGCCCTTAGCTCATACAACCGGCCAAATATTCTTACCTGCTCGTTTTTCTCTACAATGCGCTTTCCTAAAGTATTTTTTGCCATATAACCGATAATGAGAATTGTATTATTCGGATTCTCAATATTATTTTTTAAATGGTGCAGAATCCGTCCGTTCTCGCACATGCCGGAAGCGGATATTATTATCATCGGCCCTGTTTCGTTGTTTAATCTTTTTGAATTATTGACACTTCTTATGTATGTAATATTGTCGTAGCCGAGGGGATCCTTTTCTCTCAGGAAAGCCTCTCTGGTTATATCGTCAAAATATTCCCAGTTCCTCCTGAATACATCCGTAAGGTTTACCGCCAGAGGGCTGTCAACATAAATCGGGATTCTTTTTATCTTCTTTCTCTTCATAAGTTCGCTTATAAAAAATACTGCCAATTGCGTCCTTTCAAGAGCGAATGAGGGAATAATAATCTTTCCGCCCCGCTTAATAGTGCGGTTTATTGCATCGGCAAGTATCCTTTCAGCATTTTTTATACTACCGTGTTTCCTGCCGCCATAGGTGCTTTCAATAATAAGATAATCTATATCATTTGGGATCTCCGGGTCTTTAAGAAGCGGCATATCCTTTCTACCTAAATCTACGGCATAAGCTATCCTCATAACGCCCTTTTGGGTTTTTATATCAAGGACAGATACTGCCGAACCGAGAATATGACCCGCCTCAAAAAATGTTAAATCAATATCTCCTGAAACAGGAAATTTTCTATGGTACTGGATGGGCCTGAAATATTTAATGGATTTCTCCGCTTCTTTCCTGGTATAAAGCGAAAAGCGCAGGGGAAGGCCTTTTCGTTTATTTATTTTGTTTACATATGTTATATCCTTCTCCTGAACAAAACCGCTGTCAGGGAGCATATATCGGCAAAGGCCTTTGGTGGGCGGGGTAGCGTATATATTTCGCCTGTAACCTTTCTTTATAAGAGTGGGGAGGTTTCCGCAATGGTCTATGTGAGAGTGGGATAAAATACAGGCATTCAAGCTTTGTGGATTAAATGCGAAATTAGAATTAACGGCATAATATTCATCCCTGTGTCCATAAAAAAGGCCGCAGTCTAATAATATTTTCGAGCGGCCAGCTGATACAAGGTGCATAGAACCTGTAACGGTGCTTGCCCCTCCGCAAAATTTAATTGTTACACTCATATCTTTAAAATAATCTCATCCAGGGGTCTTTTCGGCACATGGTGAGTGTTGTTTTTATCACGATAATATTTAATATCCCCTTTGCTCTCTTCTATCACTACTTTTTCTCTAGGCCTTCCGAGTGCGATTACAAGCAGGATATCATATTGCTGCGGTATATTTAAATTCTTTCTAAGCAAATCTCCATTTATTGCGCCGAGCATACAGCCACCTAAACCTTTTTCTACTGCACCCAATAAAATGCTCTGAGCGGCAATACCACAATCATATTCAGAAGCTTTGGCTATTGTTTTATCCCCTAAGATAATGATATAAGCAGATGGTCTTTCGCCTTCTTGTGGCCCAGACCAATCTTTTATATACCCTGCCCAGGATAATGCCGGAAATATCAGGTTATTTTTTAAAGGCTTACAGGAAAGTATATATTTTAACGGCTGTAAATTCGCAACGCTGGCAGATAAACGGGCAAGGTCGACTAATTCCCGTAAAACTCTCACATCAATTTTATAATCCTGGTAAAACCGCCTGTAGCTTCTACAACGTTTTATTAGGTCTTTAAATAGCATAATTTCTTCTATCTAAAATAGGTGGCTGCCACCATTTCTTATATAGCTGCAATCTTTGATAGGAAAACTGAAGAAATTATTGGTGGGATTCTATAAATCTCTCCACTTCTCGGACATATTCAGTAAAATTCTCAATCGTTGGCTCTACCTTAAGCAACAGATTTCTCCCTGATAAAATCCTTGATATAATCAATTTTTAAGTTAGTAAATTTCTTATTGTCATCCCACTTCCTAATGGCCAGGCATCTAAAATCATCAAATGAACCCTGTATCTTTTCATAAAGAAGTACAGCTTCTCTTGCCACTTCATATTGAAGAAGGGGCGAAGCAAAATTCAAAACAATTACGTCTACTTTATTACTTTTTAAAATTTGAGAAAACCGAGCAACTAATTCTAATTCTTTATCGTCATCAAGGACTCTCTGGCTTAAAACTGCCAAATCAAAATCTCCCTTAAAGCATCTCTTCTCCCTTGCCCTTGAGCCAAATAAAGTAACGAAAGAAAGTCCAAATTCGCAACAGAGACTATGCAATTTATCTTGATTAATATTAACCATCTTTCCTCAAAGCAGATAATATCATACAACTACCAATCTGTCAACAAATCCATAACAAAAAACAATAGTATAAAAAAGCGCTGTCTGACTTTTTTCAAACAGCGCTTTTAAGATGGAAGTTTAATAATTTAAAAATCTACCTGACCTCTGCAGCCTATAACAGTAATGGTATCGTCCCTTTTCCCACCACTTACGCTGTGGTCATCTCCATAAGGATTCCATATTATATGAACATCCGGTGAAAGAGTAAGATGCTCGTTGACCTGCCATGAATAATATACCTCAACATGGCCTTCATCATCTGCTTTTAGATCAGAACCTGCCTTTTTGTATTCATCGCTTGGCATAGCCATACCAATAGCTAAAGCTACATGATCCTGCTCTCTTCCCCAGGGTTGGCCATTAAGTTGACAACCTGTTGACCAGGTGTGTTCTAAGGTAAAGCTCTCTCCAGAAGCATATACATCAGGGTCGCACCAACCATAACGTCCAAATACAGTAAAGATATCGCTAAGTTGTTGATCAACGCTTGCGCCAAAGCCGTACTTTTCTTCAAACTGCTGTCCAGAATCAGCCCATTTTATATAAGGGGTGTCTTTATACCAGCCATAGATACGATAGTTTCCTGATAAATCTTCTAAAAACGTTGGTTTTAGGTTAATCTGATATGTGGTAAAAAGGTCGTCTCCAACATCTTCCCAATCTCCATCGCCATCAAGGACCGCTCCTTCAAATTCAATCCAGGAAAATTGCTCAGGCGCAATAAGTCCATGTATACCTGCATTGTTATCAGTAAAATCTATTGTTGAAGCATTACGAAAGATCCTGCCTAAAAACTGAGCAGTTTCATCATTGGCAATTTCATTCTGGTCTACATAGCAGGTAGGGTCTATTTTGCCCGCTGTTAGAGTAAGCTGCTTATCAAACAGATAATGTTCATACCATACCTCGGTCAGAGAGACAGCATTACCAGCGCCACCGTCAGCGTCTCTGTTAACATTAGAAAATAAGGTTAATTCATCTTCGACACCTGTCCCATCAGCTGTCTCAAGGTGAATAAATCCAAGTCCAAAATCTCCAAATTCTTTCTCAAACTCTAAATCAGCAGAATAGCTTGCATCGGTTACATCCTCATTCTTCTTGGTTGTATTATTAGCATCAATAGCGCCTTGCACGATAAAAGTGGCTCCTGCGCCGATATTTATACCTGCTAATGCAGGTAAAACTCCCTCTTCTTTTAATTCTGCTATCTTTTCATCTTGCTCTTCAACCACTTCCTCCTGTTCGGCGAGCTTTTCCTCTAACTGACGAACCCTTGCCTTTAGCTCTGCGATTTCAGCTTCTATGCTTTTTGCAAAGGCAACCCCGTGGTTAAAAAAAACAACTACGCTTAATAAGAAACTAACCATAGTAACTTTTAATACAATCTTTCTCATTTTATTTTTTCTCCTTTCTCGACTATTTATTATTTATTAGTTACGTAATATGAACAAAGTTTTACTAGTGTATCTATTGTTATCACCTCTTTTCCTTCAATAAATCGTGATTTGGGATTCATTAATTAATCTAAACGTTCTATTATCCTCCCAATCCTAAAAGTCTACCACCTTGATAAACAACAAAGGCAGCTATCCAGGCAACTGCAGTAGTATAAAAGGCAGCAAATATTGGCCAACGCCAGGAATTTGTCTCTCTCTTTATTACCGCTATTGTGGCTACGCAGGGCATATAAAGAAGGACAAAGACCATAAGGGCATAAGCAACTAAAGGATTGTACATCTTTCTTCCGTCTGGGCGCCTTTGTTTCTTTAGGGCCCCTCGTAAACTTTCAGATTCCTCACCTGCTTCACCGACTGAATGAAGTGTACCTAATGTTCCAACCACAATCTCCTTAGCAATGAACCCTCCCACTAATCCTACTGACATTTTCCAATCATCAAAACCTAAAGGTTTAAATACCGGGGCAATTGTTTTCCCTAATCCTCCGGCATAGCTTTTTTCTAACTTCTCTTGCGCTTTTCGATTTTCTAACTGGGTTATTAACTCTTTCTTACCCTGAACCTGCCGGATTAAGGAATCATAATCTTTTGAATATTGGGGCTCCCAAGGAAAATTACTCAAAAACCAAACTGCAAGACAGCCAACAAAGATAACTGTCCCTGCCTTTTTCAAATAGACCCCTCCTCTTTCCCACATATGAATAAATAACCCTTTTATAGTAGGTAACCTATAAGGAGGGAGTTCCATCACAAAAGGTGCAGCTTGACCTCTAAAGAGAAATTTTCTTAAAACTTTTGCCATAATAATTGCTACTGCAATCCCTAAAAGATAAAGAGAGAAAAGGACATTACCTGCAATCTCTTCTGTGAAAAAAGCTCCTATGAATAAAGTATATACAGGTAATCTTGCCCCACAACTTATAAAAGGGTTGACCAGAATAGTAACAAATCTATCCTTCCTATCTTCTAAGGTTCTGGTTGCCATAATCGCCGGGAGGTTACAACCAAAACCTAAAAGCATAGGGATAAAGGAGCGGCCATGTAAACCAATTTTGTGCATAAGTCTATCCATAATAAATGCAGCTCTTGCCATATATCCCGAGTCTTCTAAAAAAGCCATTGCTAGAAATAACAAAAATATTATCGGCACAAATATAAGTACGCTTCCAACCCCTCCTATTATTCCATCAACAATTAATGACTGAGCTGCGCTACCTTCTGGCAAAAACCCACCAAATAGATTCCCTAACCACCCCTGACCGGTCTCAACCAAACCCATCAAAGGCTCACTCAATTTGAAAGTAAACTTAAACACCAGCCACATTGACGTCAAAAAGATAGGCAAACCCAAAATCTTATTAAGTAATACCTTATCTATCCTATCAGATATGGTATGACGCACCTCATAAGTCCTTTTAGCGCTTTCAGAACAAGCTCCGCTAATAAAACCATAGCGCTCATCAGCAATAATTGCCTCGGGGGTATCGCCAAAAATACCTTGTAAATGCCGGGCGCTCTTTTCTACTTGAGTTAAAATCTCCTCATAATAAGAACTCTGTCTAACTTTTTTGGCAACTTCACTATCGCCCTCTAAAAGTTTTACTGCCAGCCACCTGGATGAGTATGTTATTGTTAACTTTTTATCTTTTATAAGGATATCTTCTATCTTCCTCAATTCCTCTTCAATCTCCCCTCCGTAACTTACAGTAGCCTTTCTCGTTTTAATCTTGCCGAAAGCTACCTTAACTGCCTCATCAAGCAACTCTTCCATTCCTTTTCTTTTGGTCGCCACGGTAAAAACGATAGGGCAGCCCAAAAGTTCAGAAAGTCTATCTTTATCAATATTCAACCCCTGCTTTCGGGCTATATCATGCATATTAAAAGCTAAAACCAAAGGTACGCCTAATTCTATAAACTGGGTAGCTAAATACAAATTTCTTTCTAAATTTGAGGAATCGATAATATCAATCACTACATCAGGTTTTTCTTCTACAACAAAATTACGGGCAATTATCTCATCCATCGAATAAGCGCTTAAACTATAGGTTCCAGGAAGATCTATTATATGTAGATCATAATCCCTGTATTTTAAACTGCCATCTTTCTTTTCCACTGTTACGCCAGGATAATTTCCCACATGCTGGCGCGTGCCAGTTAAATTATTGAACACGGTAGTTTTTCCAGAATTGGGATTTCCTGCTAAAGCAATAGTTATTTCCTTTGCCATTTTAAATCTCCTTTACAAAAATTCTATGAGCCATGCCATAGCCTAAAACCAACCTTGTATTACCAACAAGGATAATATATGCTCCAGGTCTATGGGCATGCAAAATTTTTAACTTCATACCCGCATTTAATCCCATATCAGTAAGTCTTGCTCTTAGGCCTCTTCCGCCTGCTATGGAAATTAAAATTACTTCTTTGCCGGGAACTATCATAGCTAAAGGCAAAATCTGTCCTCTCATCCCTTTACCTCTACATGTATACTCCCTGCTTCATTCTTACGAAGAGACAAATGATATCCCTTTAATTTTACTTCGATAGGATCGCCTAAGGGCGCAACTCGTTCAACTTCTATCTCAGCGCCTTTAACAATACCCATATCTAAAATTCTACGATAAATAGAACCGCCCCCTGTTACTTTCACAACTTTACCCTTTTGGCCTGGTTTTAGTTCTTTCAATATCTTTACACACATCTTTATCCTCCCTCCCTGCCGACAGGCAGGCTTTATATGTTTGTTCCCTCTGAATATGTTAGATATGTCTAACTTTTAAGATAAAAAAAATTACTTTTTAGCCAATACCTTTTGCTTCATCTGTCTTACCTTGCATCTCGGCCGTTTGCCAGTTTTAAAATAATGGTCAAAACTTTTTAGCCAATCAGGCCTATCGCGGTCAGGGCAGGTTTCCACAAATTCTATAAACTTTGTTAATCTCTTAAATGTTTGAGGGCTTATTGAATGTTCCATTTTGCAGGCATCTTCTGCGGCTGTCTTAGAGTCAACACTTAAAATCTCTGTTAAGAACTTAATCAGCGTCTTGTGCTTTTTATATACTCCTTCTGCTAATCTTTCTCCTTCTGGTGTAAGTTCTACATAGCCATATCGCTCATGAATTATGAGCCCTTTTTTTGAAAGATTGTTTAAGGCAGAATTTACACTTGGAGGTTCAACGTTCAATAAACGACTAATATCTCTAACCCTGGAAATTTTATTCTTTTTCTTAAGAACAACTATAGCCTCTAAATAATCTTCCATATTTGAGCTCAATTTTCTTTTTTTCATGTTTGCTCTCACATTTTAAAATTAGATTTACCTTTATTTGTTAGATTAGTATAACAAATTTCCTTTTTTTGTCAAGTGTTTTCTGATGATGATAATTTATTTATTCCTTCAGCGGCTATTTTGGCATCAGCGATTGCGGTTACAGCATCTAAATTTATATTTACGATATCGCCACCGGCAAATACCTTAGGAATTGAGGTCATTCCATCCTCATCAACTTTCACTTTCTTCCTTTTAGTAAACTCGAGTTTCTTAAAAAGCTCCTCAGGCATAAATGAGAAATCTGGCGCCTGGCCAATGGCCTCAATTATCATATCGCCCTCTAAAAACATCTCCTTTTCTTCATAGAAGGTTGGCCTGAATCTGCCTTGTTCATCAAAGACAGATTTTACCTTCATACATAAAAGCCCTTTTATTTTACCGCCTTCAACTTTAATCTCTTTCGGGCCCCAGCCAGGATTAAACTGAATCCCTTCTTGCTTCGCATCTTCAATCTCTTCTTCTGTTGCGGGCATTATATCCCAATTTTCTAAAGAGACTGTTTTGGTTGTCACCTTCTCTCCCGGATATTGCATATATTGTAAACGGGAGGCTTCCCGGGCTGTATCCATAGCTACATTTCCTCCGCCAATCACAATAATCTCTTTACCTACTTTAACACCTTTTTCGATTTTGTTCTCTTGCAGGAAATAAAGCGCAAGTATGGCTTTATCTGAATTCTTCACCCCTGTTGACCGAGATGCGGTTGTGCCTATCCCTAAATAAACGGCATCAAAGCTTTTTAAAATGTCCCTAAACAATACATCTTTACCTACAGTGGCATTAAATTTAAATTCAACTCCCAAAGAAGCAATATAGTTAACATCTTTATCTATCGCCTCGATAGGCAATCTATAAATGGGGGGACCTATTCTCATCATCCCTCCTCCGCCCGGTAAAGAATCAAATACAGTAATTTCATACCCTTTAAGTCTCAAGAAATAAGCAACTGATAAACCGCCTGGCCCTGCTCCTATAACAGCAATCTTTTTACCGGTCGCTTTAGCAGGCTTAAGTTCTAATGCGGTCTTATAATCCTTGATAGAATCGGCAACAAACCTCTTTAACCACCTTATAGCTACAGCTTCTCCTCTTATGCTTAAGGAACAGGCATCTTCACAATGCTTCATACAGGTCCTTCCGCAAATAGAAGGAATGGGGTTATCCTCAAATATTTTCCTTAAAGATTCATCAGGTTTATCTTCATAGATAGCCTTGATATAATCAGAAATCTTTAAATGTGCCGGACAGGCTTCCTCGCACAATTTACATTCCAGGCATCGAGAGGCCTCTTTTTTGGCCTGCTCTTTTGAATAGCCTATCACCTGTTCAATAAATGACAGCTTGCGTTCTTCGGGTTTAACCTGAGGCATATCTACACGTTCTGGTTCAAATAATGAATATTCAAGGTCAGATACAAACCCCTCGTTGTCTTTTTTGCGATGGGCCAGGCTTGCTTTTAATACAGAATACTTTTCTGCTGGAAGAAAATGTTCTTTATCCGTTTGTTCATCCCTGGGGATGAATTTAAAGGTATCTGTATCAAAGTGAATGTGAAAATAGTCTCTTGATAATCTTAAAGATCCGGGAGGGCAGATATCCACACAAAGGCCGCAGAAACAGCATCTACCGTAGTCAAGCTTGGGTCTTTCATTCTTTATGCCCTCTTCAAGCTTGGACTTTAGTTCAGGAACCTTTATCATCTCAATTGCTTCATTAGGGCATATATCAGCGCACTTGCCGCAGCCTGTGCATTTATCCCAATCATTAAGATGAAATCCCCTAAGTCTTTTTGCAGGTTCCTTAAGCTCGAAAGGGTATTTTAATGTTTTTGGCTTCTTAAAAAGATACTTAATTGCCCTGAATGGGCCTAGCATACTTCCTTTTTTCACCCCGTTAGACCTCATTTCTCTGTATAATATATTTTTATATAATATATCATCAATATAATAACTCAAACTTCCCGTTAAACTTCTTAAAAGGTGTAACGGGGTTCACTTTTTTCTCAAACGACATTTTGGGGTTTATCCGATGAAAAAGCAATGATATTCTGCACGGTTACATCCAATATTCTTTCTAAGGCCTGCTGGCTATAAAAGGCTATATGCGGAGTAAAAACGACATTATCCCTTCTTAAAAGAATATGACCTTTAACAAGATTGCCTAAAGATTGCAATTTCTTTTTATCATACAATAGTTGTTTCTCTTCTTTTATTAACTCCTCCCCTTCTAAAACATCAATACCTGCGCCGCCTAAGATTCCCTTATCAATACCCTCAATCAGTGCCTCTGTGTCTACGATGCCGCCTCTTGCAGTGTTTATAAGAATTGCTCCTTTTTTTATTAGCTTTATAGTATCCTTGTTAATGAGATGGTGGGTATATTTATTATAAGGAACGTGCAAGGTAATTATATCTGAATTCCTTAAGATTTCCTTAAACGACACATACCTAAATCCCAATACCTCAGCCAGAAATTTGTCTTGATGAGTATCATATGCTAAGACATCCATTCCAAAACCCTTAGCAATCCTGATTACATGCAGGCCAATATGCCCTGCCCCAATAACCCCTAAAGTCTTCCCAGCGATGTCAAACCCTTTCAGGCCCTCTATTGAAAAATCGGCCCTTAAGGTTTTCATATATGACTTATGAATATTTCGAGACAAAGATAAAATCAAGGCAAAGGTATGCTCGGCTACTGTATTTTCCCCATAAAAAGGGACATTGCAAACAGTAATTTTTCTTAATTTAGCCACCTTTAAATCAATATGGTCAAATCCTGTAGACCTGGTAGTTATCAATTTCAATTTAGAAAGATTATCCAAAATTGGCTTATCAATTTTTGAATAGATAAAAACAGAAACCATATCAAAATCCGCAATCTTTTTGACATTGCCTGAACCCAACGGTTCATTATAAAACTGGAGGGTGTGTTTCTTCAGTCTCGCCTTTAAAAATTTCTTCTCCCAGCTTTTTATTTCAAAAAATGCAATTTTTGATTTTTTCTCTTTGATATTTGATTTTTCTATCATCTATCCACCTCCGGAGCAGCTATATTTAAACTCATCATAATATGACCTACATCAGCAATACTTGCTCCTTTTAACAGTTTCTCTAAGATAACAATGGCATGAGGATAAGAAGGCGACCTGAAATGCGCCCGGTATGGCTTATCCTCTCCATTGCTTACCATATAAAGCCCTGTTTCTCCCCTGGCTCCTTCTATCCTTACATAAACTTCGCCCTTAGGTATTTTCCATTTAAATGGATTGGGAATCTTTTTATAAACCGGGCCTTCAGGTATTTTTTTAAAACACTGCCTTATGATAGAGATACTCTGTTTTATTTCCTCTCTAATTATCATAGCCCGAGAGTAGGAATCGCCGTTTTCCCCTGTAGGTATTTCAAACTCCAAGTCTTGATATACAGCATAAGGTTCAAGTTTCCTGATATCTAAATTCAGACCGGTTGCCTTCAAAACCTGACCGCTAGCCCCTAACTCGACAGCCTCCTGCTGGGTCAATTTACCTATCCCTTTAGCCCGTTCTATAAAAATGCGGTTGTTGAAAAACAGGCTATCGTAATCGGGAAGATTACCCTCAATAGTTTCTAAGGTCTTCAGGGCCTTCTCCTTAAAATTTTCCGGCAAATCCCGACGAACACCGCCTGGCCAGATATAGATGTGATAAACTCTTCCGCCGCTAAGGTCTTCAAAGAGGTCCAAGATATAATCCCTATCCCTCATAGACCACTGGCCAGGGGTATCAAAACCAAGCATATTAGCATAGCCCCACAGCCAGAAAAGATGCGAGGTCAATCTGCTTAATTCTAAACAAATGGTTCTGATAAACCTTGCCCTTTCAGGAACTACTATATGGGCCAATTCTTCAACAGCTAAGCAATAGGCCATCTCATAGGGGTCCGGGTCCATAACATTCAACCGGCAAACAAGGGGAAAATTCTGTATCCAGGTCCTTAGTTCCATCAATTTTTCAAAACCCCGATGTAAAAAACCCGAATTGGCCCGGGCCTCCAGGATGCGGTCGCCTTCGACCTGAAGGGTAATACTAAAATTGCCCACCATTCCCATATGCTGAGGGCCAAAATATAGTTCTAACTCTCTGGTAGAATGACCCTTGGCAGGATTTAAAGTCTTTTTCATTCCTTTTCTTCCTTCTCTTGGCTTCTACTCGTCACTCCAAAGGTCCTTTCAACATATTCTCGGATATCAAAATCTTTCCTAAAAGGAGGACCTTCTTTCCATCTATCCAGAAAAAGTGGAATTAACCTGGGATTCCCTTCAAACTCTATTCCAAACATCTCCCATATTTCCCGCTCATAGGTCTGAGCATTTTTAAATACAGGGATAACAGTAATAAATCTTGCCGTCTCCCGCTCGATTTTCGTCTTTAGCATTAAATGCAATCCGTTCTCAAAAGAAGAAATATGATATATCAGTTCAAATTTGCCTATTTTAACCCAGTCCACACAGGATATAAGAACTAAGCGATTGTATCCTTTCCCCTTAAGGAAGCTTAAAACATTCAAGACTTGTTCTTTTTTAATGTTTATAATTAACCTATTATCTTCAGGGATATTCACTTGGATATCTTTAAAATTTGATTCAAGTTCTTCTTTTAACGATTTGTTCATGCTAATCTCTTATTGGATATAAAGGCGGCCAGTCAAGCTCACCGAGAATCTTCTCTTGATTCTTCCTATAATATTTGTAATTTCCTTTATATTTTTTATATCCGGTTGCCATCCCTTTGTCAATCATGGTCCAGAGATGGGTTATGGCAATGAATATAGTTTCCGGTCTGGGCATACAGCCGGCAATCCAGCCATCTACGGGGATGTATTTATCTAAGTGCTTTATGGTATTGTATGAATCCCAGTACATCCCCCCATTTATCGGACAGGAGCCAAAACCAACTGTGTATTTCGGCTCGGGCATCTGCTCGTATGTCCTTATAATAGCCCTTAAGGTCTTTATCGAGACATACCCGGTAATTAAGAGTAGATTTGCCTGCCGTGGAGCAGCCACGGGGATAACTCCGAATCTTTCTGCATCCCAGCGGGAGGTTATAACCGGAGGAACCTCAATAATCCCGCAACCGGTGCAGAAGTAGATTGCCCAGAGTGAATATTTCTGGGCCATTTTATCGGGTTGTCTCAACCATTTTATAATTTGATTTCTATCCATTCATTATCTCCTGATTATCAAAACTGCAACCAAGCCCAAAAAAGCTAATAAAGTAGGCCATCTCCATAAATACCTAACTGCCTGTTCAATCCTCAAACGAGGTAAAACTGCATTAACAAAAAGGCCGGCGATAAAAACCGCCAGCATCTTAAAAAAGAAAATGATGGGATTGTTTGCTCCCCCCAGAAACAGATTGACAAAAAGGGCAATACCGATAAACAAGCTAAAAGCATGCTGGATAGAGACTAAAGCCAGATATTTACCGGCGTATTCTACCATCGGGCCGGAGGCAATCTCCTGAGGCGCAGATACTATATCAAATGGCCTTATCCCCAATATGGCCGGCAGAATCAAAAGATAGGCTATACCTGATAGGAATAAAGGATAAGAAATAAGGGCCCAGTCCGTCTCTTGCTGAATTTCCACCACTTTTATAATGGAAATCGTCTTATAATGAGTCATAACCGCTAAAAGGATAAAAAGCAAGGGCAGTTCATATCCTAAACCCAAAATTAGCTTACGGGAAATCCCAATGCTGATGTTGGGGTTAGCAGCTTCACCGCCGCTTAAGGCCATCCCCAGCGGGGCAAAAAGCATAATATAAAGGATTACCAATAAACCGCCCGAGGTGCTGAGCGGGCACATCCGGGCAAAAGGCAAAAATAGAACCACAACTATAGAACCTGCTAAAGAAAGGATAAGCCCTAAGTTAAACATAGGCCCATGGGATATGCTCTTTTGATAAAATAATTTAATTATATCAATAACCGGCTGCAGCAAAGGAGGGCCATAACGGGTATGAATCCTTGCCGTAATCTTTCTGGCTAAACCCAGAAAAAATACCCCCGCTATAAATGCTAAAAGAGGAGATAAAATTATTTTAATAATTTTTATTACCATACGCTCCATGTCAGTTGAATGAAAATCAATAGCGCCAGAAATAGCACTATATACATAACATAGTTACCCACATCTCCGGTGTAAAGACGTCGTATCCCACTGCATAGGTTCCGGGTCCACCCGGCGAGCTTGGTGTAAAACTCATCTACAAAGTCTCTTAGGCAAGGAGTAATCATCCTATACAAAGGGTTATAGAATTCAACTGTATAATGGTATTTCTCTTTAGGAATGGCTGCTCCAGCAGCATAACTATCTTCCTGAGGAACAGGTACGGATTTTCTACCTGTACGGAAAAGCAACCAAACAATAATCCCAGCTATTAAAATGGCAAAAAATATATTTATAGTATTTAATGCCCCTGTTTCTGAGGCAATCCCCCAGATATTTACATCTAAAGGTTTAAGACCGAAAGAGGTCCCAATGGCATTGATGACTTTGAGGGGGATACCGGGAAAGATGCCAAAGAAAATAATAATCAGGCTAAATACCATCATAGGAAATTGCATGCTAAATGGGGCTTTTTTAATATTTTTATATTTTGCAGGAAGCTGGCCCAAGAATATATTGTGAATAAGCTTATAGCTATAAAGGATAGTTCCCCAGGTTCCAAACAAAGCAGCAAAAGCCAAAAAAGGGGCCCTTTCAAGTATGAGGGTTTTATAAATTAGCCACTTAGAAACAAATCCATTGGTTAAGGGGATTCCGATTAGCCCGCAAATACCTACTAAAGCTGCAATAAAAGTGACCGGCATCTTCTTAATAAGCCCGCCTAATGAATTTAAATCTCTGATTCCCTTAGTTCGATATTCTACCACCCCCACCACCATAAAAAGGAGGGCTTTAAATACGGCATGATTTAAAAAGTGAAATATGCTGCTTGCAACACTTAAACTGGTTCCAAAGGCAATTCCTAAAATTATATATCCTGCCTGGCCTATGGTGGACCAGGCCAGGAGCCTCTTAGCATCATTTTGAATAATAGCAATAAAGGTAGGAATAAGAATAGTAATCGCGCCTAATATAGAAAGGGTATGGTGAAAACTTAATAAGCCTCTCCCTAAGGTAAGAAAGGTTTTCAATCCAATTATTACATAGATAATGAGAAGAAAACCAAAAGTGCCCATTTTTATCAGTATCCCGGAAAGTACAGCGCTGAATGGTGAAGGGGCCTCGGAATGGGCAGGGGGAAGCCAGATATGAAATGGGAGAATTGCATTTTTAATTCCAAAGGCAATACAGAAGAGAATCAAAATGAATAAAATGTAGCCGGAAGAAGCAGAAGCAATAAGAGGAGCAACTTCTAATATACTCAAAGTCCCATAACTTGCGTAGATTGACAACATCCCTAAAAGAAACGCTACAGAACCAATAATGGACATAATAATATATTTCATACCGGCAGCTAAAGCTGGCCCTCGATTATAACTTATAAGTAAAAACGCTGACCAGGACATAATCTCCCAGAAGATATAGAATGAGACCAAATCGCCTGATAATACAATCCCCAGCATGGCAGCATTAGTAAGGAGCATCATTAGATAATAAAAGCTGGTTCTCTCTTTCCCTTTTATATAACTCAAAGAGAAAATAATAGAAAGCGCCCCTACAGTAGTAATAGTAATGGCAAAAAGCCAGGAGAGTGTATTTAGTCTTAAAATAAGAGGCAGGCTGAAAAATCCCAAATAAAATGTACTAACCAGGGGTTTATCATAAAGAAAAGCAATAATAATCACTAAAACCAAAGAAACAAAAACAGCAAAGAAATCCCGCAACATGGATGATATCTTTCCTAAAAGATAAACAAAAAACGCGCCACCAAAGGCAATTATAAGTAGAAGCTCTAAACTCATCCTAAAACACTCCTGATATATTCAAACCTACTCAAAAGCTCTGAAGCAGCCGAGTTTAAAATACCGGTCATAAAGTTAGGATATATCCCGATACCTATAATCAATACTACTAAGATAAATATAGGGATTAACGCAATAACGGGAGCTTCGTTCCTTCCCGGATTGCCCTTTCCTCCTCTAAAATATATAGTCTGCACTACCCGGAAGAAATATGCCCCTTCAATTACTGTGCCCAACAGGACAAGCCCGATAAGCACGGTGAAAAGGAGTGCTTCTTTAGCCAAGGCAGCCCGGACAATTAAGAATTTACTCGCGAATCCTACAAAAGGCGGTAACCCCACCAGTGAAAATGCCCCGATGGCAAAGGCTAAAGAAGTAACAGGCATTCTCTTACCCATTCCTTCAAAACTAGAAATATCCATAGAGCCGCTGCGATAAATCATATATCCTGCAGCCAAAAAGAGCAGGGCTTTAGCCAGGGTATGGCTTATTAACTGAAACAAACCACCGGTTACTCCAAAAGAAGTAGCTATGGCCAAAGCAAACAGGATTAGGCCAATCTGGCCTATACTGGAATAGGCCAACATCCTCTTTATGTTGTTTTGGCTAAAGGCGCACATCTCACCTATTAACAGAGTCAAAATCCCTAAAAATACCAGAAACATAAAGATATTCGAGGCCCCAAATATAGTAAATATAACCCTGACAACCGCATAAAGACCTACTTCAATGGCAATTCCGGATAAAATAGCGCTAATGGATGAGGGCGCAGATGAGTGGGCATCGGGAAGCCAGGCGTTTAATGGAAATATAGCTGCCTCTACTCCCAAACCTGTAATCATAAATACTAAAGGAACAAATAATGATATGGGAGTTATTGAATTTATATTTCCAGCAATATCAGCCATATTGAGTGTTCCAAAAAGGCCGTAAAGCAATCCTATGCCTATAAGCAAAAAGCTTGAACCAACCGCACCCTGAATTAGATATTTCACTGCTGATTCAATTCCAGCTTTATCTCCTAAATAGGCTACTAAGGCATAGGAGGATATACAAAGAATCTCAAAGAATACAAAGAGGTTGAATATATCTCCGGTGAGAACAACCCCTGTGGCCCCGGTAAGAAGTAAAAGGTAGAGTATATGGTATTTCTCAGTAGCGCCTCCTCTTATATAATCTAAGGAATAGATAGAAACCAAAAGTCCTACTAAAGCGATAATAGCAGAAAATAAAATCCCCACCGGGCCAGCTACTAGATTAATACAGAAAGGAGGACGCCATCCTCCAATAGAAACAATAATTGGATTTTGTAATACCTTAGGGATGAGTGATAAGGAAACAATAAGATTAAAAATAAGGGCAACTGCCGGAATGTATTTTACCGTTCTTTTTGAAATAAACCCAAATAGAGGGATAGCAAAAGCTAGTCCTAAGGGCACAGCAATTAGAAGTACAGGATTTACCATCTTTGCTCCCTTATCTTGCGAAGATTAAGAGTTCCATAATGCTGATATAACCTGATAGCCAGAGAGAGGGCTAAGGCCAGGACTGATACGCCGATAACAATAGCTGTCAGCACCAATGCCTGAGGTACAGGGTCAACCATACGAGCTGTTTCTATCCCGGGTTTTGAGAAAATAGGTGCAGTTCCTTTGCTAATATAACCGACAGAGATAAGAAATAAATTTACTCCGGTATCAAGGATGCCAAGGCCAATGATAACCTTAATAAGATTATGTTTGACTAAAACGATATAAAGTCCGATAAATATGAGCCCAAATGCCCCTATATAATAAATCACTCATTTTCCTCCATTAAGTTGTCAATAATGCCGGCCAATTCTGAACCAACCTTAAATCCAATAGCAACATAGATGATAGGAATAATTCCCCCGCTAAATAAAGAAAAAGGAATTCCCTTGGGAAGGAAATTTATCAAAAAATATCCGCCTATGGCTAAACCGATTAGCCCAACTATCACAAAAGTCAATCCCCCCAAAGAGTCTATGGCTTTAGTTCGCGCTTCGGATATTCTTCTTCCGCGGCAACCTAAATAGATTAAAAGAAAACCGGAGGCAATAACTGCCCCTCCCTGAAACCCTCCTCCGGGGGATAGATGACCGTGAATAAAAATATAAGCACCAAAAAGCAAAATAAACGGAAATAAAAATCTGCATCCGGTATAAAGGATTAGGCTGGCAGGTTCTATTTTTCTCTTGAGTTTCATTCTCTTTTCGGCCTTTAGCACTGCGCCTAAACCAATAGCAGCTATAAATAAAACCGTAATCTCGCCTAATGTATCGAAACCGCGATAATTTACCACCACGGAGGTAACTATATTGGTAGCACCGGTCTCCTCTATACCTTTCTCAATATAGTATCTGCCTATCTTTTTATTGGGCGCGCCAAATGGAATTCTGGCCAGGGATAAAATAACTCCTATAGCTATGATGACTAACGAAATGAGACTAATTATTCTTCTCATTCTTCATGCCTTTTTGTTCTTCTTATGGCAATGATAAAAATAGCCGTGGTCAGGGCTGCTCCAATAGCGGCTTCAGCCATTGCTACATCCGGCGCCTGCAACAAGTAAAAAAGAATAGAAGCCAATAAACTCACTAAAGCCATAGCGATTACTGCATTTATTAAATCTTTAAAAATAGATGCGGCAATTGCCGCTGTAAGCATCAAAAGTATTAAAAAGAAAATAAATATCATCGTGTCTCCTCGCCTTGTTCTAACTCATCGCGGAGGGGTTCACATTCCCCAAATTCCTTAGTTTTATCTACAACACTTCTATCACACAGAGGGACACCGCTCTTACAAGATGCTCTACCTAAGGCGTGATTAGAAATTGGATTGCTGATGAGTATAAACACAGAAATAATTAAAGTTTTCCAAAACCAAGTTGGTTCCATTATACCTACCCCAATAATAGTAAAGAAGGCCCCCAGGGTAGTGCATTTTGTGCCTGCTTGAAGCCGGTTATATACATCAGGCAATCTAAATATTCCCAGGCTTCCCAAAAATAGAAATATTACCCCGATACCGGTAACTATAATCCCTAACATAAGCTAAATTCCTTTCTCTAAAAATCTGGCAATGGCCACTGCACCTATAAATGTTAAAATTGCATAAACCAGAGAAACATCTAAATAAACATATCTTTTAAAGATAAATCCTAAAAAGACTAAAAGGGCAGTGGTAACCGTAGAGACTGTATCTAATGCCACTGCCCTGTCAGCAGCAGTAGGCCCTTTAAGCATACGCAAAAGGCACAAGATAATGCCTGCCCCTATAATTATAAGAAAAATAGTCCCGCTCATGCAAATATCACCTTCAAATATTTCTCGAATCTTTCTCCGATAATCTTTGTTGCCTCATCTATATCTTCTGTTTTCACATTTATCCAATGAATAAGGAGTTTATCCTCCAAAATATCCAGGGTAAATGTCCCCGGGGTTAATGTGATAGAATTTGCCAGAATCATCTTGGCAATATCAGACTTAAGGCGAGTTTTTATAACTACAACGCCCGGCTTTATAGGCATAGCAGGATGGATAACCCGGTAAGCAACATCGATATTTGCTTTTATAATTTCCTTAAAGAGAATAAATAAATATATAATAAAAAATCCGAGCCTGTATAAATTAAATGGCGGAAGGCCAAGTTTAAGATAATTATTATTTAGAAAAACAGAAACGACTAAACTAATTAAAACGCCGGTTGCGAGCTTCTGATAGTTGAAGCTTGAAGTAAGGGCAAGCCATATTAACAGCGAAAAAGCAAATAAATACAGAAAATTTTTAAGTTTTTCTTTCACTTATAAATCTCTCCTCAACTTAAAGGCAGCATGCATCCTGTGCGGCTAAAACCAGAGGATACATCGTAGGGGCACTGGTCAAATAGGGATGGGTAGCCATTTGCAATGTTTCTAATTCTGTCAAGGAAACCCTCTTCTGAATTGCTACGCCGATAATATTTATGAGCTCCCCGCAGGACATCCCCCCGGCAACCTGCCCGCCTAAGATAATCCCGGATTGCTTGGAAAAGATTAATTTGACTTTGAGCTTGCTTGCATTAGGCATTGTCGAAGGGTGTTTATCGACACCTTCGAAATTGCCTACTATAATCTCAAAGCCTTCCTTTTTAGCGCTCTTTTCAGTATGCCCTGCTGTGCCTAATACCAAACCATCTATATATGTCGAATACATTCCAATTGTACCCTTATTCTCGCGCACTACTTTTAGTTGATAAAGATTTGCTCCGGCAATCCTGGCTTCTGCTGTAGCCGTGGAAGCTAACATGATCGGTGTATCTTTTCTCGTAAAAAAATCTCTTTTTCCGACACAATCACCGACTGCAAAAATATCTGAATCTTGTGTTCTCATATACTCATCTGCCCAGATACCTTTGCCTTTGCCTAAATCTAAACCTGCATCCCGGGCTAATTCTGTATTAGGGACTGCCCCGATACCCAAAATGACATAATCTATATTCAACTCATTGCCATTCGAAAAAAGTACTTTTTCTACCTTCCCATCGCCAATAAATTCTTTTACCTTTATATTGGTTAAAATATTTATTTCCTTAGAAGCCAATTTTTCTTCCGCTAAACGGGAAAACTCAAGGTCAAAAGAATTGGTTAATAAATTAGGGAGTATCTCTACTAAATATATATTTAAATCTTCTATATTAGAAAGTTCATCTGCGAATTCTACTCCTATAAATCCTCCGCCTAATACTAAAATGTTCTTGGCGGTTTTGACTTTTTCTATCACGTCTTTAAGATATTCCGTATCCTTATGGATTGAAAAAACACCCTTTTTGTCAATACCCGGTATCGGGAGCGACATTGGTTTTGAGCCGGTAGCCAGAATCAATTTTTCGTAATGATAGACATCATTATTTTTTGTGTAAACACATTTTTCCTTACGTTCTATTTTTATCGCTTCATCTACAACCACACCGACATCGTTCTTTTTTAAAGCAGCTACGCCTAATGCATTCTCATCAGGGGTCTTTAAACTGGCAAACATATACGGAATAGCGCAAGGAATACAACCTTTCTCTATACTTTTAATCAAAACAATCTTTTTTTTCGGATAATATTTATGTGTTGTAACCGCACTTATAATTCCGGCAGGTCCGCCTCCTATTACCAATACATCTGTTTTCTTTTCCATTGTCTATCTCCTAGTATAATGTTCACTTGACAGTGAACTGGTTAAAGTTGTTTAATATAGTT
>CAZMYR010000012.1:0-14687 GCA_964570585.1 uncultured Planctomycetia bacterium
ATATTTTACAGGCTGTATTTTACAGGCCAGAAAAGCCTATTAATTATATGTTTTTCAATTCCTTTGTGAGCATGATAGCCTCTGCGATCTCTCGCATTGTCCGGCGGGTATTCATACTCTGTTTTTGGATTTTTTTATAGGCGTCTTCGCCGGAGAGTCCGGTTTCTTTCATCAGTATATCTTTTGCCCTCTCGATTAACTTGCGAGACTCGAGTTCCTCCTGGATGATTTTTGTCTTAGTGATTAATTCGGTGTTTTTGATAGCCACTGCTGCTTGATTTGCAACAGTTGTCAATATTTTAATTTCAGCTTGAGTAAATTTATGGGGTTTTGAGGTATAACAATTTATTACGCCTATAGGCTTATCCTTAATACTTAAAGGAACACTTAGTAGAGAACATAGCCTTTCCTTTTTTGCAATCTCTTTATTTATATAGTGGAGGTCTTTCTTAACATCCTGAACCACCATGGGTTTGTTTTCTTTAAAGACTTTGCCAACTATGCCTTTACCTATCTTTATATTGGGTTTTTTATTATAGGTCTCACTTACGGATTGAGTTGCCCTAATTACAAGTTCATTTTTATCTTCATCCAAAAGCATTAATGAACAAATCTTAGAATACATCACTTGGGCAGTTACTGTTACAACGAGCTTTAAAATGTCGCCTAAATATAATTCGCTTGTAATAGCCTTGCTAATAGCCATAAAGGCGTCGATTTTTTGCGTATTAATCTCTCTTTTCTTTTTTTTGATTTTTCCCATATTAAGTTCTTGCTTTTCCTTTGTTCATTTTAATGCAACTCCTTTAACACTAATTATTTATTCCAATTTAATCAATGTTTCTGCCATCTGCTTCATAATCTTACCATAACACAATCATCGGCCAGCGGTGAACACCAAGTATCTTGGCCGTCTCTGTCATGGTATATTTCTTCATAATAAATGGCCACTTCAATAAGCATCCGTATTGTACTGTATTAAATAACCCTATACAAGGTATTTCTTTTTATCATTTTCCTTCCTTCTCCGTTGAATAGCATAATAAAAACATCTTAGACAAAACCTCGATTCCATCATAGAACGATTTACGAGCTTCCTCTAATTCAATGTAGGACAGGCCGCGTTGCTTTAACCTTATTTCTAACGCGTCCCATCCTCGTGGCTTAACATTTATCTCTTCACCATTCCTCTGCATCTGCTTCATCTATCCCTTTCCTCACACCTGCGAATTCCTCGATTATTTCAACGATGGCTTCATACAAAACAGTTTCTATTTCCCTCGGTTCTCTCATTGCCAAAACAGGAGCCAACCTCGTAGGTAAAGCTAAGAACGAACGCTTGACTGCTAGAATCCTTGCGATCCTACCTTTTTCCATCTCCTCTCTTGAGACAAGTTCACCTAAGGTCTTTTCATATTCAATCTTGATTAAAAGGGCCTTGTTCTTGCGGTACTCTATATCCCATTTTTCCTTTTCAGTTTCGCCTAGGTTCTTACACCACTGCTTTGTCATCCTCCAGGCCTTGATATCCAGAAGGTCGTAATTGCCTTCGGAAGTAACAGGCATATCCTGACTAACCCATCGTTCAACAGTTCGTTTGTCAACGCCAAGGGCCTGCGCCACCTCTCCTTGAGTTCTAACAACTCCTGGTGACAAGGGTGACCCTTCAAATATCTCGACTTCTTTTATCTCGGAAACAGAAAGAGGCTTCCCGCTCTGCAGCTTGTTATACAAATAAAGTTGTCTTTTTTTCTTGGCTATCTCGGCAATACCCTTTTTGTTTGCTTCGTTTTGCTTGTTCTGTTCTTCTGCCATGGTAATTTCCCTCCTTTTTAAAAAACCGACATTCACAAAGGGCTAATGTCGGTCTATTTGCCTAATTCTGCCCCATTTGTCTATTGGGATAAAATCCCATAACCCCTTTATTTACAGCGTGTTTGCCCCGTAAATGCCTCAGGTTGAGCCTTTCTCAACCCTTTAACCATACCGACACCGACACCCAAAAAAACGAACCTAAAATCACTGACAAAGTGCGCCTCAACAGACCCGAGGCCCCAAGCCCCCCTTCCAAGGACCCCTACTTCCCAAACATTAAATTGATAACCGTGAACGTTGTGAACGTAAAATCGCTACTTTCTATTTTTATAAGAGGCTTATCACAGTACCGTCGAATAGATCCAGAACCTGCCTGATTATCTCTGGAAGAAGCCCACGCTCAAGAAGTTGGTCAACTAACACCTTCCGCTTTTCTTCCGGCAGGCTAATCCACATATAATTAAACCTGCTTTCCCATCTTCTAAGCTCCTGCCTGTGTTGATCTATCCCCTGAGCGTCTTTACCTTGACGGGCACAAGCAGGCTGGCTATGCAACCATTGGCTTTTATTCTGTATTGCCTCATAGAGTTTTACCATCTCATCGATTCCGCCTTGCCTCTGATCCTCCACAACAACTATCCAGGATTGACTCCTTCGTGTTTTTAGCTTCCTAATACCATCCACTAAAATATTCGTCTTACTACCTCTCATTTTTTTTAAGACTTTAAGCCAGCAAGGGTTAACCCCTTGTAAAACAAAGGCTTATGCTGCCTTAAAACCTGTCTTGAAACTGTCTTAATCCATTTAAGACTATTTAAGGCGTCGTAACCCATTGAAAACAAGGGGAAAACAGCCATTTGTCTTAAAGTCTCAAAATTATTCCCACCTGATAAAAGAAACATCTTTGGATACCCCTATATCTTGAACCTCTCGCATAAGTCCTGAAACTCCGAAACCTTTAAAATATATACCCGCTTTTTGTTTCCCTCGATACGCCTCTGCTCTGATACAATCTTAGCTTTTTTAAGCTTGCGGGTAAGGAGGTTTGTCCGCTCAATCCAGTAAAAGTCCTCATTCGCCTTGAAGTATTCAAGCACTTTTTCCGCCTCAAATATACGAATGTCTCCATCTTCACCGACAGACGATATATCATCAAGCATTGTTTTAACCACATTAAGTATTTTATAGGTATCATTCTGTGAAACGCTGTCAGACTGTTTTTCCTCAACGGATTTTTTGCTTAATGCTTCCATCATATCGGTTAACTTCGTATTACTGGACTGTACATCTATAACATTAGCAAGCAGAAACACCGGCTCCCATATATCAAGCTCACGATTAGTTAAATCGCTCATACCTTCAATAATGTCACCCTGTGCATAATAAACCTCTGCTATATCTTTGGCATAGACAAGAGCAAACATGTAAAGCTCATCTCTTATGCTTCGTTGTAATTCAAAAATCTCCGCAGTCTCCTTATACCGTTGGACAGCCTCAGCGTCCTTTTTACGTAATAGCGGGATACGGACAGTGCGATCCTGCAATACGTCATCGATGTCATTTATCCCGGCAAACATCTTTGGCGAATAGGCATTGTATGCCTTAACCACAAATCCGCCTTTTCCTGTGCCTTCCGTCCGTTTAACAATACCTGATTTATTAAAACCGGAATTGAGAACGCTAATAAGTGAACCATACGTGTCTTTATCCCGTTTACGTAACTGTTCGACTTCATCAATAAACATTGTTATCAAGTTATTGGAAATATCCCGAAAGATAACCGACTCTGTGGGGTTGGTGATAAGCTCGCCGTTAAATGCAATCGCTGAAAGTATCTCCATTAAAAGCGTCTTGCCTGAGCCTTTCTCGGCATTAAGCCAAACGTAAGGGTAATAGCGGAATATCATAAAAATATACGTTCCCATCACCCATAACGTAATAAAGCTCAAATACAATTCATCAGGGAAGTGTATAAATCGCTTTATATAGTCATACACCTTAACATATAACTTGGGCATATTAACCGAATATTTATTCTCAACGAACGCCCTTATGCCTTTATAAGAAAACCTGGCTGTATCAACGGTTGCATGTTTTAAGATAAAACCTTCCGGCTCTGCGTACTCAAAAACAAATAGGCGTTTATCTGATGTAACAATACAGGGCTCATCCTTTATCTTTACGGTAAAGCTCATTATGCCGTTTATAAAATCCTGTGCCGGATGGACAGTCCGTGAGCCTTCCTCGTCATGCAGTATCTCGATAAGGTCGTCTTTATTTAATCGTTTTTTATCCTCGCTGTCTTTCGGCTCTTTTCTATATACCTTCAACACCTTTTCATAGCTCTTTAAATCTTCATTGGTAAAGCTGAAATGCTCCTTAATGGTATGCTTTAAAATTGCGTCGGCCTGTGCGATGTTAAACTCCGCTATTTCTTTAAGGATTGGATCAAGTAATGTAGGAATTTTTGTCTTTGACGTATCCTGCGGAATGGCTTTTATTCGTGCCTCAAGCTTTGATAAGCTGTCCTCTGATAAAAGAGCGTCCGTCTTGCTAATTTCTGTTTGCCTTACTTCAAAACCGTATTTTTCTTTTGCTATCCGTAAAACCTCATTAAATCTATCTCCCCTTAATCCGCCTGTAACAGCTTCACTGCAGTCAACAACTCCTTCTAGTACGGCAATAAGTAAAATAGCACCACCCCCGGAATTACAACGGAAGCAGTGCCAGACGTTTTTATCGGGATGAACAACGAAGTTATTGTTATTTGTTGAACCGTGGACAGGGTGCGAGCATACAAGCTGGCTTCCGACTTTCTTTAACTGGACGCCTGCTTTGTTTAAAACATCAACCACGCTTATATCGCTTATCTCTGCTTCAGTGTCTTTGTGTGGATATTCAAAAGGGATATACTCAACAAACTCGGAGTAAATGAGTTCACGGCTTATCTCTGCAATCTCAATGTCATTGACAAGCTGATATTCTGTTCCTGTATCCGGATGAATTGAACCCGCGCCGACAACCTGCGAACCTTTGGCGATAATCTCCCCGAAATGATCGTCTTTTTCTGCGGGGCCTTTCTTTAATACAATTTTTTTATCTATGCCCTCGCAAAAGTAATAATAATGGTATCCCTGTCCAGGGGTTCTTACGCTGAGAGTCTTCGGAAATTTATTCTCTACAATATCGATTATTTCCTTCGAGTCAGCGTCAACTATGATAAGGCCGCCGTATCCGCCCTGCACGCCGTAATTATTACCATGATCAATCCACGGCTGAATGTCCTTATATGAATAAGGCCTATTTTGCCAATCCGGCTCAAAGGGTATTTTTGTTTTTGGCTTTAGTTTAACAAATCCGAAGTGTTCTCTTTGCAACTGCTGAGGTATTTTGTTTTTTACAATCTCCATTTCAATATACTCCTTACGGTTACACATTAAAGACCATTGTCTTTAAATCCTGTATTGCGTTCTTAAAAGCAGTAATACTCACCATGCCGTCGTTGAAAAATTCCTGTATGAGCTCCTTGCGGTCATCTCTATCGTCAAAGATGAAAATAAACCTATTGCCTGATCGCTGTTTATCCAGAAGTCTCAATCCTTTTGCTTTTAGATAAGCTGAAAGGTAAAGGTCACTTGTCTTGTAAGTGTCTATTGCTTTCGTCATTATTTAAAGCCTCTCCATCTTTCGCCAGCGCTTGGCTTGCCATAAAATCCCGGGCAATGATCCTCGCCAGCATACGAAGTCCGTCGGTTAAGTGCCTATCAGTTTCTTTTTCTTCAACACAAACAACGCTCATTTTTTGCCTGTCTTTTTAATAACAAAAAGATCGTCAAAGTCATGTTCCGGCAGATTATCCATAATTCTTTGCCGAATCTTAGGCGATGGATTCCTTGAGCCGTCCATTAACTGGGACATATACCCACTGCTTAGCTCTAATTTATGGGCAAGCCAATTCTGCGATTTACATCTTCGTATCAATATTTCTTGAATTGCTGCTTTTCTTATAAAAACCTTCATCCAACCCTCCTTGTTAACTATGGCTAATTGTTTTGTTAGCTATAGTATATCAATAAAAGCTGCGCCTGTCAATACTCAGCTAAAGATTTCGCTTGCAATAGTTATCATTGTGTGATAGGATTGTTTTACTAAAGGGAGGGTACAATTATGAGAGAACTGTCAAAATACATAAAAAAATTACGGGGGAAAATGTCCATTCGGCAGGTCGCTGAAAAAACAGGAATTTCAAATGCTTATCTGTCGCAATTAGAAAGCGGGAAAAGGGATAATCCCCATCCAGAAGTATTGAAAAAATTGGCTAAGTTTTTTGGTATTCCGGTTGTCGAATTCCTGAAAATAGCAGGATACTTAGATGATAAAAAAACAAAAGAAGAAACCTATGAGCAGAGAATCGAAAAGGCTTTTTCCCATGTCATAAATGACCCGCGATTTAATACTGGATCATGCATTAACCCCGGCGATTTGTCCTTAGACGTAAAGAAATACGTCCTTAAGCTATACGCGCACAATGTCAAAAAATCATTACTTTTTAGCAGGCCATTCCCCTCAAGCACTATCGTAAACAAAGGCATCGTTAAAACACTTTGCTGGAAAACCAAGGGCGTTACAAGAAGTACTTACCGCTCGGGAAACAAACTATTCGCTCGGTATCGGGTCCAAGTCACCTGTATAGAAAGCGAAGGAGAATTTGACGAGGATAAAATCTATTATGAAGGCCCGAAAAAGGGCACCGAGAAAATAACTCAAACCGTAACAGGAGAAGGTGAATTTGCCGAAGACGTGACTAACTTTAAAGGATATGAAACATTCTTATTGATTCAAGCAACCGATAATGCAGTAAAAAACGCCCTTCCAAAAATCAAAGGAACGAACTGGGCATCTATCGTTAGACCCTTTGGAGAATGAAATGAAAGTAGCGCTATACGCAAGGGTATCATCGGAAAGACAGGCAGAAAAAGACCTCTCAATCACTGCCCAGCTAAAAGCCCTGCGTAAGCATGCCAGCAAAAATAACTGGATTGTTTGCAGAGAATTTATTGATGAGGCTGAAAGCGCAAAGTCTGCCAACCGGCCTGCCTTTCAGGAAATGATTGCATATGCAAGAAAGAAAACAAAACCCTTTGACGCTATCTTAGTATGGAAATACTCTCGATTCACCAGAAACCGTGATGACGCAAGCATCTATAAATCCTTGCTCCGCAGGCACGGCGTCTCTGTTATTTCAATGAATGAACAAATAGACGATAGCCCCGCAGGAAAGTTGTTGGAGGGTATTATTGAAGTCATTGATGAATTTTATTCACTAAACTTAGCCCAAGATACTATGCGGGGTTTAAAGGAAAACGCTATGCGCGGATTCCAAAACGGAAGTATCCCTACTGGATATAAAGCTAAAAAAGTCATGGATGGCGCCGCGCAACGGACAAAGCTGGAGATAGACGAAGTTGCTGCTCCTATAATTAAACGCATATTCAAGATGAGCTTGGATAATATCGGCATAAAAGAAATAGCAAAAACGCTTAATAGCGAAGGTCTAAAAACAAATAAAGATAAGCCATGGGGAAACACAACCATCGCTTACATCCTTAAAAATGAAATCTATACCGGCACTCTGGTATGGAACAAAAAGAGCAAAGATAAATTTAAAGTAAATAAGCCTGATGAAATCGTCCGCGTTGAAAATAGCCATCCGGGGATTATTGAAAAAGGAGTTTTTCACACAGTGCAAAAACTAATTTCAAAAAGAAGCCCAAAATTCATACATCCAAGGAGAATAAACAGTGACTATGTCTTGAGCGGGTTTATCTACTGTGGCAAGTGCGGGTTAAAAATGGTTGGAGCCTCAGCCAAATCCGGAAAGCATTTTTATTACGCCTGCCAGAATTATATCAAACGGGGTAAAGATATCTGCGACATGAGGCTTGTAAACAAAGAAGATATCGAAAGCCTGGTTATTAACAAAATAAAAGAGAATGTTTTGACCGAAGAAAACCTTACGGAATTACTCAACATAGTCCTTGATGAGATAAACAAAAGTAAAGACGACTCCAAGGAAAAGTTAGAAGCTATTAATCTGCAACTGGAGGCATTGAGAGAAAGACTTGGGAGGCTTTATAACAGCCTGGAAACAGGGAAACTTGATCTTGACGACCTTGCGCCAAGAATAAAAGAGCTAAAAAGCGATATCCATAATTTAGAAATAAAACGGGATGAAATTATAGACGACTCCGGCCAACCTAAATCTATCCGTTTTAACTTGAACATGCTCAAATCATACGTAGCTGACCTTGCGGATTTACTCAGTAAAGGCTCGATTGTAGAGCAGAAGGGATTCTTGAGATCATTCATCAAGCGCATCGAGATAACCCGCCCCAAAGTCACTATCGATTATACTATCCCCCTAAAAACAACAAAGACAGAATCACTTACGAGTGAAGTTCTGCCTTTGGAACAAACTGGCTGCCCCGCCTGGATTCGAACCAGGATAACGAGATCCAGAGTCTCGGGTCTTACCAATTGGACGACAGGGCAATGATTACAAGGACTGCCAGCCTGCCGGCAGGCTGGCAAAATTTAAAATTTACTTTGTATATCTTTAAGTCTTTTAAGGACCCTCTCTTTCCCTAAAAGCACAAGGACTGTAAATATGCCGGGCGAGACTGAGCGGCCGGTAACCGCTACTCTCGTTGGATGAATTATCCTGGCCCAGTTTATGCCTAATTCTTCTGCCAGCTGGCGGGCTATTTTCTCAAGGGTTTTCTCATCAAAGCCGGCTGCCTTTTCTATTCTTTCTCTGTATTTTTCTATGTAAGATAAGGCATCTTTATTAATATGCTCTTTAACAGCGCCTTGATCAAAATCTATTTTTTCTTTAAAGCAAAATGCTGCCTGTATTATAAAATCATCGATATTGCTGAACCTTGTAGAATAGGCCTTTATTACCGATTCAAACCATCTCTTATCATAGTCTTTTTTTAACAGGCCTTTCTTTATTAAAAGCGGCGCTATAAGATTTGCCATTTTTTCCGGCGGGTATGCTTTTATATACTCTGAATTTAACCAGTCAAGCTTTTTTATATCAAAGACTGCGGGTGTGCTCTTAATCGATTTTAATGAAAAAAGTTTAATGATTTGCTCTGTGGATAATTTTTCTCTATTGTCTTTGGGCGACCATCCCATAAGCGCTAAAAAATTAATAATAGCTTCGGGAAAATAACCTTTTTCTTTATAGTCGGCAATGGCTGTTGCGCCGTGCCTTTTTGACATACGAGACCTGTCTTCTCCCAAAATTAAAGGTATATGCACAAACTTCGGTGGTTTCTCGCCGAGTGCATTATAGAGCATAATCTGCTTTGGTGTATTTGATATGTGGTCTTCCCCTCTTATTACATGAGTTATGCTCATCTCAATATCATCGACAACGCAGGCAAAATTATAGGTTGGGGTGCCGTCTGATTTCATTAATACTAAATCAGCAAACTCACCGGAGTCAAATTCGATTTTTCCTTTAATTATATCGTAAAAAACAATTTTTTCTTTTGGATTCTTAAACCTTACTGCTTTGCCCTTTTCTGTTTCTTCATAATATGCCTTATCTTCATCTAGCAATTTCTTTGCATATTTTTCATAAATAGGAACCCTTTTTGATTGAAAAAATAATTCTTCGTCCGGTTCCATCCCCAGCCATTTAAGGCTGTCTAATATCTCATCCAGATATTCTTCTTTTGAACGCTCCATATCGGTATCTTCTACGCGAAGGAGGAATTTTCCATTTTGATTTTTTGCATAAAGCCAGTTAAAGAGTGCGGTGCGCGCGCTTCCTATATGCAGAAATCCCGTTGGCGATGGCGCAAATCTTACTCGCACCTGTCTAGTGTCACTCATTGTAACTCCTGATAGTAACCGGGGTTATTCGCGGCCAGAGGCCGCTCCTACGAATCCTTTTTGAAAAGCCTTTCTATTTAATTCGAGTAAAGCCTTTTTGCCGGCGAAAAACTCTTCCACCAAAGATATTGCCTTATTTTTGGATACAATTTTTGTCTTTGAAACTAAAGCTCCAAGCGCGACTATGTTTGCAACTTTTATATTGCCTAACGAAAATGCTATCTCAGTCGCAGGGACTTTAACAACATTTATATCCTTTCTTTTAACTGGTGATTCTATTAAAGATGAATTTAATATAATTGTACCTCCCTTTTTAACTCTTGATTCAAATTTGTCAAGAGACGGCTTGTTCATAACAATACATATATCGGATTCACCAACAACAGGGGAAGGGATATCGCTGCCACTTATTATAACCATAGAGTGGGCTGTGCCGCCACGCACTTCAGCGCCATAAGAAGGCATCCAGCTTACCTTTTTGCCCGCTTCCATACCCAACGTTGCCAAAACCTTACCAAGGGTCATTATGCCCTGTCCGCCAAAGCCAGCACATATGATGCGTGTCGTATTCATTGATAAATTCGAAACTCGAATATCGAAATTCGAAACAAATAGAAAATTCTAATTTCCAAAATTCAAAACATATATTTTGAACGCTAGGATTTGTTTCGGATTTCGGATTTAGAATTTGTTTCGGATTTCGGATTTAGAATTTCGGATTTTTCCTTCAATATCCCCAACGGGTAGTACTTTATTATATTATCCTCAATCCATTTAACTGAGCCTTCGCAGGATGTGCCCCAGCCTACCGGGCACATTGCAACCACCTCAACCATAGAAAAACCTTTTTTTTCAATCTGGGTTTGAAATGCTCTTTTAATCGCTTTCTTTGCAACTCTTACATTGGCGGGTTTATGCACTGAAACCCGCTCCAAATAAACAACCCCGTCAAGCACAGCCAGCATTTCGGATATCTTTAATGGA
Source organism: uncultured Planctomycetia bacterium (assembly GCA_964570585.1). Lineage (GTDB taxonomy): Bacteria > Omnitrophota > Gorgyraeia > JABMRG01 > JAFGKX01. Next base: position 10,705 of record CAZMYR010000012.1, read on the forward strand.
TATCCATCGCGAACCTTATCTCTTCCAAATGGGGTTGTTTTTGTCTTTTGCTTAAGCAATGTGGTTGGTGCCATCTGCCCACCGGTCATGCCATAATTTCCATTATTTACAAAAATTACTGTGATATTTTCGCCCCTGTTTGCTGTATGGATAATCTCAGCAGTGCCTATTGCAGCTAAATCGCCGTCACCTTGATAAGTAAAGACTATGTTGGAAGGCAGGATTCTCTTTATTCCTGTAGCTACTGCCGGTGGCCTTCCATGGGCTGCTTCTGTTACATCAAAATCCCAGTAATCATACGCTATAACTGCGCAGCCTACCGGAGCAATGCCTATTGTCTTTTCTCTTATGTTAAACTCATCTATTACCTCGCATATTAATCGATGAACTATGCCATGGCCACAACCCGGGCAATAATGGGTCGGCACATCGCGCAGGCTTTTTGGTTTTGCAAATATTTTTCTCATAGCAGTTTCTCTGCCTCTTTCTCAATTTCTTCAGGGGTTGGTACGCCTCCGCCCGGGCGTCCATAAAAATGCACAGGCCGCCTTCCTTTTACGGCTAATTCTACATCCTCCACCATTTGCCCGTTACTCATTTCAACTGCTAAAAATACCTTTGTATTTTCTGCTGCATCTTTTATCGCTTTATCCGGGAACGGCCAGATGGTAATAGGCCTTATTAAACCCGCTTTTTTATTTTTCTTTCTTAGGCTCTGGACCGCTGCCTTTGTAATCCGGCTGGTTGTGCCATACGCAACTATAACCAATTCAGCGTCTTTGGTTAAAATGTTTTCAAACCTTGTTTCTTTTTCCTTAATCTCTTCATACTTTCTCTGTAATTTCTTATTAAATTCCTCAAGGGCTCCCGGTTTTAGATATAATGAACGTATTATATTCGGCTTTCTGCCTTTTGCCCCTGTAAGCGCCCACGGTTTAGGTAATAATTTTGAATTTTGAATTTTGAATTTTGAATTTTGAACAGGTTCCATCATCTGGCCTAATATGCCATCACCTACGACTAAAACCGGGCCTCTGTACTTATCGGCTAAATCGAATGCAAGCCGGGTCAATTCAGCTGCTTCTTCTACAGAAGACGGCGCCAAAGCGATAGTGCGATAATCTCCATGGCCTCCGCCTCTGGTGGCCTGAAAATAATCAGATTGGGCCGGCGCTATATTCCCAAGGCCGGGGCCTCCTCTCATAATATTCACAATTACTGCCGGCAATTCACAACCTGCAAGATAAGATATGCCTTCTTGTTTTAAGCTTATTCCGGGGCTCGATGAAGAAGTCATTGCCCGGGCCCCTGCAACAGATGCGCCAAATACCATATTTATTGCCGCTAATTCACTTTCCGATTGGATAAATACCCTTTTCTCTTCAACCATCCTCTTAGACATATAGGCGGTTAATTCATTCTGCGGGGTTATTGGATAACCTGCATATAATCTGCATCCGGCAGCAACGGCAGCTTCACCAATTGCTTCGTTGCCGGTCATTAACACGGTCTTTGCGTGTTTCGTATCTCGCATCTCGTATCTCGTATCTCGTTTTTTTTTATTCATCTTTTGTTATTTCTATAGCGCATTCGGGACAGATAACAGCGCAGTTAGAGCACCCAATGCACAAATCCGGATTTTTTAATTCTACAAAATGTATACCCTTTTTATTTATTTTTTTAGTTTCCTGCAAAACCTGTTTTGGGCAAAAGATTACGCAAAGCTTACAACCTTTACATCTTTCTTTATCTATTTTTACTTTGAATTTTGCCATTTTATTTCGCGCATCTGTGTATAAAATTCTTTCACCGAAGAAGCAATGCCTTTTGCATCCAGGCCATAATCTGAAAGGAGATGTTCTCTCTTTGCGTGAGGAATGAATTTATCGGGTAAGGCCAATGTTTTTATTCTTATATCTTCTATTCCTAACCTGTTTAACAACTCTAAAACAGCTGAGCCAAATCCGCCTCTAATACATCCATCTTCCACGGTAATTATATATTTTATCCTTTGACAAAGTTTGCTTATAAACTCATCATCCAGAGGCTTTATAAATCGCATATTTACCACTTCGGCCGAGATTCCATCCTTTGATAAAATATGTGCAGCTTCTAAGGAAGGTAGGGCCATATAGCCTATGGCTAATATGGCTACATCCTTGCCATTTCTCAACATTTCAGCTTTACCCAACTCAATTTTGTGGACTATGGACTGTGGACTATGAACTATGTTAACCCCTCCCCTGGGATAACGAATAGAAACCGGCCCTTTAATCTTTTCTATGCCAAATTCAAGCATTGCCATAAGTTCTTCCTGGTCCTTTGGCGCCATGCACACAAGATTCGGTATGTGGCGTGTATATGCAATGTCAAAGACTCCGTGATGGGTGGGCCCATCCTCTCCTACCAGGCCTGCCCTGTCAACACAAAATACAACATGTAAATTTTGCAATGCTACATCGTGTATGAACTGATCGTATGAGCGCTGCAGGAATGTAGAATATATACAAACTACAGGCACCAATCCACTTTTAGCCAATCCTGCAGCAAAACCGACAGCATGTTCTTCTGCCATGCCAACGTTAAAAAATCTATTCGAAAATTCCTTTTTAAAAGGCAAAAGCCCCGCTCCTTCAGACATAGCTGCAGTTATGCCTATTATCTTTTTATTGGTGCGGGCAAGTTCAACGAGTCTCTGGCTAAACGCATCCGTAAAAGTAAATTCGCTAGATTTTTTTGGTTCTCCGGTGGCCACATTAAACGGCGATGTTCCATGAAATCTGGAAGGGTCCTTTTCCGCAAACTTATATCCTTTGCCTTTTTTGGTAATAACATGAATCATGCGCGGCTCTTTCAGAGGTATGACATTCTTTAGAACTCCCAAAAGGGCATTGATATCATGTCCGTTTACAGGGCCAAAATATCTTATGCCCATCTCTTCAAAGATTATACCCGGAGTAAGTATAGTCTTTAATACCTCTTCAAGCCTTCTGGCTGCTCTAAATGCTGCAGAGCCAACCTTAGGAATGCGTTTAACTAAATCCTGCATCTGTTTTCTTATCCTATTATATATCGGATTTGTAATTATCCGGTTTAAGTATCTGCTATATGCTCCGACGCTGGGCGAAATAGAAAACTCATTATCGTTTAAAATAATGAGTATATCCTGCTCTAGATGCCCGGCGTGGTTTAGGGCCTCAAGGGCCATTCCTCCGCCTAAAGAACCATCGCCTATAAATGCTACTATTTTTTCATCTGTGCCTTTTAAGGCTCCGGCTGCTGCTAAACCCAACGCTGTTGATATCGAGGTTGAACCGTGCCCTACTATAAAGGGGTCATATTCGGATTCATTTATATTAGGAAACCCGCTTAAACCTTGTTTTTGTCTTAATGTATGAAATTTGCTTTTTCTGCCGGTTAATATCTTATGGCAATAGGCCTGATGCCCTACATCCCACACAATAATATCCTTGGGTGTGTTCAGGCAGTAATGAAGACATATAGTAATATCAACAGCGCCTAAACTTGGCGCAAGGTGGCCCCCGGTTTTAGAGACCGTATCTATTATAAGTTGCCTTATCTCAGAAGCAAGTTGAGGGAGTTGCTTCTGGGAAAGGCCTCTTAAATCTTTGGGCAAATTTATCTTCTCTAACAGCATCTTAAGCATCTACGTAGGAGTCGCCTCCTGGCCGGCGAATAAGGTTTTATATTCGCGGCCGGACCTGTCCCCGCGGAAGCGGGGAAGCTGCTTCTACGTTTTCCTCTTTAAAATAAAATCTGCCAAATCCATTAAGGGCTTTTTGTTACGTTTAAACACCGACAGTTGCTCTTTGGCTCTATCGACTAATACTCTGGCTCTGTTATAAGCGCCTTTTCTGCCAAAAATTTTCACAAGGCCTTCGTTATCCAGCATATCGTCTATTATCTGGAAAGCAAAACCTACATACTCTCCGTATCTAAATATCGCCTCTTCGTCTTTTCGC
>CAZMYR010000012.1:14787-39866 GCA_964570585.1 uncultured Planctomycetia bacterium
GAAAGCAAAACCTACATACTCTCCGTATCTAAATATCGCCTCTTCGTCTTTTCGCAAAGCCTTTGCAATAATTGCGCCTGTTTTGCAAGAAGCTGCGATAAGCGAGCCGGTCTTATGCGTGGCTATATATTCCATCGTCGGCAAATCCGCTGGTAATTTTGAATTTTGAATTTTGAATTTTGAATTTTCTATATCCACCACTTGCCCGCCTATCATCCCCTGGGTTCCCGTCGCATCTGAGAGCTCTTTTATTATCCGGTTGTTGATGTTCGCATCTTTCGTCGCTTCTGATAATATGTTATAGGCAAGGGTTAAAAATGCATCCCCCGTTAAGACTGCAATTGCTTCATCAAATTTTCTGTGGCATGAGGGCTTTCCTCTACGATAATCATCGTTGTCCATAGACGGTAAATCATCGTGTATTAAAGAATAGGTATGGAGCATTTCAATAGCGCAGGCAGCTGTAATTGCATCTTTTTCTTTACCGCCGCAGATTTTACATGATACCATACAGAGGATAGGCCTTATCCTTTTTCCGCCTGTTATGCAATAATGCATAGCCTGGTGTATTTTTGAAGGAAAGCGATTCGCCTCCGGAATCAGGTTTTTTAGTTTATTATCGATTAACTTCTGTCTGTCCCGGAAGTACTTGCTCAAAATAATAATTCCTCTGCCCTTCTGGTCTTTTTGGATTGCTCTTTTTGTTCCTGGGTATCGGTTGCTTTGAACTTCTCAGCGTTCTTTTCACTAAATGGTTTGGCTTGAATATTACCCGATGAATCTTTTACCAGGACTTCTATCTTTTTCTGAATATCATGTAATTTCTTTGTGCAAAATTGAGAAAGCTTCATGCCTTCCTCATATTTTTTTATGGCGTCGCTTAAGGATAAATCGCCGCTTTCCAGTTCATCTACGATTTTTTCTAATTTTTTCAAAGCGCCTTCAAAATCCTGTTCTTTCTCTTTCATCTCCTCCTCCAAACGGTGCTATTCTTATTCTTTCGTCACCCTGCTTACAATCTCTCCTTTTGCTAACTTCGTCTTTATTGTATCTTTATCTTTTACCTCTTTTGCATCCTTTATTATTCGGCCATCTTCAGCCTTCATGGTTATACTATAGCCTCTGGCTAATATAGATGTCGGGTTTAAGGCTTTAAGTTTTCCTGATAAATGGGTGAGTTTATATTCCTTTATTCTTAAAAAATGGCCCATGCCCTGCTTAAGAGATTTAGTCAGTTCATCTATCCTCTGGTAATTCTGCTGGACTAAAGCAAGGGGCTGTTTAAACGCATATCTTTCTTGTAAGGCTTTTAGTTTATGCCTGGCCAAATCAGTTTGAGATAACAGCGCATTTATAAGCCTCTGCCTTAAGGCATTGATATTATTTATAAAATCTGACCTTTTGCCGGCTACTATCTCCGCTGCAGCAGATGGCGTCGGGGCCCTTAAATCAGCTACAAAATCGGCTATGGTGTAATCTATTTCATGGCCTACGGCAGAGATTATAGGTATACCGGAATTATATATCGCCCGGGCAACCGGTTCTTCATTAAAGGCCCATAAGTCTTCCAGGCTTCCTCCGCCTCTTCCAACGATAATGACATCCACGTTGCGTAATCGGTTAAAGATTTCTATCGCTTCTTTTATCTGCTCGGCTGCGCCTGCGCCTTGAACCTTAACCGGGCATAATATAATATGCATGTCCGGAAAACGCCTTCCGATTACATTAAGGACGTCTCTTATTGCAGCGCCGGTAGGTGAAGTTGCTACCCCTATCTTTCTAGGCAAAATTGGAATGGGCTTTTTATGGGCCGGATCAAACAGGCCCTCTTTTTGGAGTTTGTTTTTAAGCTGCTCAAAGGCAAGCTGTAACGCCCCTATCCCCTTCGGTTCTGCTTCCTCAATATAAAGTTGATACTGGCCCCTTTTATCATAAACGCTTATTCGGCCAAAGCAGATTAGGCGCATACCGTTTTCTATATCAAATGTAACGGTATTTGCTACATTCTTATATATAACACAGGAAAGCACGCTTTCGGCATCCTTAAGGCTAAGGTAACAATGCCCTGAAGTATGCCTTATGAAATTTGAAACCTCTCCTTCAATCCATACGGCCGGAAAGCTATTCTCCAGAGAAAACCTGATTTCTCTGGTAAGCCCGCTGACTGTATATATTTTTTTTGTTTCCTTAAACAGGTTCTTCGTTTGTTTGGCATTTCCTATATTGAGGTTTCTTGCCATTTCATTCCCAGGGATTGAATCCTCTTTATCGAAACCGCTCTCTGGGTCTTTTCATCGATATTGACGACGGCCCCGTTTAAACGAACATCCCCTTTTGCCATCTGAAATCTAACCGGCATGCATGAAAGAAATCTTTCAAGTATCTGTTCTTTCTTTCTGCCTATAACAGAATCAAACGGGCCGGCCATTCCTAAATCCGATATATAAGCGGTCCCTTTTGATAGAACTCTTTCATCCGCTGTCTGGACATGGGTATGAGTGCCAAATACACAGGATACCAATCCGTTAAGATACCAGCCCATAGCTACCTTTTCGCTGGTAGCCTCTGCGTGCATATCTACTAATATAATCTCAGTCTGCTTGGATATTTTCTCTATATGCTGCATTGCGCAACGAAAAGGGCAATCGATCGGTTGCATAAATACTCTGCCTAAAAGATTTATTACTCCAACCGATATGCCCTGTTCTGTCTTAAAAACACCGGAGCCGGAACCAGGGGTATTTTCAGGATAGTTCGCCGGGCGCAGGAGCCTTTCTTCTGTATCTATAATATCCAAGACCTGCTTTTGTTTCCATATATGGTCGCCGGAGGTGAGCACATCGATCCCTGAATTTAATAATTCCTCACAAGTATCAGGGGTAATGCCGCTTCCGCCGGCTACGTTTTCCGCATTGGCAATTGTAAAATCGATTTTTTCTGACCTTTTTAGCTTAGGCAGTAATTCAACCACTATCTCCCTGCCAGGGCGGCCTGTTATATCGCCAATTAGAAGAATGTTCATTGTAGAACCTCTTTTGTTTATTGGGTTCGTTGGGTTTATTGGGTTTCTTGGGTTAACTCAACAAACTCAAAAAACCCAAGCAACTCAATTAACTCAACTACTTTGCATACTCCATTGCTCGTGTTTCGCGAACTACTGTTACTTTTATCTGGCCGGGGTACTGTAAGTTTTCCTCGATATTTTTTGTTATATCCCTGGCCAGAGTAATAGACTCTAATTCATTTATCTTATTAGGCTGAACAATTACCCTTATCTCTCTGCCGCCCTGTATTGCAAAAGACTTGGCTACCCCTTTGAATGACTCTGCTATTTGCTCTAATTTCTCAAGTCTTTTAACATAAGTCTCCAATGTTTCTCTTCGGGCCCCCGGACGGGTAGCGCTTATAGTATCTGCTACTTGGATAAGGACCGCCAAAACAGAGCGGGCCTCAACATCTTGATGATGGGCTTCTATTGCGTGGACAACCGCATCTTGCTCTCTATATTTTCTTGCTAAAGCAGCCCCTATTTTAGCATGGGGCCCCTCCACTTCATAGGAAACAGCCTTTCCGATATCGTGCAAAAGGCCTATTCTTTTGGCTAAATTAAAATCTACCCCTAACTCACTGGCTAATATACCCATAAGATAGGCGGTTTCTTTCGAATGCTGTAATACGTTCTGGCCATAACTGGCTCTATATTTTAATCTACCCAAAAGTTTTATTATCTCGGGATGTAACCCGTGTATGTTTACATCAAAAGCAGCCTTTTCTCCTTCTTCTTTTATGGTTATCTCCATCTCTTTTTTTACCTTATCCACTATTTCTTCTATCCGGCCAGGATGAATACGGCCATCCTCTATTAGTTTCTCTAAAGCAATTCTTGCTATTTCCCTCCTGACCACATCAAAACAGGACAGGGTAACCGCTTCGGGGGTGTCATCAACTATAACATCAACTCCTGTGGCAATCTCTAGGGCCCGGATATTTCTTCCTTCCCGGCCTATGATACGCCCTTTCATTTCATCGTTGGGCAGACTGACTACGCTTACCGCTGATTCTACGGTATGCTCTGCTGCACATCTTTGCATAGCTAAACTTATTATATTGCGGGATTTTTTCTCGGCAGTTTCTTTTGTCTCTTCCTCAATCTGCCTTATAACCGCGCCTGCTTCTTGTCTTACCTCATTTTTTATTCTAACCAGAAGTTCTTTCTTGGCGTCTTCAGTAGACATCCTGGTTATTCTTTGCAACCTTTCCTTTTCTTCAATAAGAAGCTGCTCTAAATTCCTTCGGTTTCTTTCTATCTGTTTTTCTCTATTAACTATCAGCTGTCCTCTTTCGTTTATCCTTTTTTCTTTATCATCCAAAAGGTCTACTTTTCTGTCTAAGCTTTCTGACCTTTGCATGAATCTTTTCTCTAAAACTGCCGATTTTCTTCTTTTGTCTTTCGTTTCTGCTTCAAAATCAGACCTCATCTTAAGCTTCATATCTCTGATTTCAAGTTCTGCTTCCTTGCGCATATTCTCTGCTTCTTTCCTGGACTGCTCTAAAATGGCTTTGGCCTTATCTCTGGAAGAGATAAGCTTCCTTTTGCCGCTATATTTGCTTATAACATAGCCTAAGAAAAATATAACCACCCCGGATATTGAAGCTATAAGAATAAGCGCAGAGGGGGTTAAGTTTTCTAACATGGTTGGTACCTCCGTAAAATCAGTTGTAAGTTGTAAGTTTTAAGTTGTAAGTTTAGATTTCAATCTTTCGGCTTACGACTAAAGACTTACGACTAAATTTTTGCCAAGGACAAAAATTTATGCGGAGATTATTTTTTTGACAGGAACATCCCGGAAGAGAGTTGGAACCCTTCTTACTATCTGAAAGTCGAAAGCCAACCCTATAGTAAGAACAGGCGGTGATATGGTCTTTAAGAAATTGTCATAATATCCTGCGCCGCGACCCATGCGATTGCCTGATTTATCGAAGGCAACACCGGGAACTATTACTACATCTATATCTTCAACAGGCACAGGCCTTAGGTATTCTTTTTTTGGCTGTTTTATCCTGAAAGGTCCTTCTCCAAATTCTTCTTCCGGGTTTTTAACCTCAGAAGGAGTTATTTCCTTCTCTCCGGCAGATATCACCGGGACTGCTATCCTCTTTTTTCCTCTTAGCGCTTCAGTTATCATGCTGTGGGTGTCGACCTCATCATCTAAAGAAACATAAAACATAATGCACGAGCATGATTGAAAAGCGCTATCATTAAATAACTTTTTTTTAATCTCCGCGCTCTTTCTGGTTCTTTCAAAAGAGCTTTGAGAGTGTAGTTTATGCAATATCTCCTTTCTGATTTTAGCTTTTTCTGTAATTATTGCATTAAATTCTACCATAACAAATTTTAAGGGTCAAGAATATTATTCACGGCCAGAGGATGTTCCTACGCAGGATTTTTCAGCTATTTTCTAACCGTTGACCTTATCTTGATTATCCTGAGTTCCTCTTTCATGTCGTTAAGTTTTGAGATAATAAGTTGTTGATTCTGGATTACCTGCTGAAGCTGGGCAGATATATCCGAAATTTGCGCCGGGTTTTTCTCCTGTTGCGCATTAAGGGCTTTTGTCACCAAGAAAAAACTGCTGAATATAATTAGTATTGCCAATAAATATGCAACTGCTTTTGTACTCATGTTTTTCTCCCTCCTATATCTTCTTTAAGTTCGTTATTGTGTTATAGTATTATTGCGTTATAGCGTTTGGAGTCCAACAACTCTATAACACTATAACGCTATAACTCTATAACAAAAAGAATCCCCGCTACTGGCGTGAGGCTAGCTAACAACATAAGAACCCGTTTACCAGGTGGGCGCCTTCTTAAATGCTTCGGGTTTCTCCTTGTTAAAAGAGCATGCCGCTCCACATTCAAAGTTAGGCTCCCTATGTTGAAGTGTTGGTTCTTGTTTCATCCAGCCTACACGCACACAGCAGGGACATTATTGATTATAACGCTGATATAATAGGAAAGCAAGCAAAATCCTTTTTTTAAAAATTAGGGACAGGCGTAATTCTTTAGGAAAGGTGGGTATGGGTTTGCAGATAATTCTGTACGTAATCGCGGACTGATTCTTCGAGAGGGATTATATTTTTATCATATCCGGCATTTCGAAGTTTTGATACATCGGCCTGGGTAAAATATTGATAGTGGTCTTTTATATTTTTGGGCATATTGATGTATCCAATATTGGGCTTCTTGCCTAAGGCTTTAAATATTGCATTTGCCAATTCATTCCAGGGGTGGGCAATCCCTGAGCCTATATTAAAAATACCGTTTACTTCTGATTTTTCCAAAAAGAACAAAGTCATATCTACTGCATCTTTAATATATAAAAAATCCCTCTTTTGTCCGCCATCATCGTATTCGGGCTTATACGATTTAAAAAGGCGCATCTTGCCCGTAGCTTTTATCTGCTGGTATGCCTTTAATACAACGCTTCGCATTTCACCCTTATGATATTCGTTGGGTCCAAATACATTAAAATATTTTAAACCCACTATTTTATCGAGCAGTTTATTATCTTTTGCCCATTTATCAAAAAGCTGTTTTGATTTCCCGTAAAGATTTAGAGGTTTTAATCTATCTATTGTTTCCTCAGAATCTGAATATCCATTTGAGCCATCGCCATAGGTTGCTGCGCTTGAAGCATAAATAAAACGCACTTTATTGTTTAAACAATAGTTGCAAAGCGTTTTTGTATATTCGTAGTTATTTTCCATTAAAAATTTCTCGTTTGTCTCGGTAGTATCGCTGCATGCCCCCATATGAATTAAAAATGGGGTCTGACCCCTGGGGTCAGACCCCATTTTTATTTTCTTAAGAAATTTGTCTTTGCCCAAACAGTCCTTGAATTTAAGGGGGTTTAGATTCTCTTTTTTTTCATCGGGTAAATTAGCCTCGTCAACAATAATTATATCTTTTCGGCCTTGCCTGTTAAGTGCCCACACAATAGCGCTTCCTATAAAACCTGCTCCGCCTGTAACAATGATCATTGGTTATATCTCTCCTCGCAATGACGGCTTTAGCGTAACGTGGCGCTAAATTCTTGGGTGAGTTTTTTTCTGATTAAATCCTGGGTGGTTTCTATCTCTTGCTCTTTTAAAGTCCTGTCTTTCGATTGGTAGGTTATTCTAACTAAAAGCCCTCTCTGGCCTTCAGGGACCTGTCTTCCTTTATATTCTTCTACTAATCTAACCTCTTTTATAATAAACCTTGCTGTATCTTTTATGGCCTTGTTAATACTCTCAAAAGGAATGTCGTTATTAACGGACATAGAAATATCTCTTTCCGAGACAGGATACCGGATGATAGTTTTAAAAGATTTTTCCAATCTGGCATTTTCAAACAAGACCCGGGTGTTTATTTCAGCAGCAAAAACTTGCGTTTTTATATCAATTTTTGCCAGAATTTCAGTCTTTATCATACCTGTAATCCCGAGCATTTTATTACCGACTAAAATTGCCATTGTCCTATCGGGTTCAAAGCTGGGGTGTTGGGATTCTTCAAAATATATATCAATTCCTAGTTCTTCGAAAAATGTTTTTAATATGCCCTTTAAATAAAATATATCCATTCCTTGCGGCTTTCTTTTCCAGTCGCCTGCAGTATTACCGCATAATGCCAATATCAAACTCGGGCTCTCCTGGTAATCTGCGCCTTGCCTAAAATATATATTTGAAAATTCAAATAATTTTAGAGCCGGATTGCCCGTGTTTATGTTGTAATTTATAGCCCCAAGCATTCCCGGCAAAAGAGTATTGCGCATAACCCCTTGTTGATCGCTTAAAGGATTGCGGATGGAGATAGTATTTATTTCCGGGACATTCAATTTTCTAATATCATTTTTGCTTATAAGGCTGTATGTCAGTATCTCATCAAACCCCAAACCGGCCAGGGTCTCTCGAACAAGATTGGTTATGCGCTTTCTTCTTTTAAAAGGGGGGGCCTCTTCTGTAATAACCACCCTGGGCAAAGTGGTAGGAATATTATCATATCCGTAAATCCTGGCTATCTCCTCTATCAAATCTACCTCTCTTTTTATATCTGCTGTTCTAAAAGAAGGCACCACAACCTTCATTATCCCTTTTGTGCCGGAAACCTTAAATCCGATAGCTCCTAAATCGGATTTTATATCTGAATTAGATATTTTAGCCCCTAATAGTAAATTGACTTTATGCGGCCTTAAATTTATAACACGGGTTTTTATTTCTTTTTTGCCGGCATCGACTCTTTCTTTATGTGTTTTTCCTTTGGCGATTTCACATATCAAACAAGTTGCCCGGTCCGATGCATCTATAATTTTCGAGGAGTCTATGCCCCTCTCAAACCTATAGCTTGAGTCGCTGCTTAAACCCAAATAGCGGGATGAGCGCCTTATAGAAGTTGGGTCAAAGCACGCAGCTTCTAATAATACTCTTTTGGTAGATGGGCCAACCTCTGTATTTAATCCACCCATAATGCCTGCTATTGCTACCGGCATCTTAGCATCAGCTATAACCAGAATGTCGCCTTTTAATTCTACTTTTGTTCCGTCAATGGCAGTTATCTCCTCGCCATCCCTGGCCCGCCTTATAATTATTTTATTGGCGATCAGTTTATCGTAATCAAAGGCATGCAAGGGTTGGCCTGTCTCATGAAGGATAAAATTGGTTATATCCACGATATTGTTTACCTGGCGAGTGCCTACCGATTCTATTCTTTTAATCAGCCATTTTGGCGATGAGGCCACTTTAACATCGGTAATCAACCGGGCTGTATAGCGTGGGCACAATTTTGCCTCTCTTAAAACAACCTCTGGAATAGGTACGCCCTTAGCAAAGTAATGGGCTAGATTAAAGGAAGGGAGCTTTAATCTTTTTTTAGTTATAGCTGAGGCCTCTCTGGCAATACCGACGTGGCAAAGACAATCGGAACGATTAGGAGTGACCTCTATGTCAAATATAAAATCACCGGTTTTCTCTTCTATAGAAGTAACTTCCAATCCATTCATGGTAAGTTTCTCGGCAAGTTTTTTTGCCCTTATTTTAGTAGGCACATATTCTCTGAGCCACTCGTATGATATCTTCATGGTATCTAAGAATGCGCCGTTTGGGAAAGCAAAGTAGCAAACGTCCCTACACTTGCCCTTTTGCTTTCTCAAACGGTGCTATTCCAATTAAAATTGCTCTAAGAACCTTATATCGTTTTCGAAAAAAAGCCGGATGTCATTGATGCCATATTTAAGCATGGCAATTCTTTCAACGCCCATACCGAATGCAAATCCGGTGAATTTTTCATCCGTTATGTTTACAGCTCTAAAAACTACCGGGTCTACCATCCCCGCTCCCAGTATCTCAAGCCACCCTTTCTGAGAACACACCCTGCAGCCTTTTCCTTTGCATATAATACAAGAGACGTCAACTTCAGCGCTGGGCTCTGTAAACGGAAAAAAATGCGGTCTGAATCGCAATCTTATCTCCTCGCCGAAAAGCTGTTTGCCAAAGTCCAAAAGAACCCCCTTTAGATGCGCGAAGCTAATCCCTTCTGCTATCATTAATCCTTCTACCTGATGAAACATAAAACTATGGGAGGCATCAACTGCATCCGGCCTGAATACTTTCCCTGGTACAACTATTGCAAAAGGTGGGGAGTGTTTTTTCATATATCTTATTTGCACCGGGGAGGTATGGCTTCTTAAAAGCATGCCCCGCATCCCAGACCTATCTGTAGAATGGGGTATATTGTCTTTTACCCCGCCCCTTCTTGTATCATCTGATTTATCTTTTTCGGGAAGGGTGGGGTTTACCCCGTTAGAAATTTTATTATTACCTGCGGAATCTATATTTCTAACGGGGTTTATGTAAAATGTATCAAATACGTCCCTGGAGGGATGTTCGAGGGGGATATTTAAGGCTTCGAAATTATTATATTCTGTCTCAATCTCAGGCCCTTCTACAATAGCAAAGCCCATCCGGGTGAAAATCTCACAAATTTCATTTAGGGTCCGGGTGATTGGATGAATATGCCCGGTTTGGAAACTATAACCGGGCATAGTAAGATCTATTCTTTCTGCGGGCGGTGCCTTTAGTTGAATAATCTCATTTTTCTTTTTGGCAATCTCTTCTATGAGCAGTTGTTTAATCTCGTTAGCCAGTCTCCCCATGGTCGGTTTTTCTTCTTGCGGCAGGGAAGGAATCCGGCTAATTATCCCGGCCATTTCTCCCTTTCTGCCAAGATATTTAATCCTTACCTTTTCTAACTCGTCGATATTTAAAGCTTTCTCTATTTCGGAAACTACCTTTTCTTTAAGGGTCTTTAGGGTCTCTTGCATGTTTATTCTTTTTTCTTTAATTTTTCTATATCCTCATTTGCCCCTGCTACTAAAAGCATATCTCCTTCCCGGATTTTTTCCTCGGCAAGAGGGACAACATTAACCGTTTCTTTGCCTCTTTCGTCCTTGCGCTTTATGGCAACAATGTTTAAGCGATATTTTGTTCTTACGTTTAGCTGTTTTAAGTTCTTGCCCACAAAATCCTTTGGCGCAGCTATCTCAATTATGCCGCATTTATCGGATAATTGAAGATAATCTGCTACTTTTGGAGAAGTAAGGGCAGTAGCCAATCTTTCGCCCATATCCCGTTCAGGAAAAATGATTCTATCCACGCCTATTTTCCCAAGCACCTTGCCTTGCTGTGGTGTAACTGCCTTTGCAATTACCTCTTTTATGCCTATATCTTTTAATAGCAATGCTATCAAAATACTGGCTTCGATGTTATCGCCCACACTTACTATTGCTACATCAACCTGTTCTATACCTACTGCCTTAAGTGCCTTTTCATCAGTGGCATCAAGACAAACAGCCTGGGTTACTGCCTCTGAGATATCCTGGATTTTATCTTCCTCTTTATCCACTGCAAGCACCTGGCAATCTTTTTGGGCCAGAGTCTTTGCTATGCTCGAACCGAACCGACCTAATCCTATTACAGCGAATTGTCTCATGTTTTGCCTCCTAAGCTCTCACCGTTCTAAAAGTTCTAAAGGTTCTAAAAGTTCTAAAGGTTCTAAAGGTTCAACTTTTTTAACTTTTTAAACTTTTTGAACTTTTGAACTTTTTTAACCCTCTTTATCCTACCGTTATATTTTCCTCCGGATAACGATAATCTATTTTTTTCTCTACCCGCATAGCCAATGCCAAAGCTGCGGTTAAAGGACCGACCCTGCCTATAAACATGGTAATGACAATTATTAACTTGCCCAATGTGCTTAAATGGGGCGTTACCCCTGTGGTTAACCCGCATGTTCCAAAGGCAGAAGTAGTTTCAAAAAATAGATTTAAAAAATAACCGTTATTGCCTGAAATGGCCTTTTCGGTAATCGTCAAAAGCAAGGTGGAAACAAATATCAAAGTTATTGCTAATACAAAAATTGTCACTGCCCTTCTAAAAACATCCCTTTCTGCTGTTCTTTTAAAGATAGATATCCTGTCTCTTCCTTTGAGCATAGAAACAAAACCTGCTAAAAGTATTACCACCGTTGCTGTTTTTATTCCCCCTCCCGTAGAACCGGGGGATGCTCCGATAAATACCAATATCATTAACAAAAATTTGGTTGCTGCCTGTAAATTTCCTGTCGGCAACACATTAAATCCTGCTGTGCGCGGGGTGATTGCAGTAAAAGTGGAACTTAAAAATTTTTCCTTAATGGGCATATCTTTTAAAATATAATTGTACTCTAAAAGAAACACCCCAACCATACCGATTAATAATAAAATTACAGTTGCTGCCAGGACGGTCTTTGTCTGTAGATTAATTTTTTTGACAAAAGGGTTGGCAATGCCCTTTTTTATCTGCCGGGCCAAATAAGCCCTTCTAAAAAATGGCACATAGAATCTTAATTTCGGAATATTTAATATCACCACGAAGCCTAATCCGCCGATGATAATAAGAGAACCCATAATTGCCATAATAGCTGTATCAGCGCGCCAGTTTGTTAAGCTGTTTGAAAAAAGCGAAAATCCGGCATTGCAGAATGCAGATATAGAATGGAATATAGCCCTTTTAAAAAGCGTCGCTTGGCTCCATTGGGTTATAAAACTCCATCGGAGGTATAATAGCGTAACTCCGATAAACTCTACAACAAATGCCATAAGCACAACATACTTAATCAGGCCCCTTAGTCCTTCTATCTTATCATAGCCCAGTGCATTCTTTATGGTTAAATCTTGAGAGATAGTCAATCTTTTAGCTAATATGATAGTAAAAAGAGTGGAAAAGGTCATTATGCCTAATCCGCCCAATTGAATAAATAAAAGTATAACAATCTGGCCAAAAAGCGAAAAGGTTCTGCCCGTATCCTTTACAATTAACCCGGTGACACAGGTAGCGCTGGTTGCGGTAAACAGGCTATCTATTGGACTCAACGGGCTGTCACTTTTTGTAGCCACAGGCAAACTTAAAAGAAAGGTTGCGCACAGGATAGCTATAAAAAAGCTTACTAATACTATTTGGGGAGGGGTTAGTTTTTTCATGTTTCGGATTTCGGATTTTCGCTTTTAGCGATACTTATCAACTTCTTAAATGCGGTTTTGCTATTTACGGCAAGGTCTGCTAAAGATTTTCTATCTAAAGCTATCCCTGCCTTTTTAAGGCCGGATATAAATTCAGAGTATTTAATCCCATGCCCGCGGCAGGCTGCGTTTATTCTAGCAATCCAGAGACTCCTAAAATCTCTTTTTTTAACCTTTCTATCTCTGTAAGAATAAGCCAGGGCCCTTCGCACCGTTTCTTTTGCAGTGCGATAAAGCTTGCCCCTGCCTCCGACATAACCTTTTGCCTGTTTTAATGTTTTCTTTCTTCGTCTTTTCGAAGCAACTGCGTGTTTTACTTTTGCCATTCTATCAACTCCTTGCTTAATCTTTAGTTCGGAGTTCGGAGATGATGTCACCGAACTACGAACTCAAGTTCGCTGAAGGCGATCGTACTCCGAACTACCCATACGGCAACATCGTTTTTATCTTCTTTGCTGCCGTTTTTCCTAAGGTGCTCTTTCTGGAAAGGGCCCTTTTTCGTTTTCTCGACTTTCCCGTTAAAAGGTGCCCTTTAAAGGCCTTTGCGCTTTTGACTTTTCCTTTTCTGGTTATTTTAAATCTTTTGGCTATCGCCTTTTTTGTCTTTAACTTTGGCATAATTACTCCTAATCCTAAAACTAACACTCCAAGCGAGTGGCGTTGCTGAACGAGACATAAGGAATTTTTTGCCAAATGTCTTTTTAGTGCTTACGGCAAGTGAGCGGCGGAACTGACCGAACGAAGTGAGGGAATTCCGTCAAGCGAACGAGCCGTAAGTACAAAAAGACGGCAAAAAATTCCAGTCTCGCGAAGCAATGCCCCGGGCGCCTACTTTGGCGTAAGAACCATGAATATAAAACGACCTTCTTTTCTGGGGGCCCTTTCCACTTCGCTTACGTCCACTGTATCCTGAATAATTCTATCTAACAGTTGCCTACCCAATTCTTGATGGGCCATTTCTCTTCCGCGAAACATCAGCACCCACTTTACCTTGTTGCCTTTCGTTAAGAATTCCCTGGCATGGTTTAGTTTGGTTTTATAATCATGTTCTTCTATTCTGGGCTTTATTCTAATCCCCTTGATTTTAATTATATGCTGCCTCTTATGGGCCTCCCTTTCCTTTTTCTCCTGGTCGTATTTATATTTGCTATAATCCATTATTCGGCAAACAGGAGGGCTTGCGGAAGGCGCAACTTCAACCAAATCAAGTTCTGCCTCGCGTGCCCGTCTTAACCCTTCCTCCAGCGTCATTACCCCCAGTTGTTCTCCCTCGGCGCCGATAATTCTTATCTTTGGCACCCTTATCATCTCGTTTACCCTGGTTCTTTGTTTTCGTATATACTTAGCTATATGATTTCACCTCCTTTAATATTCTCCGTATAAACCTGTCTATTTTTGTTCTTCCTTCATCGCCCTTTTTGTGGCTTCTTACGGAAATGGCATTTTCTTTCTGTTCCTTAGCTCCTATAATTAGCATGTAGGGGATTTTGTCCTTTTGCGCCTCTCTTATTTTATATCCTATGGTCTGGCTGCGCATATCTATTTCGCTTCGTATATTATTCTGTTTTAAATCTTCGTGAATTTTCCCAGCATATTCTTTCTGTTTATCGGTTATTGGCATAACCATCACCTGAGTCGGAGAAAGCCATACGGGCAGCGCCCCTGCATAATGTTCAATTAAGGCCCCAAGGAATCTTTCCATGCTACCAAGAATAACCCTATGCAACATAATGGGGCGGCGTTTTTCACCGTCTTTGTCGGTGTAGGTAAGTTTGAACCTTTCCGGAAGAGCAAAATCGCACTGTATTGTTGCACACTGCCAGAAGCGTCCAAGGGCGTCTTTTAATTTTATGTCTATCTTTGGCCCATAAAATGCGCCTTCTCCTTCATTAATATCGTATTTCATCTTCTTTTCTTCTAAAGATTCCCTTAAGGCTTCTGTGGCCTTTTCCCAGTCTTTATCAGCGCCTATGTGTTTCTCCGGCATGGTACTCAACTCTACGCAGTAATCTTTAAATCCAAAAACTTTTAACGCGTATAACACAAAATCTATAATTGCTTTTATCTCATCGGTAAGTTGTTCCGGCAGACAAAATATGTGGGCATCGTCCTGGGTAAATCCTCTTACTCTTAAAAGCCCGTGCAAAACGCCGCTCTTTTCGCGTCTGTATACTGTGCCTAATTCAAAATATCTTATGGGCAAATCACGATAGCTTCTAAGCGCGGACTTGTATATAAGCATATGGGCCGGGCAGTTCATCGGCCTTATTGCATATTCGGTTTCTTCGATATCGAATATATACATAAGCTCTTTATAATAATCATAATGGCCTGAACGAATCCAGATATCGGACTTCATTATGTGCGGGCCTATCGCCAGCTGATATCCCCGCCTAAGGTGTTCTTTCTTCTCCCAGCCTTCTATTATATCACGCAAAAGGGCTCCCTTTGGCTGATATATTATTAAACCTGCCCCCGCAGACTCATCTATAATAAAAAATCCTAACTCTTTGCCCAATTTGCGGTGGTCTCTCTTCTTTGCCTCTTCAATAAGCTTAAGATGCTTATCTAGCTCTTTTTGTGTCGTAAAAGCAGTGCCGTATATTCGCTGTAACATAGGATTTTTTTCATTCCCTCTCCAATAGGCCCCTGCTACATGGGTTAGGGCAAAGGCTTTAATCTTGCCCGTAGAAGGAAGGTGCGGGCCTTTACATAAGTCGGTGAAATCGCCGTTTGAATAAATAGTTACCGTATCTTGGAGTATCCCTTTTATGAGTTCTACCTTATAATCTTCGCCCACATCTTTAAAGAGCTTGCGGGCTTCTTCCTTAGTCGTCTCATTTTTAATAAACTTTTGATCCTGCCTTATAATCTGATGCATCTTTTCTTCTATCTTAGAAAGGTCTTCCGGTGTAAACGGCTCTTTCTTATCAAAATCATAATAGAATCCATTCTCAATAGGAGGACCTATGCCCAATTTTACATCGGGCCATAAGGCTTTTACCGCCTGAGCCAAAACATGCGCCGTGCTATGTCTTAAGGTTTCGAGGTTCATAGCAAATAGTTTAAAAGGTTTTAAAGGTTTAAAAAGTTAAAAGGTTTTTAGCCGTCAAAAACTTTTAAAACTTTTTTAACTTTTCAAACTTTTTAACCGACTTTGGTGCCGGGAGTGGGACTCGAACCCACACGGAGCTAAGCTCCAATGGATTTTAAATCCATATTGTATACCAATTTCAACATCCCGGCAGGGATTCTCCTTTGTTGCTTGCGCAATACTGTAAGGTTTGCAAATCTACCTTTTCCATTGTATATTTGTTTACTCAAATAACTTTCTATTGTGTCATCCAGCCATTTTTTTAATTTTGTATTACTAAATTGCAAAGTGGCTATACCATATTTAGACCATTGTTTGTTAGCTTTACTTCTTTTATCCGTATGGGAATAGATAAATACTTGCTCTTCAGGAATAACAAGAAGCCCCGACCAATAAATCTTTGCTGTCTTCCTATCAAAGGCTTTATATAATCTAACATATAGCCTGAGTCTCGTTTCGTCAATTCTACATATTTCACGGAGAAACCTTAAAAACAACTGTAGCATCCTATGATCTAAATTTACTAGCCGTAGTGGTGACTTTTTAGCCCTGCTTCCTTCTGCCCAATAAAGTACCAACCCTATCGCCAAAAGTTCTTTTTCTTGTAAGTTGAGTCTTCTTTTTATCTTAAATGGGTCTCCGTTAGGATTTTGTTTAACATATGCGCTTTCACTACAAGATCTTCTCTGAATATTATATTTTTTTAACCAATATTCAACCTTTCTAGGTGTTATCTTAAGTTCGTCTGCAACTTGCACCATCGACAATTTGTTGTTGAAATATAAATTATGAAGTAATTTTTTCTCTATCATCTTCCTCGCCTAATAAGAACTGGTGGGCGGTACTGGACTTGAACCAGTGGCCTTTTGCATGTCGAGCAAACGCGCTAACCAACTGCGCCAACCGCCCATGTTTTATAGATGTCCCCAATGTT
Organism: uncultured Planctomycetia bacterium; assembly: GCA_964570585.1. GTDB lineage: Bacteria > Omnitrophota > Gorgyraeia > JABMRG01 > JAFGKX01. The sequence continues at coordinate 31,408 of CAZMYR010000012.1, forward strand.
CCTATCCGTCGCATTGTTCAGGACAAACTTTTCTTCACAAAGTTTGGAGGCGGCGAGCGGAGTCGAACCGCTGAATCGGAGTTTTGCAGACTCCTCCCTTAAGCCGCTTGGGTACGCCGCCATAAATTTTGCTACTGCAAAATTTGCTTATTTATACCACAACATCTCTATCTTATCAAGTAGAATTTGAGCTATTTTCTCTTTATTTTCCGGCCCGATTTTCTCGGCTTTTCCGTCTTTATCCAGTATCGAAACTCTTGCTGGGCCGCTGCCAAAAGCAAGATTGTGTTTATCTGTTCTGTTGGCTACTACTATATCGACGTTTTTTGTCTTTAATTTCTGCTTTGCTCTCTCGATTAGCTTCTCAGTCTCCATGCAGAAGCCGACAATCAACCTTTTTGTTTTATTCTTTCCGGCCCATGATAATGTATCGGAATTCCGGATTAAAGACAGTTTTCTTTTGCCCTTCTTTTTAATCTTGTGTTTTTGGGCTGTTTTAGGCCGAAAATCACAGACTGCAGCAGACATAATCAGACAATCTGCATTTTTAAATTGCCTTTTTACTGCTTTGAACATATCGTTTGCAGTAACGACGCATATTGTTCTTATGTCTTTGGGGGGCTTAAGGCTGACAGGGCCGGATATAAGTGTAACTCTATGGGCTCTTTTTTGGGCAGTTTTTGCTAAAGCATAACCCATGTTGCCGGAAGATAAATTTGAGATAAACCTTACAGGGTCTATAAATTCTCTGGTAGGGCCTGCTGTAACGAGAATGCGCATGGGCTTTCTCATCTAAGAGCCCTTTTAACCTCTTTGACTATTTCAGCAACATCGGCAATGTGGCCTATGCCTTCTTTTCCACAAACGAGTCTTCCTCTTTTAGGCCCGATAAACTTAAAGCCCATTTGTTCGAGTTTGGCAATGTTGGTCCGGACAATCTTGTTTTTATACATATTCTCATTCATTGCAGGGGCTATTAAGATAGGAACTTTTGTAGAAACAACAGCGCAGGTTAATATATCGTCACAAATACCTGCTGCTATTTTAGAAATACAGTCCGCTGTGGCAGGAGCTATCAAAAGGAGGTCGCACCTTTTAGCCAAGTTTATATGGACAGGGTCGTAATCTAGGACCGGCTCAAACATATCATAAAAGACCCTATTGCCGGATAAAACCTGCAATGTAAGCGGAGTAATAAATTGTAATGCATCTTTAGTAGCGCATACAATTACGTCAAAACTTTGTTCTTTTAACCGATTTATAATATCGCAGGCCTTATAGGCCGCTATGCTAGCGGTTACCCCAAGCAAAATACACTTTTGTCTTTTCATCCTATGCCTTTGGTTACCAACCCCGCGCCTGTGAATAGACGCGTAACTTTATTTGGTTTCCTTCCCTTTATATGTAATTCTTCCTTCCCTTATTTCCTCTAATGCAATCTGCAATGGCTCTTCTAATTTTGTGGATATAAGCTTTGGTGAGCCTTCGCTTATCTCAAGGGTTCTGCGAGAAACCAATATGGCTAATTTATAAAGGCTCGGTACTTTTTTTAAAAGGCCCTCTAGTTGAATCTCCACTATAACTCCTTTATAATGAAAGCTGTTGAATAAACGTTAAATTATTCAATGCTTTCTGATTTTTAGGCCCTCGGCTATTATAACTGCCTCCAGCTGAGAAAGGGCATCTTTAAGCTTGCGATTTACAATAGCATAATCATATTTATGTAAATAACAAAGTTCTTCTTTCGCTATTTTAAGTCTTTTGTTTATTTCACCCTTAGAATCGGCGCGGCGTTTCATCAATCTTTTATTCAATGCGTCTAATGCAGGAGGCAATATAAAGATGAATACGCCCCGCGGGTCAAGTAGTTTTTTTATTCGCATAGCGCCTTTTACGTCTATGCTCAGCAATATATCTTTATTGTTTTTGAGGGCTTTCTTGATAGGTCCGATGGGTGTGCCGTAAAAATTTCCGAAGACTCTGGCATGCTCAATAAATTTGCCCTTTTTTATTAATGTTTTGAATTCTTCGGTTGAAACAAAGTGGTAATCGATGCCGTCCCGTTCCCCTCTTCTGGGGGCTCGGGCAGTAAAAGATACTGAGTGCACCAGATGCGGCATGTTTTTTAGGAGCCTCTTGCATAAAGTCGTTTTGCCGCATCCGGAGGGGGCTGAAACTACAAAAATGGTCCCAAACCGCCGGGCTGCCGAAGAAATTCTCAATGGAGAATCTACGTTCGGGACACCTGTTTTCTTTTTAATTTTAGCTATAGGCATTCTATTGTATCGGGGATTAAAACCTCCGGGCTACGGTCTCTGGTTGAGCGCTGGATAAAATTACATGATTGCTCACTGTAATTATTACCGTGTTTGTGCGCCTTCCATTAGTAGCGTCTACTAGGCGATTTTCTCTTTTCGCTATATCCTTTAATCTTTTAACCGGCGCCGCGTCAGCCGAAACTACCGCTACCACCTTATCTTTCGCTACCGCGTTTTTAAAGCCTACATTAATTAGCGAATTTATTTTCTTATTACTCGACATTTTGGGTTTGTTCTCTTATCTTTTCTACAAGTCCTTTTGTCTTTATTATCTCCTTAGAAATTTTAAAGTTGCCGGCCTTAGCTCCAATGGTGTTGGCCTCGCGAGAAATCTCCTGGGCAATAAAATCCAGATGCTTTCCCGCTCCTTTATGGTTGTGTGCGGCCTTCTTAAGGGCTTTTATATGCGCGTCTATTCTGCAGATTTCCTCAGAGATGTCATAATTTCTAATGAATATGGCGGCCTCTTCTTCCAGTTTTTGTCGATTATAAATCTTGGTTTGCCCGGTAATATTTCTTATATTGCCTGCTAACCGATTTTTGTATGTCTTTTTAAATTCTGCGGAGTAGCGCTTTATAGCATTGAGGGAAGTCTCTATTTTTTTGTTTATACCAAGTAGGTGCGCTTTAAGCATCCTGCCTTCCTGTTGTTTAGAGGCCAGCAGTTGCCTTATTGCTTGAGCAAGAGCCTTTTTTGTTAATGGCCATAGATGTTTTGTATCCGCTTTTTGCGGAATATAAGTTATTATCCCCGGCATAGACACTATCTGTTGCAATGTAATGTCGCCTGAAAGCCCGGCAGACTTTTTTAAGTTACCTAACAGCTTTGCATATCGACGGGCAGTTTCCGTGTCTATTAACGCATTGGTTCCTTCCCTGCTTAGGTCTTCATAATCCAAAGAAAGATTGATTCTGCCCCGGCTTATGTCTTTTTGGACTCTCGCTTTAATTTTATCTTCATAAATAAGAAATCCCGGCGGAAGCCTATTTATCATATCAAAATATTTATGGTTTAGGCTTTTGATCTCTATATAAATCTTTGCCCGCCTATTTCCTGCTTCGCCATTTCCAAAACCGGTCATACTTCTTAACAATTATTCCTCCTTGATTTTTGATTTTTGATTTTTCTATGCCCACCTTTTCTCTTCGGCTTTACGAGAGACTAACTTGGCAGGATAAAGATTAACGATTATTTCATCCGGCTTAAACCAGAGTTTGGTTTCCCGTTCTGCCTCTTTTAGGTTGGCCGAGGCATGAATTACATTTTCATAGATGCCCTTGGTAGTTATCCTGCCATATTGTCCGCGAATACTTATCGAATCCGCCTCTTCCGGATTGGTGGCTCCGGCAAGTTGACGGACTTTCTCAATGGCTCCCTCGCCATAATAAATCATTGCTAAAACCTTACGCCTAGCATGAAGTTCTCCTTTAATATATTTAATAAGCTCATCATAAAAGGGTTTGTCTTTCAGGTGCTCATAATGTTCTCTGGCGAGTTCGTCGGAAACGCAGACCATCTTGGCGGCTATGATCTCCAGTTTTGTCTCCGACAAACGGGTAAGTATATTACCTGTAAGGGATTTTACCAGGCCATCCGGTTTAATTAAAACAAGCGTTGGTTCTTTCATTACATATTATGGTATATGCACCGTCCCGACACCAAAGGTGTCGGGACGGTGCTGTTCTAATTTATAGTATAACGTTGGTATTGTCAATAGTAAAGACTTTATTGTTAACGAGAAGGTCTGATCTTGTTGATTATCCTGTCTAAATCTTCCAGCGAATAATAATCTATTATAATCTTGCCTCTTTTTTTACTGTGATGGATCCTCACCTTTGTCGCCAGAATGTTCTGTAAGGTTTCCTCCTGTTTTATAAGGTGCTGGTCTTTTATAATCTTGGTTCCCGGGCGTCTTTTAAGCTGGGGGCTTGCTAGTGCTTCTGTCTCGCGCACAGATAGGCCCTTTTTAATAACCTTCTTGCATAGATTGAGCCGTTGCTGTAATCCTTTCACGGAAAGAATGGCCCGGGCATGGCCTGAACTAATCTGTCCTTGAACAACATATCGCTGTATCTCAAGCGGAAGGTTTAACAAGCGAAGCGTGTTTGCAACTGAAGTGCGGTCTTTTCCTATTGTCCGGGCTGTTCTTTCCTGGGTAAAGCCAAATTCTTCTATCAGCCGTTTATAGGCGTGGGCTTCTTCAATAGAGTTTAACTCCTCCCTCTGTATATTTTCTACAAGAGCTAATTCTATCGCGCCTGCGTCATTCACGTTCTTAAGAACAACAGGGGCTTTCTCCACCCCTAATTTTTTCATTGCGCGTAATCTTCTTTCGCCGGCAATAAGTTCAAAACCGCCCTCTATCCGCCTTACCAACAGAGGTTGGACAACCCCCTTTTCCCTGATAGAGGCTATGAGCTCATTGAGTTTTTCTTCATTAAAATCTTCTCGGGGCTGGTATCTGTTAGGCAATATCTCCCCAACGTTAATATAGGCAACTGCTTCTCCCTGCTGTTTTGTTTCTACCTCCGGGATAAGTGCCTGTAATCCTTTCCCTAATGCTTTTCTCTTTTCCATGTTTTTATCTCCTTCGCCTACCACTAACCGGCAAAATAGAAAAATCTAACCCTTGTGTTAGTGGTTACTGTTTTCTCCAATGCCACCTTTTTCCCCTACGCTACTTTCTAAAGGTTTATTCGCTTCTGTTTGGGCGGCCTCTTCCTTGGTTTCTTCTGACTTTTTTTGTTCTAACTTACTGTAAATACTGGAGTTACGTAAAATAAATTCATCTGCTAACTGGTTATATGATAAGGCCCCCTGGGAATTTTTATCATAACTCATTATGGGTTCTCCATAGCCCGGTGCCTCACTCAATCTTACTGAACGCGGTACAATTGTATTATACACTTTATCATTAAGGAATTTCCTGGCTTCCTCGATTACCTCGCTTGTTAAGCGGGTCCTGTAATCTGCCATTGTAAGTAAAACTCCTTCAATCGTAAGAAGGGGGTTTAAGTTCTGCTTAATCAGCTCTATAGTATTAAAAAGCTGGCTTAATCCTTCCATCGCATAATACTCACATTGTAATGGGATAAGTGCACTATTTGATACAACTAATGCGTTTATGGTCAGAATCCCCAAACTTGGCGGGCAATCTATGAAAACAAAGTCAAATAGTTGTTTTGTGGCTTCGATGGCTTTCTTTAGCTTTTGCTCTCTGCCTAAAGCGGTTATCAGTTCTATGCGCGCTCCGGTAAGTTCCGGACTAGACGGGGCGAGATATAAATTGTTTATTTTGGTCGGTGTTATTATTTCATCGATTGAAACTTGTTCTAATAAAACATGATATATGTTTTTAGGCAAAGGGTTTTTTCCGACGCCAAGGCCGCTGGTTGCATTAGCCTGCGGGTCTATATCTATTAATAAAACCTTAAATCCTTTTTGTGATAGGGATGCGGAGAGATTAATGGCGGTAGTTGTTTTGCCCACTCCTCCTTTTTGGTTACATATCGATATTATCTTCATCCCGCACCTTTTATATCTTCATCCCCCACCCTTTTAATATTCTCTTTGAACTATTTAAAGGTGCGGGATTCATTGTTCATCACCAAATTAACATATACACATTGGGGTGTCAAGTGGATATTTTTATTATTTGGTAGGTTTTTTAATTGTAACTCGAATCCGGGCAGGTTTTGCTCCATTCATATTAAAAAGTCCTCTCTCTCCTTCTGCAAGCACTTTGATTTCAACGTTTTTCCTTTTACAATTTAATGTCTTAAGGGCTTTACCTATGGCTTCCCTTACGGTATTCGCTTCTACTTCTATATAATCTGGTTTTGCCATGATTAATTTTTTGTTACACGTGCAACGGATGGGTCTATGCTGATTTTGGCGGCATATGCCTAACCTTTAATACAAATTCCTGCAAAATTACCATTAAAATTGTATTAGTGAGCCAATATAATACAATTCCTGATGAAAGCCTATAACAGATGATACCAAACATAAGCGGAAACATTATTGCCATCATCTTTTGCTGGTCGGTTTGGGTTGCTTTTGGCTGCGCTATCTTCTGCTGCAAAAACATCGCAAAGGCCATTAACAAAGGCAGGACATGAATATATTCTCCTATAAATGGCAATGCGCCCGGAAGCCTAAATGCTGCGTCCGGTTCTGATAAGTCTTTTATCCATAAAAAGTTAGCTCCTTTAAGCTCAATGGATTTCATCAGCACCAAATAAAGGGATATAAATACTGGAAATTGAAAAAACATGGGTAAACATCCGCCAAGGGGATTTATTTTGTGTTTTTTATAAAGCCCCATAGTCTCTTTTTGCAGCTTTTGTGGATTACCTTTATGTTCGCTTTGCAATTTTTTTAGCTCCGGCTGTATTGCTTGCATCCCCTTCATCGATTTTAGGCTCTTTTTTGTTAACGGAAACAGCACCCCGTTGACTAGTAACGTTAACATAATTATGGCTAAGCCATAGTTATGGACAATGCCGTTGAAAAACTTCAATATTTTAAGTAAAATTAGAGATATGGGGCTGAGCTTGCCAAAGGTTACAACTTCGCTCATGTTTGGGGCAGATTTTTTTATCCCATCTATATCGTTGGGGCCTGCATATAATAAAAATTCTTTGGCAACCGTATCTTGTGGCATTATAGTAATCGGGCCCATTATAACTCCTGAGCGCGCACTCTTTTTGTCTTCTTTTTCAATAAAACAAGCCTGCTCTTTTTGTTTTGGCTCAAGGACTATTGAAAAGTATCTACCCCTTGCAGATATCCATAGTGGACTATCATAATAAATCTTGCCATTCCCCCTTAAGGCTTTAGATCTGGGGTTTAGTCTTTTTATCTCCTGCCCGATTTTAACATCTGCGCCGATAAATCTTTCGTCAATGCCTGGCTTTACCAAAAGGGCGGATGCTCCTACCAGTTTATACTTTACCGGCGTCGCTGTAACCGCATCATTCTTTATTCCTATGCGTAACCCTATGTTATAATTAGAGTTATGTAAAAATATCTCCTTGGTTATTAATATCCCGACAGGACTCTTAAAGGAATATTTCGCGTATTTATCTGCTTTATCTATTAATTTCCAGCGTTGCAGCGGACGGCCTTCTTCTAAAAACAGGTCTTCAAGCAAGAAGGGCCCTGTGCAGATTTCTTCTGTAATTTTGGTATCTAAAAGTTGAACAAGTTTATTTGTTTTTGAATCCTTAAATTTTTTAAGCCAGATTTTTTTAATGCGTGCGCCATCATCTGTGAGCTCAATTTTAAAGACTTCGTTCTCAAGGATGGTTATATCTTCAGATATTGCAATATTTCGTCTGAGCCTTTCTGTTTGCTCTCGTTGCTCTCGCGTTTCTTCTGCTGGCAAGGCTGGTGATATGGGTGGTGATACGGTTATGATACGGTTCTTTTCTGCTTCTCCTGCTCTTTGCTGCTGGGTTTTTTGTAGGCGTGGAGCAGCATAGAACTTTTGATAAGCAAGCAATATTAATACGGAAAGAACCACTGCTATTAGAAGTCTATTTTGTGAATCCATCATAAATACCTGTTTATCGGATCGTAACCCCCTTTTGAAAACGGGTTACACCTTAACAATCTCCAAAGCGTCATAAGGACCCCTTTTACCGCTCCTTTGTTTTCTATGGCTTCAATTGCATATTCAGAACAACTCGGATAATATTTACATGTAGGCAGCTTATAGGGCGTTAAATAAAGGCGATAGAATTTAATTATATAAATTAGTATATATTTCATAAGCTTGTCCCTGTGAAACTTGTCCCCGCCCCCGGTTCCCGTGAAACTTGTCCCCGTGAAAACGGGGAGCGGGGAAAGCGGGGAGCTGGGGATAGATTTGCGAGGAGGTACGTTTTAAGCAGACAGGGTTTTTCGTTTTTTCTTCCTTCTCCTGGCAAGGACATGTCTTCCGGGTTTGGTGGACATCCTTTTTCTAAAGCCGTGCTTGTGTTTCCGCTTTAGGTTTGACTTTAATGTTAATCGCTTCTTCATCCCTCACCTTTTTTAATTTGTATAAGTTTAAAGTATAACACAAAAAAAGTCATAGTCAAGAAAAAATTACCAGAAACAAGTTGGGTCCTTCGTCGGTAAATTTCTCTTGAAAA
>CAZMYR010000013.1:0-11975 GCA_964570585.1 uncultured Planctomycetia bacterium
TGAAGATTGTTTAGTGTTTGTGATATACTATCGGGGTTGGATAGGGATGTGATTTCAGAAAGTCGTTGGATAGATAGGCGGTGCAGGATTTTAGGATCATCACAATCCTTGAATTGTTCTATGAAGGCCGGTGGCAAGACATCCATGGCCTTGATCAGCTTAGATATGCGTTTGCGGTCAATATTTAGCTCCATAGCGGCAGAGCGATAGGTTTGTCCGGGATGAATAGCCATATGGGCCTTGATATTGAGAGCTTGCTGGATGAGGTTTACCGGCGGTTTACGGCTTCTTCGGGGTTCATCAGGAAAAGGCAGGCCGAGTGAGACCTCAAGCCGGACTTTCTTGCGGTTATAAGATGTTATAAGTAGTTGAACCGTTTCAGGTTGTGAAACTCGACTCACGTCTCGTTTCAGACCCCAGTTCTTCTTTCTGGGAATTTAATAGGAATTTAAAAGGATAAGCGTAAGAAATATAAAGAGCTATATCAGTAAATCGGGCTCAGGTTTAGGTGCCTTCCGGGAGGAGCTCTTGAATTAAACTTGTTTCGTTCGGACTTGGCCCCATAAGCAAAAAAAGGAGGGAAAATGTAAAGAAAGAAAATGAATAAAAAGAAGAGTTTGTTTTTTAAAGATAACTTTTAAATTGAGAGGTGAATGAAGTGATTGAAGAAAAAAGTAAAGTTTATGCAGGTAATTTGGAGTATAGTACAACCGAAGAGGATCTAAAAAAGTTCTTCGAGGATAGTGGAATCCCTACCAAAGCAGTAGAGATAATTAAAGACAAATATACGGGAAGATCTAAAGGATTCGGTTTTGTTGAGGTAGAATCCGAAGAAGCAATCCAGAAAGCGATTGAATCTTTGGACGGACAGGATTTGAAAGGAAGAAAGCTGAAAATAAATAAGGCAAGAAAACCGAGAGAGAGATTTGGAGGAGAGAGCAGTTATTAATAGATATGCCCGGATTCTTAGACCAATTTAGAAAAAATGTAATCACATCGGTTTGGAAGGATATACCTGATCAGCCCGCAGTAAAAGATATAGATGATAAAATTGCTTTAGGGGTATTGTTATGGGTTGTTGCTGAAGCGGATGAGAAATTTCTTCCGGAAGAAGAAACAAAAATCAGGGAAATTTTGCGTTCATATAGTAAAATTTCAAATGAAGATATCTCGGTTGTTTTAGCTTCAATTCAAGAAGCGGCTAAAGAAAGAATAGATCTGTATCGTTTTACTCATGAGGTAAGTGAAAATTTACCTTATGATATTAAAATTAAAATTTTGGAAAATCTTTTTCGTGTTGCTTGTGCCGACAAGGATCTGGACGACAGCGAACTCGAGGTTGTTAGAAAGATATCAGGTTTGTTTAATGTGGCACATAAGGACTTTATCGATACAAAGATAAGGATTAAGAAAGAATTCGGCTTAGATACTGCCGGGCTTTAAACATATATGTCTATAAGATGCCCAAAATGCAAGAGAGTTTGTTAGAACGCGCCCGTAGCTCAACTGGATAGAGTAGTGGACTTCGAATCCAACGGTTGCAGGTTCGACTCCTGCCGGGCGCGCCAATCTTTTGGTTGAGTTTTTATTTTGGCAAAAAATTTCTGAAATGTCTCGCATTGCAAAAACTTTATTTTCCAAACCGATACATCCCCAGGATAAATAAGAAAGATATGCTATGTTAGGATACTTGATTTTACTATTTACCTTAGTCCCGATTGTAGAGTTAGCCCTTTTGATAAAGGTTGGTCAATATATCGGAGTGGGCTATACACTTGGAATTGTTGTTTTTACGGGAGTAGTCGGCGCATATTTGGCAAAGATGCAGGGGCTGTTTACTTTACGCAGGATACAGGATGATATAAACCAGGGCAGGATGCCGAAAGATACATTGTTTGACGGAGTTTTAATTTTATGCAGCGGAATATTGCTTTTAACCCCTGGTTTTATAACTGATTTAATAGGCTTTATGGGCTTGATTCCATTTACGCGAAATCTGTTTAAGCAATGGCTTAAGCGCAAGATCAAGGATATGATTAGCCATGGGAAGGTTGTTACAATCATCAGGAGATAGAGATTTTTAAACCGGTAACAGGAAGGGACGTTTCTGAAACCAAAGAGAGAAATGTCCCCATATAAGGGGACACTCCTCCCTTTGGTTTCAGAAACGTCCCTAACCGTTGATGAGAAAGAAAATAGGAATACCTAGGGCATTACTCTATTATAAATATTACCCCCTCTGGAAGTCATTCTTTGAGGGGTTGGGGTATGAAGTAGTTACCTCTGGCCAGACCAATCAAAAGATTCTCCAGAGCGGAATCAGGCGTGCTATAGATGAATCCTGCTTGCCGGTTAAGGTCTTCTTGGGTCATATCTTAGATCTAATAGAGAGAGGAGTGAATTATCTATTTATCCCCAGAATAGAGAGTGTAGAGAGGAGGCATTTTGTTTGCAGCAAGTTTTTAGGACTTCCCGATATAGTGAGAAATTGTATAAAAGAGCTCCCTTTAACCCTGGAGGTAAATATTGATTTCAACAGGAGATTTTTATATCAATCGATGTTTAGCCTGGGATGGAAACTTAGTAAAAATCCAATCAAGATCCACGCCTCCTATTGGTGGGCAAACAAAAAACAACGAGTCTTTGAAAAGATGGTTAAGCTAACCAGGACACCCCAGGAGATAATCGGACTTATAGAGACAGGCAAGATCAAAAGACTCAAAAGCAATAAAGATTTAAACCCCGTTAGAAATAAAGCTAATGCAGCTGAATGCAAAATTTCTAACGGGGTAAATATTGCCTTAATAGGCCATCCCTATAATGTCTATGATGAGTTTATTAATCTTGGGATAATAAAGAAATTACAACATTTAGGTGTAAATGTCCTTACTCAGGAGATGGTGCCTCGCCAAGAGAGCCATGAGGCAGCCTCTGGAGCATCGGGGGATCTTTACTGGACATATGGAAAGGAGATACTTGGAGCAACCCTTTATTTCACAAAGAAGGGAATAGATGGTATCATTTTCATCATTTCATTTCCCTGTGGCCCGGATTCGCTTACTGTAGACTACGCCATCAGGCAGGTCAAAGATCGGGTTCCAATCCTCTCTTTAGTAATCGATGAACATCAAGCTTCAGGCATGATTATAACAAGATTAGAATCTTTCATAGATTTGGTAAAGATGAGGAAGAGAAAATGAACCCAGTTAGAAATTTTGCTCTAGCAAGTAGTGAAGATGATATTTCTAACGGGGCGAAGGTTACATTCCCTCATATGGGAGACTACCATCTTTGTTTTAAAGCGGCCCTTGAGATTTTAGGTTGCGAGGCAGTTGTTCCCCCGCCGATAACTAAAAGGACTATAGAATTAGGTTGTAAGTATTCTCCGGAGTTTGTATGTTTTCCGTTCAAGATTACCTTAGGGACACTTATCGAAGGCTTAGAGCAAGGCGCAGATATTCTCATTCAGTCAGGTAGGGATGGGTCTTGTCGATACGGTTATTATAAGCAGGTGCAAGAGAAAATATTAAGGGATTTAGGTTACAAGTTCAGGTTTGTGAGATTGGATAGCATTAAAAGTATTAAGTCGATAAATAAGAGCGCATCATATTTGCAGATTTTAAAAGGATTAAGGCTCGCCTGGTTAAAAATGAAGGTTATAGAAAAGTTTGAAAGCTTAGTCCGAAAAATAAGCGCCACGGAAATAAATATCGGTGAAAGTAGAAGGCAATATCGAGAATTCTTAAATGCCTGCAACCAGGCTAATACAAAATTTCAAATAGACAGGGCGGAGAAAGAATTTTTAGAAAGATTCAATCAGATCAGGACTATTTCTAATTTTAAGCCGCTTAAAATTGGCATCGTCGGTGAGTTATACATAGTTATGGAACCATATAGCAACCTGGATATAGAGAGAGAATTAAACCAGATGGGGGTTGAGGTAACCAGGCCTCTCTGTTTAAGCCAGATTCTAAAAGAAACGCTTCCCTACTCATCGAGAAAGACTGCCTTTAGAAGGATAGCCAGGCCTTATTTACGATATGAGCCTGGTGCCCATGCCAGTATTTCCGTAGCAGAAACCATTATCTTTGCAAGAGAGGGCTTAGATGGGGTAATTCATATTAAACCCCATGCCTGTATGCCTGAAGTTACGGCAATGGGCGCTTTATATAAAGTCAGCAGGGATTACGATATTCCGGTATTATTTTTTTCTTTTGATGAACATGCATCCTCGGTTGGAATAAAAACGCGGCTTGAGGCCTTTGTGGAATTACTTAAAAGAAGGAGGGATAAAAATGTATCTCGGCATAGATGTAGGATCGGTGAGCACAAATTTTGCGGTTATTGACAAGGATAGAAAGGTAATCGATTCTCTTTATATTTACACCGCAGGAGACCCTGTCCTGGCAGTAAAGAGAGGGCTAAGAACAATCCAGCAGAGATTAGAAAATTCAGCCGAGATAGAGGGGGTAGGGACAACCGGAAGCGCGCGATATCTGATTGGCATTCTGGTCAATGCTGATATAGTGAAAAATGAAATCATCGCTCATGCTATAGGCACCTTGAACTTCATACCGGACGTTAAGACCGTCATTGAGATAGGTGGACAGGATTCAAAGATTATAATCATAAGAGATGGGATCCCTATAGATTTTAGCATGAACACAGTTTGTGCTGCCGGCACCGGCTCATTCTTGGACCATCAAGCAAAGCGTTTAGGGATTCCAATTGAGGAATTCGGCAAATATGCCTTAAGGGCAAGGACAAAAGTTAATATTGCCGGAAGATGCACGGTGTTTGCGGAGAGTGACATGGTCCACAAACAACAGCTCGGCTTTAGTAAAGAGGATATTATTAATGGTTTGTGCGAGGCAATTGTGAGAAATTACCTGAATAATGTAGGCAAAGGAAAGGAGATTTTGCCTCCGGTAACATTTCAGGGCGGAGTAGCGGCAAATAAGGGTGTGGCCAAGGCTCTTCAGAAGGAGTTAGGTCTGGAGATAATTGTGCCTGAATATTATAATGTAATGGGCGCAATAGGTGCGGCGATTTTGGCTATGGAAGAGACTGAACAGACCAAGGTAAAAACTAATTTTGATTTCAATGTAGCTGATATTGGCTTCAGGACCAGGTCATTTGAATGCGATGGATGTCCGAATCATTGTGAAATAATAGAGGTATTAAGGGCAGGTGAAGTTGTTGATAGGTTTGGTTCACGATGCGGAAAGTGGGAGAAGCAAGATACAAGAGAAAAGCTCATCAAGGTTTGATTTCCCTCTCAGGCAAAAAGAGATGATAGCCAGCTTGAAATCACCTACCGTGATTTAAGAGAGAAAATAGTATCGTTAGCAGCAAGAAATGCATTAGTTAAACTGAAATTGTAAATTATTGACATCAATAATACTTTATGTTAGTATTATCCATTACGACGCCCGCATAGCTCAATCGGTAGAGCAGCGCCCTCTTAAGGCGAAGGTTCCAGGTTCGATTCCTGGTGCGGGTACCAAGCCAATTTTGCTAGGCAAAATTGGCAGTCGTAAGTCATAAGTTGTAAGTTGCAAGAACGACTTAAGACTGAATTTTGCGGAGTAAAATTCTCGCGGATGTGGCGGAATTGGCAGACGCGCTAGATTTAGGATCTAGTGGAGTAATCCGTGGGGGTTCAACTCCCTCCATCCGCACCACATGAATTCCGCTTTGCGGAATTCATAGTTATAAGTAGTAAGTAGTAAGTTATCTTACGACTTAAAACTTAAGACTTACGGCTGAATTTTGCGCAGCAAAATTCCAGCGAGGGTAATTCAGTTGGTAGAATGCCTGCTTGCCATGCAGGTCGTCGCGGGTTCGAATCCCGTCCCTCGCTCCAAAATTTTTGAAAAAAATTTTGTCCCGCAGGATGCGAGGAATACGAGCATCGGAGGGACACCGGACTTATAAAAACCAAAAAAGGAGAGAGCAGAAACAATGGAGATAAGAGATTTTTTAAATCCAAAGGCAATATCTGTTGATTTAGAAGCTACCACTAAGGAAGGAGTTATAAAAGAACTGCTTGGTATGCTGGCTAAAGCAGGGGCAATTAAAAACGAAACTCAACTTTTTAAGATTTTGATGGGTAGAGAAGCCCTTGGTTCGACAGGTATAGGTCAAGGCGTAGGTATTCCGCATGGGAAAACAGACAGCTTAAGGAGATTAGTGGGCGCATTAGGTATATCTAAAACCGGGGTAGATTTTGATTCTTTAGATGGCGAGCCTACCCATATCCTTTTTTTATTAATAGCTCCGGAAGATTCAGCAGGACCACATCTTAAAGCCCTGGCGAAGATATCTCGTTTACTGAAGGATAAATTTTTCCGAGAAAAACTCGTGAAAGCTAAAACTAAGAAAGAGATTATAGATATAATAGCTAAAGAGGAACAAAGGAAATACTAACCCCAATAATGAATCCCGCACCTTTTTAGCATTCAAAGTTTTGTATGAATGTTAAAAAGGTGATGGGCGAATAGGTAAAAGGTGCGGGATGAATAGAAGAAGAATCGTTTTAAAAATAAGAAATGTATTAAAGCCCCTTAAGTGGTTCTACCCGGGCATGAAGGTCAAGCGATGGCTCTTTCTCTCCTTTATAGGAGTTATATTAATCGTTGCCGGAGGACAATTTTTGTCAGGGCCTACTGCTGTTTTTCGTATGGTCGGAATTATATATATGTTTTTCGGCATCGCAATTATCTTCTTTGGCATGAGAAGGATAGTAGCATCTTTTATTACTATTTTCCTACCCCGGCGTGAGCAGGAATTGGTCGATATAGTATATCAAAAAAGGCACTTAAGTAAAGGCCACAGGATAGCAGTAATAGGAGGAGGTACAGGCCTTTCGGTCCTTCTGCATGGGCTTAAGCGTTATACAAGTAATATTTCTGCTATCGTTACTGTTGCCGATGAAGGAGGTTCATCGGGTAAATTACGTGAAGATTTTGGGATACTACCCCCCGGAGATATAAGAAATTGTCTGGTAGCGTTAGCTGACACCGAACCGTTGATGAGCGATCTTTTCCAATACCGCTTTAATGAGTCTTCAGCATTAAAAGGGCATAGCTTTGGTAATATCTTCCTTTTGGCGATGAGCAAAGTTACCAAAGATTTTGAGGAGGCTGTTAGAGAATCTAGCAAAATTTTAGCAATAAGAGGAGAAGTGATTCCATCTACTTTAGAGAGAATACGTTTGATTGCTGAGCTTGAAGATGGCAGCAAAGAATTAGGGGAGACACATGTTTCAAAAAGCCCAAAACCAATAAAGCGCATTTCGCTTATACCTGCCCATTGCGCGGCTACTAACAGCGCCATAGAAGCAATAAAGACGGCAGAAGTTATAATATTCGGGCCGGGTAGTTTATATACGAGTATAATGCCAAATCTTTTAGTCGATGGAATTTGTGAAAGCATTTCGGAATCCGGAGCTATCAAAATATATGTGTGTAATGTGATGACTCAACCGGGTGAAACCGATAACTATAGCGCCAGTGATCATATAAAGGCTTTATTAAGTAATACTAAGATAGGCCCGATAGATTATGCAATAGTAAATAATGCTATACCACCGCAAGAATTACTTAGTAAGTATGGGCATCAGAATGCCTATCCTGTAAGACCCGATACAGATAATATCAAAGCAATAGGAATAACTGCAGTAGAAGATAATGTAATGGATGCAAGAGATTATGTAAGGCATAATCCATACAGACTTGCCAAGGTAATCGTAGATATAATTTCTATAGCTAAGACTGAGGCAGTCCATCAAGGTTGAACAGGAAGAGAAAATGCTGGTAGAAAAAGAGATAGTTATTAAAAATAAGCAAGGGCTTCACGCCCGCCCTGCGGCTATCTTTGTTCAGATTGCCAACAAATACGAAAGCGAGATAACAGTCAGAAAAGATAATGAGGAGGTAAACGGCAAATCCATTATGGGAATACTAATACTGGCTGCAGAGCAGGGAAGCTCAGTCTGCGTAAGAGCCGAAGGGGTTGATGCCAAAAAAGCGTTAGAAGAGTTAGAACAGATTTTGATTAAACAGATAGAAGACATCACAATGCCGAGTAAAAAAACCGGAAATACAAAAAAGTGGAAGAGGAATATATGATTACTTTAAAGGGCATAGCTGCATCTCCCGGAATATGCATAGGCAAGGCCTTTTTATTTGATATCAGGGAGGTCTCTGTTATAAAGAAAAGAATCAGCAAAGAAAGTATTCCAAAAGAGATCTCGCGCTTTGAGGAAGCACTTATCAAGACCCGTTCTGAAATACTCAAGATTCAAGAAAATATATCTAAAGAGATGGGCCTTGAGCATGCAGAGATATTTAATGCCCACCTTTTGGTTCTGGAAGATAGGATGATAATAGACGAAGTAATCAATCGCCTTAAGGCCGAACGCCATAACGTAGAATACATTTTCACCAACGTACTTAAAAAATATATAACCGTTTTCCAAAAGATGGACGATGAATACCTGAGAGAACGAATAAGCGACATTGAAGATGTCGGTAAAAGAATGCTCAGGAACTTAATGGGCATAAAACGCCGGACTCTTGCTGATATAAAAGAAAAGGTTATAGTAGTCGCGTATGATCTTTCACCCAGCGATACAGCCACTATGCATAAGCAAAATGTAATAGGTTTTATTACAGATATAGGCGGTAAAACATCCCACACCGCCATTATGGCCAAGTCTTTGGAGATACCAGCGGTGGTAGGTTTAGAGATTGCAACAGGAGAGGTCAAAAGCGGCGATATCTTAATAATAGACGGTATGACCGGAGTAGTTTGTGTAAACCCGGATAAGAAGACTTTACTTAAATATCAGAAAGAAAAAAGAAAATATGTAAAATTTACTAAAGAGTTAGAGGATTTTAGGGAACTTCCATGCCAAACCAAGGATGGGAAAGGAATAGAAATTTCTGCCAATATAGAACTTCCTGAAGAGATACCGTCTGTAATTTCTCATGGCGGGAAGGGGATAGGTCTTTATAGAACTGAATATTTTTATATGAATCGTGATGATTTACCTTCGGAAGAAGAGCAATATCGTGCTTACAGGGATGTTGCTGAGAAATTAAAACCCGATGCGGTAATCATCAGGACTTTAGATTTAGGAGGAGATAAATTTTTATCACAATTGGAAGTCCCAAAGGAGATGAACCCCTTTTTGGGCTGGAGGGCCATACGCCTAAGTTTAGCTAAGCCGGGTTTATTCAAAGTTCAGTTACGAGCCATATTAAGAGCTTCAGCTTACGGTAGAGTGAAAGTTATGTATCCTATGATTTCCGGGGTTGAAGAAGTCGATGCTGCTAATAAGCTGTTAAATAACGCAAAAAAGGAGCTCCTGGATAAAAATATTCCTTTTGATAAAAATATGGAAGTCGGTGTTATGATAGAGATACCATCCGCAGCATTAATTGCGGATATTATTGCCAAAAGGGTAGATTTTTTTAGCATCGGTACAAATGACCTGATACAGTACGCATTAGCAGTAGATAGGGTGAATGAAAAGATAGCCTATCTTTATGAACCGGCCCATCCTGCAGTATTAAGATTAATTAAAAGGATTGTGGATGCCGCACATAAAAATAACATCTGGGTTGGGATGTGCGGCGAGATGGCGGGAGAGGTGGCATTTGCTCCTTTGCTGGTAGGATTGGGCTTGGATGAATTTAGCGCCCCTGCTGTGGCTATACCTCAAATAAAAAAGATAATACGCTCCGTAACTTACGAAGATGCTAAGAAACTATCGGAGAAAGCCCTCACCCTTTCTACAGGAAAAGAGGTAGAGGATTTAATAGCAGGGCATTTCAGGGAAATTTTACAGGAATCTGGTAAGTGATTATGCAATCAGCAACAAAAGAAAGCACCGTTTGGGATTCCAAAGAGGCAAATGCCCCCCAAGCGACTTAGGGGACACTTGCCCCTTTGGAATCCCAAACGGTGCATTCTTCCAATATGAACCCAGCCCTTCCTAAAAAGGGCTGGGCAATATGAAAGGAAGGGCTGGGTGAAGGCGTTAATATTAGCAGCCGGCTATGCTACAAGATTATGGCCGCTTACATTAAATAGACCAAAACCACTGTTGCCTATAAAAAATAAGCCTATTATAGAATATAGCATGGAAAAATTAGAGAAACTGGTTGAAGTAGACAATATATATGTAGTAACTAATACTAAATTTGTAAAAAATTTTAAAAAATGGGCATCCGGCTATAAAACAGATAAAAAAATTCATATTATAGACGATAAGATAAAGGCAGTTGATGAAAGGCGCGGCTCCATAGGAGATATCATTTATACTATAGAAAGCGAGAATATAAAAGACGATTTATTGGTAATAGCCGGCGATAATCTATTTAATTTTTCTCTGAACAACTTTGTAAAGTTTTCTATTTCTCATAAACCCTATGTTACAATGGGGTTATTTGATGTAGGCGATAAGCAACTCGCAAAAAAATACGGTATTGCAGCTATAAATGACGGAGCAAAAATTACCGATTTTATAGAAAAGCCCAAACAGCCGCCCTCGACATTAGCGGCAATGTGTCTTTATTTTATACCTCCCGCTGGATTTTCTTCAATAAAGGAATATAAGAGTGAGGGCCTACCGCTTGACCTTGCAGGAAATTTCATAGAATGGTTAAGTAAAATAGAGCCGGTCTATGGATACACTTTTAAAGGGTTATGGTTAGATATAGGAGATAAGAAATCCCTTAAGTATGCGCAGGAGAATTATCGGGATTAAATCGTCCCGACGCCAAAGATGTCGGGGCTCCTACGGCTAATGTTTTTAGAAAGGAACTCAGATGAAACACAAATATTTTTTTACTTCAGAATCGGTAACCGAAGGCCATCCGGATAAAATATGCGACCAGATTTCAGATGCTGTACTGGATGCAATATATGAGAAAGACCCTCAAGGAAGGGTTGCCTGCGAAACCATGGTGACTACAGGTTTAGCCATTGTGGCTGGTGAGATTACCACTAAGTGCTATGTAGCAATACCAAAGATTGTAAGGAATACAATAAAAGAGATAGGTTATACAGACCCCATATATGGTTTTGATTACTTAACCTGTGGAGTTATGACTTCAATTCAAGAACAATCTCCGGATATTGCCTTAGGGGTTGATACCGGGGGAGCGGGCGATCAGGGTATGATGTTTGGTTATGCTGCTAATGAAACCGCAGAATTTATGCCGCTTCCTATAACTTTAGCCCATAAGCTCACAAGAGAGCTGGCAAAAGTCCGCAAGGAAGAGATATTGAAATATTTACGGCCTGATGGCAAAAGCCAGGTTACAGTAGAGTATCATGACGGAGTGCCTAAAAGGGTAGAGGCTGTGGTAGTAAGTGCCCATCATGACCGCAACGTTAAGCTTACCCAGATAAGGCGCGATGTAAAGAAAAAGGTTATTAAGGAGGTTATTCCAAAGAAGTGGTTGGATAAAAATACCAAGATATTTATCAATCCAACAGGTAGATTTGAGGTCGGTGGCCCTCAAGGAGATACAGGCGTAACGGGCAGAAAGATAATAATTGATACCTACGGTGGAGTAGGAAGCCACGGAGGAGGCGCTTTCTCGGGAAAAGACCCGACTAAGGTTGATAGGTCAGGGTCATATATGGCAAGATATGTTGCCAAAAATATAGTTGCCGCTGGTTTAGCAGATAAATGTGAAATACAGGTTGCATATGCTATTGGCATTGCCCAGCCGGTAAGCGTTATGATAAATACGTATGGAACCGGAAAGATTAGAGATGATAAAATAAAAAAATTAGTTCTGGAGAATTTTGATTTAACCCCACACGGGATGATAAACCACCTTAAATTAAGAAGGCCGATATATAAGCAAACTGCCTGCTATGGGCATTTTGGAAGAAGAGAGAAGGCTTTTACCTGGGAGGAGACCGATAAGGCGAAAATGTTAGCAAGGAAGGCG
>CAZMYR010000013.1:11985-36337 GCA_964570585.1 uncultured Planctomycetia bacterium
AGTATCACGTTAAGGACATAAAATTAGCAAAAAAGGGAAGACTTCGTATTGAGTGGGCCGGTAATAATATGCCGGTTTTAAAACAAATAACCAGAAATTTCGAAAAAAGCAAAGCCTTAAAAGGCATTGATATCGGATGTTGTTTGCATGTAACCAGCGAGACTGCCAATCTTGTTTTAGCCTTAAAGGCAGCCGGCGGGAACGTCACCCTTTGCGCCTCTAATCCGTTAAGCACTCAGGATGATGTCGCAGCTTCATTGGTAAAGAATTATAATGTTTCCACATTTGCTATAAAGGGAGAAGATGACAAGACATATTACAGGCACGTTAACAGTGTGCTTGACATAAAACCACGGATTACAATGGATGACGGCGCCGATTTGGTCTCTACCGTGCATAAAAAAAGAAAAAACTTAGCCAAGCAAATCTATGCCGGCACAGAGGAGACTACAACCGGAGTTATAAGGTTGCGGAGTCTTCAAAAGAGAAGGCTTCTACTTTTTCCGGTAATTGCGGTTAATGATGCAAATACAAAGCACCTTTTTGATAATCGTTACGGGACCGGTCAATCGACTATAGACGGTATCATTCGGGCAACCAATAAGTTATTAGCAGGGAGCATCTTTGTTGTGGGCGGTTATGGTTGGTGCGGAAGAGGTATTGCCATGAGGGCGAAGGGCGCCGGCGCCAATGTAATCGTTACCGAAGTAAATCCGCTAAGAGCCCTTGAGGCAGCTATGGATGGTTATAGAGTCATGCCGTTAAAAGAAGCTGCTAAATTAGCAGATATCATTGTTACCTCAACCGGGGATATAGCAGTAATATCAAAAGAACATTTTAAAATTATGAAAGACGGCGCAATCCTCGCTAATGCAGGCCATTTTAATGTAGAGATTGATATAAAGACCCTTGTGTCCCTTAGCAAAAGGGTAAGATATATAAGAGATTTTAACCAGGAATTTACCTTAAAAGACGGAAAAAGAATATACCTTTTAGGAGAAGGCCGGCTGGTCAATCTTGCAAGTGCGGAAGGACACCCAGCTAGCGTAATGGATATGAGTTTTTCCAATCAGGCTTTGTGCGCTGAGTTTATTGTAAAAAATAAAGGAAGGTTAGAAACAAAAGTTTATCAGGTCCCGAAACAGATAGATGATAAAATAGCTTTATTAAAACTAAAATCTATGAATATAAAAATAGACAGGCTTACTTCGCAACAGAAGAAATACCTTACTAGCTGGGAGTTAGGGACATAAGGCGTTATAGAGTTGTGCGTTATAGCGTTATAGCGTTTCAACGCAATAACTCAATAACCCAATAACAAACGTGTGATACAAGGAGTCACAATATGGAGCCACAAAAATTTCTCAAAATGATGCTGGAGGAAAATGCCTCTGACCTTTATTTTAAAGTAGGCAGTCCTCCTTGTCTCAGGGTAAACGATAAACTCAAACTTTGCAGTAAAGATAAACTAAAACCACAAGATACGGAAAGTATAGCCAAGAAACTCATTGGCAAAGAAGGATTTGAGCGCTTTTTGGAAGAAAAAGAGTTGGACACAGCCTACAGCGTTGCCGGCTTTGGAAGATTCAGGATTAATATGTATATACAAAGGGGAACCGTTGCCATAACGTTTCGTTCCATTAAAATGGAAGTGCCGTCTTTTAAAGAATTGAATTTACCTGTTGAGGTATTGGAAAGACTTTCATCATGGCCTAGAGGGCTTATATTGATAACGGGACATGCAGGATGCGGCAAAAGCACTACATTGGCTGCAATGATAGATTATATGAATAGAAATTTTTCACGACATATTATAACTATAGAAGACCCTATAGAATTTCTGCACCCCGATAAAAAATCCATAATATCCCAGAGAGAAGTAGCTACGGATACCGCAAGTTTTAATGAGGCCTTGCGACATGTCATACGACAGACGCCCGATGCTATACTTATAGGCGAAATGAGGGATGTAGAAACTATGAGAACAGCAATAATGGCGGCTGAAACCGGTCATTTGGTTTTAAGTACACTTCACACTGTAGATGCAACCCAGACTGTAGAAAGGATCATAAACTATTTCCCGCCTCATATGCATTCTCAAGTCAGGATGCAATTTTCTTTTTTATTTGCAGGTGTTATTTCAATGAGGCTTATTCCAAGGTGCGATAAACCCGGCAGGGTTCCTGCCTGCGAAACGATGTTACCGTCGCCTACCATAAGGAAGTTAATAATTGAGGGTAGAACCAACCAATTGATAAATGCCATTGAAGATGGCGCAATTTTTAAGATGCGGTCTTTTAATCAAGCAGTTATGGATTGGTATAAAAAGGGCGTTATAGACAAAGAGACAGCCCTTGAGAATGCCGGTAACCCGGATGAGCTCAAATTGAAATTTGCTGATATTTTATCCGGTAAAGAAACGCATAGGGCGTTATAGCGTTGTGCGTTATAGCGTTGCAACACAATAACGCAATAACGGACATATAATACAAGGAGAAGATATAATGGCTGATATTAGAGAGCTTTTGCATCACGCTGTAGAAAAGGGAGCTTCTGATTTACATATAACCCAGGATTTACCGCCTATGTTAAGAATAGACGGCGAATTGCATGCTACCTCATATGATGTATTGCGCAGAGAGCAGACTAAAAAGATGATATATGGTCTTTTAAACGATGCCCAGAAGGTGAGGTTTGAGGAGCAATTGGAGCTGGACTTTTCTCTTTATATAACAGGTCTATGCCGCTTCAGGGTAAATGTGCATATGCAAAAAGGAAGTGTTGAGGCAGCATTTAGAGTAATACCTAATGTTATCAAGCCATTAGAAGACCTTGGGCTTCCTCCTATAATAGCTGAATTGGCCAGAAGACCAAATGGGCTGGTTTTAGTAACAGGCCCAACCGGGGTGGGTAAGACTACAACATTGGCAGCTATGGTGGATTTGATTAATTCCGAAAGGCGATGCCTTATAGTTAGTATCGAAGACCCGATAGAATATGTGCATCAGCATAAGAAGAGTATAGTAAAGCAAAGGGAGGTAGGTATAGATACCAGGTCTTTTGCCAGTGCGCTTACGCATGCGCTTCGCCAGGACCCGAATGTTATTCTTGTCGGAGAAATGCGGGATTTAGAAACCATATCCACAGCAATAACTGCTGCTGAGACAGGACATCTTGTATTAAGCACTCTTCATACCCCGGATGCCCCTCAGACTGTAGACAGGCTTATAGATATATTTCCTTCTCATCAGCAAGAACAGATAAAGGTGCAATTATCAGGAAGCATTCAAGGGGTTATTTGCCAACAACTATTGCCGAGAAAAGAAGAAAAGGGGAGAGTCCCTGCCTGCGAGATAATGGTAGGCACCTCAGCAGTTAGAAGTCTTATAAGAGAACACAAGACAGAGCAACTTTTGACCGTTATCCAAACAGGCGGTAAATATGGTATGACTACTATGGATAAGGCCATTAAAAATCTATACCTAGAAGGCTTGATAGATTTAGAAACAGCCCATGTTAAAGTAAAGGATAAAAGCGAATTTGAGAAGCTGTAGGAAAAACTAGGGACAGCGACCATTTTTCTGTTCCCATTTTTATGCTGGTGCGCGTTTAATAAGCACAATGGCTATTATAAAAAAAGCAATATTAGGAAAATGGACGGCTATTAATGGAGGGAAGAAGTTACCCTTACCCAACGCTAAGCTAATACCAATAGATGCGTAATATACCAAACCCAAAATTATACTTATCCCTATGCTTGCTGCAATTCCCCCTCGAACAGTAGTTAATGCAAAAGGGATACCCAAAAGTATCATTATAAAAGCAATAAAAGGCAAAGCTAATTTAAAATAAAGGTCAGTTTTTAACCTGTTTATAGTTCTTTTATCCCCTCCTTTTAGCCTATTTATATATGTTTTTAGCTGTGAGTAGTTCATAAAACTCGCCATAAACTCACCTTTTAAAAGTTCAGAAGGCTTCTCGGGCATCCTGATTATCTTTTTCTTAAATGTCAACACTTTACCCAACGGCTGTCCTAATTTATCAAAACGATATATTATTACATCATAAAATCTCCATTTGTCAGTAAGCCAGATTGCTTTTTTTGCAAGGATTTTCCTTCTTAAATTTTGATTCTTATCATGTTCGAGTATTATAATGTCGCCTAATTTGTTATTTACCGAATCAAAACTTTTCGCATATATCATCTGGTTAGCTTTGCCATATATGGTTAGATTTTTTACTGATTTTAATTCTTTATTCTTTCTTTCGGACTCAATGTATTCTGTTTTTATTTTATTTGAGATTAACGAGACTTTGGGGACTATATTTTCATTTACATAGAATATACTTAAACAGATGATTATCCCGATGATAAATATAGGCCGTAAAGCATGCGCAATATTTATCCCGCTTGCTTTCATAGCAGTTAATTCATTGTTTCTGTTCATAGTGCTTAAAAGATATACTGTTGCCAGCAGCGCCGCGATAGGCACCGTCTGCACATATATGAGTGGGCTGAAAGAAAGATAGAATTTCGTAAGTATCTGAATAGGCACTTTATTTTTTAGGATATCGTCTAAATGGCCCAGGATATCAGCTACAATATAAAGTAGATAAAATACAATAAGGCAGTAAAGAAGCGGTAGTAAGAAGCCTTTAATTATATATTTATCCAGAATTTTCATGGAAATTCCACATTTAGTACCGTTTACGGTTTCAAAGGGGTAAGTGTCCCCTAATTCACTATTCTTTGCTGGGGGACACTTACCCCTTTGAAACCGTAAACGGTACTTTTATCTCCTTAGCGTTCCGCCAGTCTAACAATAAGGAAAATTCCTATTATTAAAAATATAACATCAGCCGCCCACATCCCGATTGGGGGAGGCAATATTTCTTTAAGCGCCAATGCCTTTCCGCCGATGAATATGCCATAATATGTCAACATGATAATTAAACTCAAACCAAAAGCAACAGACTTTTCACGCCTTCTGGTATTTATTGCTATTGGCAGCCCGATTATCACAAATACAAAACTGGAAAACGCCAAAGCCAATTTTTTATGTATTTCAGTTATAAGAGGGGTAGGCTTTGCATTTTGAGCTTTCATTGCAAGAATCTCTTCTTTTAATTCTTTTATTGACATATCCTTGGACTTTTTGCCAACCTTAGCATCTGATAACTTTTCAGAAAGGTCTAATGTAAGGTTATACCTTTTGAAGTTTACCTTGTAGAAAACATTTGGATTTTTGGGATTTGGTTCGTCTGCTGTCCCATTTATCAATTTTAGTATGATTACGTTTTTTTTAGGAAAGCTTATAAATTCTCCCTTTTGTGCAATTATAGTTCTGGTAGGTGCATTTTCCTGAACCTTATATATTCTAACATTGGTAAGTTTGTTTCCATTTATGCTGTATATAAAGATGATATGATCTTTAAAGTCTTTTATAAAAGTACCTGGTTCCAGATAAGCTGCAGGATTTTTTAGACCCACTTCTTTTATAATGTGCCGGGTGTAATAATGGGCCCTGGCTATTATACTATCATTTAAATAAACCTGAAAAAGGCCCACTAAAAATGCGAATATGATTACCGGAAACCCTATTCTATAAAGGCTTATGCCGCTTGCCTTCATAGCCACTACTTCGTTGTCTGAAGCCAGCCTGCCAAAACACATAATAGTAGCGGTAAGCATGGCCATAGGCAATGTATAACTTAAAAGATACGGGATAAGGGCTAGAAATATTTTTAGCATTAAAAATGGGCTTACCCCTTTATTGATAATCATATCCGCCATCTTCACAATGTTGCCCACAACCATTACAAAAGTAAACACTGCCAGAGATATCAAAAACGGCCCTGCGAGCTCTTTTAATATATAATTGCGTAGGATTCTCATTGTAAACACATAACGTAGGAGTCCCAACGCCAAAGGTGCCGGGGCTCCTACTGTTATACTCCTTTGGCCAAGGTTAAGAGATACACTGATTTTGCTCCCGCCCTTTTTAAGACAGCGGCGCATTCGTTAGCAGTAGCAGCAGTGGTGGCGACATCATCCATTAACAATATTCTTTTTTTATCAAATATCTTTTTATCTTTATCCCCACGCTGATTACAATGAACCCAAGGGAGCTTTAATCGGTTTGGGGGTTTAATGAAAAAGGCGCCCTTTACATTGTTTAGACGCTCATTTTTATTCAAACGAGTTTGCTGTTTGGTGTCTCTACCCCTTCTCAAAATATTATAGACAAACGGCAGTTTAAAAACTTTAGCCAGATTTTTTGATAAAAGTAAGGATTGGTCAAATCCTCTTTGTTGCAATTTTCCTCTATGCAGAGGAATAGGCACTATCATATCCATTGTATTTATGTTTATATAATTTTCAGTAAAATTTGCCAGTAGCTCATTGAATAAGTGGATTAGATATTTTTTGTAATCGTACTTAAATTTATGTATAAGCTCTTTAATAAGCCCTTCATAATTACAGCAAAAAAATCCTCTATCGAAGTTATATTTAGAATTTATGCATTTTCCGCATATAGCTACAAGGTCAGCCGAGCCGTATATAGGACGCCCGCATTTTATGCAGAAAGGCGGCCTGTTTATTTTTATTTTTTTTAAACACTTTTTGCACAGATAGAATTTGCTTTTATAATGAAGGGTTAGACCGCATCCCTGGCATCGTTTAGGATATATTAGGTTTAAAAACGCCAACAAGGTATTTTTAACTGAATTAATGATCCTTGGCATATTGCATAATATAACACTTATTATTAGCTATGTAAATCATTTTTTGCTTGCATATTGGTGAGTATTTATTATAATAGGTCTAATTTACAGTAACCAGAAACCAGTGTCAGGGGAAGGGTCAGACCGTAGGGGTCAGACCCTTAGAAACTGACCCCAAAGAGAATAACAGGGTCTGACCCCAAAGAGACCATGGTCTAACCCCACAAGGAGGATAATGATGGGTCTTATATCGTCAAAAGGGTTATTTAAAAAGGCATTAAAAGAGAAATATGCAGTTGGCGCTTTTAATGTTAACAATATGGAGATAATACAGGGCATAACCGAAGCGGTAAAAGAGGAAAAGGCTCCTCTAATACTACAATTTTCGGCGGGGGCGCGTAAATATGCAAAACATATATACCTTATACATTTGGTACAGGCTGCAATTGAGGATACCGGCATAGATGTTGTCTTGCACCTTGACCACGGAGAAGATTTCGAGATATGTAAGGCCTGTATAGACGGCGGTTTTACATCAGTTATGGTAGATGCCTCAAAAAAGCCATTCCAGGAGAATGTTAGAATAACAAAGCAAGTGGTGGACTACGCTCATTCTAAAGGGATAGTAGTAGAAGCAGAGTTGGGGCGACTTAAGGGAATAGAAGACACCGTCTCTGTTTCTGAAAAGGAAGCCATTCTGGTAAATCCTGATGAAGTTGAAGAATTTATTAAAAGGACAAATTGCGATTCATTAGCAATAGCGATCGGAACCAGCCACGGCGCCTATAAGTTTAAAGGAGAACCAAAACTTTATTTTGATAGATTGGAAGAGGTGCAGAAGCGCGTGCCTGATTATCCTTTAGTTTTACATGGTGCTTCCAGCGTGCTTCAAGATTATGTAAAAATATGTAATGAGCATGGAGGAAAACTTCCGGGAGCAAAAGGCGTCCCCGAAGAAATGATATCTAAAGCTGCCAAAATGAATATATGCAAGGTTAACATTGATACTGACTTGCGGTTAGCTATGACCGCTACCATTAGAAAAGAATTTGACGAAAATCCGAGCAGTTTTGACCCCAGAAAATATCTAGGACCTGCACGAGAGGCTATAAAGCAAGTAGTAAAACACAAACTTCATATCTTAGGCTGCGCCGGCAAGGCATAGTAGACATTCTAAATGAACCCCGTTAGAAATTTTTAAAAAACCTGAATTATTATTTTAACGGGGAATTGATATATATGCCTTAATTACATAAAACTAAGGAAGGAGAAATTTCTAACGGGGTGAAAAAACTTTTAGCCATCTTATTATTAGTTGTATGGGTTTATATTTTGTTTACAAAAGGCCATCTTACAGCCGGAAAATATTTATTAACTCGTGCGTCTGAAATTTCGAAATCTATTTCAGAATTATCTAAGAAGACAGCAGAACTTCCCTTCGATTGTGGAGAAAGATTTATATACCTTTATACCATGGGCCCCTTGAGGACAGGTACTGCAAAGCTCACCTTTGTGGGTGAATCTAGTATTGAAGGAAAACAGACCTATCTGATTAGATTCGAAAGCCGGGTTGGCACCTTCTATGATTTAGAGAATATTTACGCAGAAACTGAAAATTTTTATCCGGCATATGTAGAAAGAAACATAAGGAATTTTGGGATTAAGACAAATATAAAGGAAAGATACGATCGAAAGAATTACAAAGTAAAGATTATAAAGCAGGGTCTTTTTGGAGAAAGGGTTAAGGTTATTAAAAAGCAAAGCCCTATCCACAATTCCATCCTTCTTATATATTACTGCCGAAGGCTTTCTTCATCAGAATTAAAACCGGGTTATGAATTTGACGTAGTTTTGCCTGCCGATGAGTTTAAAGTGACTCTTGCCAGGATTGAAAAAATAAAGGTTCCTGCAGGTAATTTCCAGGCATATTTATTTGAAAGCAGTCCCAAGAAGATAAGATTATGGGTAGCCACAGATAAGAGACGTACACCTTTAAAAATGGAAAATCTAACTTCTTTTGGACCTTCTTCGATTGTCCTTAAAAAATATTAACTAGATACGGAGGAATAACCATGAAATTAGACGAGATAAAGATTTCTCAAGCAATAATTAAATCTTACAGCCACAAAATACTCTCTGCTTTAAATGTAGATGTGGCTATTGCCGGCGCAGGCCCTGCCGGAATGTGCTGCGGTTATTATTTAGCCAGATCAGGGAAAAGAGTAGCAATATTTGAAAGAAAACTATCCGTTGGCGGTGGAATGTGGGGCGGCGGAATAATGTTTAATGAGATAGTAATTCAGGAAAAGGCTAAAAAAATCTTAGATGAATTTGGAATTAGAACTAAAAGATACGATAAAGGTTACTATCTTGCAGATTCCATTGAGGCAGTTTCTACAATTTGCGCAAAGACAGTCAAAGCCGGAGTAAAGATATTTAATTTACTTAGTGCGGAAGATGTGATGATAAGACAAAAGCGCATATGCGGACTTGTTTTAAATTGGACTCCCGTAGAAACGGCAAATTTACACGTTGACCCAATTGCCATGAGGGCAAAGTTTGTAGTCGATGCTACGGGCCATGCCGCAGAAATTGTGCATCTTGCTGTGAGAAAAGCCGGCATAAGGCTTAAGACAAAAACCGGAAAAATTATGGGTGAAAAATCAATGTGGGCGGATTTAGCAGAAGATACCATTGTCAAAAATTCCAGAGAGGTCTGCTCCGGACTTTATGTCTGCGGCATGTGCGCAAATGCAGTCTTTGGCGATCCACGTATGGGTCCAATATTCGGAGGAATGTTACTTTCAGGCGAGAAAGTTGCTGAGCGGATAAAGAAGCGGTTTTAAGATGAACCCCGTTAGAAATTTTACAAAAAACGAAATTAATTTTTTATGGAGATTTAATATATATGTCCGAATTGCATAAAGCGAAAAAAGGAAAAATTTCTAACGGGGTGAAGAAGCGGGTAGTTGTTGCCATGAGCGGCGGCATCGATTCTTCTGCCGCCGCATACCTATTATTAAAGCAGGGTTTTGAG
The DNA here is from genome assembly GCA_964570585.1 of uncultured Planctomycetia bacterium. Classification (GTDB taxonomy): domain Bacteria; phylum Omnitrophota; class Gorgyraeia; order JABMRG01; family JAFGKX01. Next base: position 21,749 of record CAZMYR010000013.1, read on the forward strand.
GTTATCGGAGTAAATTTAAAACTTTGGGACGCGTCCCCGGCAAATGATGCAGAGACAATAGCTTCCAAATTAGGGATTCGGTTTTATACATTAGACTATCAAAAAGAATTTGAAAAAGAAGTTATTGAATATTTTTCTAAAGAATATAGAAATGGCAGGACGCCAAACCCCTGCATTATGTGCAATAAAAAAATAAAATTTAAAAGCCTGCTCAAGAAAGCTAAGGATTTAGAAGCAGATTATATAGCCACAGGGCATTATGTTAGGGTTAAGTATGATAAAGAAAGAAGAAGATATATTCTCAAAAAAGCAAAGGATAAAGAAAAGGACCAGTCGTATTTTCTCTATTCTCTATCCCAGGGACTGCTTAAACGCTCACTTTTTCCCCTGGGTGATTATACCAGAAATGATGTGAAAAAACTCGCTAAAAAGATTGGAAAGGAACTTGGCGATAAACCTGCCAGCCAGGAAATTTGTTTTATTCCGGATGACGATTATAAAAGTTTCCTTATAAAAAGATTCCCAAATATAGCAAGGCCCGGCCCTGTAATTAATGAAAAAGGACAAGTTTTAGGCCAGCATCAAGGAATTGCTTTTTATACGATAGGACAAAGAAGAGGATTGGGTATTCCCTATAAAAGTCCTCTTTACGTGTTAGCGATAGATAAAAAAAGAAATACAATAGTTGTAGGCGAAGAAAGCCAGATTTATTCTAAAAGATTGTTATCAACAAATATTAACTGGGTATCAATAGGTAGAACTAATGGCTCATTAAGGGTAAAGGCCCAGATAAGATACAGACACCTACCGTCCGAAGCAATAATATCAAGGCCTGGCAGAAACAAAGCAAACCCCGTTAGAAATATGGATGCCGAAGGTAATAACAAAATTTCTAACAGGGTAAAAGTTACATTCGCCAAACCGCAAAGGTCAATTACTCCAGGGCAGGCTGTTGTCTTTTACCAAAGAGATACACTTATCGGCGGAGGAATAATCGAGAAGGTAGGAAAGGGACGTTTCTAAAACCAAAGGGGAAAATGTCCCCAGGAACGTTTCCAAAATCAAAGAGGCAAATGTCCCCATGCAAGGGGACACTTGCCCCTTAGATTTCGGAAACGTTCCTACACTTTCCTCTTTGGTTTCAGAAACGTCCCTACTAAAATGGCAAAGGCTATATCTTTATTGTCAGCCGGGTTAGACAGCATTCTGGCAACGAAACTTATCTTAGATCAAGGCATAGAAGTAGAAGCAGTTAATTTTCAAACTCCATTTAGCGATTCCATCGCCCCAAGTGAAATAGCAGCGGATAAATTGGGTATCAGGCTTAAAATATTCAATATCGGTGAGGAATATTTCCCAATACTTAAAAATCCAAAATACGGCTATGGAAGCAATATCAATCCCTGCCTTGATTGCCGCATATTTATATTTAAGAAGGCAGCCCGATATATGAAAGAAACCGAAACCTCGTTTTTGATTACAGGCGAGGTTTTAGAAGAGCGCCCAATGTCTCAAAGAAGAGATGCCTTAAGGATTATAGAAAGAGATAGTCAATTAGAAGGATTAGTCTTAAGGCCGCTTTCAGCGAAATTGTTAGAGCCTACCATTGCCGAAAAAGAAGGGTTGGTTGATAGAGAAAAGCTATTTGCCATCAGAGGACGTTCCCGAAAGGCGCAGATTCAATTAGCGCGACAGTTTAGGATTGATTATTATCTTTCGCCGGCAGGGGGTTGCCTTTTGACCGATCCAGGATTTACTAATAGAATGAGAGATTTGATGAGGCAAAATGGAAATTTTATGATTAACGATATCGAGCTGTTAAAGGCGGGAAGGCATTTTCGCTTAAATCCAGAAACTAAGCTTATCGTTGGCAGAAACAAGAACGAAAATAACAGGCTATTAAATTTGGCTAAAGAAGGCGATTTATTGTTTAATCCAACCAAAACAGCAGGTCCTGTTGGTATAGTAAGAGGCGAATTTGCTAAAGAGATCCTGCCTGTAGCTTCTTCCATAGTAGCCAGATATAGCGATAGTGACGGAAACCAAAAATTAGAGATCGCATATAAGAGAATCCCTGATGGCATGGTTAGTTTTATTTCAGCATTCCCGGCAGGAGAGGAGAAGCTACGGAATATGCGAATATAGGTAATTTTTTTGTAGGAATTGTAAACCCTATTAGAAATTTTGGTATACAATACAAAAAGAAATTGGTATAATGTAGGAAAGGGACGTTTCTGAAACCAAAGAGGAAAGTGTCCCCTTAAGCGATTAGAAAACGAGTTAGGGGACACTTTCCCCTTTGAAACTGGAAACGTCTCTACACTAAATGATAGAGCTATTAAAACTCCCTCTTGCAGAACTTGTTTCTGTTGCCGATAAAATAAGAAAAGAATTTTCAGGCTGTAGTTTAGAATTATGCAGCATCTTAAATGCCAAATCGGGGTTATGCAGCGAGGATTGCAAATTTTGCGCACAGTCTTCTCGATATTCTGCCGACATATCCACCTATCCACTTTTGAAGAAAGAGAAAATAGTGAAAGCTGCACAAAGAGCAAAAGAAATCGGGGCAGAGAGATTTAGCATTGTTACAAGCGGAAAGCGGTTGGCAGCTAAAGAATTAGAAATGATAGCTTTGGCAATATCTGAGATAAAAAATAGAATTGGCATTCTTGTATGCGCATCCTTAGGCGCTTTAAACAAGGATGAATTAGACATGCTAAAAGAAGTAGGACTCTCGCGCTACCACCATAATATTGAAACCTCACCCAGTTTTTATCCTCGAATTATCTCCACCCATAGCTTTCAAGAGAGAATTAATACCATTAAAGCTGCTAAGGAGGCTGGCCTTGAAGTATGTAGCGGCGGAATAATCGGTATGGGCGAGAGTTGGCAGGACAGAATTGATATGGCCTCTTTTTTAAAAGATTTAGATGTAGATTCTATTCCTATAAATCTGCTCATACCCATTAAGGGAACACCTCTTGAAAATTTAAGACCAATTTCCTGCGCTGATGCAATAAGGACTATATCTATTTTTAGAATTATCTTAAGGGATAAAATTATAAAGCTTGCAGCAGGAAGGGAGAGTATTTTGAAAGATTTTCAGGGATTGGGTTTTATGGCAGGAGCCAATGGAATGCTTATAGGGGGATATTTGACTACAAAAGGCAGAAACATAGAATCCGACCATCGACTTATTAAGGAGATAAAAAGGCTATGGACAGAATAGAGCAGTTTTTAAAAGAAAGAAGCAAAAAGAGCCTTTTAAGAGTTTTACATCCTGCAAATTTAAGAAGAGAAGGTAAGATATATTTTAAGGGTAAAGAATACATCGATTTCTCCTCGAATGATTATTTGGGATTATCGAATCATCCTGAACTTAAAAGTGCTTGCAAGAAAGCAGCAGAGCAACTGGGTGCAAGTGCTTCGGCATCTAGACTTCTGAGTGGGGATCTAGATATTCATCATCAGCTGGAAGAGGAGATAGCCAGATTTAAAGGCAAAGGGAGCGCTTTAGTCTTTAATTCAGGCTATCAGGCTAATCTGGGTATAATTAGCTCACTTTCTGAAAAAGGCGATGTCATATTCTGTGATAGATTAAATCATGCAAGCATAATAGACGGGATAATACTATCCGGGGTTAAGTTTTTCCGGTTTATGCATAATGACTTAAATCATTTGGAATCTTTATTAAAGAGGCAAAGGAATAAATTTAGGGATTCTTTAATAGTCACCGAAACTGTTTTTAGTATGGATGGCGATAGAGCCCCTTTAAAGGAGCTTGTTAAACTGAAAGAAAAATATGACTGCAAAATTATGGTGGATGAAGCACATGCGACTGGCATATTCGGGGAAAGTGGTTCAGGGGTAATTGAAGAGGAGGGTTTAACCGATAGAATTGAATTGATAATGGGAACATTCAGCAAGGCATTAGGAAGCTTTGGGGCATACCTGGCCTGTTCGAGGAAAATAGCGGATTATTTAATAAATTCATGCAGAAGTTTTATTTATTCTACTGCCCTTCCGCCGTCTGTAATAGCAGCTAATCTGGCAAGTTTAGACCTAATAAACAAAGAACCATTTCGCAGAAGAATGCTTTTAGAAAACGCAGATTGCTTTCGTAAAGAATTGGATAGATGCGGATTTAAAGTAAAGGGTTCGTCTCAGATAATTCCATTAATTGTCGGTGACAGCAAAAAGGCCGTTAAGATAAGCCTGGAGCTTGAAAAAAGAGGATATTGGATACGCGCTATAAGACCACCGACTGTTCCGGCAGGCGAAGCTAGATTAAGGTTTTCATTAACTTATTACCACGCAAAGGATATATTAAAGAGACTCATCGAGGACATCGGTGAAGTATATAGATAGAGGCAGAAATAATTCAATCGTATTAATTCCCGGCTGGGCGGCAGATTATAGAATTTTCGATTATTTGGATTTAAAGTTTAATTATCTTGTGCCTGTTAATTTTTCGCCTGTCAATTTCAAAAAAAGCCTTTTAAAGATTCTGAAAGAAAATCGCGGAGAGAAAATTTCTCTATTCGGCTGGTCATTGGGCGGCTTTGTAGCGGCAGAATTTGCTCAAGAACATCCGAATATGGTAGATAACCTTCTTCTCGCGAGCATAAGAAGAAGATATGAAGCCGAAAAACTGAAAGAGATAAAAAGACAACTTATCGAAAACAGGAAAGGTTATCTTTGTAAATTTTACACCCGGTGTTTTGCTAAAAGAGAACAAATGTCCTGGTTTAGAAAAAACTTGCTTAAGGATTATTGCGAAAATTTTCATTTAAATTATCTACTTGAAACCTTGGATTATTTGGAAAATGCCGAAATAAAACCCGAATCATTGAATAGCGTAAAGAAAATAAAAATTATACACGGAGAGTGCGATAGTATTGCGCCTATTCAAGAAGCCATTGATATAAGTAGAGCTTTACCCCATGCAGATTTTGTATGCATCAAAGACGCGGGGCATGCCCCGTTTTTAAAAAAAGATTTTGCAAGATATATACATGGTTAACAAAGAGATAATTAAAAATAACTTTTCAAGATATGCTCGATATTATGATAGATATTCTACCATCCAGAATTTTTGCGCATTAAGGCTTATTGATAAGGTTAACGGCAACAGTTACAAGAAAATTCTGGATATCGGCTGCGGCACGGGAAATTATACTAAACTTTTAAAGGACAAATTTCCGGAGGCTTGCATAAAGGCCATAGACATATCCGGGGAAATGGTCAAAGTAGCAAAGGAAAAATTGCAGAATGAGGAAATAGAATTTATTGTGGCAGATGCTGAAACTGTGGATTTGCAGGAGCAGTTTGATTTTATAAGCTCTAATGCAAGCTTTCAATGGTTTGAAAATTTAGAAGGGTTTCTTTTAAGATATAAAAAATTTTTTAATGAGAATGGTATTTTTTTATTTTCCATATTTGGCCCTCTTACATTTTATGAATTGAATGAATCCTTGAAGGAATTATCCGGAGAAGATAAATCGATAAGTTCCTGTAATTTTATCAAAAAAGGAAAAATAGAAGAAATTTTAAAACGCCTTTTTAAAAAAGTCAGGATAGAGGAACATATATATAAACAGACCCATAATTCATTATCAGAATTGCTTAAAAGGATAAAATATACGGGCGCGAGAGGCAATGGTATAAATAGCAAAAAACTCTGGACACCAGGGATGGTATATAACCTGGAGAAGATATATAAAAGGAAATTTAAAGATATAGTAACGACCTATCAAGTTTTCTTTTGCATGGCTAGAAAATGAAAGCAGTTTTTGTTACCGGAACAGATACGGGCGTAGGAAAGACCGTTGTATGCGGTTTGTTAGGCAGATTCCTTTCAAACAACGGTTATCGAGTCATAATCCAGAAATGGATACAGACCGGCAGCAATAATTTCCCGAAAAACGTCAATATCTGTTATACTTTTAAGTATCCGGCCTCCCCTCATTTAGCAGCAGGTTTGGAGAAGAGAAGAATTAACGCGGACAAAATCAAAAAAAGTTTTAAATTTTTAAAAAAGGGGTTTGATTTTGTTATAGTTGAGGGAATAGGAGGCGCCTTAGTCCCTTTTAACAAAAAAAGGCTTGTGATAGATATAGCAAAAGAATTGTATTTGCCTGTTCTTATTGTAGTAGCCAATAAATTAGGAGCCATCAATCATACCCTTTTGACTATAGAAGCTGTAAAGAAAAGAAATATGAAGATAATGGGAGTTATATTTAATAATCGCTATAAAAGTACAGATAAAATTATTTTAGAGGATAACGCAAAGATAGTGAAGTCGCTATCAGGCGAGAAAATTCTGGGTATCTTGCCTTACGGTAAAGATAAGAATCAATTATACAAGGCATTTTTACCCATAGGGGGAAAGATACTTCGTCAAAATGGATAATTGGATAAAAAAAGACCTGAAATATACCTGGCACCCTTATACCCAGATGAAGGATTGCAAGACCATACCGCCTATTTTAATAGAAAGGGCTAAAGGAATAAAACTGTATGATAATAAAGGCAATTTTTATTATGATACCATATCCAGCTGGTGGTGTAATGTTCACGGACATAATCATCCCGAAATAAAAGAAGCAATCAATAAACAGTTAAACTCTTTAGACCATGTATTATTTGCCGGCTTTACCCATAAACCTGCTATCCTTTTAGCGGAAAAACTTATCTCTATAACTCCAAAGAGCCTTACCAGAGTCTTTTTTTCTGACAATGGCTCAACTGCAGTTGAGACAGCCCTCAAGATGTCTTTCCAATACTGGCAGAATATCGGTAAAAAGAAAAAACATAAATTTGTGTCTTTGGATTACGGATATCATGGTGATACCATCGGCGCTATGAGTGTAAGCGGTGCGGATCTATTTAATGAGGTATTTAAGCCCTTATTTTTTCCATCCATTAAAGTCCCCACGCCTTATTGTTATCGATGCCCGATGGGAAAGCAAAGGTCTTCATGCAACATAGAATGCATAAAACCATTAGAGGCTGTATTAAGAAAGAAAAGAGATGAAATCGCTGCTATGATTTTGGAGCCTTTGGTTATGGCTGCAGGGGGCATGATAATTTATCCTATAAGATATCTTGAGAAAGCAGCAAAACTTGCAAAAAAATACAATATCCACTTAATATTGGACGAAGTTGCTACGGGTTTTGGCAGGACAGGAAAGATGTTTGCATGTGAGTATGCAAACATTCAGCCAGATTTTGTGTGCCTTTCCAAAGGTATAACTTCAGGGTTTCTGCCTTTAGGGGCGACATTAACTACCGAAAAAGTCTATCGAGTATTCTACGCAGATTATCAGAAAAGAAAGACCTTTTATCACGGCCATACCTATACAGGGAATCCTATTTCTTGTTCTGCCGCATTGGCGAGTCTTAAGATTTTTAAGAAAGAAAAGACACTAAACAGGGCCAAAAGACTTATTCCCATATTTCATAATGGCCTGGAAAGATTTAAGCGCCTTGCATTTGTGGGGGATGTAAGATATATAGGTATGATAGGGGCGATAGAATTAGTTAAAGATAAAGAAACAAAAAGACCCTTTAGTTTTAAAGAGAGAATAGGAATAAAGGTTTATAAACAGGGATTAAAAGAGGGAATTATTCTTCGTCCTTTAGGCAATATTATATACCTTTATTTACCATTATGCATAAAAGAAACTGAGATGTTGACTATTTTGGAAAAAACCTATAGAATTATCCAAAAGGTAGTGTTATGAACCAGATTCCTATAGGAGTGGCGTTTATTGCAGGTGTTCTTTCTTTTCTTTCTCCTTGTGTATTGCCTCTGGTTCCGGGATATATTTTATTTCTGTCAGGGGTATCTTTAGGAGAGCTCAGGGATAGCGCCGAGCATAGAAAGGCTCTTAAGAAGATTATTTTGACATCGGTCTTTTTTGTCGCAGGATTTTCAGTGGTCTTTATGTGTTTAGGAGCCTCGGCTTCTTTTATCGGAAAGTTGATGGCAGACCATATAAAGATATTGACCAGGGTAGCAGGTGTATTGGTTATAATTTTGGGACTCCATCTTACCGGAATTATGAGGGTTGGATTGCTCAACTATGAGAAACGAATAAGCCAAAAGCGAATTTCACCCGGATTTTTTGGGGCCTTTTTACTCGGGTTTACTTTTGCTTTCGGCTGGACACCTTGTATCGGCCCTATCCTGGCAGGAATCCTTGCATTAGCAGCGGTTCAGCAGACCCTTATAAAAGGTGTGTTTCTTTTAGGAGTTTATTCGTTAGGGCTCGGTATTCCTTTTATAATTACCGGATTCGGTATAGGGGTTTTCATGCGCCTTTTTCAACAATATAAGCGATTTATTCGGTTGGGAGAGATTATCGCCGGGCTGCTCCTGATAACTATTGGATTACTCATATTTTCTAATAATTTGGCTGTTTTGGTTAAGTTTGTTCCGTCCTTCTTTTATAATTTTGCAAAATAGGGGAAGTGAAAAATGGAGAAAAAAATGCGGTTTTTAACTATTTCTGCAATCTTAATTTTATTTATTGCCGGTTGCGTATTGGCTCAGCAACAAACCCAGACCAAAGCGCCAGATTTTACACTTCCTGATCTTAATGGTAAAGCATTTAGTTTATCTGAGCTTGAAGGGAAAGTGGTTATTCTGGATTTCTGGGCAACATGGTGTCCTCCTTGCGTGGTGGAAATACCACATTTTATAGATCTTTATAAGGAATATAAAGGGCAAGGACTGGAGGTTGTCGGTATTTCCCTGGACCGTGGCGGAGTAAAAGTAGTGAAATCTTTTGTGGAGAAGAACGAAATAACCTATCCGGTCGTTATCGGCAATCAAAAGGTGGCAGAAGATTATGGAGGGATTCGAGGAATCCCAACCACATTTGTAATTGACCGTCAGGGATATATTGTTAAAAAATTTGTCGGTTATCGAGATAAAAAGGTTTTCGAATCGATAATTCAGCAACTTTTATGAAGGATATGTTTTGAGTTTTTTCCACTTTACAAATTTTTTATTTCCATTATAATTGCAAAGCAACCAGACTAAAATTGAAATGGGGTATTTTAAAAAATGATAGTAGATATAACTCAATTGCAGCCGGGAGAATCCGGCACGGTAGCAGAGATCCAGGGAGGCCTTGGTTTCACAAGAAAAATTCAAGGTATGGGAATAAGGCCGGGCAAAAGAATAACTAAAGTGAGTTCACATTTCTGGCGGGGCCCACAAACCGTAGCGATAGGTAACCTACAGGTTGCTATTGGTTTTGGCATGGCCAAAAGGATTCTGGTTAAGGTTGAAAGATGAGTATATAATATGGAAATAAACAAGATTTTATTAATGGGCAATCCCAATGTTGGTAAAAGCGCTATATTTTTCAGGCTCACCGGGGTAAAAGTAGTAATTTCTAATTATCCAGGAACTACTGTAGAATTTACTCAAGGTCAAACCAAAATTGGCAAAAAAAGACCATTGGTAATAGATGTTCCTGGCACTTACACTTTAGAGCCAACCTCTAAGGCCGAAGAGGTAGCTGTTCAGATGTTAAAGGATGGCGATTTGGTCATTAATGTTGTTGACGCTACCAATTTGGAAAGAAATTTATATTTGACTTTGCAGCTTTTAGAGAGAAATATTCCGGTAATTGTGGCTTTAAATATATGGGATGAGACCAAACACCAGGGTATAAATATCGATGTTAAAAAATTAGAAGAAAAACTAAAAATACCTGTGGTTCCAACTTGTGGTTTAACCGGCGAAGGTATAAAGGAATTAATAGGCCGCTTGCCAGAGGCAAAAGCTTTAAAGATGCAGTTTGCTTCTGATGGCGAAAGATGGAAAATGATAGGAGAAATTGTAGAAGAGACCCAGAAATTGACCCACCATCATCATACCCTGCTACAAAGATTAGAGGAGTTGAGCATTAAACCGCTGACAGGATTACCGATTGCCATGGGCGTTATATATTGTGCCTTCTGGGTGATTCGATTTATTGGCGAGAGCCTGATCGGCTATATATTCGAACCTTTATTTGAAAGATTATGGCTTCCTTTAATGATGAAATTGAGTACATTTTTAGGTCAAGGTGGGTTTTTACATCATATCTTAATTGGCAATCTCATTGAAGGCACAATAGATTTTGGTCAATCTTTTGGCCTTTTGACCACAGGCCTTTTTGTGCCTATAGCTATGGTATTGCCTTATATATTCAGCTTTTATTTAATGTTAGGGCTCTTGGAAGATTTTGGATACCTTCCCCGCCTGGCGGTTATGGTAGATAATCTTATGCACCATTTGGGACTTCACGGATATGCCCTAATTCCGATGATATTAGGATTGGGGTGTAATGTCCCTGGAGCATTAGCAACCAGGCTCTTAGAAGAAAGACGCGAAAAATTTATCGCCGCTACTTTAATGGCAATTGCCATTCCTTGTATGGCTCAAATCGCGATGATTATAGGGTTGGTAGGACAAAGAGGCGGAAAGTATCTGGCAATTGTATTTTCTACTCTTTTTATTCTTTTAATTGTAAAGGGCCTAATCCTAAATAAGGTTTTAAAAGGCCAAAGCCCGGAGATATTTATTGAGATTCCCCCTTACAGGATGCCTCAATTTATGGCAGTAATTAAGAAACTCTGGATGCGCTTATTTCATTTTTTATGCGAAGCCTTACCTTTTGTGCTTTTAGGTATACTTTTTGTCAATATCCTTTACGCGCTAAAAATAATAGATTCCCTCGCCCATATTTTTGCTCCAATTTTAACAAATCTGTGCGGACTTCCAAAAGAGGCTATCTCTGCCTTAATAATCGGCTTTTTAAGAAAGGATGTTGCTGTGGGCATGCTCGGGCCGCTTAATTTGACTACCAAGCAATTAGTGATTGGTTCTACAATCTTGGCTGTGTATTTCCCTTGTATCGCCACCTTCGTAGTATTAGTTCGGGAACTGGGAATAATAGATATGTTAAAGTCTGCTGCGATTATGGTTACGGTTGCGCTAGCAGTCGGCGCTTTCCTTAATCTGATATTATGAAGAAAAAGCTAAAAGTCCTCTTATTATTTGATAGCCCCTATTTTAGACCCAGGGGTTATGACTTTAGCGAGGAACTTAGAGGCCCTGATTGGGATACGGAGCGCGACGTATACAGGGCCCTTCAGGAGATTGGCCACGATGTAAATGTATTGGGGCTTCATAATGATATAGGAATTCTTCTGGAAGAGATAAAAGAAAATAGGCCTGATGCTGTTTTTAATCTTACCGAGGTTTTTAACGAAAAACCTCACCTTGATAAAAATGTAGTCTGGCTGTTAGAAATGCTACAGGTGCCCTATACAGGCGTTTCTCCGAACAGCCTTCTTATCTGCAACAATAAGGCATTAAGCAAGAAGATATTAACCTTCCACAAAATAAAAGTTCCTGATTTTCAAACATTCCATAAAAATCATCGGGTAGAACTGCCTAAAGCTCTTAAACCTCCTCTTATTGTAAAACCTTTATGCGAAGAGGCCTCAAGAGGGATATCTCGGGCTTCAGTTGCAGATAATGAGAAGTCTTTTATCAAAAGAGTAAATTTCATTCATAAAAGTATGAATATGGATGCTATAGCCGAAGAATATATAGAAGGAAGGGAATTATATATAAGCGTATTAGGTAATAGAAGAATAAAGATACTGCCCCCAAGAGAGATGACGTTTGGGCAATTTCCTGAAGATGAACCAAGAATCGGCACATATAAAGCAAAATGGGATGACGCATACCGAAAAAGATGGGACATAAAAAATGTCTTTGCGGAAAGGTTGCCCGATGGTGTGGATAAAAAAATTGAGGATATTTGCAAAGAGGCATACCGCGCCTTGAACATGCAGTGTTATGCAAGAATTGATATAAGAATCACCCCGGATTCCGCTGTCTATATATTAGAGGCAAATGCTAACCCCTGTCTAGCCAGAGATGATGAAATTGCCCAGTCTGCGGAAAGAAGCGGCATTCCTTATAATAAATTAATCCAGAAGATAATAAACCTCGCTTTTTAAAAAAACCGATGAATTATGAATAAAGAGGGATTGGCTAAATCGATAATTTCTGTAATTACACTATCAGCGGTTGTAATTTCTGTCGTATGTTTCTTCATTTACAATAAGGTTTTATTAGGCCCTATATTAATAGGCTTGGGGTTTTTGCCATGGATACCACTTAAAATTTCCGGGCGTAGTATAAAATCGACAGGCGCTGATATAATATTTGGTATAATAGATACAGGCATTCTTGGTGTAGCAGCTTTAATTGGCGCAAATTTTGCCGGAGTCCTCGGTGCCATTGTTGGGGGAGCAGTTGGCGATGCGATTACAGATGCAATAGCAGGTTTATTTGAGGGCAAGGTTGCAGAAGCTTTAAGAAGATATGGTATCGAAGAGGCCAGGACACCATTAAGTAGCTCTATGGGGAAAATGTCAGGATGCTTGATTGGTATTGGAATTACCCTGACAATTGCCTGGACCATAATCAGGTTATAATTTATGTTACACTAATTAACACGAATTTTTTAAACACGAATTTTCACGAATTCGTGTTAATTCGTGCCTTCTAAATTCGTGTTAAAATATAATTTTTTGTTGATTATGCTTGACTTATCCAAGAAAAGATACAGGTTGAGGATTGTGATTCCAGCCTATCCGGCATTTAATATTTATTCTGATATCGCTAAGAATACTACGGCCTTGGGGCCAGTATGTGTGGCTAGCGTGGTGAACGAAATGGAAGGGTGGGACGTTGAGGTTATTGATGAAAACAACCTTCGTAGATACGGGCCCGGAAGCGATTCAGGCGGAGCCGACCATGATTTTTTACAAGACTTAAGGCCTGCAGATGTTGTTGGATTCTATGGCGGATTAACAAGCACCATACCCAGACTCTATAAAATAGCCCATTTTTATAAAGATAAAGGTATTGTAACAATTGCCGGAGGCCAGCATTTTGTTGAAAATAATATAGCCGAGGCATTGTCTTCCGGTATCGATTATGTGGTTATTGGCGAGGGAGAAGAAACGATTAAAGAGCTTTTAGAGGCTATCGAAGGTAAACGGGATTTGAGCAAGGTAGGAGGCATTGCTTATTTAAACCCCGTTAGAAATCGAAGATTTTCTAACGGGGTAAATAATGGGCAGGTTATCTATACTCCAAAGAGGGAGCCGCTGACGGATTTTGACAAGTTGCCTTTACCCGATTTCTCCTTGGTACGCTATGCCAAGATTAAACTTTATCCTGTTGGGAGGATACGGGGTTGCGGTATGGATTGCGAGTTCTGCACTGTTAAGGGTAAGCCAAGGTATGCTTCTCCTGAACGGCTGCTCGAGCAGATCAGCTTTCTTCTGGAGACAAAGGATGCCAGACATTTCTTTATCGTTGATGACCTTTTTGGACAACAGCGAGATGAGACAATACGGTTTTGTAATATGCTTAAGTGTTATCAAAAAAGTATAGGTAGAAGATTGGATATAAACGTTCAGATAAGATTGGATAGGGCTAAAGACGCCGAGCTGCTTTCTGCTATGCGCCAGGCAGGTATTAGTACAGTAGCCATCGGTTTTGAGTCACCTATTGAAGAAGAGTTAAAGGCTATGAAAAAACGTGTCAGGTCCAAAGACATGATATCTCTTGCAAGGGCATACCATAAATTTGGTTTTCTGGTGCATGGTATGTTTATCTTTGGCTATCCTTTAAAAGAAGGCACAAGTTTTAAAATATTGCCAGAGGAACGCATAAAGCATTTTAAGAATTTTATCAGGATTGCTAAAATTGATACTATACAAGTCATGTTGCCAGTTCCTTTGCCTGGAACAGAATTAAGGCGCAGGCTCCAAAAACAAAAAAGGATTTACTCAACTCAAGATATAGGCTGGGAATATTATGATGGCAACTTTCCTCTCTTTGAACCTGATGAACCCATGACTGCTGAAGAGATGCAATCTTCTATAAGGAAAATTATGGGCAAATTTTACCAATTTAAGTATATGTTTATAGTGGCCTTACATATATTTTCATTCCCCGCTTTAGTTTTCTCTTTGCATAATATTAAATCAGGATGGAAAAGGTGGTATCGGCCCTGGCGCAATCACTTGCTTCGTTTTGGCGGTTGGGTTATTATGAAAGCATGGATTTCAGAGTTTAAAAAGGGCACCTTTTCTCAAAAATTGCAAAAGGCAAAAGAGCATCTAAAGAAATGACCAAAAAAGCTTATATCCGTACCTTCGGATGACCCTTGGTTTGTTCTCTACAAGTTGGCTAAACCGTTCTTTTTTACAGTTTTTCAGGTTGAGTTGGCTGCGTTATGATTCATAATGCACCGCCCGCTTCCACCTCCTGAACGTCGGCTCCAGCGGGCTGCGTGAGTGGTGTATGCGCCGTTCGCCTTTGCTGGGGCTCAGGCTCACTTGTCGGCCGTCTAGGCCGGCGGCCTTCGTGGTTATGCCAGAGCATGATTCGGCTTCTTCGTGTTTGGCGCATTTTGCCCCGAGAAATTTTACACAGTAAAATTTCCGGGATTAAATCCCGGGAATTCTACGAATTCCACGGGAGGCGGCTTTAATTGT
>CAZMYR010000014.1:0-35888 GCA_964570585.1 uncultured Planctomycetia bacterium
GGTGTTAATATTTACAACAATGGCTATCAAAGCTCAGGAGGTTGAGTATTTTGAGCCATTTAACGTCTACACTGATAAGAATGCCAGAACCAACCACTATATCCCTTCGGGATATATGGGTGACTATGGCGACATATTATATAATGATAGTCACGGGGAAAATCCTCATTCCGGAGCAAGCTGTATAAAGATAGTATACACGCCTGACGTTTCCCAGGGCGCGCGCTGGGCAGGTATTTACTGGCAGAATCCCGCAAATAACTGGGGCGCGAGAAAAGGCGGATATGATATAACCGGCGCTACCAGACTTGCGTTCTGGGCCAGAGGAGAAATTGGCGGAGAGCGGATAGAAGAGGTTAAGATGGGCGGGATATCAGGCGCATATCCCGATTCGGACACTGCAACCGTTGGCCCGATTGTTTTAACAAAAGAATGGAAGCAGTATGAGATAGATTTAACAGGCAAGGACCTCTCTTATATAAGCGGAGGATTCTGCTGGTCTACTAATTTAGATGTCAATCCTGACGGCTGCACATTCTATCTCGACGACATAAGATACGAATAGTTTATAACTTCAATCATAATCCTAACCTGGTTAGGACAAAGATGGAGGTATTTAATGGACCAAGTAATTGAGCATTCAACCCACCATTTGACAGCGCGCAAAGATCGTATTCCTATTTTTCAAAAAGCCGTATACGGTATAGGGTCACTCGTTAATAGCATTCAGGCCGCCGCCCTTGGAGCAATGGTTATTGTCTTAAACATCGGATTAGGCGTGAATCCCGCTTTAGTAGGTATCGTCGGATTCATTCCCCGTATTGTCGATGCCATATTAGACCCCCTTGTCGGTTACAGTTCAGATAATCTCCGAACCCGATATGGACGCCGTAGGCCTTTTATATTCGTTGGAGCTCTTTTAGCGGGACTTTTATTCGCGTTAATGTTCCAGCTATATAAGGGGCATAGCGAAAATTTCTATTTCTGGTATTTCTTAGGGTTTCAGATTCTCTTTTTCATTGGATTTACCTGTTATTCAATCCCGTGGATTGCGCTGGGGTATGAAATGACGCCAGATTATCATGAGCGAACACGACTGCAGGGTGCCAGCAACTTTATTGCTCAATTTGCCTGGGTGATTGCTCCCTGGTTCTTCAAAATCATGAACAACAAGAATATGTTTACGGATATTGTTCATGGAGCGCGAGTCCTCGCCATAGTCATCGGGGGCTTTATCGTGGTTGGCGGTATACTTCCGGCTATTTTCAACAAAGAGCATTTTGGTAACTTACCGAAACCTAAAAGAGAAAAGGGTCTTTTGAATGTTATGAAAGACTTCTTCAGGGGTGCTGTAATTGCTTTAAAATGCCGTCCATTTGTTAAGCTTTGCGCAGCAACATTCTTGATCTTCAACGGATTTATGCTCGCTTCCGCCTTCACAGCCTATGTTATTTTCTTTTATGTTTTTGGCGGCGATTATTCAAAAGGCGGGACATTGCTCGGCTGGTTTGGATCGATTAGTTCGGTTTGTACTTTCTGCGTCATCTTCTTAGCCACATGGATTTCCACAAAGATCGGAAAGAAAAACACATTTTTAATCACCATTTCCATTTCGATCATCGGTTACGCTCTGAAATGGATAGGGTATAACCCCGATATGCCATATTTACTGCTGATCGCTGCTCCATTCATAGCGTTTGGTCTAGGATCGCTCTTCACCCTGGTTGGTTCCATGGTAGCTGATGTTTGTGACCTTGACGAACTGCAAACCGGCACACGCAGAGAAGGTATGTTTAGTGCTATTTACTGGTGGATGGTAAAACTGGGATTAGCAGTTGCATCGCTTGCCGCCGGATTCCTTCTCAATGCGACCGGTTTCGATGTTGCATTAGGCGCCAATCAATCAGCCAGCGCTTTATTGTATATGAGGCTCTTTGATATTGGCATTCCGATTGTAACCTCTCTCGCTGCTATTTTCATTATTATGACCTTTGAAATCTCAGAAGATAAGGCATACGGCATTCGTAAGCAGCTAGAAAAAAGACGAGGAAAAGCGTAAGCTTAAAGAAAGACATGACAAAACAGCCTAATAATAAAAGCATAAATTCAAAACCAGTTATTATTTTTCCATACCTGGGGTATGAGAATAATAAAAAGTGTGAATGGTATTTTTGGTGGACAGTTGATAGGTGTAAGGAAATTGATCCCAAGCCAATTGTTATGTTATCCAGGGATACGGTCATAAGGCAGGATGCCGCTTCTTTTATAAAGGATAAAAGATACAAGACCCTTGAGGTTGTACAAACCTGGTCTGTTGATACATGTCAAACATGGCTTGCTGGTTGGGGTCATGTGCTTGATAATTATCCTGAAGCAGAGAGAATTGCACAAATACCAGGTGATATTGATTATGTTAATGAGGATGTCGAATTCTATGACAATCTCGGAGACTTTATTGAAACAACAAGTTCAGATATTGCCATAGGAGATTTTGGAACAGGGGACAAGTACAGCGCAAAAAGTCTGGTAGATACTTATGGCTCATATCCACTTCTGGCAAACTGGTTTCCTGAGATCTCAAAAAGCATAAGGTCCTTGCCTCTTCATAGACCGAGATCTGAGTTTCTTAATATCAAAACATCTGTTTTGCGCGACCTTTTAATAAATAACAAAAATTTTGCTTATGAACAGACTCTAAACTTTCTCATCAAGTCCTGGGATTATGATAAAACAAAATGGAGATATAATATATCCACACATCCTTTGGGAAGATTGTCTGATAATAAGTCTTTCAGGGATTACAGGGGATGTATTGACCAGATAGAGAGAATTGAAAGGATGCTTTCTTTACTATGGCGGGAGATCAAGGAGCCAAAAAAGAAAGACAGTGTAAGCGATACAAAGTTCGAAGAACAATATACCGTTTTCAGTAATGAATATGACAATCTCCGCTCTAAATCAAAGGGCATTATGGAAGCTGCCAGAACCACCATAAGAGCCCTCCTGGGTGTATAAATATGAAACTGAATAAGAACGCGGAATTTGTTATAGAGAATTATCAGGCAAAGAGTCCTTTTGCGAGCTTTTTTCCGGGCATTGCAGGGTTGTGGGGCAGACCTATATGGACGTTTTATGTCAGCAGGGCGCAGGCAATAGCCTCATTTGGCATAAGTGACAAGGATCACCCTATTATGGAGTTTTATCCTGCGAATAAGGCATATGCTATGACCTCTATCGCAGGATTCAGGACCTTTATTAAGAGCCAGGGCCATTTTTATGATGTGTTTAATGAGAAATCAAGCCCCTACAACAACAGGATGATAATTTCTCCGCATGAGCTGACCTTAAAAGAGCTAAACCCTGTCTTAAAACTTGAGACAACTATTACATATTTCACAATACCAAATGACAGTTATGCTGCATTAGCGCGAATTGTATGTTTTAGGAGTTTATCCAAAAAAACCATTAATTTTGAGGTTCTGGATGGGATGCCCCAGATTATTCCCTATGGCATTAATAACTGGTGCCTTAAAAACATGTCACGCACCATCGAGGCATGGATTAATGTCGAGAACCTTAATAATAAAATACCTTTTTTGAGGTTGCGCATCGAGTCTACAGACACGCCGGAGATAGTGCGTATAGAAAAAGGAAATTTCTATCTTTGTTTTGATGAAACTGGTCTGTTAAAGCCCGTAGTTGACCCTGCCGCAATTTTCGCCCATATAAAGGATTTTACCTATCCGCATGCGTTTTTAAGTAAAAAACAATACACCTATCCGGGAAACCAGGCCACAAAAAACAAGACACCATGTTGCATGGCATATAAAAGGCTTACATTAAAACCGCACGATACGCATACAATCTATGCCCTGATCGGAAACATTGACAGTTTAGATAAATTAAATAAGAATTCAAAGAGGATAGCGGATGCGAAATATATTGAGGAAAAACAAAAACAGAATAAAGACATTATACACAGCTTAAGTTCAGACGCGTTTACACATTCAGGATCTAAGAATTTCGATGCATATTGCGCGCAGAACTTTCTGGATAACACTTTGCGCGGCGGCAGGCCCATATCCATAAAACACGCCAGGGGCAGCTGCAATCTTTATGTTTATTCGCGAAAGCACGGCGACCTGGAAAGAGATTATAATAATTTTCTTATCGAGCCCTCATATTTTTCACAGGGCAACGGCAGCTTCAGGGATGTTAACCAGAACCGCAGAAACGATGCCTGGTTTAATCCGGCTATCGGCGAGGAAAACATATTTACGTTTTTTAACCTGCTGCAAACCGATGGGTATAACCCGCTGGTAATAAAGCCCTCCCGCCTTATGTTTAATGGCAGCCTTAAGGCGCTAACTGCCATTTTTAAAAAATCAGACATTGAAAAAATAAAAGTCTTTCTGCGTACACCCTTTACAATAGGCGAGCTATTTTTATTTATTGAAAAGGAGAATATAAGATTATCAACAAAAAGGGAAAAGTTGCTGGAGGCAATTCTCAGCCGTTCTAAAAAGACATACAATGCCGAACACGGTGAAGGATTCTGGAGCGACCACTGGTACTATTGTCTGGATCTGCTGGAAAGCTATCTGCGCCTTTATCCGGAGAACCTAAATGATATACTTTTTAAGGCAAAGAAATTCACCTTTTTTGATAATGATATTGTCTTAAAACCCAGGAACCAAAGATATGTCTTAAAAAATGGACGTCTTTCGCAAGGCCCGGGCACTACAGTAAACTGCAAAAAACGCAGCCTTATCCAGGCCAGGGATCAGATAGCTAACATATCCCGAACACAAAACGGCCGGGGGCCAATTTATAAAACAACACTTATTGCGAAGATGCTTATTGTAATAGCCAATAAATTTGCCAGCCTTGACCCATTTGGCGTCGGAATAGAGATGGAGGCAGATAAGCCAGGCTGGTGCGATTCATTAAACGGGCTTCCCGGGCTTTTTGGATCCTCTACCTGCGAGACATTACAACTTAAGAGATGGATACAATTTTTGCTTAAAAATATCCGCAGCCGGACCACAACAATAAAACTACCAACCGAGGCCCTTGACATGTTAACAGGCCTTAATAATATAGCGAGGTCCGGCCTCGGTAATTGTGTGTGCTGGGATAGGGCGCATGTGCTTAAGGAGAACTACCGTGCCAGGACGATGATGGGGTATAGCGGTAAAGAGAAAGGCATATCAACAAAGCAGGTATGCAGGATTTTAGAGGCAATGCTGGAAAAGATAGACGAAGGCCTTAAAAAGGCGCGTGATGCTAAAACAGGATTGTATTATTCCTATTTCATCAATGAGCCGGTGGAATATAAACAGCAAAAAGGCAAGAACAAAAGTGTTTTAAAACCACTCAAGTTTAAGCAAAGGCCGCTCCCACTATTTTTAGAGGGCATAATGCATGGTTTAAGCATAGCTGATAATTCTACTGAGGCAAAGAGGGTGTACAGCGCGGTAAGAAAAAGCGAACTATATGACAAAAAACTTAAGATGTATAAGATAAACGCACCGCTTAAGAGCATGCCCGATGAGATAGGCCGCAGCCGCGTATTTACGCCGGGATGGCTTGAGAATGAATCCATATGGCTGCACATGGAATATAAATACATGCTCTCTATGCTGAAATCAGGATTATATAATGAATTCTACGAAGATTTTAAGGATGTCCTGATCCCGTTTAATCCCCCCGGGCGTTACGGAAGGAGCATCCTGGAGAACTCATCTTTTCTGGTCTCGAGCGCGTTTCCGCGCAAAGAGCTGCACGGCAAGGGCTTCATAGCCCGGCTAAGCGGTGTAACAGCGGAATTTGTACACATATGGCTGATCATGTGCGCAGGCAATAGCCCCTTTTACCTGGATAAGGAGGAAAAACTCTTTTTGCAGCTTAGGCCTATTTTACCAGGGTGGCTATTTAGCCGTAAGCAAGAAAAAGGCTTTAATAAGAACACCTTCGCCTTTAAATTTCTTGGAAAGACACTGGTTATCTATCATAATCCAAAAAGAAAAAATACCTATGGCAGAAATGCCGCATCCCCAGTCAGCATAACAATTAAGCCCTATAACAAAGAGGCCATTACACTCAAATCCCAAGTTATCCCGCCGCCTTTTTCCCGCGATGTCCGTGACGGTAAAATCGAGCAGATCGACGTAGCTTTAGAAGGAATAACCACACCTTCACCTCGTAGGTGCAGGTGAAGGTGAAGAACAGATGGAGGTGAATATGGGTAAAAAAAGATTCATAGGGATGATAGTATTTGTGGTGTTAATATTTACAACAATGGCTATCAAAGCTCAGGAGGTTGAGTATTTTGAGCCATTTAACGTCTACACTGATAAGAATGCCAGAACCAACCACTATATCCCTTCGGGATATATGGGTGACTATGGCGACATATTATATAATGATAGTCACGGGGAAAATCCTCATTCCGGAGCAAGCTGTATAAAGATAGTATACACGCCTGACGTTTCCCAGGGCGCGCGCTGGGCAGGTATTTACTGGCAGAATCCCGCAAATAACTGGGGCGCGAGAAAAGGCGGATATGATATAACCGGCGCTACCAGACTTGCGTTCTGGGCCAGAGGAGAAATTGGCGGAGAGCGGATAGAAGAGGTTAAGATGGGCGGGATATCAGGCGCATATCCCGATTCGGACACTGCAACCGTTGGCCCGATTGTTTTAACAAAAGAATGGAAGCAGTATGAGATAGATTTAACAGGCAAGGACCTCTCTTATATAAGCGGGGGGTTCTGCTGGTCAACCAATTTAGATGTTAATCCCGACGGTTGCACATTCTATCTCGACGACATAAGATACGAATAAGTAGTTCGGAGTACGCCCCGAATGAAGAAACTTCATAGAAGTTCTATCTTCGGGGCTTGAGTTTGTAGTTCGGAGACTATTCGGAGACTACGAACTATGAACTCCGAACTCATAACTAAATTATGCCATATAAAGGCGAAGAAAGAAGGAAATACATAAGGCTAAGCTCGTGTTTCCCGGTTGAGTTTAGCCTTATTTTTATCGATGGAAGGCCCCCATCGAAGAAATATCAAGGCTTTAGCCACGATGTATCAAAGGGCGGCCTCTGTATAAGAGTAAGAGATCTGCAACCGGAAGATGCAGAGGCATTGCTCCAAAAAAAGGCAAAGCTGCGATTGGCCATTAATATACGCGTACCGTTATTTAGAAAACCTATTTATGCTACCTGCAATGCAGCCCGGTTAGAAGAGACAAAGAAAGACCCATCCGGCATATTGTACAGTATAGGCGCATCATATGAAGATATAGATCCCCATCAGCAAAATCAAATAATAAACCACGCCAGAAGACTTAAATGGGCCCCCCGAATAGCAGCTATTGTAATTATCATCCTTTTATCCGGCCTTTTGGCCGCCTATCTTTATCAAGACAGAATAAGTAAACAAAATAAGGCTTTAGTCGGCAGATTAGTTGAAGTTTCAGAAAAGAGAAACGATATATTTAAAAGACTAAACAATCTAGACCAGGCAAAGATGTTTTTAGAAAAGGAATTATCTCAAAGCCAGAACAAAATCCAGGAATTAAAAATTGCAATTTCTGAGGCCACTGAGGCAGAAGCCGAAGAAAAAAGATTAAAAATAGCGAAGTTTCAGAGCGAGGTTGAAATATTACAGCAGGAGAATTTAGCATTAAAAGATAAAATAGAAGATATTACTAAAGGGGAGGTTTTATTAGAGAAACAATTAGCGAGTATAGAAGTAGAAAGCGCACACCTTGAGTTAGCAAGCGTGCAGAAGATGAAAGACTGGATTTCTATACACCGTAATTCGAGGACAGGATTGGTTATAAGTTACGAAGGAGATAAATCATTACAGGATTGGGGGTTTACATATGATGAGGCCTTAGCTGCGCAAGCATTTCTTTGCTTTGACGATATAGAAAAGGCCTCATCGATACTCGATTTTTACAAAGATAAAGCTAAAAGGGAAAAAGGCCTTTTTTATAACGCTTACGACGCCTATACAGGAAGGCCAGTTGAATACACAATCCACAGCGGGCCAAATTTATGGCTGGCAATTACCGCTTGTAAATTTATGAAATACACAGATAACCCTGCATATTTAAAATTGGCTGAAGATATAACCAATATAATGATTTCAATGCAGAAGCAATCCGAAGACGGAAGCATAAAAGGTGGGCCAAAAGTCTCCTGGGTTTCAACTGAGCATAATATGGATGCCTATGCATTATTTGGCATGCTATATGAATTGACTAAAAATAAAAAGTACGAAAAAGCCAAAGAAGCCGCATTTTCCTGGTTAAAGCAGAGTGCGTATAATAAGCCCCAGGGCCGATTTAACCGCGGGAGAGGAGATGCCACAATTGCAACCGATACATTTTCATGGGCAATAGCCTCTATCGGTCCCAAGACACTTAAAGAAAATGGAATGGACCCCGACGGAATAATGGAATTTGCAGAAAAAGAATGTAAAGTGAAAACCCAATTCTATCGTCCGGATAACAGAGGTACTGAAGTAATTGGTTTTGACTTTGCAAAAGCAGCTAATTTAGGACGAGGAGGAGTTATCTCCTGTGAATGGACAGCGCAAATGGTAGCGGCTTTTAAGATAATGGCAAACTATCATCAAAATCAAGGAAATCTCAAAAAGGCATCTATGTATTCTAAAAAGGCGCAATTTTATCTTACCCAGCTTAGCAAAATGGTTATATCGAGCCCCTCGCCTACCGGGCAGGGAGAGGGTTGCCTCCCCTATGCTTCTATCGATAATGTAGATACAGGCCACGGCTGGCGGGTTGCAAAAGGAAGGCGTACCGGCTCTGTCGCCGCTACCGTATATTACATATTCGCACAGCGCGGCTATAACCCATTGAAACTATGAAAATTTAATCACGGAAAGGACACCATAAATGAACCTAAAAAAATACGGACATTTTTCAAAAGACGGAAAAGAATTTATAGTTACCAATCCTACAACTCCAAGGCCCTGGATTAATTATCTTACCAATGAGGAATATTGCGCCATAATCTCACACAACGCAGGCGGGTATAGTTTCTATAAAGACTGCCGAACCGATAGAATTCTTCGCTGGTTACCTGAGAATTGGCATTTTGACAGGCCCGGCCGTTATATCTACATCCGCGATAAAAAGACAAAAAAATGCTGGAGCGCATCATATCAACCGCTAAGAGTAAAACCGAGATTTTATGAAACCAGGCATGGATTAGGTTATACAATAACTAATACCACATACAACGGTATAAATACGGATATAACATTTTTTGTCCCCGTTAAAGACACCTGTGAAGTTTGGCTCATAAAAATTACAAATAAGACAAAGACTACAAAAAATTTAGAAATTTTCCCGTATATAGAATGGCTTCTTGGCGATTACCATATGGAACTTCGATATCGCAATATAATGAATCTATACAATCGAGTCTGGTATGATAAATCGTATAAGGCCATATTTGCCAAAAAGACTGCATTCTGGGAAGGTTTAAATATTCAGCCATATCCACATATTGACTTTTTCGCGAGCAGCCTTAATCCTGCCGGATATGTAACCCGGAAGGATTCCTTTTTGGGAAAGAATAATACCGAAGAAAACCCGGAGATGGTCTTATCGGGAAAATTTAAAAATATAGATTTTAGCTCCGGTGAAGACAGCATAGCCTGCTTTAAACACAATATCATATTAAAATCGGGCCGGCAAAAAGAATTTACTATTATTCTGGGCCAGACTCAAGCAAAGGGGAATTCGTTATCGAAAATTTTAGCAAAATATCGCAAACTCACTGAGGCCAAGAAGGAGTTAGGAGCTGTAAAGAGACTATGGCATGAAAGGATAATAGAGAATATTCAGATAGAAACACCGGATAAGGATTTTGACCGAATAATAAATATATGGGTAAAATATCAGCTTTATATATGCAATTTCTGGTCACGCTCGCCGAGTTATTATCACGAAGGTTCGGGTGGAAGAGGCTATAGGGATTCCTGTCAGGATGCAGATAGTATAATGTCTATAAATTCACAACATGCCCGAGGAAAGATATTAAAGTTAGCTTCTTTGATAAGGCGGGATGGCACATCTGCTCCGGGCTGGATAGATACAACCGGCCCAGCCAAACACAGGCCAAATAAAGACCATCAAATATGGCTTACTCCTACAGTGGCTTCTCACATTAAAGAGACCGGCGATAAAAATATATTGCATGAATATGCCCCGTATTTAAAAGACCGCTGGATAAAGGGGTGGGATATAGATATAAACTACAAAGGCTCTGCCAAAACTGACGGAGAAGGCACCTTGTTTGAGCATCTTGAGAAAAATCTTAATTTTACATTTAATGATGTAGGAGAACATGGTTTGCCCTTAATAGGGCACGCTGATTGGAATGATGCCATAGATGCAGCCGGAATAAGACTAAAAGGGGAAAGTGTATGGCTTGCCCAGGCCCTGGTAAGGAGCTTAAAGATTATGGCAGAATTAGCCCTGCTCATAGGCGAATCCAAAAAGTCAGAGGAATTCTTGCATAAAGCCCAAACAATGACAGAAAGAATAAATAATGTATGCTGGGATGGGAATTGGTACATAAGAGGGTTTACTGACGGAGGCAGCATTTATGGTTCAAAAAAGAACAAAGAAGGAAAGATTTATATAAATTCTCAATCCTGGGCCATACTCTCAGGCGTCGCCGATGAGGAAAAACAGAAAAAGATTCTGAAATCCGTAGATAAGTATCTCGACGGCCCACATGGAATAGCATTGTTTTATCCGGCGTACAGTAGCTGGGATGGAGAATTGGGAAGAATCAGTATGTTTTCAGAAGGGACAAAAGAAAACGCAGCGGTGTTTTGCCATGCAGCGACATTCCATATAGTTGCAGAATGTATAGCAGGGAGAGGGACAAAGGCCTATCAAGGTATTAAGAAATTGATGCCAAATGCTCAAGATGATTATGACTTATATAAGACAGAGCCATATGTCTATACAGAATATCTGGTTGGGCCTGAGCATCCTTATCTTTACGGCGAAGGCGCTTTTACCTGGGTAACCGGCACCGCCGGCTGGCAGTTTATGGCAGCTACAGAGTGGTTACTTGGCGCGCGCCGGGATTATGAGGGTTTGCGAATCGACCCCTGCATTCCGAAGAGATGGAAAAAGGCAAAGATTAGAAGACCTTTCCGCGGCGCTATCTATGATATAACCATACACAATCCCAGAGCAAAAGAAAAAGGCGTTAAGCAGGTATGGGTTGACGGCGAGCCCATATCCGGCAACCTGATACATCCTTACTCCGACGGAAAAGTCCATGAAGTTAAGGTGGTAATGTAAAGAACCACCCGGTGGGAAATCAATCGGCCACCTGCCCTAAAATCGTTCGGCCAACTGTCCCCTAAAGGTAAAAAACCGCGAAAGACGACAGTTTTTCCATGTTCAAAAAATTCCATACATATAGGGGACACTTAGCCGATTGAAAATAGGGCAGGTGGCCGAACAAAATCCCACCCGGTGGTTCTTTATAAGGCGTTTTTCTTTTGACATCTTGCTTTTTCTGTGATAAATTCTTTATTCTTGACAAATCCTTTCAATATCATATAATAGCATATATCCGCACTAATTTTAGCCATTTCCCGGTGGGCTGAAGGGCCTTTTCTGAAAATCTCTCTCAGAAATAAAGTTGATAAATTTGCGTATTTTTCCTATAGAGTGTAGTTTTATTGTATTTATTTCAAACTTTAAAAAATATTAAAAAAACCTTGACAAAAGTAAGGTTATATGGTATACTTACGCTGTAACATGCTAAAACAAAAGGGGATTGGTTATGTCAATATAGGACCCATAAGAGACTTCTTGTAAGTTAATTATGGGTTTTTTTGTTTTGCTTTCTTAATATTTCAGCATAGAATCTGAAAATTAAAATCCAGAAAAAGGAGGTGATGGGATTTTTTATCTTAACTTATTTTCAGTATATATAAAGTAAATATAATAGGAGCCGCCTCTGGCGGCGAACAAGAGAAAAACGGTAAAAAAACGAAAGGAGAAACTAAATGAATGCGATACGCAACTTAGTAGGAAAAAAATCTATAGAAAAGGAGGTGAAAAAGATGAATAAGCTATTTGCAATAGTATTGGCAATGGCGTTGATGTTCGCAGGCCCTATGTCGGCATTTGCCGCCATTACCGAAGGCCCTGAAAAGACAATACCGGCCGAGGCAGATCTTAGCGGCATGGATAGTTTTCTTCAGTTCGATGGTGATTTTGTACACCACGGTAAGGATACTGGCAATGTAGTTGCCGAAGGCCTTACATGGGAATATGCAAATGAGAACTGGAAGGTTGCGAATCAATACGTTGAGGTAAAGTACAAAGCAAACCGTCCTGGTTGGGGAATAAGGGTATATAACAAGAACAAAGCAGATGGAAGATGGACCGACCCCAATACCGATGAGCCGGATAAGCCTGCCGGCCTTATCTCACAGAGCAACCCATCGCTCACAATACCTCTTGCATGGAAGGCATTTGATGTTGCACCTACATATTTGGCAACAGTGAATAAAGACACAGATTTTGAGGAAAACTATACCGATCCATTAGAAAGGTCTGTGGGTTCATCAGGCACGTATGCTTTTTACAAAGAACTGTATCAGGCGCATACGGTAGTTGGCCAGGAGGATATGTATTATGGCAAGTGGTGTTATATGAAAGATGCTGGCGATGAAAAATGGGAGGACACCAACGGCGACAGGATTATAAATGACGGAGATACTATCGTTGGCGATTTCGTGCAAGGAGACAGTTACATAACTTTTGTTAACTATCTCGGCCTCAGCACCTGCACATACGATATCTCCGGTACGAAGATAATAAGAAGCCCTGCAGCTTCACCGGCGTATTTAACATTTGCCGCAAATATTAAAGCAGCAACACTCAGGGATACTTACGATACAGTTATTTACGTTCAACTGTACACTGAATAAGCTGTAAGCAAAGAATAGAAAGCCTTCTGCATTCCTGAGAGAATGCAGAAGAAGGTCATTTTATCAATCAATGCGCTTTCTGCCTATGTATTGTTTTAGGTGCAGAAGGCTTATATTTTTAGCTTAACAAAAGAAGGTTAATTGTTATGAGACGTTTAACTTTTACAGGGGCACTAGTAGCTACTATTGCGGCTGTCTTTATAGCGCAGGTTGACTGCAGTGTTTTTGCCGCAGAATCTACAGGCAAAGGCACTATAAGGGTGCTTTCTGACCCGGAAGATGCCCTTAATGTGCGAGTATACAATTACAAAACTCAATCTTATGAAAATACAGTAACCTGGAGTGGCATCGGTGACCAATCTGCATGGAAGCTGGCAGACCAGTGCCTTGAGATAACGCATGCATCTGTTGGGTTCTTGTGGGGAATTCAGATGTATACCGATAATAAAAACAACAGTTTACCCTATGCTAAGTCGTATACCGGAGACATGAATCTCGCAGGCCTTGTTGGCCAGATTACAACACAGCAGGCACTGCCTATAGCGTGGATAGCTTATGCTGACTGGAGTCCCGGCAGCCTTATTCCAGACGAACCGGTTGAAAGGCCTTATGGCATGGGTTTTGCCGGCGGCAGATGGCATTGGCTTAAAGATGTTAATGCGCCTGATAATAAAGATACAAAAGACGTTGATGAATCTTTTCATAACGGTGAAGATTATGTAACCCTATGGAACCAAAACGGCGTTGCTGTTAGTGATAGAAGCAGGGCAGGGAATCCTGCTAAGATATATGTATTTTTAGCAGCAGATTTTTCTACAGCTACAAGGCAGTTCTATAAAACCAACAGTCTTACAATAGAGCATTTCACCGATAGCAATATGCAGGCCTTTCCGTTCTGTCTTTACAAAGACGGTGCTCCTGCAATGCAGATGGCATATGAGCATATAAGCGTTAAAATGGATAAATACTTTGGAGGTAGAGAAAAGCGCCTTATAGAAAGCTATTCTGAGCCGTATCCATGGGGTTATGACAACAGTCTTGAGGGTGTTGCCTTTACTTACGATAACGCCCTTGCTGTATGTGCTTATTTAGCAAGGCCCACAAAGGAAAATCTTTTTAGGGCAAAACTCTTGTGCAAGACGCTTATATGGGCCCAGGATAACGATACTTTTGCAGACGGGAGATTAAGAGATGCCTATGATGCCACTAAAGAATTTATGGGCGCAGCAGTTCCTTTGACAGGTACTTTTTTCCAATCTTCAAGCACCGGAAATATAGTCTGGGTTGTCAATGCCTTGATGCAGTACTATAAGAACTCCGGTGATACAGACACTGCGTTTTTAGGCAAAGTTCTCACCGCCGCAGTGACAGCAGGTGAGTTTATCCACAGCAATTTCTATCATTCTTCGCAACCCGGCTATTATTGCGGCTATAACGCAAATGGCACTACATTGAACCGAAGCAAGTCAACAGAACATAATATTGCAGCCTATGTAGCGTTTTCGCATTTGTACGACGTTACAGGCAAAGACAAGTGGCTGCAAAGAGCGAATAATGCTAAGAATTTTGTAGATAATTTTGCCTGGTACCCTGGAGATAAAAGGTACATATGTGGCCTAAATCCTGACGGCACACCTAATGTTGATGCATTGGTGGCTGATACGAATCTCCTGGCCCCTCTTGCAATGGGCATTTCGGCAAAGAATAAAAAGAATAATAAGACGATAAATTATGTCATAAGTCATTTCTATAGCAAGGAGGAAATTTTAGGCTTAGAAGGTATCGATTTTGGATACAATGTTTACAACAGCGCTTCCGAACCTGACGGTATATGGTTTGAAGGAACAGTTCAACTTGCGGCAGCGTATAAGGTAGCAGGTTATTATGGATATACTGATAATTCGGAGAGATACCTTGAATCAATAAAAAGAGCGCAATATGACGCACCGAATGCTGATTATAAATCGATAGTAGCATCTACAAGAACAGCAGGAGAAGGTGGTTTAACAACCGGACTTGGCTGGTCCTATTACGCCTCACCGCATATAGCCCCTACCGCATGGTTTGCTGCTTGTAAAATGAATTACAATCTTTTATGGGGCACTTCTTTAGATAATGCAGTTCCTTCTCCCGGGGATAATGCCAGCTTTACTCCAGATGCCGATTCTTTGATAGATAATAGTGATTATTTAGAGAACCATTATACGCCATCCGGCTGGCTGAATTATAAACCAGGCGTAGTGTTTGTTGATGGAAGATGTACGGATAATCCTTATTCAGGAGATACCTGTTTCAAGATTCACTGGACCGGGGAAGCAGGAGCTGAATACAAATGGGCAGGAATAGTCTGGCAGGAGCCTGAAAATGAATGGCATGGCGGGATAGGCAAAGGACATGATTTAAGAGGGGCAGATTATCTCACCTTTTGGGCAAGAACGGATGACTTTAGCATGGTAACTGGTAAGGATTTGCAGATAAAAGTCTATTTCGGATATGATAATGATTCATGCGGCGAGACTATACCGTTGTGGCGGCAGCCATTAACTACAGAATGGCAATTTTATATGATACCTGTTTTAGACAGGGATATGTCGCATGTCTCAAATGGATTTAGCATAATATTCAATGATACGCATACTCCCTGGGATGACAATAAATGCAATATATATATAGATGATATAGAATATGGAAAGTTTTAAGTAGGGGTGCAAATTTAAAAATGAAAAAGATTTTTGTTATAACAAGTTTATTTATCCTGGCCATGGCAGTTGTTCCTACGGCAGAAGCAGGGCTTTCCATATCTCCAGCAAGGCAGGAGATATGGATGGCATCCGGAGAGAGTAAAACAATTGAATACACAGTAAAAAATACAGCAAAAAAGCCCGTTACAGTTGTTGTGTATTATGATGATTGGTCCAAACTTCCGGAGAACGAAGCAATAGATGCAAAAGACTGGCTCCATTTAGAGACCAGAAAGATTCTCTTAGGAACAGATGAAGAGAAAAAAATTAAAGTTACTATAGTAACCCCTGAAAATGCTGTCGGGGAACTGGTAGCAATGGTTACTTTTGAGCCCAGAGCAGAACAGATGCCGATGGTTTCGGCAAGTTATGGTTCAACGGTCTATCTTGTAGTAAAAGGCACGGAAAGAAAACAAGCGGAAATCGGAGACATTAAAGTTCTAAGGACTGCTAAAAATACTATATTTGCAGCGGTAAAAGTCAAAAATACAGGAAATATACATATAAGGCCCCGCATTCGGTTAATTCTTGAAGATAAATATGGAATCGAAAAGTATATGGATATGCCATATGGCAAACCGGTTTACGGGAAAAAGGAATTTATATATACAAAAGAAGTATCAGGTAAATTTTTGGAAGAAGGCGCGTATAGTTTAAAAGTTATAGCAAATTGCGCAAATGGATATATATTTAGCAAAGAGAAAAAGATAACTTTAACTTCAGAGGCGGAAAGTGCAAATGCGCAAAAATAAAATTAACATAAGAGAATTTACAGGACGGCTGGCGAGATTCTGCCTCGTGGTAGTTTTTGCGCTGTTCTATGTTTTTTCGCCAAATGATGTTTTTGCGTTTACGGCTGGCGAAGAAAGAGGCATTACCGCTTCGTTAATTGTGCCGCCTTTAGCAGACTCTGATTGTGACAGAATTCCTGATGAGCACGATCTTAACCCAAACGACCCAGATGATGCATATGCTGACAGCGATGAAGACATTATCAATTCGGACGGCATAGCTGTTACAGACGGGTTAACTAACTTAGAAGAACATCGCCTGGGCGCTAATTATAACCCTCTCATTTCAAATAGCAGAATAAATGCAAGGATAGCCGTTTCAGCCACAGGTAGTTTGCAACCTTTAGATGTTGCATTAACAGCAAAAGTTACAGATGACGGCGGCTATGATATCGTAAAATACGAATGGGACTTCGACGGAAACGGAACTTATGATTATTCTTCTCGCGATCCATCGGTAACATATAAATATACTGCCCCTGGGCCAAATGATGAGGGTGGCAAGAGAGTTTATTATCCCAAATTACGAGTGATAAACAAAATAGGTAATGCAGGGGTAACTACTGCTACTATAAACGTAGAAAGAAATGAAGATATTTCTCCGCCTATCGCTTATCCGGCAGTTGTTATACCGCCAGATATAAGCACACCATCAAAGTGGCAATTTAAAGGAGACGCTACAGATGATAAGGGAATTGCTAAATACCAATGGGATTTAACAGGAAACGGCGAGTATGATTTTACTTCCACTAAATCAGGCAGCGTTACCCATACATATAAAACCACAAATCCGGGGAGCGTTTATGCCCATTTTGGAGTAACAGATACTAGTGGTTACAGTGAAATAGGCACAGTATTTGTTGGTCTAGATGTTTCTGAGTGGTATGAAGAGAATCGTAATCTCAGGCCGGTGATAGAGTTTGAAACCGAAGGAAATAATAGGTATGTTATTTATAAAAAGGCCGGCCAACAGGTTACACTTAGAGGTTCTGCTACACCTTTAGGTTATAAGATTACTAAAGAAGACAGATACGGCTATGTTAAAAAATTGGAATGGGATTTTGAAGGTGATGGCATTTATGATTGGGCGATGGATGAAAATGACCCTGAATGGAAAACAACGATTGCAAAAGGCGAAAAGACAGATATTAAACATACCTATGGTGCCCCTGGAATTTACAGAGCTACGCTTAGGGCAACCACTGATTTAGAGCCGCCACACGATGTTACTATAACTGCCACAGACCATATTCTTGTAATAGTGGAAGATGGCGGTAATCCGCCTGAGGCAAAAGCAGAAGCTGAATATAATAAGCTTGAAAAACAAGAGTCTGTAGAAGGGATAGTTTCTCTTAAAGTAACTTTTATTCATAAGGAAAGCTCCCACAATCCCAAAAAGTTTGAATGGGATTTTGATGGGGATAAACGATTTGATTGGATAGGCACAAAGCCTAATTCAAAAAATGATAAACCTGTATATACATACACAATGCCCGGGTATTATTTGGCTTGCTTAAGAGTTACTGATAAAGATGGCCTTACTGATACTGATTATATACCTGTGTTTGTTTCTATGCCTGACACTTATGCCAGCGCTATAACAATGCCGGAAGAAAACCAGACAATAGCTGGAAATAATGTAACTCTGGCCTGTGATGTATTTCCGGATACCAGCGTAGATACTGTTATGTTTCAGTATAGGGCGGCCAGTGACGCAATTTGGAATCCTATAGGCTTAGGCAAATCGATAACTTCTTATATGACAACATGGGATATAACAGGCTTTGGTGACGGTAAGTATGAACTACGCGCTATTGTAAACGGAGACCTTACAGATACAAAAGGGGAAAGATATGGAATCACTGAAATAGAAGTAGACGCTATAAATCCTGATATATATGAAGTGAATAATAATGGTATTCATAGTAAGAAGATTAAAATTGATTCCGATAAGTCTAATTCGATAATTCTTTACAATGGCACTCGCATCGATATTCCCATCGGCGCTATACCTGAAGATGAAACTATTACTATTAATGAAAGCACTATAGGTTTTTCTACCGGCATGGGAAATGCTATTAACGTTGAGATAGAAGGAGAAGGAAAAGAGAATTATACATTTTTAAAGGATATAACCATTACTATGCCATACTCAGATGGCGACCTCGATGGCAGGAACG
This sequence comes from uncultured Planctomycetia bacterium, assembly GCA_964570585.1. Classification (GTDB taxonomy): domain Bacteria; phylum Omnitrophota; class Gorgyraeia; order JABMRG01; family JAFGKX01. The sequence continues at coordinate 18,726 of CAZMYR010000014.1, forward strand.
AAAATGATTTGGTAATTATGTGGAATAATAACGGAACATGGGAACCATTGTACGATTCGGTTGTACATCCTGATGAAAACTTTGTATCGGCTAAGGTAAATCACCTTAGTTTATTTGGGGCAGGATTTATCACCTGGGGTGCTGCTGTTTTAGGAGCCGGAAGTGCTCTTGTCGGGAAAGGTGCGGTTAGTTACTGTTTCATCGCAACTGCTGCCTATGGTTCATCTGATGCAGGCGATGTTATGATATTGAGGGAATTCAGAGATAGATTTTTGCTTACCAATTTATTGGGGAGAAGATTTGTAGATAATTATTATAAATATAGTCCTCCGATGGCAGAATATATCAAGGATAAGCCAGCACTTAAGAAAATAACAAGGTTAGCACTTAAGCCATTGGCCAGATTCGCAAGATGGAAATTGAAGGAGGCTAAGCCTCCTTCAATTAGGGGTGAGGAAGATGCTGAATAATAAGAAAACACTTATATATATAGTAGTAATATCCGTTGCCATATATTGCACTTGTATTGGCGAATCTCCGGCATCACCTTCCAAGCTGGAACTAAAAGGGACTATCTTTATCCCTTTGCTAAAGCCTATTGCCGTTATAAAAGATAAAACGACGGGCAGGATAAATATGTACGAAGTTGGTGAGAATATAGGAAGAGCAAAGTTATTAGAGGTAAAAAGAGGGGAAATTGTTTTGCAGGAAGGAAGGGCTAAATACATTTTAGTGCTACCGGGCGGAAGCGTAAAACAACCCAAAATGGCAGACTTTGATATTGTCCAGGAAGGCGGCACTTTCCGTATAAGCAGAGCTGAAGTCAATGAAGCTATTTTGAAAGCCCCCCAGCTAATGCGCGATATAAAAATAATGCCGCATTTTGCTAAAGGAAGGCCGCGGGGAATACGGCTAAGTAAAGTGAAGGAAGGCAGCATCTTTGAAAAGGCAGGTGTAAAATCAGGCGATGTTGTAAAGAGCGTAAACGGGATGACCCTTAATACGCCGCATCAGATATTTTCTGCTTACAAAAAATTAAAGAATGAAAAAGAGTTTAAGGTTGAAGTATTGCGCGATAAAAAGTTAGTTGCTTTAAGTTATGTAATAAAATAGAAGTTGATTTTTTTATGAAGTATGCTATGATGAATAAACGGCATCTGATATCGGTGGGAGTGTTTTAATGCCAGTAATTAAAAAATTATTTAGGGTAGGGCTTATTTTTACTTTTCTGTTAAGCTCTACCCCTTTTTGTTACGGAGCTGAGGTTTCAACGAGTTTCTTCCAGCCCTGTCAGTATAAACAGGTGTATCAATACTATATGGGGAAGGCAAAGAACTATTTAGCCGATAATCAACCAGAAGCTGCTTTAGAAGCGTATAAAATGGCGTTGATGGTTCAGCCTGTTTCTAAGGAGGCTAAGGCAAAAGTAGAATATATAAAACAGATGCTAAAACAAGGGGAGAAACCAGAGGCAGCGGTGACGCCGGAAATAACCGGAGCGAGAAAAGAGGCCATTTCAAAAGCTCTTGAACGCGTTGAAACAAAAAAACGATTTAGAAAACCACTTGCAAGAAGGCCTGTTAAGGAATTAAGGAGGCGTTTAGAGGAAAAAGCGGAGTGGGTAGAAAAACCAAGAAAAGTAAAAAAAGCCCGGTCGGAATATGTCCGCAGAAAACCTGCATATGTTGAAGGAAGAATTGCTGAAGTCTCCGGTATAGAAGGAATGAAATCTTTTTACCGTGAATATTTAGATCCGGTGGCATTTAGCAATGGTGTTGACAAGAGCATCCAGCAGGGAACAGAAAGCATAAACAGCGGTATTACGCCAGGCAAAATAAGCGGTGAATATAGAACATCGTTAGGTTTTACATCGGAGGATGTTATATGGAAGGATGCTAATGCTGACCATGTCGGTGTGCCGGGCGAGAAGAACTGGCGATATCTTTATGGCGAGCGTATGTATAATATGTATGATAGAAAGATATACTCAAGACTCAGAGTTGAGGCAGAAGGGCCGGTTACTAAAAATTTAAGCGGTTATTCAGAGATTGTGGTTGACCCCTGGACATATGTGGGAAGAAAAGATGTAACTGTTAGGGGCTCAAGCGGCACCAACGTAGATATGACTTTAAAATACTGGTCAAATGCAAGAAGAACTCTTAATGAGACATATCGTGCTGACAATGGAGACATTATTAATTTACACGAAAGAAAAGTAATAGACGGCAAAACCTCGGAAGCAACCTATCTCGGCCTTAATGATTGGGGTCCGGCTACATTTACTGTCCCGGAAACAGATATAGATAATATGTATGTTCCTATAAGGAAATTATGGGTCGATTATGATAACGGCCCTTATCATATAAGAGTGTTTCCTATGGCAAATCAGGATGAGGCATTGACCAGCGATGACCCCCTACGTTTATCCAATAATAAAGCATGGTGGGAAGAGAGCCCCTGGCTTGATGAATACGAACCAAGTAAGGTATTTACAAGAACGGGCAATCCTGTGAAGCAAGGACAATGGATAAGGAGGCTTTCATTTGTAGCAAAGGATAGTGATTATGAGAGATTGACATTTTTAAGAGGCGCTACTGTCTCTGCCAATTATGATAATGGATTTAGCGCTGAGTCTACATTTGCGGCCCCAAGAAACTTATGGGATTATTACGATGAGGTAAGTAGTGTTCCCGGCGCTGTAAGAGTAAAATTGCCTGCTATGGATGATGCCAAGCTGGCTGGTATATACACAACAAAGATGGGCATTTATAAACAGGATATAGAGGCATTAAATCAAGCGATAGGTGTTGACGGTGAATATTTCTATTCACCTGATTCGAGTGTATATGGAGAATGCGCTATTAGTTTTACAGATATAGAAGAGGCAAATGATTATGATAGAGATTACTGGGGTGCCGGTTACACAATCGGGCTTAAAAACAAAGGCAATTTGCGGTCTTTTGGCGATGATTATGAGCTTAACTTAAGCTTTGCCCATATGAACGACAACTTTTTACCGGGATTATCAAACTATAGAATGACAAGGAAGGATTCTATATACGCAAAGCATATCTATTTTGATGACTTAAGGCCTGAAAATGAGGCTGAAATGATAGGTAATGGAATCGATATAGATAGAGTTGCTTTTAATGTGAATACAAAGGCAAATTTTCTTAATGATAATTTAGAAACCAGGTTAGACTGGAGAGATGTCCGTTCAGATAGCGGGAATTTCATCGAGGATGTTACCAGGGCAGAGGCAGAATATAAGGTTATGCCTAAACTAACAGCAAAAGGGCTGGTTAGATATAAACACCTGCCTGAAACTGAAAAAGGAATTGACCCGTTAATAAATGCAAAGACATCATATATAGCATTTACCGATTATTTTAGCGACAAGGATATATGGCTGGAAAATACCGCAGTAGAGGGAGATAATGACCCTTCCATCGGCACTTACTCTTTAGGCCTGAAATACGATGCATTAAAGAATCTATCTTTACGGGCAATATATGAGTTCACAAATGACCCTCTGGATATGCCAAGAGGGCTTCTTAATAGTGTTTGGGTAACTGAAGAGACCAGAGATGGAGTCCCCTGGGATAAAATAGTCCCATCTTTGAATAGCCAGAGTTCATTCGAGCAGCCTCCTTATGATTACTACAATATCTACAAATTAAGGTTGGTATATCATCCTATAGATACCTTGAAAATAGAACCCAGCTATGTGCATAATGAAAATAGATTTGCCACTACCATAGATGACAATGCAAATCATGCAGGGATTAATCTTGAATATAAGCCGGATGGTAAACTTACATTGGGCCTGGCTTACTATTATACCATGATAAGAGACCTCTGCAGAGATACCATTGGCGGAGAAGGGGAAAATTTTGACGGACACCACAATGTATTTTTAGCAGCTGATTATGCTCTAAATGTCAATCAAACATTTAGCATAATGTTTGGTGAATACACAGGTTACGGTAAAGAATACTACGAAGAATATACTTCTATAGGACCTTTAGATACCCAGCACATAGTAAGGTTGATATATAAGGGGAAGTTTTAATTCCCGCTTCCGCGGGAATGACACAGACAAAATTACAAAAAAAGGTTGACAAACAACCATTTTTATGTTATACTTTTACTACAGTTTTGAAAATATAGAATAAAGTTATGAGAAAGATGGGGAACTTTAAACGGTATTTTATAGTCAGCATAGTGACTTTATGCCTTATAGCCATAAATAGCGCTATTGCTATAAGCGCCGATGGAACACAGGGCATAAAATCTCTTTCTAATTTATCAATACCTGATAACTATGGCACCATAAAGGATAAGTATATCAACAATTATAGCGATTTGTTAATCGTTCATATTCAGGATTTGCATTGCAATTACGATGCGCAGATGAGCATATATAAGATGGTAGATAAGCTGGTGAATGAACACGATTTTAAATTGGTTACGGTAGAAGGTTCCGTCGGCAGATTAGAAACTGCGCCTTTTTCTAACTACCCGGACGAAGAGATTAAGGCAAAGGTAGCCCGCTACTTTGTAAAGAGAGGAAGGATTGACGGGGCTGCATATGCCCATATAATGAACAAGAGTTCATTTGCGTTCTGGGGGGCAGATAATACAACTCTGTATAAACAAAACGCAGAAGCCTTTAAGGGCTCATTAGACACCAGAGCCGAAAATAATACCTTCTGCAACAATATAAAATCGATTCTGGATAAATTCAAACAAAAGGCATATAACAAAAAGCTTTTGATGCTCGATAATCAAATTCAAGCATATAAAAATGAAGAAGTTTCCTTCGGAGAATTTACAGTTTATTTAAATGGGCTTATTGCTGAATATAAAATAGAAAAGGAAAATTGGCGTAATTTTAACAAGCTTATAAGGGTGCTTGAGCTTGAAAAAGATATAGATTTTACTCTGGTTGACACCCAGCGCTCAAAATGCATAGAGAAGTTAAGCAAAAGATTAAAAGATGAGAAACTATCAAAACTTCTGGATATGAGCCTTCATTTTAAGACAGCCGGTATAGGAGCGGTCAAATTTTACTCATATTTAAGGAAGGTTGTGGATAATGCCTACGGAGTAGATTTTGAGGATTACACAGAACTGAAAAAATATATAGACTACATATTGGCCTACAATAACATAGACCACATGGGGCTTTTTGATGAGATTGACCGGATACAGGATGCGATTAAAAATAAGCAATTTATGAGGGAAATAGAGCGGGATATAGATAGATTATCTAAAAATATTAAAGTTTTGAAAAATTTAGCCAGCCTTAAACTAACCACAGGCACTCTTGATTATTACAGAAAAAACAGAAGCGCATTTTTGGCATCAAATTTTATAAATTTTATTACTGAAAATGCCCCCAGGTATAGAATAAAATATACCCTCAATCCTGCATTTAGAAAGATTGATGCCCAGCTTCCGGATTTAGAAAAATTTTATAGTTTGGCTTTAGAAAGAGACAAGATATTGGTCGATAATACTATAAACAAAATGAATCAGATTAACATAAAGCAGGCGATTTTAGTAGCAGGAGGATTTCACACAGAAGGGGTAATCGAGGCCTTAAAGAAAAAGGGTATTTCTTACTTAGTCATAACCCCGAAGGTGAATGAGTTGGATGAGGCGAACAACCCTTATGTGTCGGCCCTTCTCGGTAAAAAGGATGAATTTGATAGGTTTTATGATATGGTAATGAAAAACAGAAAGTAACCTTCGTCATTACGAGGAGTTCCGACACCTTTGGTCTCGGGACGACGAAGCAATCTCAGCAATCTCAAGGAGGAAGAAAAAGATGAAAAGAGCAAAATTTATTATCGGATTACAGATAGCGTTCCTGATAGGAATGCTCACATTTAGTGAAGCTATGGTCTACCGCAACACAGGCATGCCAGGCGCAACCACAACGCTGAAATCAAAGCTGGGGCTGGAAATTGATACCAATCCTGCAGCCTATAGGCGGCTTACATCCCAGATGGAGTTTTTAGCTGATTCGCTTAAGAAGCTTCGAGCAGGCGAGGTGCCTGGAGGTTTTCGGGAATTAGGTGTGATTGAAAGACAAAAGGCGTATGGTGTTACAGTTGAAGGTCTAAATCTGGCACTGTTGCCTACCGGAGAGATAGTAGAAGTAAAAGCAATACCCGAATCTCTCGAGGGCCAGGTGGGTATAATAAAATCCTCCTCAGCCGGTGAAACCTTTACTGTAGATGTTGGAAGCATAGCAATTACAATTTCAAAAGATAACGAAGCCTATGAGAGAATCTCTGCAAAAGTAGTAGAACAGCTGAAAGAGTTGCTCGCATTTATGGAAAAAAGCCCGGCTACCAAAGCAACATTTAAGGGAAATGACCTTATACCGATTCTAGCAAAGTTGAAAGACCTACCTTCTTTTGATCCGGTTTGGTGCAATGTTAGTAGAGATCAAGCATTTGAAGACGGTAACAAGGTGTATACTTTTAAGGCTCCTGGTATTAGAAAATTTACTATATTTGCGAATCACCCTATAGCGCAATTACAAAATGTAGAAGTAGCAAAAGAGCAGTTTGGTGGAAAAATCGGCATATTTGTTTCCGATAGAGTGAAATCCTCCTCTGCTGGCAAACGTATACCAGAGGTTCCTCTTGAGGATATAGATAAGATTCAGGCTGTGGCTGCTGAGCTGGCGGCGAGAAAAGCAAGCGGCCTTCAGTTAAAAACAGGAGCAGAGGCTGTGGTAGTATCACCACCAGCTGCCGGGCAGATTCCTGGGCTATTTGCAATGATTACCAAGAACTTGGGTAAAGAATTGGGTCCACGTCTGGTTACGCCTACCGAAGCAAAATCATGGAGGGAAGTTTTCGGCATACTTCACTTCAAACCAGGTGTAATATACGGCAAGATAGCAGGACAAGAGCTATCAGTTATAACACCATTCGGAGCAAGACCTTCACTTTACGCTGCTGAATTTGCAGAACCAAAAGCTGCTGAAAAGGCTGGAGGTTTTATTTCCACTTTTACCTATCCAAACGTCTATGTATCAAGGGAAGTTATGGAATATGCTGTTAAGCAAGGGATAGAGTATGGTTGGATGGCCATAGCTCCGGCTACAGTAGGCCGTGAATTTATCAAGACCGAAGGTGCGTATGTAACAAGCCCTGTAGTTATACGGCCGCTAAATGCCCCTATCATTGTTTCAGTACAGAGACATATCACAAAGGAAGGGAAGCCATATCTAATTTCTAAGGTAACAAAGGGGGTCACATCAAAGAAAATCGGAGCAGAATTGCTGAAGCTCCCTGTAGGCGAAACTACCTTAATAGCAGTTAAGCCTGGCCAGCCGGTAGTAATACCGGCAGGCGTGGGCTATTCTATCACCAACCCAACAGAGCAGCCAGCTGTTTTAGAATACCTGATGAGTGAAGGGCAACAAATCATTACAACACCCTACAGACAACTGCATGGTGGGGTCTATTATATTACAAAAACTAAAGGTAGAGTAACCCTTGAGCTAAACCCTGCTTATGCCAAACCCGGCCCTTATGCTTTTGCCACCGCAGCCAATGTGCCTATAGTAGGGCTAAAAGAAGACAGGCCATTACATAGTCTATTAAGCACCGCGGGGATTGAAACTGCCGCGGGGATTAAAACTGCCGCGGGGATTAAAACTGCCGCGGGGATTAAAACTGCCGCGGGGATTGAAACTGCCAAGTTAGCTGTTTTTCTTAAAAAGGGTGAATTACAGCGGAGTGTAGCTATTGAAGGATACGGACGCGGTGCTTCATTAGTCGGAATCGATACTGTAACTAAAAGAGGAGAACCTGCTGCCACAATAGCGTCTATGGAAAAACTGGGAGAAATCCTTAGCCTTTCTGTTACAATCAAACCCTCCTCTGCTGGAATGTTATTATTAACTTCAGCTCAAAGGGTTTTAAGAAGTATTGCTGTGGAAGAATCTGTTTCTAAGGAAGTTTTACCACATTTTAAAACCGCAGAAGAACATTTTAAGGCTGCTGCTAAAGCAACTACTTCTAAGAAAGCATTAGGAAAATTAGGCACTTCTCGAAAAGCATTAGAAGCTGGATCAAAGGCTTTAGAAGGTATAAAGGTAACAGGTATGGGGGCACAGGCAGAATTAGCAGCATTTCAGCAATTTACAAAGGGTGCTATTAAGGTAATGGAGAGTGCAACCTTAGATCTTCCGGTAGAACTTAAACAGGAAATTAATGCAACAATAATATGGGATGATGCAGGTTTGCCCAAAGGCGAGCTTGCTTTATTAAGCAAAACCCATAAGCTGGGATTAAACAAGCAATTCCGAGAGTCATTAGCTGCGAATGTGACACTTTTAAGCGAGTTAGATAACAGTGAGATAACAGAGAATACGATTATAGTTACAAATAGAGATATTTCTGATGTAGTTAAGCAGGACAGCCGCCTTAAAGATATCGGAGAAAAACTTGAATCTATGAAGGTAAATTATAAGGGCGGATTGTTGCCTATCTCTCTCTTAAGCATAGGGGCAAAGGCCAAACTTATTTACAACATAGATAAAACACATTATATAGCGGTACTTTTACGCGAGACGTTTAAGAGATTAACAGGCGTATCATTAGATGATGTCGGGCAAATATACGCAGCAGGATATATAATCGACTTATTACCCGGCGTTACGCCTGCAGATAATACCCAGCGTGACGAATTCCACAGAATAGATTTAATGACCGTCATCTGCGTATAAAAAGTCAAACAGATATCTATTTTCAACAAGGCCCACCGAGGGGCGCACTTTTTGAGTGTGCCCCTTTTTTTTGACATTACCCCCGCCTATTTTATTGATGTTTTGTTGACTTCCTATAATTGTTCAGTTAAAATAACTCCCATGAAACATATTTCCCTTACCTTTGATGACGGGCCTAATCCGCCTCATACATCCAGAATCCTGGATATCCTTAAAAGGCATAAAATAAAGGCCATTTTCTTTTTATTAGGCCATAATGTCAAACTTCACCCTAAAACTGCATTAAGGATTAAAAAGCAAGGCCATATAATAGGAAATCACACCTTTTCCCATAAAGACCTAAAGAAATCTACCAAAACCGAGATTAAAAAGCAGATAATAGAGGCAGAAAAGGTATTTTTAGGTGTGCTTGGCATCAAACCCGCCCTTTTTCGCGCCCCCCATGGTTTTTACAATAAAAAAGCGAGCGATATTATTAAAAAAAGAGGTTATAAAATTATTGGCTGGGACATCGAGCCGGAGGATTGGAAAAACCCGCCTGCTAAGATTATAGCCGATAGGGTGATATCTGAAGCTAAGGATAAAAGCATCATAGTTTTACATGATGGCTCGAATATAAGACAGGGAAGGTCCCGACGACAAACAACTACCGCTCTTGAAATTATTATAAAAAAATTAAAAAATAAAGGATTTGTGTTTGACACGGGTATTTTTTTATGATAAGCTTTTTGTAAGGGATTTTTTGTTATCCTTAACAAATATTCGTCCTTATGGACAATGAAAAAAGGGAGGTGGGTTTATTATGAACTGGAACATAGTTGTAATGGATTCAGTTCGAGAGATGCTTACCCGAGTAGGGATTTTTATCCCACGCCTAATAGGCGTATTACTGATTCTCATAATCGGCTGGCTTATAGCCAAGTTGATCGAAACGGTAATAGTAAGAGTTTTAAAACTCGTTAGACTGGATACTCTATCGGAACGCTCAGGAACGAGTAATTTTCTGGCAAAAGGCGGTATAAAATATACACTCTCTGAATTGTTAGGCGTTCTTATATATTGGCTTATGATGCTTATTGTAATTATGACCGCTTTAAATGCCCTGCAATGGACAGTGGCTGCCGAATTGTTAAACAAGGTTGTTGCATTCATACCAAATATTATCGTCGCTATTTTTGTATTAGTGATAGGTATGTTTGTCTCTGCAGTCCTGGCTGGAGTAGTTCGCACTGCCGCTAGTAATGCCGGAATAAAGCAAGCAAGATTATTAGGACAGATAACTCAGGTAGTAGTGGTTATTTTTGCAGCGGTCATTGCGCTCGAGCAACTGAATATAGGCAAGATAATTATAGCCAGCGCAGTACAAATTGTCCTGGCAGCTTTAGGATTAGGCCTGGCAATAGCCTTTGGCGTTGGTTGCAAGGACATAGCCGGAAAGTATGTCTCCGACCTGATTAAAAAGCTAGGGGAAAAATAAAGCGAGAGCTAAAAAAAGGGGACAGTCCCTATTTTTGCAGATCCCCGCTTTTGCGGGAATGACAAGCAAGCAAAAATGGGACAGTCCCCTTTTTTATCGAAATGAAAATAGGTATTATAGGACTTCCGCTAAGCGGTAAATCTAGTGTTTTTAATGCCTTAACGGGCTTAAGCGCTGAGGTTAAGGAATTTTCTTCCGGCGGTAAGACAAAGCCAAATTTAGGCGCTGTAAAGATACCCGATGAAAAATTGCAAAAGCTGGCAGATATTTTTAAGCCGAAAAAGATTACTCCTGCCACAATAGATTTTGTGGATATGGTAGGTATATCAAAGGATGCAAAGGCAGAAGAAATAGACCTCACCCCGATAAAAGATACTGATGCTCTTGTCTGCGTTATAAGATTTTTTAAAAATGATAAAGTCCCCCACCCTTATGGGGATATTGACGGATTGCGCGACTTTAAGATAATCAACACAGAGTTGATATTGCTTGATTTAAGTATGGTTGAGTCCAGAATTAAAAAAATAGAGAAAGAGATTCAAAGAGGCAACAAGGAAAATCAAAAAGAATTAGATACACTAAAAAGATGCCAGGAGCATCTTTCAAAAGAAAAGCCGTTAAGAGACTTTACCTTTGATTTGGAAGAAGATAAAATGTTACGTGGTTTTCAGTTCTTAAGCAAAAAACCTGTGCTCGCTTTAGCCAATGTTGACGAAGGCCATATAAAAGGAGGTGAGCCGGATGGATTTGCCAATGCTGCGCAAGAATTGGGCATGTCTCATATAGCATTCTGCGGAAAGGTAGAAGCAGAGATAGCCCAGCTGGATGATGAAGAGCTAAAAACATCATTTATGCAGGATTTGGGCATAACTGAGACAGCCAGGAATAGATTTATAAGGAGAAGTTTTTCTTTACTTGATTTAATAACATTTTATACGGTAAAAGGCGAAGAATCTAAGGCGTGGCTTATAAATGGGGGTTTGACTACTTATGAGGCTGCAGGTAAAATTCACTCGGATATTCAACGCGGGTTTATAAAGGCAGAAGTTGTTAATTTTAAAGAAGTTACAGCATGCGATTACGATATGAATAAGGTAAAATCAAAAGGCCTCCTCAAATTGGAAGGCAAGGACCGCATAGTAGAAGACGGCGATATCATATATTTTAGATTTAGCGTATAGGAAAATTGGGACAGGTACTAATTTTTTAGCTGGTAGACACAAGAAAAAATTGTACCTGCCCCATTTTTTTTCTCAAGAAAAAATTGTACCTGTCCCATTTCCACTGCCCCATTTTTTTCTATTTGCTTTTTGGGACTTTTTTTGGTAAAATTTATACTCCTTATTAAGCTATTCGCGGCCAGACCTGTCCCCGCGGAAGCGAGGAGGCCGCTCCTACGTTATTTAACTGCAAGGAGATTGATTATGGTTAAAATCAAACGAGCGCTGATAAGTGTGTATGATAAAACAGGGCTTGCCGAATTCGTTAAGGGATTAAAGGAGCTTGGGGTTGAGATTATATCGACCGGCGGCACTGCTGAATTTATAAAATCACAGGGCATAGAAGTAAGGAGCATATTAGATTTGACCGGTTTTCCGGAGATATTAGACGGCAGGGTAAAGACACTGCATCCTAAGGTTCATGGCGCGCTGCTTTCTTTGCGGGAAAGCCACGCCCATATGGCAGAGGCCCGAACCCACAGCATAGAAATGATAGATATGGTTGTTGTGAATTTATATCCGTTTCAGGAAACGGCGACTAAACTTGGCGTAAAGATAGAGGAGATTTTAGAAAATATAGACGTAGGCGGCCCGTCTTTATTACGTTCCGCTGCTAAAAATTACCGTTCGGTGGCAGTTATAAGTAATCCTTCCAGATATGGCCCCGTGCTTGAAGAGATGAGAGCGCATAGGGTTCTTATATCTGATCAAACCCTTTCAGTATTAGCTGTGGAGGCCTTTAAACTTACATCCGAATATGATAAATCAATAAATGCTTATCTTAGCAGTAAGATTTTACATCCTTCGGCAGAAGAAAAGGAAACTGAAAAAGCTGAGGAGATAAAACCTGTGCAAGAAATTCATAAAGAAGAAACGCCTCAAGAAATACCTCCGCCTGAAGAGGCAAAGTCCCCGGAGGGAGCACTTTTGCCTGAAGAGGCAAAGTCCCCGGAGGGAGCACAGCCAGAAATAACCCCGGAAGGCGCCATTGCTTTTCCTTCAATTTTTAATATCAGCCTTAAGAAGATAGAAGATTTGCGATATGGCGAAAATCCACATCAAAAGGCCTCTTTTTATAAAGACGAAAACTCAAAAGAATCTTCTGTTCCCAGCGCAAGGCAATTGCACGGAAAACAGCTTTCTTTTTGCAATATTATGGATATGGATGCAGCATTAGAGGTTGTGAAAGAGTTTGATAAACCGGCAGCAAGTATAATAAAACACACCAATCCCTGCGGCGCTGCAGTAGCAGATACCCTTACTAAAGCTTATACCGATGCTCTTGAATGCGATAGAATTTCCGCTTATGGAAGTATAGTCGGTTTAAACAGAGCGGTAGATATAAATACAGCCGAAGCCATCCTTTCCTCAGGTTTTGTGGAATGTATAATTGCCCCGGGTTATGATGATGCGGCGCTTGAAAGACTCAAAACCAAACAAAATCTGCGTATCTTAGAGATACCTTCTTTTGGCGAGAAGCGAGAAACTTTAGAATATTCTATGAGGAAAGTAACGGGGGGTATGCTTATACAAGATAGAGATTTGAAAAGTTTAGATAGAACCCAGCTGCGGATAGTTACTAAGAAAAAACCGTCAGCCGAGGAAGTTGATTCGCTTCTTTTTGCCTGGAAGATTGTAAAACACCTAAAGTCCAATGCTATTGTGTTGGCTAAAGATACCAGGACCGTTGGAATAGGTGCAGGCCAGATGAGCAGGGTCGATTCAGTGTATATAGCAACCTACAAAGCGGGCAAAATTGCAAGAGGCAGTGTCTTGGCTTCCGATGCATTTTTCCCGAAGACCGACGCCATAGAAATTGCAGCAAGGGCCGGCGTAACTGCAATAATTCAGCCCGGCGGTTCAAAAGCTGACGAGGAGATAATCAGAATAACTGATAGGCGTGGGCTCAACATGGTCTTTACGGGTATGCGCCATTTTAAGCATTAATACAGACGTTTACGGTTTTGTTCGGGTACCTGCCCTGTTTTCAATCGGGTAAGTGTCCCCTTTGAGAAATTTTTCGGACCTTTTAGGATTGTACCTTTACCTTTAGGGTACACTTTCCCGAACAAAACTGAGACACTTTCCCGAACGATTTCCTAAACGTCTGTTAATATTCGCCTTTTTACTATGAATTACAATCAAGCTTTAAGATATCTGAATTCTTTTCGGGATTTTGAAAAGATACCATCCTATGATTATGGCAAGGCTTATAATTTAGAAAGGTTTTCTAAACTCTGCGATATCATAGGCAGGCCTCAAGCCGATTTTAAGTCTATTCTTATTTCCGGCACAAAAGGAAAAGGTTCGGTTTGCGCTATTTTGCACTCTGTGCTGGCTGAGGCCGGCTACAAAGTAGGCCTTTATACCTCCCCCCATATGCTGGACTTACGAGAGAGAATAAATGTAAATAAAAGAATTATAAATAAAAGGGAATTTTCAGAACTAATAGAAAAGATAAAAGAGTCTATCAAATATGCAAAAGCCGAAGATATCCCATTATATAAGAATCTTACATATTTTGAAATATTAACTGCTGTTTGTTTTTTATATTTTTCAAAAAAAAGAGTAGATTTCGCAGTAATAGAAGTAGGATTAGGCGGAAGGCTTGATGCTACCAATATTGTTTATCCTTTAGTCTCGGCTATAACCCCTATAAGTTATGACCACACCCATTTGCTTGGCAAATCGCTTGTTAAGATAGCAAAGGAGAAGGTAGGGATAATCAAAGAAAATTCTTTCGTCGTTAGCGCGCCGCAAAAGAAAGAAATTTTCGATATTGTAAAAGTTGCATCACGCAAAAGAGCTAATAAATTATTTATCGTCGGAAAGGATATAAGGTATAGGTGTTCTCAAGTCGATTTTCATAAAACGGTTTTTGATTACCGGGGCATATATGAAGATTATAAAAATATGAATCTTTTTTTAGCGGGTGAACACCAGGCCCAAAATGGGGCAGTTAGCCTGGCTATTATTGAGATATTAAAGCGCTGTTTTTACTTCCCCATCGACAGGGCGAGTATAGATAGAGGGTTTAAAAAGGTGGATTGGCCAGGTAGATTTGATATTTTAAGAAAAACCCCCTGTATAATAGCCGATGGCGCGCATAATAGAGATTCAGCAAAAGTTCTCAGGCAGACATTGGTTGATTTAATAGGCAGAAGCAAGATAGGCTCTCTCATTTTGGGCATATCAATCGATAAGGATATAAAAGGGATAGGTTCTATTTTGTGCCCGTTGGCTGAAAATGTAATTTTTACAAAATCTTCTTCACCAAGAGCAGCTGCTCCTCGCCTTTTGTCAAAGTTGCTCTCTAAAAGTTGCGCCAATTCGTTTGTCGCCAAAACGCCAAAATACGCGCTTTCAACTGCCAGGAGGTTAACTTCCAAGGATGGCATTATTTTAATTACCGGCTCATTATTTTTAGTAGGCGATGCGATGGGGATATTGCAGAAGTGAAAACCTCGAGCCTAAAAGATACCATTTGTGCTATTTCAACTCCTGTAGGCGAAGCAGGCATAGGTATAGTGCGGTTAAGTGGCAAGAAGGCATTAAGAATAGCAGATGAAATTTTTATGTCAAAAAACGGGGAAAAACCGTCTCAGCTTCCGGGTTACACCGTTCATTACGGCCACATAGCAAAAAATCCGAAATCCAAAATCCGAAATCCGAAACCAGAAATTATTGACGAAGTTCTGCTTACAATAATGCGTTCACCTAAAAGCTATACCAAGGAGGATGTAATCGAGATAAATGCCCACGGGGGCATAACCTGCATGCGCAAAATATTAGATTTGGTAGTGTCGAAAGGCGGACGCTTAGCAGAACCCGGCGAATTTACAAAGAGGGCATTCTTAAACGGCAGAATAGACCTTTCCCAAGCTGAGGCTGTCCTTGATGTAATAACTGCCAGGACCGAAGCCAGCCTAAGGGCAGCCAGAAGACAGCTCGGCGGCGAATTATCCGGTTTGATTAAGAAGATAACAGATGCTATTTTGGAAATTCAGGCAAATGTAGAGGCAAGTTTAGATTTTCCGGATGAAGAGTTACAGACCTTTGAATATGCTACTATCGAAGTAAAGTTAGCTGAGATTATCGTTGAACTTGAGCAACTTTTAGATGGATATCAAAACGGCAGGGTTTTGCGTGAAGGCATCACTACTGTTATATGCGGTAAGGCCAATGTCGGCAAATCCACGCTTATGAACAGATTCCTAAAGCAAAAACGGGTTATTGTAACACCCATTCCGGGCACGACCAGAGACGCCATTGAAGAGATTGTCAATGTAAGAGGCATCCCTTTAAAAATAGTAGATACCGCCGGCATTATGCATGCGGAAGATGAACCATCCAAACAAGGAGTCCGGCGAAGCAAAAAATATATGGAGTCGGCAGATTTGATTTTATTAGTTCTCGATTCCAGCGACGAACTTACTAAAGAAGATATAGATATCATTGATGCCGTGAAAGATAAAAAAATAGTAGTGATAATAAACAAAACCGACCTTCCCGAACGGTTGCAAATAGACGAAGTAAAAGAACGCCTTCGCAATAAAAAGATTGTCAGAATTTCTGCCAAAAAAGACAAAAGCCTGAATAGGCTATATGATGCAATATATAATATGATATGGTCGGGCGCCATAGACTCTTCACATCAACCTGTGCTTACAAATGTAAGGCATGCCGCTGCAATAGAAAAGGCGCTGCAGCATTTAGAATCCGCTAAATTAGCCATTGCCGATAATATAGGAATGGAGTTAATAGCGGTTGATTTAAAAGATGCTCGAAATGAACTCGGCCTTATTACAGGTGAAAACTTCACAGGCGATTTGCTGAATAGGATATTTTCGCAGTTTTGCATCGGGAAATAGAAACGTATAATTTTGCATATTTGCCTCCGCTTGTCGTGAGCTCGAGCATTGTTCGCTCGGCTGAAATTTTTTGCCGTCTTTTTGGACTTAATGGTTCGTTCGCTTGACGGAATTCCCTCACTTCGTTCGGTCAGTTCCGTCGTCTCACTCGCCATAAGTCCTAAAAGGACATTTGACAAAAAATTTCTGATGCCTCGCTCACAATGCTCTTCGCTTTTATGAGGAGTCGTTCCGGCAAACATGCAAAATTATAAATGAAAGGCAGGTATGAAAATAAGATGGATAAAAAGAAGATAGAAAAAGCAGTCAAAGATATAATAAAAGCTATAGGTGACGACCCTAACCGGCCTGATTTAAGAGAGACGCCTAAACGCGTAGCCGAGATGTTTGAAGAGATATTCAGCGGAATAAAAAAAGACCCCAAAAAAGAACTCGAGGTAATATTAGGGGAAAAGCATAGCGAGATTGTATTGGTAAAGGATATTCCTACCTACTCGACCTGCGAACACCATCTCTCACCATTTATAGGTAAGGCCCACATTGCGTATATACCAAAAGGTGGCAGGATTACCGGCTTAAGTAAAATAGTAAGAGTAGTGGAGGTTTTATCTAAAAGGCTGCAGGTACAGGAAAGGCTCACCACTCAGATAGCAGATATCATTATGCAAAAACTTAAGCCCTTAGGTGTATTAGTAGTGATAGAGGCGGAGCACCTTTGCATGTCAATGCGGGGGGTAAAAAAGCCCGGCACCGTTGCTGTAACGAGTGCGGTAAGGGGCGTATTTAAGGAAAGTGCAAAAACGAGAGCAGAAACCCTTTCGTTGATAAGAAAATAAATAT
>CAZMYR010000015.1:0-35469 GCA_964570585.1 uncultured Planctomycetia bacterium
AAATCCTTTGGATTTCTACAGGGTATGCAAAAATTTGGTCTCGGTTTCGCGAACAACACCCAAGGCTCACACATGCACTCTTGGCACTCTCGAGCTCACCCAGCATATGACCTCATAAGGAATAGTGTGGCAAATGCTTGCGATTTCTTCCGCAGTTATTCTGTTTGGGCCCTGTCTCCCGATTAAAACTACTTCGTCTCCTACCGCAACTTTTCCGATAGCGCCGACATCTACCATAATCTGATCCATGCAAACCCTGCCAACTACAGCCACCTTTCTGCTGTTTATTAAGACTTTTCCTTTATTAGAAAGTAACCTATTATAACCATCGCCATATCCAATCGGTACTATAGCTATCCTGGTATGTTTTTTTGTAACATATGTGCCTCCATAACTTATTCGCCGTCCGGGAGGTACATCTTTAATATAGGATATATTACTTTTTAATGTTAAGGCCGGCTTTAATGTAATTTTTTTCTTAAGATTTATATCAGGATAAAGTCCGTATAGCATAATTCCCGGTCTTACCAAATTAAAGTGCGAACTCTTATAATTTATAACAGCGGCGCTGTTTGCAGCATGTCTATATCTAACATATATGCCAATATCATCTAACTCTTTTAACAAAGATAAGAAATTATTAATCTGTTGGTTGGTAAAAATAGAATCATCATCGGCGCTGGCGAAATGGGTAAAAATGCCGTCTACAATCAGATGCTTTAATTCAAACGACTGTTTGATAAAATCGACTGCTTCATCATGCCAGGTGCCCAACCTTCCCATGCCCGTATCTATTTTTAGATGGACTTTTGTCTTTACATTCTTTTTTGCTGCAATACGATTTATAGCTTTGGCTGAATTTAAATCCGGCACCGTTTGTATTATTTTATAATCCAGTATTGGTTCGATTTCGTCTTTTGTAACCGAAGTAAGATTTAAAATAGGAATTCCAAAAAAAGCCTTTTTTAGTTTTATGGCTTCGTCAACAGTGCCTACTCCGAAATAATCAACGCCGCAATCTGCCAATTCTTTAGATATTTCTGTTAATCCATGACCATAGGCATTAGCCTTAACTGCCACTAATATTTTTACGGAGCTACCTGCCATTTTTTTTATTTGGAAGAAATTATACCTTATGGCAGATAAATCAACCTCTGCTCTTGTCGGACGGTATGTTGTCATAGTAGTATATAGTATAGGGACGTTTCCGGTTTCAAGGGGGAAAGTGTCCCTTTTTGGAGGTTTTCATTATAATGGGGACATTTTCCTCTTTGAAACTGGAAACGTCCCTTTCTCTCTTTTTCTTACCTGGCACTCTTTCTGATAGATATACAACGGGCGTAATTTAAAAGGGTCATCCCGCTGCCCTTTTCTATATTTATCTTGCGCCATCTTTGCTAAAATATCGGCTCTCGGATACCATAACTTCTCCGGCATAAATGATACTTTTCCCTTCGAAATTTCCAGGATTTTGCGGCCGTAAAGTTCGATAGCGTCTCCTGCAATAATAGTCGATTTTTTTATCGTGCTTAGAATATTTTCCAGACCATCCAGTAGAAAATCTGTAATAGGCCGAAGACCATCTCCATTTTGGCGATAAAAACGAGCATAAACTTTATTTTGCCTGGCGTCAAACAAGACGCATATATCCGTATCTCGTATCTCGTATCTCGTATCTCGTATTATATTATAGGCTATTACATCGAAACTTGAAATTCCTATTATGGGTTTTCCCAAGGCGATGCTCAAAGAACGCATAGTGGCGAGGGAAGTCCTTAATCCGGTAAACGAACCTGGTCCAAGTCCTACACAAAAAAGTTCTATTCCCTTTATATGGTAACCGGCCTCCTCAAACAGTCTTTTTATTACCGGAATAAGGGCTGAGCCCTGGCTTTTTGAATATGGCTGGTGCATTTCTGCTTTTATCTGTTCCCCTTCTAATAGGGCTACGCTAATTACTTTTGTTGCTGTATCTGCCGCTAATATTTTCATCCCTCACCTTTTATTTATTCGTCCCCCAGCCTTTGTTTCTTGTTTGAATATTTTAAAGGTGAGGGATTCATATCTTTTTCCAAAGGCCTTCAGGTTTATACTCCTGGAATTTTCTCCAAGAATGTCGATTTCTATGCTTAAATGGTCTTTAGGCAATAAATCCTTTAATTTTTCCGCCCATTCAATAACAGAGACTCCGTCGGAATAAAAATATTCTTCAAGGCCCAATGCTTCCATGTCGGTAAGTTTATCCAGCCTGTAAAAGTCAAGGTGATAAAGATTAATTCTGCCTTTATATTCTCTTATTAATACAAATGACGGAGAATTTACATAATTTGCATTTTTTACGCCTAAACCTTCGGCGATACCTTTTGTAAGTGTGGTCTTGCCACAACCAAGTTCACCAATTAATGCTATTATATCCTTTGGTTTAAGGTGCTTTGCTAAATTCCTACCGAATTTTATTGTTTCCTGGGCGCTTTGGGTTATCATTGTATGCAAAGGTATAGAGACGTTTCCGGTTTCAAAGGGGAAAGTGTCCCCTTTCGGAGGCCTTCATTATAATGGGGACATTTTCCTCTTTGAAACTGGAAACGTCTCTTTTTCTCTCACATATTTCTAAAAGTGCTTGTACCCTCTCGGCTCAAGCCCTTCCTTTCTGCCATTCTTATCAACAAAAACAATTTTGCCTTTCCTGCCGGTAATTTCCCCTATTGCTGCTAAATTTAGGTTTTTTCTTTTTGCCCGGCTAAGTATGCTTTTTGCATCTTTTCTATCAGTTGTAAATAACAATTCAAATTGCTCTCCTGTTGTTATGGCTTTTTTTATAGAAATGCCTTCATAAGGAATTAGCGGCTCATATAAACAAGCACCTACTTTACTTTCCGAAATAATATGCCCTAAGTCTAATAATAGTCCATCGGATATATCTATCATAGAATTTATCTTAAAATTATTTACTAAAAAGGAGGCCTCTTTAATCTTAGGGACAAAATTTAAATCCTTTGGTTTTAAGGTGAGTCTGCCTGTCAAAAAAATAATATCTCTCACTTTTGCTCCATTGCGCAAGATTAAATTTTCCTTACGCACCTGTCCAATAACCGTAATCGAGATTACTATTTTTTCGGAAAGATTTGTATCTCCTCCGACTATATCTATATTAAATTTAGAGGCTATTCTTTCTATGCCGGAATAGATTCTATCAATAAAATCTAAATCGGTGTCTTTCGGCAAACCTGCCGATACCACTGCCCATTTACCAACGCCGCCACAAGCTGCTATATCGCTAATATTGACAGCCATTGCCTTGTGGCCTATTTGTTGAGGAGTTGCTCTATTTAATCTAAAGTGTACATCTTCAATTATCATATCGGTGGTAATCAGAAGATATTTATCTTTAGTATATCTTAAAACTGCGCAGTCGTCTCCTATGCCCCTTATCACCGAGGGGGTTGTCCTAGCAATCTTGGCTATTCTATTTATTAGTCCAAATTCACCTATGTGTTTAAGCCGCATTGTAGTTTATTGGGTTTGTCTGGTTCATTGAGTTTATAGAGTTTGTAGGGTTTATAGGGTTAACTCAACGAACTCAATAAACTCAACAAACTCAAGTAACCTCTCTAAGTTTCCGTAAGCTCTTCGCAAATGGCTTTCTAAAAATTCCCTTTTCAGTAACAAATGCCGTTACCAACTCATGCGGTGTAACATCGAAAGCAGGATTATAAACCTTTACTTTCTTTGGAGCCACAAAATTGTCTTTTATCTTTCTTACTTCATCCGGGTCTCTCTGTTCTATGGGAATCCTTTCGCCATTTTTTATACTAAAGTCGAAACTTGAACTTGGGGCAAAACAATAAAATGGTATTTTATGAACCCTTGAAAGCAGTGCTAAATTATATGTTCCTATCTTATTGGCAAAATCTCCATTGGCTGCGATTCTATCTGCTCCCACTATTATCTTATCTATCATAGCCTTTTTCATAAGGGTGGCAGCCATACTATCGCATATCAGGGTAACATCAATTCCCTCTCTCATAAGTTCCCATGTTGTAAGACGGGCTCCTTGCAGAAGCGGTCTGGTCTCATCGGCATAAACTTTTATTTTTTTGCCCTGTTTTTTTGCAGTGTATATAGCGGACAGAGCTGTTCCGGAACCTGCTGTTGCTAATGCGCCTGCGTTACAATGGGTAAGTATCCTATCTTTATCATTTATTAATCTTGCGCCGAATCTGCCTATTTTCTCGCACATAATCTCATCTTCTCGCTGAATCTTTCCTGCCTCATTAAATAAAAGGCGCTTTATGGCACTGATAGGTTTTTCTCTATTTTTAGCAGCAACCTTTCTCATTCTCTCTAAGGCCCAGAAAAGATTTATAGCGGTGGGACGGGCGGTCTCTATATGCCTTATCAGCGCATTTAGTCTTCTAAATAATATCTTCTTATCCTTTATCCTTAAATTATCGATGCCGATATAAACACCATAGGCAGCAGCAACTCCTATAGCCGGTGCTCCTCTCACTGCCAATGTCTTTATGGCATCTTTAATATCATTCGCAGAGGATAGATTTCTATAAACTAATTTACCGGGAAGTTTACGCTGGTCTATTATTTTAAGTTTACCTTTTTTATATTCTATGGTCTTTATATGCATTATAATCTTTCGTGTGTATAGGGACGTTTCCACCTTTGGTTTCAGAAACGTCCCTTTCTTAAGTTACGCCAGAGCTATTACTCCTCTTGCCAAGAACATAAGAGTGGCCAATGCGGCATTGTGCATTATATGCACAGCAATAGAAGGGATAAGCGAACCTGTTTTCTCTCGCAAGTATGCCAAAAATATACCTAATGCCACTATAGGTACAAAGCCCAATACATTAGTATGCAACAGCGAAAAGATGCAGGCGGTAATAACCATAGCTGCTGTTACATTTAGACTTTTCTTTAAAGCAGAATAAAGAAATCCCCTGAAAAAAATCTCTTCTATAATAGGGCCGATAAGGGCTATCATTGCCGATATTACTATTAAAAGATGGGGCCTTTCTTCTTTAAATATCAACTCGTATATAGGCTCCGGGGGAGGGGTATAATTTAATAATTTAGCAAGAAAAATTACACATAAAAATAATACCGCTAACACCGGTATAAAGGCTAAATATCCAGACAAAGCTATGCCTATATTCTTTGCAATGTTCTTTAGAGAGATGCCCAGAGCAGCTATTTTTTGTTTATATTTCACTGTAACAAAATAAAGAATAAGAAGCAAAACAAAGATATCCATAAACATGGTATCTAAAACCATAGATGCCCTTTTATCTATGCCTGTGGTTTTAAAAAATCCTGCCAATAAATGCTCGAACAGAACAAACATATGATTAAAAAACAAAAATATTATTACTATCTTAACAGCGTCCTTCCAACTCCAGAGGACAGGTTGTTCTTTTAGAGTTTTTGGAATCGGCTCTTTGCCTTTTGCTTTTATAAAAATGTAATTTACAAAAAATATAATTCCTAGCAAAAATATAATTAGCATAAAGAAAGAAAGATAAGCAAAATTTGCGGCAATTTTAGGGTTTTCTGTAAGTGCCTTTTGCAAGAGCTCTCTGTTGGTTTCTATCTCCTGGGCAAAATTCCGGGCAGGTTCTGTAACAGGTTCTTCGCCGGGACCTAATCGATGCATTAAAACAGCGTAAGATTGCATAAACAATATTATTATTACCATCCAGGCATATAATTTATTATTGTTTATGATATTTCTTATTCTCATTTAGGAAGGGACGTTTCTGAAACCAAAGGGGAAAATGTTCCCTTTGTGGGGACACTTTCCTTTTTGGTTTCAGAAACGTCCCTATCTTAACTTCGCCTCTATCCTTGGAAACATCGGCACTGGTTTAGAAACTACATGGCCAATGCCGATAAGGCCTTTTTCTAATATTCTCTTTGCAACTTTTCCTATATCTTCCTTTATTCCGAGTTGTAAAGCTATCTTTTCACTTGTAGATGGCATAAAGGGGTATATTAATACCATAACCGCCTCTAATACTCTTAACAACGTCAGGATAAAAGCTGATAATCTTTCTGCATCGCCTGTTTTAGCAATCTCCCACGGTTTGGAATCCTCTATATATTTGTTGGCGGCATTTATCAACCGCCAAATTTCTTTCAAAGCTCTGCTTATCAATAAATCTTTCATGCATCCATCTACTTCTGCTACTGTTGATTCTTTTAAATTAAGCAAAAATGTTTCTTTGTCGGTTATGTGACCTTGCGAGGTAATCTTTCCATTGAAATATTTATAAACCATCGTCAGGGTGCGGTTTAAGAGATTGCCCAAGTCGTTTGCTAAATCCGCATTATATCTATCTATAAAAGCGCCTTCAGAAAAATTGCCGTCTAAACCCAAAGTTACCTCTCTTAATAAAAAATAACGCAGGGCATCGGCGCCGTATTTTTCTATTATTGGATTAGGATCGATTATAACGTCTTTGGATTTAGAGATTTTTTGCCCGGAGATAACCCACCAGCCATGGGCAAAGACGCAACAGGGAGGTTCTAGCCCTAATACGTGCAGTATAATCGGCCAGTATACCGCATGAAAACGGAGTATATCCTTGGCCATGATATGTATATCCGCCGGCCATATTTTTTTAAATCTATCAGGATTGTCTGCAAAACCCGGTGCGCTTATATAATTTAAGAGCGCATCAATCCATACATAAATAACATGTTCAGGAGAAAACGGCGTATCGATACCCCAGGATAGCCTTTTTCGCGGACGAGAAATACAGAGGTCAGACAAAGGCTGTTTTAAAAAACCCAATACTTCATTCCTTCTAAAATCAGGTTTTATAAAATCCGGATTTGAGTGGATATGATTTAATAGCCAGTTTTGGTATTTAGATAATCTAAAAAAGTAGTTTTCCTCGCTTATATACTCAACCGGACGTTCACAATCAGGACATAGCCCGTTTTTCAGTTCGTCTTTCCGCCAAAACGTCTCGCATGGTATGCAATAGTAACCACTATATGCATCCTCATAAATGTCGCCTTTATCATAAAGGGTTTTTATCACCTTTTGCACAGTTTGTACGTGCCGCGGTTCTGTGGTTCGTATGAAATCATCATATGAGATATTTAATCTTTTCCATAATTTCTTAAACCTATCAACCACTCCGTCTATAAATTCTTGTGTACCCTTATTCGCTTTCTCTGCCGATTGGTATACTTTCTGGCCGTGTTCATCGGTACCCGTTAAGAAAAATACCCTCTCCCCTTTTAGTCTTTTGTATCGCGCTATACAATCGCATACAATCTGTGTATAGCAATGGCCTATATGGGGCGAGGCATTGACGTAATATAAGGGAGTGGTTATATAAAAGGTCTTTTGCATGTCTCTTGGAACAGTTTTAAAAAGTTCTAAAGGTTCTAAAAGTTCTAAAGGTTCTAAAAGTTTGGAATCTTTTGAACTTTTTTAACTTTTTGAACTTTTTAAACTATTTATTGTAGTCCACCTTTACGTGCCTTCCGTCCTCGAGTTCAACTGTAGCAACACGCTTTAGGAAATTAATATCTATCACCTTTCCCGGCCCGGCCGGGGTCTTTACTTTTTGCCCGGTATGCGGAAGGCCTTTAGAAAGCTTTTTGTAATGAGTGTGTTCATACGACAGGCAACACATCAACCTGCCGCAGAGCCCTGAAATCTTTGCCGGATTTAAAGGTAGGTTTTGATCCTTGGCCTGCTTTATTGAAACGGGCTCAAAGTCTGTTAAAAACATCCTGCAGCAGAGTTCCCTGCCGCATGGCCCAAAGCCACCGAGGATTTTTGCTTCGTCGCGCACGCCTACCTGTTTTAATTCTATCCTAGCTTTAAATATCCTAGCCAGGTCTTTCACCAATTCCCTAAAATCGATTCTTTCCTCAGCAGTAAAATAAAAAATGATTTTACTGCGGTCAAAAGAGAATTCTCCTTTCACCAATTTCATACTAAGCCCATGTTGCTCTATTTTGTTATTGCATGTTTTCATAACCTCTTTTATTTTTTCAGTATTTTGCTTTATTTTCTCTATATCAGCCTTATCAGCAACCCTTATGATTTTGCGAAGCGGGTTTTTTAGTTTTTTCTCATCTAACAGCAGCTTCTCTTCAGAAAGGACTCGCCCAAAATCAAGGCCCCGGTCGGCTTCTACAATAACATATGCGCCGGTGTGGGTGCTTAGGTCTCCTAAATCATAAAATGCTATTTTACCGAATTCTCTTTGTTTAACCTGCACTGCCCTGTGTATCATTGTGCCATCCTTGCGTAACAGTTCTAAAGGTTCTAAAAGTTCTAAAGGTTCTAAAAGTTTGGAATCTTTTAAAACTTTTTTAACTTTTTAAACTTTTTGAACTTTTTAAACTTTTTAAACTGATAATGCTGCCCAAGATATAATCTGCAACCAGCTTGGAATTGACATTCGACTGCAACAGCTCCTTCGACTTTAATAATTCCTTCATTAAAATTAAAATGTTTTCGGGAGAGGGGTCAGACCCTGACTCGTAAATACGCGCGTTAGGGTCTGACACCGGAAACGTCCCCACAAGCATATCTCTAAAATAAGTCAGCAATAAATCAACTGTCTTTAGCTGTTCGCTCTTAGGGCGTTTTATAAATTCTAACGTTTCCGATGAAAATCTATTTTCTATATTTAAAAACTCGTCTATGTAAGAGCCCTCTTCATTATGAGCTTTTTTCGCATATTTCGACTCATGGAATTTTATTATCTGACACCTGGAGACTATAGTTGGTAAAATAGAGCTTAAATTTGAACCGATTAATATAATAATGACATTCTTGGGCGGCTCTTCTATTGTCTTCAACAAACAGTTAGAGGCCTGCTCTGTCATTGAATCGGCATCGTATATTATATACACCTTCTTCCTTGCCTCTATTGGCTTTAAGCAGGCATCTTTTCGAAGGTTTCTAATCTGCTCTATCTTTATCTGGCGCGAAATTCCTTCTGCGTGGATGTGCCCAATGTCAGGATGATTAAAATGCTCTATCTTTTTACAGGATATGCACTCCTCGCAGCCGGTGAGACCGCCGGTTTGCTTCAAACAATTTAATGCCTTTGCAAATTTTAATGCGCACTTTTCCATTATCTCTTTTTGGCAGCCTAAAAAAAGATAGGCATG
This sequence comes from uncultured Planctomycetia bacterium, assembly GCA_964570585.1. Taxonomy (GTDB): domain Bacteria; phylum Omnitrophota; class Gorgyraeia; order JABMRG01; family JAFGKX01. The sequence goes on from CAZMYR010000015.1 coordinate 9,160, forward strand.
GCTGAGCCTTTTTGATTTGATCTCTGCATCTAAAATATCTTCAGCGATCATTTGATAATGACATCAGGTATAGGGACGTTTCCGGTTTCAAAGGGGAAAGTGTCCCCTTTTAGATATTCTCATTATAATGGGGACATTTTCCTCTTTGAAACTGGAAACGTCCCTTTCCTCTTAATGACATTCAACACTGCCTTCCTTATAATCTGCTGGGTTTGATCCATATCGTTTTTCTCAACCGAAATCTTTTTTATGCGTTTGGGGAATTTCTTCGCTAATGCAAGATATCCTTTCCTTACCCTATAATGAAAATTACAGCTTCTGCGTTCAATCCTGTCGGAAAAACCTTTGATATTACGAGAACGCCTTAAGCCTTTTTTAACATCCGCATCTAAAAAGAATGTTATATCCGGCGTTGTAGATTTTGTTATAAATCTGTTTAACCTTTCTATATGCTCAATATCGATTCCTAAGCCATAACCCTGATAGCAGACAGTTGCATCGGCAAACCTATCACATATGACTATCGTCTTTTTCTTCAGGGCAGGCAGTATCTTTTCTTCTGCCAACTGGGCCCTGGCTGCCATATAAAGCAAAGTCTCGGAGGCAGCAGAAACTCTTTTACCGGGAGTAAGTAAAATCTTTCTTACAATTTCTCCCAGCGATGTACTTCCGGGATCCCAAAGATGCAAGGCCTTAAAACCTTTTCTTTTAAGAAAACTGGTTAGCATTCTGGATTGGGTGGATTTACCGGTTCCTTCAGTGCCTTCAAATGTTATGAATATGCCCTTTTTTAAACCTTTCGCCATGTAGTACCTTCCTTTGTATCTTCTAATATAATTCCTAGCTTAAACAATTCTTCTCTTATGCTGTCTGATTTTTCGAAATCTTTGGCTTTTCTCGCTTCATCTCTTTCTTTTATCTTTTCCGCTATATAAGCTTTAAATTCTGGTTCTACCTCCATTTTTTTATAAGATAGTCCAAAAATACTACTTAATTTGAGAATAGTATCTTTAGCATATAACAGTATAGCAGGGGATGTTACTTTATTCGCCATAGACACTATATCAAAAAGCACGCTTAAAGCTACCGGCGTATTAAAATTGTCATCCATTGCTTCTATAAATTTCTCTTTCAGCTTATCTATTTTTTTCTTAAATGAACTATCTTTTTTGGTCTTTGCAGGTTGGTCTTTGGTCTTTAGTCTCTCAATTTTATCAAACAGCACATAGAATCTTTCTACGGCGCTTTTGCATTCTTCCATTTTTTCCCAGGAAAAATCTACCGGGCTAGAGTAATGGGCCTGAAGATAAAATATCTTTAAGACATCTGCGGGATATTTTTTTAATACATCCTTAATTGTAATAAAATTGCCCAAAGACTTGGCCATCTTCTGTCCGTTGATGGTTAATAAACCGTGATGTATCCAGTATTTTGCAAATTGCTTCCCTGCAAAAGCCTCTGACTGAGCAATCTCATTCTCATGGTGAGGAAAGATTAAATCTCTGCCACCCGCGTGGATATCAAGTGTATCTGTTTTTAAGAATTTCTGGCTCATAACAGAGCACTCTATATGCCATCCAGGACGTCCCTTACTCCAGGGAGAATCCCATGAAGGTTCATTCTCTTTTGATTTTTTCCATAATGCAAAATCTAAGGGGTCTTGTTTTTTTTCGTCTTTCTCAATTCTTGCACCGGCCTGCATCTGGTCTATGCTCTGGCCTGATAATTTTCCGTAACCTTTAAACTTACGAACACTAAAATATACTCCGCTGCCCGTAATATAGGCGTATCCTTTATCGATTAAGCCCTTTATATACCTGACCATATCAGAGATATTCCCGGTTGCTCTTGGTTCAGAATCCGCCTTTTCTATGCCTAAATCTTTTAAATTGTCATAATATGCGTCTATGTACTTTGTTACTAACTGCCGCCAATCTACTTTAAGTTCATTTGCCCGGTTGATAATCTTGTCGTCGATATCGGTAATATTACGCACAAAATTAACTTTAAACTTTCTGTATTTTAGGTATCGCCTGATAACATCAAAGATATAGAGGCTCCTGGCATGGCCTATGTGGCATTCATCATATACAGTCACCCCACAGGTATATATGTTTACCTGCGGCGGCTTTTGCGGCTTAAATTCTTCTTTCTTACGCGTAAGTGAATTGTATATCTTCACCACTACACCACTTAAGAATTAAAAGTTTAGAGGAAAAGGGAAAATAATACATCATCATTGCGAGCGAACGAAGTGAGCGAAGCAATCCCATAAAGTACAGCAATCGCCTATTCGCAGCACGCATTTTTTTACGCATTTTACTCACTTTGGGAAAGTTTAACTCGCCCTCACATCTTACGATGTGTTCGGGCTCAGACACAAACTTTCCTTCGCAAAATCATCTTCGGGATGATTTTGCTCAGTCTCGTTCGTAAAATGCTAAAAAATGCTATCGCTGCTCATAGGCAATTGCTATACTTTTGACAGTCACTTCAGCAAGCATGGAAAAATTTTAATCGTTACCGCTTTCCAGTTTCTTAATTCTCTTCTCCAGCTCCTCCATTGCTTGCTTTATCGGATCAAGCACATGGATATGGTCTAATTTAACATCAATTTTCTTGCCATCCTGCTTGGTGATCCTTCCAGGTATCCCTACCACTGTAGAGTTTGCCGGCACATCTTCGATTACTACAGCATTTGCGCCTACATATGAGTTATCTCCGATAGTAATATTTCCCAATACCTTAGCTCCGGTACCTATGACTACATTATTTCCTATGTTCGGATGGCGCTTGCCCCTTTGTTTTCCCGTTCCGCCTAAAGTAACTCCCTGAAATAAAGTAACATTATCTCCCAGCACGGAAGTTTCTCCTATGACTACACCCATGCCATGGTCAATAAAGGAGCCCTTGCCTATTTTTGCGCCAGGGTGTATCTCAATTCCGGTTATAAACTTAGCAAACTGCGAGATAAATCTTGGAAGAAAAGGGACCTTTAGCTTAAGCAAACCATGGGCTATACGATACATTATAATTGCATGTAAACCGGAATATGTCAGCAACACCTCTAAAAAACTGGTAGCCGCCGGGTCTCTTTCAAATGTAGCTTTTACTTCGCCTCTAAACGTTATTGCTATTGCTGCTATAAATAATATAATCGCGGATATGATAATTAGGATTATGCTCATCGTAATCTCCTTAAGAATGCACCGTACCGACACCTTTGGTGTCGGGACGGTGCTATTCTTTCAATAATACAATCGCATATGCCGCTATTGCCTCAACCTTTCTGGTTCCTTCTTCGGTAGTTGCCTTTATGTTTACTTTGTCTGAACCTATTTTTAAAATTTTAGCTATTATTTCTCTCATTTTGCCTTTATAGGGCGCTAACTTTGGCCTATCTGCTATTATTACTGTATCAATATTGTTCACTGAATATCCTTTTTCATTTATCATAGAGAATGTTTGTTGTAAAAGTTTAATACTGGATATATCTTTAAAACGCTCATCTGTGTCAGGAAAGTGTTTTCCGATATCGCCGCAAGCCGCTGCTCCCAAAAGCGCATCACATACTGCATGGATAAGCACATCTGCATCGGAATACCCTGTTAATCCCTTATCATAGGGAATTTCTACGCCACCGATGACGAGTTTGCGTCCTTTTACAAGTTTATGTACGTCGTATCCTATGCCAATTCTCATGTTTAAGATTTTATAAAACTCGTATTTCGGATTTCGTATTTCGGATTTACTTATTCAACAAGCATTTTGCTATCTTCAGGTCATCCCGCGTCGTTATCTTTATATTAGAGTAGTCACCTTGAATAACCTTAACCTTGCCTCCGCAAGCCTCTATTAATGACGCATCGTCTTTAAATTTCCAGGCCTTCTTAGCTAACTTTGCATAGGCTTCGGCTAACACCTTCTTATCAAAAACCTGCGGGGTTTGCGCTTCCCACAAGCTGCTGCGTTCAGGCGTAGATAATATATGCTTATTTTTTAAATTTATATTTTTTATCGTTGCCTTGACAGGAACTGCCGTCAAAGAATTAATTCCTTTTCGTGCCGGGTGAACACATCTTTTTATAAGGGCCTGTTTCAACAGCGGCCTTGCCACATCGTGTATTAAAACAATATCTGAATTTCTGCAAGCGCATAACCCATTATATACGGAACGCGCCCGTGTTGAACCGCCCATTACTATTGTGCTTAGTTTTTTATAGCCTTCTTTCTTAAGGAGCCTTTTAGTTTTCTTTAAACAACTTCTGGCTACAACAAGCACTACGGAATCTATTAAGTTTGATTTCTCAAATACATCAAGAGAATAAAATAAAAGGGGTTTGCCGGCGATTTTTACAAAAGGCTTCGGCCTTGCAAAACCCATCCTTTTACCTGAACCGCCTGCTGCTATTATCGCCGTTACTTTCTTCTTCACTACACACTCACCTTTTAAAGTGTAGCAGCCACATATGAACAGCAATAGCATTTTTTAGCCAAAAAACGCCTAAAGCGAAGAGTATTGCGGAACGAGACATTAGGAATTTTTTGCCAAATGTCTTTTTAGGACTTACGGCGAGTGAAACGACGGAACTGACTCGCTACTTTCTAGCTAAAGAATTCCGTCAAGCGAACGAGCCGTAAGTACAAAAAGACGGCAAAAAATTTCAGTCTCGCTCCGCAATGCTCTGAGCACTATCTTCTATTTCTGGGGTAGTATGCGTTTGCGACTTTTGTGAATATCATTCTGCCGGCTGCTGTCTGCAAAATACTAGTCACTGTTACTCTTTTGGTCTGGCCTATAAGTTGCCTCCCGCCCTCAACCACTATCATTGTTCCGTCATCTAAATAACCAATACCTTGATTTTGCTCTTTTCCTTCCTTTACGATTTTCACTTCCACTATCTCACCGGGGAGCATAACCGGCTTTAATGCATTAGCAAGTTCATTTATGTTAAGTACTCCGACTTCCTGTAACTCTGCTACCTTATTAAGATTATAATCGTTAGTGAATATCCTGGCATTTATTACCTTTGCCAATTTTACCAGTTTCGCATCTACCTCATGGATATCCGGAAAATCTTCCTCGTGTATTTTAATATCGATATGAGGGTTCTTTTGCATCTTGCTAAGCACGTCTAATCCTCGACGCCCGCGGTTTCGCTTTAATGCATCTTGAGAATCTGCAATTTGTTGCAACTCTTTTAGCACAAATCTCGGTATTATAAATCTGCCCCGTATAAATTTGCTATCGCATATATCCGAGATTCTTCCGTCTATAATCACACTTGTATCTAATACGGTTATTTCCTCACCTCTATCTTGTCTTGCAAATTTGATATAAGGGATAACCAAACTGAATTCGTCTTTACCCCTTATGGCTATAACCATACCTAAATAACAGAATATCAATGTCAACACTACCTGCATTATCAACGCTACTGTTTCACTGATCTGATTGATAGACTTTAATATAAAAGAATCGGCTAAAAGTTTTGCCAGAAGCAAGCCAAATAAAAGACCAAAAACTCCTGCTGAAAGACCCCTTACGGATATCCTCCTTAGACTAAATTCAGCAAGAATGATAACTGCTGCGATTAAAAATCCTCCTGTCAATCCTATGAAAGGCCAATATCGATTAAATGCCTCAAACATAAGTCCTATCTGATAACCAACTACTGTACTTAAAACTATAAAAAATATCCGTATAAAAAATAAGGTCATAACTCCAACTACTCCTTTCGCGTGTCAGTTTAAAAGGTTCGAAAGGTTCGAAAGGTTCGAAAGGTTCGGAATCTTTTGAACTTTTTGAACTTTTTAACCTTTTAAACTTTTAAAACTGCCTCAACTGCCTCTGCTATATTTTCAACTCCTAAAAGTTCTATAGAGCTAGCGCCTGTGATATGTTTAATGTCCGAATTATGCAAAATACACTTTTTGAAACCCAAGCGAACTGCTTCGTTAATCCTTAATTGGGTCTGTCCGACACTGCGTATCTCTCCGCCCAAACCAACCTCTCCTATAAATATGGCGTCATTACTTACAGGTCTATTCTTAAAACTCGAAGCAACAGCAAGACATACTGCTAAATCACAACCAGGCTCAATTACCTTTATCCCACCGGCTACATTAACGAATACGTCATAATTTGCTAAATTTAAATTTAGCCTTTTTTCCAGCACAGCTACTAATAGCAACAGCCTGTTTAAATCGATCCCTATGGCCCGCTGTCTGCTCATATTAAAATTAGAGGGCGCCACCAGGGCCTGGATTTCAACTAAGATGGATCTGGTTCCTTCCATTGTAGGGACAACCGCACTGCCGGATATACTTTTGCTATGGGTGTTGATGAGAAAAATTTCAGAAGGATTTGCCACTTCTATCAACCCTTTCTGGGTCATATGAAATACCCCTATTTCATTGGTAGGGCCGAATCTATTTTTCACACTTCTTAAAATCCTGAAATCCATCTGGTTCTGCCCTTCAAAATATATTACGCAATCGACCATATGCTCTAAAATTTTCGGCCCGGCTATCGCGCCTTCTTTTGTCACATGGCCTACTATAAATAAAGAAAAACCTTTATACTTAGCTAATACCGTTAAAGTGCCCGAGCACTCTTTTATCTGGGTAACGCTCCCCGGGCTTTGTGAAAAGTCTCTATTATATAAAACCTGGATTGAGTCTATAACAACCACCTCAGGGTTAAGTTTTTCAATATGTTCTGCGATAGATGAGACTTCAGCATCATTAATTATATATAAATTATCAGACGTAATCCCTAGTCTATCCGCTCGCAGTTTAGTCTGAGCTATTGATTCCTCTCCGTTTACATACAGCACCCTTTTGCTCTTAGCTAAAATGCCGGAAACCTGGAGTAACAAAGTAGATTTACCGATGCCCGGCTCACCGCCGATTAAAATAACAGAGCCGGAGACTATTCCCCCGCCCAATACCCTGTCTAATTCTTTAATGTTTGTATTTGTTCTTATGCAATCGCCTGATTTTATATCTGTAAGTTTCTGTGGTGGACTAGAAGGAAAACTTCTTATACCTTTCCTTTCTTCAACAATATCCTGCAATCTCTCTTCAATTAAAGTATCCCATTTCTGGCAATTTGGACATCGACCCAACCACTTAGGGCTCTGGTAGCCGCAGTTCTGACATATAAATATTGTCTTAGTAATCATGTTAGTTTGTTGGGTTTATTGGGTTCGTTGAGTTTATTGGGTTACAACTCTATAAACCCAATAAACTCTATAAACTCAACTACCTTCTGCTTCTCGTTTTCTTCTCCGTTTCCTTCTTCCTGCTTTCCTTCGGTTTCTGCAACAGCTTCCACGGATGGCGCTTAATGTCCTCTACCATCTCTTTTATACCAGCTGTTATCTCCTCGAGGTCTTTATATATCTTGTCTTCCAGAAGTAATTTGCCTACTGTTCCTTCTTTAGCTTTAACTTTTTCCAACACATAATTTATAGAGTCTAGCATCTTTTCAAGCTTAAGGATTACATCATATCCTTTCTGAGTCATTTTCTGCATAGATATAGAATCAAAACCAGCAATGGTACTTTTATCTTTTAGTAATGGGCTTCCAGCAGTGCCAGGTATTATCTCCACATATTTTTCTCCTATCAGGCCCAGGGTATTAATAAGAACAGTAGCATCCTTTTCAACTTTAGCTTCCTTAGTAAGCCATAATAATAATTCAACTTTAGTCTGGTTAGTCTCAGGGTTTTGAAATATTCTGGTTGCTTTTACTTCGCCGACCTCTACCCCGGCTAATCTAACCGGTGCTCCTTCCTGAACCCCGTCAGCGAAATTCATCGATACCTTTACATTGTAACCAGGCTCAAATAGAAAATCTCCTATTGAAAAGACCACATAGATGAGTAATATAATACCTATAAAAATAAATATGCCTATTTTTAGTTCAAAACTTGCCGGTTTCATAATCTCTCCTGTAAGTTTATCGTCATTGCGAGTCCCGACCAAAGGTCGGGACGAAACAATTTCTACTTTCGGGATTGCTTCGGTCGCTTCGCTCCCTCGCAATGACGTTAGTGAAATTTGTCATTTGAATTTTGAATTTATTTTGTGCTTTGAATTTTGTCATTTGTCATTCTACCGGTGATAGGGCCCTCTGCTGCACCAGTTATAAACTGTTTTACTATCGGATTGGTTGTGTTCTTAACCTCTTCAGGCGCGCCTGTTTCAATTATTTTACCGTCGTATAACATAGAGATTTTATCGCCAATTTTATAGGCACTTACCATATCATGAGTAACAACTATAGACGTCACTTTTAATTTGTCGTGTAAATCTTTTATAAGCCCATTTATGGCATCTGCCAATATAGGGTCAACTCCGGTTGTAGGTTCATCGTACAATATAAGTTTTGGACTCATGCATATAGCTCTGGCTAAACCTACTCTTTTTTTCATGCCCCCTGAAAGCTCTGCAGGTTTTAAATCTTCTATACCTTTTAAGCCTACCAAAGCCATTGACTCCTTCACTCTCCTTGCTATTGTTTGCGAATCGAGGTCTGTATGTTCAATCAGATTAAATCCGACATTTTCATATACTGTAAGCGAATCAAACAAAGCCGAACTTTGAAAAAGCATGCCAAAGTTCAGTCTTAATTTATTCAATTCCTTAGCAGAAAGCTTGCTAACATCCTGGCCATCTACAATAACCTGGCCTGAATCAGGTTTTAGAATACCTATTATATGCTTAAGCAATACACTCTTGCCGCAACCAGAACGTCCTATTACCACTGTAGTAATTCCATCTTCGATATTCAGATTCATGTTTTTTAATACATGGTTGTCTCCAAAAGATTTGTTTAGGTTTATGATTTGTATCATTTTTAGTTTGTAGTTGGTGGTTGGTAGTTGGTAGAAAAATCTACGAACTACGAACTACGAACTACGAACTTCCTTTCACCTTCCTATAAAATAAAACAGCGCGGTAAAGAAACAATCTGCTGTGATAATTAAGACAAATGCTATCACAACACTTGATGTGGTAGAACGGCCAACCCCTTCTGCTCCCCCTGTGGTTCTAAAGCCTTCGTAACAACCTATAATAGATATTATAATGGCAAATATTCCGCTTTTAAATAAACCGGTAAAGACATCCTTTAGCTGTAATGGATTAGTAGTCATACTCATATATATGCTCGGGCTTAAATGGAGTTTAAACACCCCAACAATATATCCTCCGAAGATACCTATGCAATCAGCGAATAAAGTAAGCAACGGTAACATAATCAATAATGCCAAAAACCTGGGAACAACAAGATATTTAACCGGATTGGTAGCAAGAGTCTCCAAAGCATCTATTTGCTCGGTGACCTTCATAGTCCCCAATTCTGCTGTTATGGAAGCACCAACCCTCCCTGCAACTACTAATCCTGTTAATACCGGGCCCAGTTCTCTTGTCATAGACAAAGCCACCAGGCTGGCAATGTATATTTGAGCAGATATCCTCTGCATTTGATAGGCACTTTGCAGGGCCAGAACCATTCCGGTAAACAGGCTGGTCAAAAACACTATCGGCAAAGAGTCTACGCCTGTTTTCTGCATCTGTTGCAATATATGCCTAACTTTAAGCGGGGGAGTGAAAGTCCCGAGTAGTGTTTTAATAAACAACAAAGTCACTCCTCCTATATAAAGGAATAGATTATAAAATCTCATTCCAATGGTTTTAGTAATAGTTTGGTTCATTTTCTACTTCTTGTCAAAAACGAGGCGTCCCTTCTCCAGGTCCACCTTTACCTTCTTAATGCCCTTAAGAGAACCAGAGATAATCTCTTCAGCCAGCGGGTCCTCAAGGAATCTTTGTATAGTCCGCTTCAAAGGCCTGGCTCCGTAAATCTTATCAAATCCTTTCTCAATAAGAAATTCTTTTGCTTTTTTACTCAATTCTATGCTTATGTCCTGTTCCGTCAATCTATCTTTAACGTAACCTATCTCTATCTCTATTATATTTTGCAAGTCTTCTTTGCTAAGGGGATGGAATACTATGGTCTCATCTATTCTGTTTAAAAATTCCGGTTTGAATATCTTTTTAACAGCCTCCAAAACCTGGTCTTTTGCCTGCTGGTAGGTTACCTCTTCTTTCTGGGCCTTAAAACCTATAGCCCCCTGTTTCTTCCACAAATCTGAGCCGATATTGGAGGTCATAATAACCACGGTATTTCTAAAATTTACCCTCCTTCCGAATGAATCGGTTAATCTTCCTTCTTCAAATATCTGCAAAAGCATATTAAAAACATCGGGATGGGCCTTTTCTACCTCATCTAGCAACACCACAGAATATGGTTTTCGCCTTATCTTTTCCGTAAGCTGCCCACCTTCATCATAACCAACATATCCCGGAGGAGCACCTACCAATCTTGAGACATTAAATTTTTCCATATATTCAGACATATCCAGCTGTATTAGGGCATCCTCCTCGCCGAATAAAAACTCAGCTAACACCCGGGCCAGGAGAGTCTTTCCCACGCCAGTAGGGCCTAAAAATAAAAATGAGCCTACCGGGCGGCGCTGGTCCTTGATGCCTGCTCTGGAACGTCTTACTGCCTGGGCAATAGCTTTTATTGCCTCATCCTGTCCCACAATTCGCTTATGCATCCCTTCTTCCATATTAAGTAATCTTTCAGACTCTCTCTCTTCCAGACGAATAAGTGGAATACCTGTCCATTTAGCAACTATCCTGGAAACCTCCTCCTCTTTAATTTCAGGAATCTGCTCTTTTGTCTTCTCCTTCCATTTAGTTTTTGTCTTTTCTATTTCAACTTTTGTCTGTCTTTCTATATCTCTAAATTTTGCCGCCTGCTCGAAATCTTGAGCCCTTACCGCCACCTCTTTCTCTTTCCTTATTTTTTCCAGTTTCTTCTCCAGGTTTTTAATGTCCGGCGGTGCAGTCATTACATCCAATCTAGCCCGTGAGCCGGCCTCATCCATCACATCAACTGCTTTATCCGGCAAGAATCTATCGCTGATATATCTATCGGATAACCTGGCCGCTGCCTCTACTGCTTCATCTGTTATCTTAACCTTATGGTGTGCTTCATATCTTGACCTCAAGCCTTTTAAAATCTCTACTGTTTCTTTTACTGTAGGCGGACTGACTATTATGGTCTGGAATCTTCTTTCTAAAGCAGCGTCTTTTTCTACAAATTTTCTATATTCGGTAAGGGTGGTTGCTCCAATACATTGCATCTCTCCTCGAGAAAGGGCTGGTTTTAATATATTAGAGGCATCAATTGCCCCTTCTGCTCCGCCGGCTCCGACCAATGTATGCAGTTCGTCGATAAACACTATAATATTCTCCGAGCGTTTTATCTCATCCATTACCGCCTTTATTCTCTCTTCGAACTGGCCGCGATATTTAGTCCCTGCCACCATAAGTGCCAGATCAAGAGTGATTACCCTCTTATTACGCAAAATCTCCGGAATATCACCCGTTACTATCTTCTGAGCCAGGCCTTCTACAATAGCGGTCTTACCCACACCAGCTTCGCCGAGTAAAGCCGGGTTGTTTTTGGTACGCCTGCTCAATATCTGTATAACCCTTTCAATCTCTTCTTTTCTGCCAATAACAGGGTCTAATTTGTTCTCTTTGGCTAATGCAGTTAAATCTCTGCCAAAGGCATCTAATGCCGGAGTTTTGCTCTTTTCTCTGGCGGCTCTTTTTCCAACTCCAGGTGGCTCAACCTCCATTCCCGGTGTGGCTGAGCCTAATAAAGACATGACCTCTGACCTGACCCTTGCTAAATCAAGGCCTAAATTCAACAATATCTGGCTGGCTATACCCTCTCCCTCTCTAATCAATCCTAAAAGTAGATGCTCTGTTCCTATATAATTGTGCCCGAGGTGTCTGGCTTCATCCATTGCCAATTCTATTACCTTTTTTGCCTTAGGGGTAAAAGGTATATCTCCGGATATAACCGTAGTAGGTCCGGGTTTGACCAGTTTTTCTACTTCCAACCTTATGGTATCTAAACTCAATCCTAAATTTTGCAACACCGCTGCTGCAACGCCCTGGCCTTCTTTTATCAATCCCATTAATAGATGCTCTGTTCCTATATAATCCTGATTGAGTCTTTTTGCCTCTTCCTTTGCCAGAATAACTACTTTCCTGGCCCTTTCTGTAAATCTGTTAAACATTACTAACTCCTCCTTGCGCTGAGCCTTTCCCGTATAAGCTTTGCCCTTTCTATGTCTCTCTCTGAAGCTGAAAGTTGCTTTCCTTTCATCCTTTGTAAATGGGCCGGCTGAATTGTTATAAAAAGTTCGTTAAGTGCGGATTTATCTATATCTTTAATGATATCAGTCTCTACGCCTAACCTCGCTACCGATAAAAGTTCTAATGCCTCCTGGCTAGTTATGACATGAGCGCCTTTCAAAGTCGCATATCCTCTTGAAATTTTGTCCGCCAGAATTTCTTTTTTCCTGGTCATAAGGAACTTACGGGAATTTTGCTCGTGAGATATTAACTGTTTTACCACTCTCTGCAAACTATTAATTATATCCTCTTCCTTGGGCCCGAGGGTAACCTGATTTGACACCTGGAAGAAATTGCCGCTGGCCTGGGTTCCCTCACCAAAAAGTCCCCGCACGGTAAGTCCGAGTTTAGATACTGCCTCTTCAATTCCTTTTATCTTTCTGGTTATAACCACACCCGGAAGGTGTAGCATTACTGAAGCTCGCATACCTGTTCCTACATTGGTAGGGCAAGCAGTTAAGTATCCCAACTGTTCTGAATAAGCAAAACTTAAAGCTCTTTCTAAATCCTTGCCCAATCTTTCTAAAATATCCCAGGCCCCTGTTAAATTTAATCCTGATTGAAGAACCTGTATTCTTAAATGGTCTTCCTCATTTATCATAATGTTTATTATTTCCTTATCGCTTATAAATACCGCCTTTTGGGCTGTATTGCGCAGATGCTCTCTGCTCACTAAGTGCCTTTCCAAAAGAAATTGTCTATCAATTGGGTTTATCTTATCCATTTCTACATAAAGAGCGTTTTTCATCAAATTTAATGAAGCAATTTCTATTTTACATAAATCCTTTACCTTCTGTCTTGTTACGTTATTTGACCAATCAAAAAAATGAAAACCCTTTATATTCCTGGCTAACCTGACCCTGCTGGATATAACAATATCCGAATCCGGTCCTGTTCCTTTAAGCCATTCACCTGTTTGGTTTAGCAAATCGTCGAGTCTCATTTTCGTATTGCGCATAATCAGCGTGTAGAGACGTTTACGGTTTCAAAGGGGAAAGTGTCCACAGGACTTTAGGGGACATTTTCCTCTTTGAAACCGGAAACGTCTCTTTCTGTCCTGCATTTGCCTCTTTGATTTTGGAAACGTTCCTACACATTTGCCTCTTAGGTTTCAGAAACGTCCCTAACGCAATAACGCCAACAGCTATTTCCTTTCCAACGCCCGTATCCTATCCCTTAATACCGCAGCCTCTTCGTATTCTTCAGCCTGTATAGCCTTTTTTAATTTTTCCTTTAACCCCGCCATTCTATCTTCTTTTGTAGCAACATTAACCTTTTTAGCCTGCCTGCCTGCAGGCGGGGCTTTTTCTTTTCCGGTAGATACTATTCTCTCCGGTTCCTTGCCTATATGATGAGTCGAACCATGAATATTTTTAAGTAAAGGCAGCAATACCTTACGAAAAGCCTTATAGCAATCGCCGCAGCCAAGCTTTCCCAATTTTCTAAAATCGGAATAAGACATACCGCATGTCGGACATTTTAATTCTTCCTCTTCCTCAACCAGGCCTGGAAATTCTACTAAACCTGAGAGTAAATCAGCGATACCAAAAGCCTGCTGCATTTTGATACTTTCAGCTTCAGCGCATTTCTGGCATACATGCAATTCTTTTACTTCATCGTTGATAATCTCAGTTATATGTATTGTAGCTTCTCTCTTATGGCATATGTCGCATAACATCGTTATCTCCTCGTAAGAGACGTTTCCGGTTTCAAAGGGGAAAGTGTCCCCTAACTTGTTTTCTAATCGCTTTGGGGGACATTTTCCTCTTTGAAACCGGAAACGTCTCTTTCTACACGTTATACCTCACTCCATCTTTTTTGGTCAGTTTGTGGAATTCCTCCTCAAGCAATTTAGCAACCGGCCCGGGTTTACCTGTTCCTATTTTCTTTTTGTCAATCTCAACTACCGGTATAATCTCAGCTGCTGTTCCTGTAAGGAAACATTCATCGGCACTGTATAAATCTGATAATCTGATTTTTTTCTCGTGAAATTTTATTTCTTTTCTTTTGGCAATTCTAATAACTGCGTCTTTGGTAATACCTTCTAATGCCCCTATATTGCTCGGCGGTGTAGTAAGTTTATTCTTATTAACCATAAAAATATTATCCCCGGTGCACTCAGCAACATAACCGTCAAAGGTGAGCATAATCGCTTCCTCAACTCCTGCATCTATAGCATCTATCTTGGCCAGAATATTATTTAAATAATTAAGGGATTTTATCCTCGGGTCTAAAGCCTGAGGCAAATTCCTTCTGATCCTGGCAGTAACAATCTTCAGTCCCCTTTCATAAAACTTATGCGGATATAACTTAATCTTATCGGTTATTATAAAAATAATTCCATTTTTGCACTTTCGAGGGTCAAGGCCTAAATCTCCGGGCCCTCTTGTTACCACCAATCTTATATATGCATTCTTTAACTTGTTTTTCTTTAAAGTCTTTATAATTTCCTTTATTAATTTGGGCTTGCTCAATGAAATATTCAGTCTTATCAATCCGGCTGAATTATACAACCTATCTATATGTTCTCTTAACTTAAAAATCAGGCCATCATATGACCTTATACCTTCAAATACCCCGTCACCGTATAATACACCATGATCAAATATTGAAATTTTAGCGTTATTCTTATTATAAAATTTACCGTTTATGTAAACCTTAAATGGCATAAATCCTCCTAAGCTGCTTTAAGCCTCCCATCTTCTAAACACTTAACATTGCCAAAAAACTTAGCATACTCATGTTCATGAGTCACTATAATAAAAGAGGTGCCATCTTTTGAATTTAATTCTTTTATCAATTCGAATATGGCAATTGAATTTTTATGGTCTAAATTGCCTGTCGGTTCATCGCATAACACCACATCCGGTTTATTCATCAGCGCTCTTGCAACCGCTGCCCTCTGGGCTTCGCCGCCGGAAAGTTCTGATGGTCTATGATTTATTCTACCACTTAAACCTACTCTATCCAAAAGCTCTTTCGCCCTCTCCTCTAATAACTGACGACTGACGACTGACGACTGACGACTGATTAACCCCGGCATCATCACATTTTCCAAGGTATTAAATTCCGCAAGTAAATGATAAAATTGAAATACAAATCCTATGCGTTCATTCCGAATCTTGCTGCAAGTTGTATCATCAGCTTTATAAACAGAAGTTCCGTCTAATAAGACTTCTCCTTTAGTCGGCTTATCCAATGCCCCTAGAATATGCAAAAGTGTAGATTTGCCTGAGCCGGAATGGCCTGATATTAGCAAAATCTCACTGCTATTAAGGGAAATATCTACGCCTTTTAATACGTGGAGCCTGCGTTTGCCGTCCTGATATACCCTATGTATATTTTTTGCAACTAATATCTCACTCATATCGCAAGGCCTGGATTGGCTCCAACCTCGAGGCCTGATAAGCAGGATATATAGTGGCAAAAAGGCTTATAGCCAATGCTGCTATTATTATAACAATAGAATCAAAAATGTGAAATTTAATAGGTATCCTATCAATATAATATACCTCCGGAGGCAATTTAACAAATTCTTTTAGCAAAAAAGATACGCCTAACCCGCCCAGCAGTCCAAATATAATGCCTGTTACGCCTATTACAAAACCCTGCATAGAAAATATAGTAAGAATGCCTTTCCTGGAAACGCCTATTGCCTTTAGTATGCCTATATCCCTGCCTTTTTCCATAACCGTCATAACCAGAACACCTATTATGCTAAAGCAGGCAACTATAACTATCAGTGTTAATATTACAAACATAGCCAGCTTCTCTAATTTGATAGCGGAAAATAGATTTTTATTTCTTTCAGCCCAGGTGCTCACAAAAAATTTTCGCCCCAAGTTTTCTTGTAACTTCTCCTTCACTTTTTTGCAATTTGCTAATGAAATGCAATCAATCCCTATGCCGCTTACCGTCTTAGCACCGAAAATAGTTAATAAATTGCCCAATCCGGCATAAACAACATTGGCATCATAGTCGTACATGCCTGATTTAAATATGCCGGTTATCTTCATATTATGCGGACGCCGCAAGCCCGGAGTAATTAATGCTACTTCATCGGTGATATGCACCCCTAAAGCAGAGGCTAACTCGCTTCCTATTATCAACCCTTCTTCTATTTTTGTATTAACTGCAACTGACGCTAAAAAGGGGAGAAGTTTTGATGAGTCAATTTCATTTTTAGTATCGACACTTCTTAATACAATGCCTCGCGCCCTTCCACGAAACTCTATTATACCCTGATTCCATATATACGGAAAAGAACCTTTCACGCCTTCTATATCGTTTATATATTTAGATAAATCTTCTGTGTCTTCTATGCCCAATTCTTTCTCGAGGAAGATGTGAGGATTTGAACCGATTATTCTCGTTTTAAGCTCGCTATCAAATCCGCTCATCACCGCCAGGGTAGCAATCAAGGCTGCTACGCCGACTGCAACTCCTAATATAGAAATTAAGGTAACTACAGATATAAATTTTTCCCTGCGTTTACCGAATATGTAACGGAACGCTATAAACAGTTCATATCTCATTGTAAGTCTAGAGACGTAAGTCTAGAGACGTTTCCGGTTTCAAAGGGGAAAGTGCCCCCATGACCTTAGGGGACATTTTCCTCTTTGAAACTGGAAACGTCTCTTTCTGCGCTTTCTGCGTGTCCCCATGCAGGACGTCCCGGCTATTTCTCCGGCTTCAGCTGCGGAAACAGAATGACTTCCCTGATCGACTCCTGGCCCGTAAAAATCATAGCTAATCGGTCAATGCCTATGCCTAAACCACCTGCAGGGGGCATACCGTATTCCAATGCCTTTACAAAATCTTCGTCCAGCTGGCCCTCTCCTTCAGTTTCGATCTGCTGCTTAAACCTTTCCCGCTGTTGTATAGGGTCATTTAATTCCGAATAAGCATTTGCTATTTCTAATCCGCCGATATAAAGCTCAAATCTTTCTGACAGCGAAGAATCATCATCCTTTGCTTTAGCCAGAGGGCAAAGTTCAGTAAAATAATCTATTACAAAAGTAGGTTTTCTGCTTGCCTTATCTTCTTTGGGCTCTAATATATCGGCTATTATGTTTATAAGTTTTGTTCTGCTAATATCTTTTGTCTCTATATCTACGCCCTTTGCCTTAAGTTTCTGGGCCCACACAGAAGGCCCATCATCTTTTGTTATATTAAAACTTTCTTTCATCACCTGAGCAAAAGAGATTCTTCTCCAGGGCGGCTTAAGGTCTATATTTTTCTCTTTATAAACTATTTCTGTCTTTCCTAATAACTCCTTTGCAAGATAAACGATAAGAGATTCGGTAATTTCCATCATATCATTATAATCTGCATATGCTGTATAGGCCTCCAGCATTGTAAATTCAGGATTATGGCGGGGCGAGACCCCTTCATTTCTAAATGATTTATTTATCTCATAAACCTTATCCAATCCACCGACTAAAAGCCGTTTCAGGTATAACTCCGGGGCTATTCTCATAAAAAGGTCAATATCATATACATTGTGATGGGTCTTAAATGGTTTACCGGCAGCTCCCCCCGGAATGGGTTGCAGCATCGGTGTCTCAACCTCTAAATATCCCCTTTCATCGAAAAATGAGCGTATCTTCATTATTAATTTGCTGCGAAATATGAATATATCTTTTACCTTTTCATTAGCAATAAGGTCTAAATACCTTTGCCTGTATCTGGCCTCTATATCTCTTAAACCATGCCATTTCTCAGGCAGGGGACGCAATGCTTTAGATAAAGGACTAAATGAAGATACATTTATAGTAATTTCTCCTCGATGGGTCTTAAAAAGTTCGCCAGAAACGCCTATTATATCTCCAATATCGATTTGCTGCAAGATATGGAAATTCTTATCTCCTAATACGTCCTTTTTAAAATACAGTTGCAGCTTCCCTGTCCAGTCTTTTATATCGCAGAAGATACTGCCTCCGTGCGACCTTATCGTCGTAACTCTCCCGGCAGTAGAAACCTCGGCTTCCCCTTTGTAGTTATCGACTATCGCTTTAAGAGTGTCGGTTTTATTAAACTTACGGCCATAAGGGAATATTCCCTCTTGCTCCAGGGCCTTTTTTTTACTAAGTCTTATATTTATTATATCTTCCATAAACACTTTTCTATTTTTAACATCATGAGCAAACTATTATATAGTAATAATAAAATCCTGTCAAGTATTGCTTGACCCTGTCGCTATTGCAATGTATAATCAGTTTTTGCGATGAGAAGATATACTTTTTTTATTATTATATTCATTGTAATAGTATGCTTTCTCCTTTCAGTATGGTATCTTAACCAGACCCTGATACCGGAAAAACTAAAAACTTTCCTAACCCATACTATCGAAAAGCAAACCCATCTTTCTATCGATATAGGAAACTTGAGGTTTCATATAGCCAGAGGATTTGAACTTGAAAACATAAAAATTTTTAAAAAAGGCTGCCAAAAAGACCCTATATTAAAAGCAGAAAGGGCATATTTTAAACCTCTCCTAATACCTTCTTTACGCAAGGTCTATATTGTTATCCCAGGGTTTCTTTTGAAATCCGCTTATATTAAAATAGAGAGAGATGAAACCGGAAATTGGAATTTTCGAAAACCCGCCTTGCACCCTTCGGGCACCTTGCTTGAAGTAGGGCCACCTTTACCCCGTACCACAGAAAAACACGGACCCAAGCCTGTGAAAAGTCGTGCCTGGCACGACTTTTTTTCTCTGTCTATTTTAAAAGCATCTATAACAGATAGCACTATTGTATTTAATGACAATTTCCAAGACAGACACATAAGCGAAACCTTAACCGATGTAAAGGCGAACATAGGATTATCTCTGCCCCATTCATTGGGCCTGGTCTTAAGCGCACAAATTTACCAAAGCCCCGTTAACGTAAATGGCAAAATTGCTCATCCGTTTAAAAATGCGAAAACTACTTTAAAGATTACGGCAACAGAGTTGGATTTAAAAAAAATAAAAAATTTATCCAATGCAGGCGTGTTAGATGGGCTGGCAAAAATAAAGGCCAATGTATTTCTGGAACCTGACGGGACTTCGATAATAAAAGCTGTAGGTGATATTGAGTCTTTAAAATTTCAAAAACAAAATCTACGCCTGTTTGGCGATTTTGATATAGACGGCCAGCTGCGTGGTAATATAAAAATTCTTAAAGACCTTGATTATAAAGGAAAAATTAAATTTAAAAATGCGACATTAGCTCTTTCGGATACTCTTCCGGAAATTTTTAATGCCATAGGCGAGGCTGTATTTGTTAACAAATCCGTTGTAATTAAAGATTTTACCGGTAACATCGCAGGCTCTCCCGTCTCGTTGCAAGGCAAATTAGATTATACTGCTGAATTTCCCGAAATAGACATAAATATCCTGGCTGACGCAGTAAACTTAAATAAATTAATACAAAGTTTACCGCAACAAGCAAAAGTTAAATTCAAAGAAATTGACTTAGAAGGAGAAGCTGATTTAAATATCAACATCGCCAACAAGAAAGAACAGCCTCGGGCCTTAGCATATAAGGGCAATTTAAAAATTTCCGGCGCAAATTTTAGCTGTCCCTGGCTGAAAGAAAAAATAAAAGATATAGATTGCGAGATAATTTTTGAAAAAGATAGATTAACCTGGGATAAATTATCATTTAAATATAAAGATATCCCATATACATCAAGCGGAATTGCCAGTGAACTTAATAAGCCTTTAATCAACGGCATCTTAGAATCTAAAGGCTTAAAGGCAAAGGGCGTAATTAAAATTGAAGAGAATCTTTTAAATATTCAGAGTTTGGGCATTGTATACAAAAATTACTCTTTGCAGGCAAAAGGATTTCTTAAAGATTTTAAACAACCGCTCCTAAATCTGATAATTTACGCCTATGACGGAATAGCCGATATAACCGCAAGGTTAAATCTAAAATCTGATAAAAAACCTTATCTTGTAAATATAGAGGCAAGAAATATTAATATAGGAAAGTTTATTTCCGGCACCAAGTTTTCCAAATCTAAAGTAAAAGGTATCATTGCTTCAAAGGCTACATTGAATGGCTATCTTGATGATAAAGATTCTTTAAAGGGCAACGGTTGGGTCCAGGTGACAGAAGGCTATTTAGGAAAATTTCCGGTAGTGGCTGATTTGCTGGATTCGATATTGGGAATCCCGCCTGAATACCTTATCCTCACAGATGCCTTCGGAAACTTTTCCGTCTCTGATAAAAGAATATATACGAGGGATTTCAAAATATTGAGCCAAAAGGCTGCCTTGATATGGGAAGGTTCTGTGGGGTTTGACAGCACGCTCGATTTTAATGTAACAGGAAGATTTGCAGAAGATATAACCACAAAATTCACTACCTTCGGCAAAATAGCCTCTGCCATACTTTATGAAGCCGGAGCTTACATGGTGGAAGTAAGGCTAACCGGCACAATAGAAAAACCGGAATATAAAATAGTGCCTTTTCCTATAAAGAAAATAATGAATGGAAAAGTAATAGATAAACTTAAGGATGTTTTCGGAGATATCTTTGAATAATGATTTTGGCTTGCTTGAGTGCTTTTGCGCGGTGGCTGATTCTGTTTTTATAGGCAGGCTTCATCTGGGCAAATGTCTTTTTATATCCTTTTGGAATAAACACCGGGTCATAGCCAAAACCGCTCCTGCCGCGTCTTTCCTTGGCTATAATACCTTCTACCTTCCCTTCGGCAACGCCGACAACCTTATTATTCCTCGCTATAACAGCCGTGCAGATAAAATAAGCGCCTCTTTTAGTGTTTATGGACTTCGTATTTTTCAATAATTTGGCTATATTTTTGTCATCATTCTGAGAAATTCCTGCATAACGGGCAGAGTTAATCCCTGGGGCCCCTCCTAAACAACCGACTACAAGACCTGAATCATCTGCAAGGACAATTCCCTCCTTTATTAACTTTGATATAATCATCGCTTTCTTTTTAGCATTAGCAATGAATGTTTTTTTATCCTCTTTTATCTTAGGAATTTTTCTTTTAAGTTGATGCAGACCTTTAATCTTTAACGGAAGTCCTTTAAGGAGTCTTTTTAGCTCTTTTAGCTTTTTCTTATTTCTTGTCGCTATTATAAGAGTTTGCATGGCGGTTCTGTATTATAACTCTAATTTCAATACTTCCTTTTGCTTCCTGACAAGCTTCTCTATGCCCTTTTTGGCCAGCTCAAGCATATGGTCCATATCCGTCTTTGTAAACGGCCCGCCTTCTGCCGTTCCTTGAATCTCTATGAATTTGCCTTTCTCTGTCATTACTATATTCATATCTACATCTGCCTGCGAATCTTCTCTATATGTCAAATCTAACATAATCTTCCCGTTGACAATGCCCGCACTTACGGATGCAACGTAGTCGGCCAATGGCAAATTTTCAATAAGGCCGTCTTTGCGCATTCTTCTAAGCGCATCTGCCAGGGCTATGAAAGACCCGGTAACGCTTGCAGCGCGAGTTCCGCCATCTCCCTGGACAACATCGCAATCTATCCATATAGTTCGTTCGCCTAAAACAGAGGTATCGACCACAGCTCTTAAACTGCGGCCTATCAATCTCTGTATCTCCTGGGTCCTTCCTCCTATTTTACCGCGCGAAGACTCACGAGGTGTGCGCCTCTTGCATGAACGCGGAAGCATGCCATATTCAGCGGTGACCCAGCCTTTACCCGAATTTTTTAAAAAGGATGGCACACCATCAATTACCGAAGCCGAACAGATTACTTTTGTATTTCCCATCTCTATTAAGCAGGAACCTTCTGCATATTTTAAGAAATCTTTTTTTAGGGTAACTTTTCTTAAACCTTGATTTCCGCGACCATCATCTCTCATCTGTTATCTCCTCTATTAGCATCGCTAAATGTTTCAACCCTTCCTCCATTCCCTTGTTACCGTAGTTTTTATTCCGCCACGGATATTAAATGTGGCAGTTATTTGCACCCAGCGCGGCCTGCAAGCTGACACAAAATCATCTAAAATCTTATTTGTCACATGCTCGTGAAAAATTCCTATATCCCGATAATAGTGCAAATAGAGTTTAAAAGATTTTAATTCCACACATAATTTATCGGGAATATATCCGATAATTATATTCGCGAAATCAGGAAGTCCTGTCTTAGGGCATATGCAGGTAAACTCCGTAGTTTCTAAATGAACTGTATAGTCCTTATCCGGATATTTATTTCTAAATGTGTCTATTTTTGGAGTTTTCAACTTTCTTATATTTTCCTGTAAACCTTCGTAGGAACTTTTCTTTTTAGCCATCTTTATCGTACTCCCATAATCTTCTGCGTCTGCGGGATAACCAAAACATTTTTTAAAAATTTTAACGCATAACACTGTAATCTGTGTAATCTCTCTGCGCTAATTAGCACCGTCTTCCCATTCATTGCCGGTTGTATCACAAGAGGTATTCTGGCATCTATTTTTCTTAGCAAAGACACCGCTTTCTTAAAATCACCTATTTTTAATTTTTTAGATACAACAGTCTTTACGAAAATATTTTTATTGCTGGCAATTTTTATAAAATCTAAATGTTCTCTCCAGCAAGGCCTTCCTTTAGTTACGCTCGGTAATTTTATATCTGCTGAAATGACATCAATATATTTTAATATGCTTTTTAGATTCTCAGGCAGCGTAGTGTTTGTTTCTAAATAAATTTTGAATTTAAACTTCTCCAATTTAGGTAATAATTCCTTCAAAAACCTGGTTTGCAAAAGCGGCTCGCCGCCTGTTAATGAAATGGTCTTATGCCTTATATCTCTATTTAACATTTTTATTTTTGAAATAATATTTTTGGCATCAAGTTTAACAGATCTGGTATATTTGGGCACATCGCAGAAGTTACAATTTAAATTGCAGTTATTAAACCTGATAAAGATTTGTCTCTCTCCAATATATGGTCCTTCTCCTTGAATAGAGGAGAATATCTCAAGTATATCAACGGTTTTATCCATTACAACAGGGGATCTTTTATTCCTGCTTGATTAAATCCTTTTGCCCGGATGAGGCAAGAGGCACATTTTCCGCAAGGCCTCTTACCGCCGCCATAACAAGACCAGGTTAGTTCCAATGGCACGCTGAGTCTTCTGGCAGTCTTTATTATCCGGACCTTGGTCTTGTTCTCAAGGGGTGCTACAATTTTAAATAAATTGCCGGCTGCAGCAGATTTTGTGCCTTTATTAACAGCTCTCTGGAATGCCTTAAGAAATTCACTTTTGCAATCGGGATAGTTGCTATAATCGATTTGATTGGTTCCGATAATAATGGTGTTGGCCTTTCTGCTTTCTGCAAAAGATACAGCAAAGCTCAAAAATATAATATTTCGCGCAGGCACATAAGTTGCCGGGATAGACTTTGATATTTTAGGCCTTGCTAACGAAATCTGCCTGTTAACAAGTGGGCTGCCTTCTCCGGCAAGAACAATTCTTAATACTTTGTACTCGCATCCGGCTTTTTGGGCAATCAATTTTGCCTGATTTATCTCCTTTTTATGGCGCTGGCCATAATCAAATATCAAGCAGAGGCATTTATAACCTTTTCCCTTAGCCCAGAAAAGCGCTGTTGTAGAATCTATACCTCCGGATAATAGGACAATCGCTTTTTTCATGATTCATCTTCAGCACTATAACTGGCGCAGGAGGTGGGCGTTTCCCATACAGAAACCTTTTTTAAATTTGCTTGATTTTTTGTAAGTTTTCTGAGTTTATCAAATATAAACTTCGCTATGAGTTCAGAGGTGGGATTATTCTTTTTAAAAAAGTTTATTCTGTTTAAATTTTTATGGTCAAGTTCTTTTAATATTTTCTCCAGGAGCCTCTTGGCGACCTTAAAATCTAAAACTAAACCTATTTTGTTAAGATCGCTTTTGGTAAATACGGCTTGAACTCTCCAGTTGTGCCCGTGTAAACTTTCACACTTACCCTTATAACCTCTTAAACGGTGGGCCGCGCTAAAATCCGATTCAACGACTATTTCGTATGCCATTTTTAGTAACGAACAGTTATCCACAGGGTAAGTCGGGCTTAAGTCCGACTTACCGTTGCGGATAACTTCCTGCCTAAAAATTCCTCTGCTATTGTTTCAAATTTATAAGGTTTATCGGTCAGGAAAATTTTTAATTTTCCTTTTCTATTTTTATCTGAAGCAATACAGTTTTTATCCATTAATTGTTTAACGCTCAAAGCAAGTTGTTTAGCATAATCGACCAACTTTACGCGTGGGCCCATTACCTTCCTTATAGATGCTTTAAGCAAAGGGTAATGAGTGCATCCTAATATGAGCGTGTCTATAGCCCGATTTTTAAGCGGTGTTAAGTATTTCTTGATAATGTCCAGAGTTATCCCCTCCTTCAACCAGCCCTCTTCTACCAGAGGCACAAATAATGGACAGCTCTGTGCAAAAACTTTTATTGAAGGGTCTGTTCTAATTATTCTATTTTGAAATGCATTGCTATCTATGGTAGCGTTGGTGCCTATTACTCCTATGCGTTTGTTTCTTGTTAATTCCAACGCCTTTTTAGCCCCGGGCTCAATCACACCTATTATAGGAACTTTGAATTTTTTTCTAAGTGTATTTAAGGCTAAACTTGAAGACGTGTTGCAAGCTATGATTATAAGTTTTACTTTGAATTTTAGCAAGAACAGGACATTTTGTATAGAAAATTTTATTATTGTCTTTTTAGATTTATTTCCGTAAGGGACACGAGCAGTATCGCCTAAATATACAATGTCCTCCTTCGGCAAAAATTTAATCAATTGCTTTACTGCGGTAAGGCCGCCCATACCGGAATCAAAAACTCCTATAGGTCTATTTAGATCCTTCATCTAGGCCTGGTAAATCCATCCGTTTTCTCATAGTGATGTTTATATAGAAGTATTCCGTCTGCTATGGCTTTGGCTAATCTCTGCTGGAAATTTTTGTCTTTTAATTTCATTGCTTCTTTTCTATTAGAAAGAAACCCCACCTCAACCAGCACCGACGGCATCTGAGCGCCCTTTAATACATAAAACCTGGCTCCTTTAACTCCTCTATCTCTTAAACTAAGGGGTTTAGACATTCCCCGCCCTATGCATTTAGCCAGTTCTATGGATTCCCTTCGATTTTCATCAGATAACATATCCCCCAATGTAGCTGCAACCGCTGATTTTGGCTTAAACTTATTAAAAGAAGAATCTTCATATTGTAGTGCTGCATTTTCTGCAGCAGCAGTTGCTCTTGCAAAATCATCTACTGCCTCTGATAAATAAAAGACTTCTACGCCATGAGCATATTTAGTCCTGGCAGCATTGGCATGTACGCTAATAAAAAAATCTGCTTTTTTCTCATTAGCTATTTGGGCCCTTCTCCATAAAGAAATAAATCTGTCGCTTCTTCTTGTAAGGATTACATTTATTCCTTCTTTTTGCAAATAGCTCTTTAATCTTTTAGAAATGCTTAAAACGATATCTTTTTCTCTTATTCCTGTCGCTGATATTGCGCCGGGGTCTCTTCCTCCGTGACCCGGGTCAATAACTATGGTGCGTATTGCATATTTGCCTTTATAAGGTACGGGCCTTTTTCTTCTAACGGAAATAATGGAGGGTAAAAATAATTCTTTTAACGCCAAAGAGGCAAATGAAGCGGGGATCATAATTTTACCTGAGTCCATTTTAACCGCAGCCGGCATCCTCTTTAGGTTATTATTTATAAGGGCTACATCGGCTCCCACGCAAAATATAGCCTTTTTGCCCTTTTTTTCTATTATGAGTTTACGTGCAATGGGATCCCAGGTGTGGTTTGCGCTATAGCTTTGAATTACTGCGCTGGCAGGAACATAGCTGACGCCATTTATAGAAAAGGTTGTATCTCTAAAAGAAACAGCTTCTTTTTTAGCAACCGTAGCACAGCCAGTTATAAAAAAGATTATTATAAATATTACAATTATTTTTTTCATAATAATGGGGACTTTGGTGGAGGCGGCCGGTATCGAACCGGCGTCCTTGAGTGTTTAACAAAAGGCGCT
>CAZMYR010000016.1:0-33947 GCA_964570585.1 uncultured Planctomycetia bacterium
GGCACTAAAAATAGCTATTCTCGGTCAGTCTGTTGAATCTTGAATTTAGCCTCTTTTTTTAAATGCATATATCAGTACTAATTCAAGTATACCATAATAATTTGGGGGATACAATACTTAATCGTAAAAAGACAGGCTTCTCTTCCCCATATCTAAAGGCGGGAGTACCCGAAGCTTAAGTTTTTGATTTTCTTAAAAGGTTACTTCTTCTTTCGATAAATTTCCACGAATTCGGCAGGTGTAACTACCCGTATACCTTCTCGCTTCTTGGCCGGATAATGTTTCAGATTTCCTGTAACCAAATACTGGACATTACCTCCAAGCGCCACCTCTAAGAAAGGCTCATCATCCGGATCAGGCAATCTTTTAGCAAGGGGCTTGCCTGTAATAACATATCCACAGGCTTTTATTTGCTCAAGTAAATCTTCCACATGTGCTTGGTCAAAAGGAAACTTTTCCCGGACTAAAACACTTTGATACTCAGAAAGAATCCGGGCGTCATAACAAAGCTGTAAGACCCCCGAAGCTACCATTCTTATAATTTCACCTGCTGGTCCAAAAGGGGAAAGCAGCCCAGATACGGCTACATTTGTATCTAGGACTACTTTCATCTTGTCTGCCGCCCCTTTCGTGCAGCAGCAATCTCCTTGTTAATCTCTTTCAGACTCATACGGTCAGTGCCTGCCTCCACAGAACGCCTTTGCATTAAATCTACTGCCTCCATTGCCAGCAGGCGTCGGACCATAATAAGAGACTCCTCTATTCTCTCTGCAGAAGTAACTGTCAAGATAGCAATGGGCTTACCGTTAGAAGTGAGCACCATCGCTTTTTCTTTGGGAAGCTCCCGCTGAATCTTGGCCGATTTACTACGTAAGTCTCTTATGGTTATAAATCGCATTTATATCTACCCCCTTTTGTCACCTTTTAGTATACACTATTGTCACTCATTTGTCAACCCTTATTTAAAAATTATTTGCGCAAAAAAGAGGTCAGCCTGTTGAATCTTGAATTTAGCCTCTAATAAAAGGGGGTGGTTCACGACCGTCTCCTTTTATCTATTATTTTCTCTTTAATGGTTTTTCTCTATTTATTATCTGCCTATTTAAATTAGAAATTTCTCTGCGCGTATCCTGAATTTTTTTACTTGTAATTCTGGGTGAGGTCGCTACTAATTTGCCCAGTCCATAATAAAGCCGCTCCCTCTTAGTCTTTAAAATTAAAATCTCTGTTTGTATCTTGCCTTTTTCCGTTAAACTGCGCAGTTGTTTTTCTCCTTTTTTTGTCAAGACTATAGCTTCGTCAGCCATCTTCTTGAGTTGCTTCTGGGTCTGCTGCCAGATTTTTTCTAAATTTTTCCCCGTATCTTTTTTCTTAGCCATATTCACCTCCTAAATTTTTCAAAGAAAAATTTGTCCCCAACAGCGCGACGGATAGGAGCGCTGGAGGAACCTTCTACGCGTTTTTAATCACAACCGCCTTAACAAACTTTCGTGCCGCTTCAGCCATTTCCTCAAGGATTTCTCTTGGATATGGCTTAACTTTCAAATATGCGGGGTCTAATGTGTCTTTTGGTGAAAATTGCTGCAAGCATAATCTCTTTGCCCCTTCTATCGTCGTTGCAATCCCTATTATATCTTCGGTATCTATTATTCCGGGAACTACGGTTGTGCGAAATTCATAATCTATATCCGATGACATAATAATATCTATCGATCTTTTTATATTATCAATATCTACATCACCTCCTGCTGCCTCCTTATATTTTTTGCCTGAATTTGCGAACGATGTTTTAATATCCATCGCTATGTAATTTAATCTTTCAGTATCAAGCAGCGTCTTTATTTTTTCAGGATAAGTGCCGTTTGTCTCAATCATGACGGCAAGCTTAAGTCTTTTTATTTCATCGATTAACTCAAACAGCCATTTGCACATGGTGGGTTCGCCGCCGGTTATTGCCACTCCGTCTATCCAGCCGCTTTTTGCATCTAAATAACTTACCACTCGCTCAAAGGATATTGATTCCATTTTGTCTGTTTTTAAAACTAAATCTTTGGCATGGCAAAACGGGCAACGTAAATTGCACCCCGGTACAAATAAAATGGAAGCCAGCTTACCTTCCCATTCGAGTAAACTAACCTCCTGGAAACCTTTTATATCAAATTTCCTCCAGGACTCCTTCAAAGTGCCTTTTAACATCTTCTGAGTTCGGAATCTCTCCTTCCCATCTTGCAGTGATTAAATCATCTTTTTCAATAACGGTAGTCGGTATCTTTAACACATCGTAATATGCGCCTTCAGCCATTCCTTCAACAGTATCCATATCAAGAAAATCTAATGTTGCAATATTATTATAATTCCATTTTTCAATAAAATGGGTGAGTTTATTTTTAGTGGCTTGACATTTTGCACACTCTTGCTTGCCAAAAATTTTTATTCGCACCCATCCCCCTTTCTATGCCACTCTGTAGTTTTCTGGGCGTTTTCGCCTATCGGCTAATTCGCCCAGTTTTGATTTATTCCAGTTATTAATCTTCGAATAATAACCGACAATCCTGGTTATGCCATAAATATCCTCTGAACCGCAGCTTGTGCAATTATCCTTAAGGCCTAGTTCTACTTTGTTGCAATCGTTGCATATAGTAAACTCAGGAGATATTGTAAGCTGGGCTGCCTGGGTATTATAATAGGTCTTTTCTATTAAATTCGTAATTGATTTTGCAGAAGGTAACTTCTCTCCTACAAAAGCGTGGATAATCGCACCGGATTCTATCATCGTGTGAAATTTGGATTGTCTTTGTATTCTGGTAATCAAATCTATCGGGGCATCGGCTGTAAAATGGATTGAGTTTGTATAATAATAAGTATCGTTGTCAATATCCCCCTTTATCACAATTTCTGCCTCAGGATAATTTCTTAAATCAACTTTTGCCAGGCGCCTTGCTGCAGATTCAGCAGGTGATTCTTCTAAAGAAAACCTCAAGCCCAGTTTTTTCTCCGCCTGTTTTGCCTTAAGAAACATAGTAGAAATTATCTTCAGGCCCAATTTATATACATCCTCGTCTTCATGCAGCTGCTTGCCTGTCAAAAACTGCACACATTCATTAAGGCCGATTATCCCTATAATATAAGTGGCTATATTTAAATCAACATAAGGCCTGCCGTCGTGCGCGGTCTTGCCGATTTCCCATAAGGGCAGGCCCGGTTCAGCCATAAGCCTTGAAATAAACTCTTTTTTTTGTAGGTGCGCTTTAATAGCTAAATCGATACAATGGTCTATCTCTTTAAATAATCTATCTATGTTGCCTTTGCCTGCGCGATATGCTGCTTGAGGCAAATTTATAGTTACGTTCTGAAAGCCGCAAAATCTAAGAGACTCCGGATGTTCAATCATATAATTATCTTTTATCTGCGTTCTAAGTCGGCAACAGGCCGATAAAGTAATTTCGTCCCTATCCATGACGAAGTACGGCGCTCCGTTTTCACTCGCTACTTGGCAGGCATATTCTAATAACTCTTTTTGCGCCGGAGCCTTAAATGTATCGTCGCTAATGTGAAAATCTGCTTTTGGAAAGGCGAACGGCTTTCCGTTTTTATCCCCTGCCCGCCAGACATCCAGCATTGCTCTTGCGAACCTTTGGGCTGTCTTTTCATAATCAGCGTAAGTCTTTCCGGTATATTTTCCTTTTGGCCCTATGGCCGGGATTTTCTTAAGATAGTTCGGGACTCCGGTGTGGACATTATAATCGGTAAAAAGGCTCTGGCCTCCCCTTGAAAATGCGTTCTGAGAAGCGGAAAATATAAGATACTGGGCTTCTTGCCTTAGTCTGTCATCGCTCATGCCTTCTAAATAAGGCGCGTACATTATATTTATATACGCTACTCCTAATGCTCCTGCATAGTAGGCCTGCATACATGCTAGGAATGTATTAAGGTGCCCGGTTAAAGTTCTGGCATATTTAGCAGGGGCGCTCTGGGTATCTAATCCTCCTAATTTTAATCCGTACTTCTTAATATATTCTAACGAATGAGATGAGCAATATACCCTTGGATACCCTAAATCATGGATGTGAATCATGCCTTTCATATGCGCGGTGGCAATATCCTCTGAAAATATCCTTTGCAATACATATTGCTTGAGTGTAGTTTCTGCGATAGATAAATTTACAGCCTCTGGGTTATTAGCCGATATATTTGAATTTTCATTGCTTTTGGTAAGAATAAGGGTATCTAAATCATATGTAGGCATTCCTATTATTGCCTGCTTTTTGAGCTTGGTGCTCAAGCCCCTTTCGAATAACTCATTATCTACTAATTCCCTAATAAGAGTAGTTGAAATTTGCCTGTGGCCGGATGCAATTATCTTTCTTTCTACGGCTGAGGCAATCTCGGCTGCTAATTCGCTATCTAAACCTGCCTCTTTTAGGAGGGCATATGTAATCTTTGATTTATCCCATGGCACTATTTCATCTTTTGCCATAGGGGTAACCAAAAGTGACATATCGGTAGTATCGCCTCTGGGTGTTATAAGTTTTCTTACTCTCAGCGTCCTTCTGGCCTGGGCCCTTCTTTCTCTGTATAATATGTAGGCCTTAGCGGTTTTGGCGTGGCCTGTCTCTATCAACACCTTCTCCACGATGTCTTGTATTTCTTCAATGGAGGGAGTAACCGAACCAAATTTTTTTCTTAAAAATAATGCCGCTGCTGACGCTAGCTCCTCCGCCATAATTCGGTCTTCTCCGCCCATCGAGATTGCTGCTTTATATATAGCGTCGGTTATTTTACTTTTATCAAATGGGGCAATAGAGCCGTCTCTCTTTCTTACAGAATTAAAATAAGCTACTTCGTTTCGTTTGCCCTTGCCGGTTGTTTCTTTAGTCAACATCTCTACTTCCTTTCCTTCTTAACGAGATCTTTTAGTTCTTTCATAAATTCACTTACGTCTTTGAATTCTCTGTACACAGAAGCAAATCTTACATAGGCTACCTGATCTACGCTATGCAGTTTTTTCATTATCAATTCGCCTATTTGCCAAGATGGGACCTCTTTATTATGTCTTTTAAGG
Source organism: uncultured Planctomycetia bacterium (assembly GCA_964570585.1). Taxonomy (GTDB): domain Bacteria; phylum Omnitrophota; class Gorgyraeia; order JABMRG01; family JAFGKX01. The sequence continues at coordinate 5,063 of CAZMYR010000016.1, forward strand.
AGGGCCCTTTCTACTGTATCTAAAATGGATTCTATTCTCTCTGCGCTTATCGGCCTTTTCTCGCAGGCCTTAAGCAAGCCTGCCATAATCTTGTTTCTGTCAAATGGCTGCCTCTGTCCGTTTTTTTTAATTACCATAAGGGGAATTTCTTCAATGTGTTCATAGGTAGTAAATCTTCTTTGGCACCTTAGGCATTCCCGTCTTCTTCTTATAGAATCGTTTTCTCTGCTTGACCGAGAATCAACTACTTTATCTTCCGGGTGGCCGCAATAAGGACATTTCATCCCGCACCTTTTACTTATTCATCTTATTTTATCCCACACCCCAATCCTTTGAATACCAAAAAGGTGCGGGATTCATGACAGTAAAATACTATAATACAAAAATCCTTTTATGTCAATAGGAAAAATAAAAAAAACTACATTATGTTGTGGTATCTTTTATTTTTAGAACTATATATGGGGAGCTGTAAAACGAGACGTTTCCAGTTTCAAAGGGGAAAGTGTCCCCAGGGCTGGGACGTTTCTGGGATTTTAGGGGACGTTTTCCTCTTTGAAACTGGAAATGTCTCATTCACGCAGATATATCTATCTTTGCCCTTTATATTTCTCGATCTTCTCTGAGGAAACTACTAATTCTATGTTCGCCTGTTTAAATAATCTCCTTGTATCTTCTCCGGCATGATATCTTTTTTCGCAAACAACCCTTCTTGCCCCGGTATTGACTATCATTTTTGCACACGCAAAACAGGGTTCCATCTTGCAATAGAAGGTGGCTCCTTCTAAGGCTATGCCAAATCGGGCTGCCTGGCAGATAGCATTCTGTTCCGCATGCGCTGTTCTGACACAATGTTTTGTCACTGAACCATCAGGATAAAGAACGTCCCTGAGCATGTGGCCGACCTCATCGCAATGGGGCAGGCCAGTAGGTGCCCCCACATAGCCGGTAGTCAAAATTCTTTTGTCCTTAACTACTACGCAGCCGCTCTTTCCTCTATCGCAAGTTGCCCTTTTTCCTACCTCTTTGACAATACCTAAAAAATACACATCCCAATCCGGCCTTTTTGCTTTCTTTGTTTTTTTTGTTTTTGCCATCTTGTCCTCCGCGCACTTACGAGCGCGGTATCCTTTCCATTCTTCTGATTCTCTCCTTATACAAAGGGAACTTTTTTACCAGCGTTGATACTTCCTTTGCAACTTGCTTTATTCTATTTTTATCGTCAATGTTTGATACTATCTCATCAATAAATGAGGCAATCTGTCTCATCTGCTCTTCTTTCATCCCTCTGGTTGTTACCGCAGGTGTGCCTAATCTTATGCCGCTTGTTACCCATGGAGGATGTTCATCATATGGGATAAGGTTTTTATTAACTGTTATGTTCGCTTTATCAAGGGCCAGGGCTGCAACTTTTCCGGCTATGTTTCTTGATTTAATAAGATTTACCAATAAAAGATGGTTATCTGTTCCGCCTGAAACTATGTGAAGTTTAAGTCTTTTTAATTCAGCGGCCAGGGCCTTCGCATTCTTTATGGTTTGTTTTTGTTTCTTCCTAAATTCTAAAGTCCCCGCATTTTTAAAGGCGGCTGCTTTGGCAGCTATTACATGCATAAACGGGCCTCCCTGTATTCCGGGAAATACGGTAACATCTATTGACTTTGCGTATTTTTCTTTACAAAGAATAAATCCGCTCCTTGGCCCGCATAAGGTCTTGTGAGTCGTGCTTGTAACAAAATCCGCATAAGGAGTAGGATTAGGATGCAGGCCTGCTGCTATCAAACCGGCTATGTGAGCCATATCCACCATAAATAGAGCGCCTACCTTATCGGCAATCTTTTTGAATTTTTTAAAATCTATTATTCTCGGATAGGCGCTGGCTCCTGCTAAAATTAATTTGGGCTTGTGTTTCTTTGCCAAATGTAAGACCTCATCATAATCAATCATTTCTGTTTTCTTATCTACGCCATAAAATACCATATTATAATACTTGCCTGAAAAATTCAATCTATGCCCATGGGTAAGGTGCCCACCACAGGATAAAGCCATTGCCAGGACAGTATCCCCGAATTTAAGCTGGCTAAAAAATACAGCCATATTAGCGCTTGAGCCACAATGCGGCTGCACATTAGCATACTCTGCGCCGAACAATTTCTTTACCCTTTCTATTGCTAGAGCTTCTGCAACATCTACATATTCGCAACCACCATACCAACGCCTGCCCGGATAGCCTTCCGCATACTTGTTAGTCATTACAGAGCCCTGCGCTTCTAATACCGCTTCATCTGCAAAATTTTCACTGGCAATAAGCTCTATTTTATCATTTTGCCTTTTTGTCTCGTTAAGAATGGCCTTATAGATTGCCGGGTCTTTCTTTCTTAATGTACTCATCTATCTTTCCATCTTCTTTACTCGACGGGCATGTCTTCCGCCTAAAAATTTTGTCTTAATAAACACATCGCACATGCGCTTGGCCAAATCCTCTGTTACATAATTTGCCCCCAGAACTAAGATGTTTGCATTGTTGTGTTGCCTGCTTGATTTAGCCATTTTGATATTATTGCATAACGCAGCCCTTATCCCTTTTTGTCTGTTGGCTGCCATACTCATGCCCAAGCCGGTTTTACATATCAATATTCCCATTTTTGCTCTTCTGGTTAATATTAATTTCGCAACTTCCCTGGCAAATTCGGGGTAATCGCATCTCTGTTCGCTAAAAGTGCCCACATTAAAAACATTGTGTTTGGTTTTTGCCAAAAAATAAACCACTAATGCCTTTTTTAGTTTATATCCGCCGTGGTCTGCTCCTATCGCTATATTCATTTGTAGTATGGGGTCTGACCCCTCCCCTGATCATTCCTCCTTCAATCTCTTAACAATCCCGTTGGCGCCTTCTTCTATTTGCCTATAACTTTCCTCATACGCAAGAAAGGGTTTACCTATAGGATCAGGGACATCAGGATTATCAGTTGCCATGTTTGCATATTCTTTAAAAAGGTGGGTCTTTTCTTTTGCCTCCGGAATTGTCTTTTCGATAAAATCTTTATGGGTTCTGTTCATAACAAAAATAATGTCCGCCCAATCCGCTAAGTCCTTTGTCAACCTATGAGTTAAAAAGCCGGACATATCTACATTTGCATATCTTTTCATAACCTCGATTGTTTCAGGAGTAATAACTAAACCGTCTACAGCCGTTGTTCCTGCCGATCTTATACTAAAACCCTCTTTCTCTAATTCTCTTTTAAGTAAACCTTCTGCCATTGGCGAACGGCAACTATTGCCTGTGCAAACTACAAGTACATTCATAATTATGCCGGTTGTTATGTTCTCATGCAAAACGGCCTTTACCTCGTCTATATTGCTGCCTTCTCTTAAAATTTTAGGGCGCAAGGTAGTCATATCTACTATAGTGGAAGAAATCCCTATCTCTGTCGGGCCTGCATCTATTACCATGTCGATAAGGCCGTCAAAGGCCTCTACAACGCTGAAAGGTTCAACCGGCTCCGGTTTACCTGACACATTTGCGCTTGGCCCGACTACAGTTAAATTGCTCATCTTTATCAACTCAAGCGCTATCCTGTTAGACGGCATCCTAAACCCAAGCGTTTTTTCGTCTTTTGATTTAACTATTATGGTTAACGGCCCTGGCCAGAATTTATCAATTAGCCTCTTGGTCAATTGGTCGGGTTCATCAATATACTCGATGATTTTCTCTTTTTTAGCTATATGTATAGTAAATGGCTTATCTTTCGGGCGTTTCTTTATATCATATAATCTATTAATTGTATCCTCATTGTTATAATCTGCTGCCAACCCATATACTGTCTCGGTAGGAAAAGCAACGATTCCTCCTTTTTGCAAAATCATGGCTGCTTCTTCTATTGCTTTAAGCTCGAAATTATGCGGGTCTATCTTTATTGTTTTCGTCCGCATTTGTTAACCACGCAATGACATCTTTGCCAATTTCCTTTTATAATTAACCAATTTTTTCCGCAACATACCATCTGACAAAGCCAGAATTTGAATTGCTGAAATAGCGGCGTTTTTAGCGCCCGAGCTTCCTATCGCCATACAGGCAACGGGAATGCCCCCGGGCATCTGCACGGTAGAAAATAGAGCATCTATCCCGGCCAATGATTTGTTTTCAACTGGTATGCCAATTACCGGCAATATAGTATGGCTGGCTAAAATTCCTGCTAAATGTGCAGCATTCCCGGCCGCGGCGATAATGACTTTTATCCCTTTTTTATGGGCCTCTCTGGCAAATCTTGCGGTTTCGGTTGGCGTCCTATGCGCTGATAAAACTTTTACAATATACTTTATGCTGAATTCATCTAATATATCCAGGCAATATTGCACAGTTGGCATATCTGACTTGCTTCCCATTATAACTGCTACTTTAGCCATGAAAGACTCCTGATTTGTTTATTGGGTTTATCGAGTTTGTAGAGTTTATTGAGTTTCAACCCAACAAACTCAACAAACCCTATAAACTCAATGAACTCAACTAACTCAATGAACGATTCAATGCTCTATGCCCTATATCTTTCCTATAATATATTCCATCGAAACTTATTTTTCCGCAGGCCTGATATGCTTTATCTATAGCTGCCTTTATGTTCTGGCCTAATGCGGTTACGCCAAGTACCCGACCGCCATTGGTTTCGTAGTTCGTAGTCTTTGTACCTGCATGAAATACTACGACGTCTTCCAATTTTGCTGCTTCGTCTAAGCCGTATATTGGAATGCCTTTTTTGTATTTTCCCGGGTAGCCTCCCGAAGCGCATACTACACATACGCATGGGCGTTGGTCCCACTGCAATTTCACATTTTCTATATTGCCGTCTATTGAGGCCTCTATCGCATCCATAAGGTCACTTTTTAGTCTTGGAAATATGGCCTGTGTTTCAGGATCGCCAAATCGCACATTAAACTCTAAAACCAAAGGGCCATCTTTAGTAATCATAATTCCTACATAAAGGACACCTTTAAACGGAGTGCCTTCCTCATGTAATTGGAATATAAGGGGTTTTATAATTTTATCCTGTATGCGATTATTCATGACATCGTCTATAACAGGGGCAGGAGAATAGGCCCCCATGCCCCCGGTATTTTGCCCTTTATCACCATCATATATTCTTTTATGGTCCTGGCTCGAGTCCAAATTTAGGAAATGCATTCCGTCGCTTATTACAATAACTGAGGCCTCCTCACCTACCAAACAATCTTCAATAATTACCCTATCTCCCGAAGGGCCGAATTTCTTATCTACCATAATCAAATTTATAGCATCAATGGCCTCTTTTTTCTTCTGGCATATAATTGAACCTTTCCCTGCTGCCAGACCATCTGCTTTAACCACCATAGGGGTCTCTCTTTTATTTATGTGCTGTTTTGCTTCGTCAGGATTATCGAAGACCATAAAATTGGCAGTGGGTATTTTAAATCTTGCCATGGTCTGTTTAGCAAAAACTTTACTTGCTTCAAGCTTGGCCATTTCTATGTCCGGCCCGAATATCCTTAAGCCCTTCTTATTAAATTTATTCACTATCCCTGCTGCCAGAGGAGCTTCCGGCCCCACTATGGTTATATCTATCTCTTTTCCCTTAGCAAAATTGGCTATATTGTTTATATCATCCGTTTTAATGTCCACGCATTCTGCCAATTGGGCTATGCCGCCGTTTCCTGGAATTGCAAAGATTTTATTTACTCGCTCACTCTGAGCGAGCTTCCAGCAAATGGCGTGCTCTCTGCCCCCTGAACCTATCACGAGAACTTTCATGATTAGTAGGGACGTTTCTGAAACCAAATGGGAAAATGTCCCCTTTGTGGGGACACTTTCCTCTTTGGTTTCAGAAACGTCCCTTTTTGCTGGCTAAATAAGTTTTACCTCTTTATTGCCTCTTACAACCTCACCAATTGCCCAGGATTTCATATTAAATTTTTTCAACCGGGCCTGGGCTTTTTTTACATCTTTAGCAGATAAAACAACCGCCATCCCGATACCCATATTAAAGACTCTGTACATCTCATCCTCAGATACATTACCCTTTTCTTGTATCGTTTTAAATATTCGGGGAATGGGCCAGGATTTCCTATCGATGAGGACTGCTAACCCTTTAGGGATTATTCTTGGTATCTTGCCCGAGAACGCACCGCCGGTTATATGGGCAATTCCTTTTATATCTACAACTTTCCCTAATTGCAACAAAGGCATTACGTAAAGCCTGGTGGGTCTAAGAAGTTCTGCCTGTAAGTCCTTTTGCTCTTTTTTCGTAAGAACCTTTCTCACTAAAGAAAAACCGTTGGAATGCAGTCCGCTCGATGCAATGCCTAAAATAATATCGTTTATTTTTACTTTTTTTCCGTCTATGATATCGCCTTTGTCAATAATCCCGACGCAAAACCCAGCTAAATCATAACTTCCGGGAGCATACATATCCGGCATCTCGGCGGTTTCGCCGCCGATTAACGCATAACCCGTCTCTCTGCATGCCCTTGATATTCCGCCGACTACATCTTTTAAAACTTTCGGTTTTATCTTTCCCGTTGAGATATAATCGAGAAAAAATAGAGGCTGCGCCCCCGTTGTTGCAACATCATTTGCGCACATAGCCACTAGATCTATTCCGACTGTATTGTGTTTGTTGCAAGTTTTAGCAATCATCAACTTTGTCCCCACTCCATCGGTGGATGAAACCAAAACAGGCCTCTTAAGTCCCCTGACGTCCATTCCGAATAATCCTCCAAAGGTACCTATATCAGATATAACAGCGCCTGTCTTGGTCTTCTTAACAAGGCCTTTTATCTCATCGACCAGGCGTTCTGCCTTTTTAATATCTACCCCAGCTTTTTTGTAGGTAAATTTTTTCATGATTATACAGACGTTTACGATTTTGTTCGGGAAAGTGTCCTATTTTCAATCGGCAAAGTGTCTTGATTCCAATCGGGAAACTGTACTTTTAAAAGGAGGGTACACTTTCCCGAACAAAACTCAGACACTTAGCCGAATGATTTCGTAAACGTCTGTTATATTTTTATCCTCCGGAAGATTTTGTCAATGTTTCTAAGATAATATTTAAGGTCAAAGCAGCTTATTATTTGATTGGGCTTAAGAATTTTAAGCAGCTCTTTATCTTTTAACAGATTCTCCTTAAAATCGCTTCCTTCGCTCTCTAAGGTTTTCATCGCGTTGCGCTGTATCATTCTGTAGGCCTTATCTCGGGATACGCCCTTATTTATAAGGACGATAAGCAGCCTTTGTGAATATATAAGCCCTTTTGTCTTGTTTAAATTTTCCAACATCTTCTTCGGATAGACTATCAAGTGGCGTACTATATCCGTCATTTTATTAAGCATATAATCTATTAATATAGTCGAATCCGGTATTATCACTCTCTCAACTGACGAATGGGAAATATCTCTCTCATGCCATAGGGCAATGTTTTCTATTGATGCATGAGCGTTGGCTCTAAGTAATCTTGCCAGGCCTGTGATTCTTTCGCAAGTAATAGGATTGCGCTTATGGGGCATTGCCGATGAGCCTTTCTGGGTAGGGGAGAAATATTCTTCTACTTCGCGAATCTCTGTCCTTTGAAGCCCCCTTATGTCTGTCCCAAGTTTCTCTAATGTGGCGGCAATAATAGCAATTGTTGTTAAATAATAGGCGTGCCTATCTCTTTGTATAATCTGATTTGTAACCAACGCAGGCTTTAGGTCTAACTTTTTGCAGACGTATTCTTCAACAGATGGCTCAATATTTGAAAAGGTACCAACCGCACCTGATATCTTGCCCACGCTAATTGTTTCTTTGGCACAGGTCATCCTTTCTATATTTCGTCTTGTCTCTTCATAATATAAAGCCATCTTAAGGCCGAATGTAGTAGGTTCAGCATGTACGCCATGAGTGCGTCCTATTATCGGAGTGTGTCTGTATCTTTTTGCCTTTTTTCCTAATACTTCATTAAAATCCTCTAAATCTTTTAGTATAATATCTGCAGCATTTCTCATTTGAAGGGCCAATGCCGTATCAGTAACATCATTGGAGGTAAGCCCCATATGCAGGTATCGTCCGTCACCTCCCACACTTTCTTGTATATTAGATACAAACGCAGCAACATCATGATTAGCCTTTTGCTCTAATTCTCTTATTCTGCCGATATTAAATTTTGCCTTCTTCTTTATATTGGTTAGCGCAGATTTTGGGATTTTTCCCTTTTTGCTCAATGCTTCAGTTGCTGCTATTTCAACATCCAGCATCTTCTCAAACTTTGTCTTTTCACTCCAGATAGCTTCCATTTTAGGCAGGGTATACCGTGGTATCATACTATCTCCTTTCCTCTCTCGGCAGCTTCCTCGATTGTCCCCACCATATAAAAGGCTTGCTCCGGAAGAGAGTCCATTTCTCCTGAGATAATTTTGGAAAATCCTCTTAGGGTATCTTCTAACTTTACATATTTTCCTTTTTTCCCTGTGAATTCTTCGGCAACAAAAAACGGCTGAGACATAAATTTCTGAATCTTTCTGGCCCGGGTTACGGTGAGTTTGTCTTCCTCGGAGAGTTCCTCTACACCAAGAATAGCAATTATATCCTTTAAGTCCTTATACCGTTGCAAAATCCTTTGAACCTCTCTGGCTATCCTATAATGTTCAATCCCTAAGACTTCCTGTGAAAGTATCTTGGAAGTAGATGCAAGTGGGTCCACTGCAGGATATATCCCTAATTCTACTATTTCTCTTGATAAAACTGTGGTAGCATCAAGGTGAGTAAAGGCAGTGGCAGGGGCAGGATCGGTTAAATCGTCGGCCGGAACATATATTGCCTGCACCGAAGTTATAGAGCCGGCTCTGGTAGAAGTAATTCTTTCTTCAAGTTCTGCTAAATCTTTTGCTAAAGTCGGCTGATACCCTACTGCTGAAGGCATTCTACCTAATAGCGCAGAAACTTCACTTCCTGCTTGCACAAAACGAAATATGTTATCGATAAAAAACAAAACATCCATATTTTGTTTATCCCTAAAATACTCAGCCATAGTAAGGGCGCTTAAGCCCACTCTAAAACGCGCCCCGGGCGGTTCATTCATCTGGCCAAACACCAAAGCAGTCTTTTCTAAAACTTTTGATCTTTTCATCTCAAGCCATAAATCATTTCCTTCGCGGCTGCGTTCTCCGACTCCGCCAAATATGCTCACCCCTCCATGCTTTGTGGCTACGTTTCTTATAAGCTCCATTATTATCACTGTTTTGCCTACCCCGGCCCCGCCAAATAGGCCGATTTTGCCGCCTTTAGGATAGGGGGCTAATAGATCAACAACTTTTATCCCTGTCTCTAAAATTTCACTTCTAGTCTCCTGCTCTTCCAATGTAGGGGCTAGTCTATGTATCGGCCAGGTAGTGACATCTTTTGGGAGTGGGCTTCCGTTATCAATGGTTTCACCTAAAAGATTAAAAAGTCTGCCTAAAACAGCTTTGCCTACCGGCACAAAAATTGGCCTGCCTGTGTCTGTAGCATCTATTCCTCGACGGAGCCCGTCTGTTGAGCCAAGAGCAATGCACTTTACTATATTATCTCCTATATGCTGATGGACTTCCAAAATCAGATTGATATCATCCGTCTTAATTGATAAGACATTGTCTATAGCAGGAAGTTTTCCTTTTTCAAACTCTACTTCTACTACCGGCCCTATTATAGATCTTATTTTGCCTTTATTCTCCATGCTTTTCTCTCATAAAAATGGTGCCAGGCACCATTTTATGCTGCCCCCTCAGCAGCGCCTACCACATCCATAAGTTCAGCGGTTATTGTCGCCTGTCTTGCTTTATGATATAAGAGGGCAAGTTTCTTTATTATCTTATCGGCGTTATCGGTTGCTGTCTTCATAGCAAGCATCCTGGCCATCTCTTCTGCGGTTCTGGATTCTAATACGGCGTGGTGAATCTGATTGGCTATATATTCTTCTAGGAGTTTATCAAATACATCGCGTGGTTCAGGTTCATAAATGTAATTTCGTAACGGGGACGTTCCAGAGGGGGACGTCCGCATTGTAAGGGGAAGCAGTTTTACAACTTTTGCCTCTCCCATGATATGCCTTTTAAATTCATTATATATCAGGAAAAGGGAATTTATTCTATTGCGTAGAAATTCGTCAATTATAATTCCGGTTATCTTGCCCACCTCTCCTGGCAAAGTCTCATAATCAATGGGAGAGTATGCCGCAAGGATGGTAAAGGTGTCTCTTGCCCTTATATATTTTATAATCTTTCTACCTGCGGCTACTATTTTCAATGGCTCATCCGGATAATCTGATTTTAATTTCAATATTTTATTGATTATATTCCCGTTGAAATTACCGCATAAACCTTTATCGCTTCCTAAAACAACTGCCCCTGCGGGCGTTTCTTTTGGCCTGCTCGCTAACAAAGGGTGCATATTAAAATTGGTGGTTTGGCTTATTTGGAAAAGTAATTCTCTTATCTTATCAAAATAGGCTCGAGCATCCAATGTCTGGTGTTCCATCTTGCGCAATCTTGTTAAGGCTACTATCTGCATGGCATTAGTGATCCTTTTTATCTTCTCAATCGAGGTCATTTTATCTTTTATTGGTCTTATCTTGGCCATCGTGTTATAACCCGGCTTTGCTTATAAACTTTCCTTTAAATTCTGCCAGGACGTCATCGAGCCTCACTTTTAAATCATCCGATAATTCCTTCTTAAGTTTAATCTCGCTTAACAGGCCTGAGTAATTTTCCCTTACATATTTAAGCAGTTCTTCTTCAAAGCGGCTAACTTCCTCAACATCTATATTGTCTATATAGCCACCCGCTCCCGCGAAAATAATGAGGATTTGCTCCTCTACCGGTATTGGTCTATATTGTGGCTGTTTTAGGAGTTCTACTAAACGTTTGCCTCTTTCAAGCATTCCCACTGTGACCTTATCCAGTTCTGTGCCAAATCGTGCAAATGCCTCCATTTCTCTATATTGGGCAAGTTCAAGGCGCAATGAACCGGCAATCTGTTTCATCGCTTTAATCTGGGCCTGGCCCCCTACTCTGGAGACACTTAAACCGACATTTACGGCAGGCCTTACTCCCTGATAAAAAAGATTTGTCTCCAGATAGATTTGCCCGTCGGTTATGGAAATAACATTGGTCGGTATATAGGTAGTAACATCGCCTGCCTGTGTTTCTATTATGGGAAGAGCGGTCAATGAGCCTGCTCCGTATTCGTCGGCGTATTTGCAGGCCCGCTCAAGTAATCTAGAGTGGCAGTAGAATATATCGCCCGGATATGCTTCCCTTCCGGGAGGACGCCTTAGAATCAAAGATAATTCTCGATAACACTTGGCATGCTTGGTTAAATCATCATAAACTATCAAAGCGTGCCGTTTATTATCTCTGAAGAATTCTCCTACGGCGCAGCCCGTATACGGGGCCAAATATTGTAAAGGGGTGGGGTCGCTGGCAGAGGCACTTATTACTATTGTATAATCCATTGCTTTATATTTTTTGAATATATCTACAACCCGGGCAATTGAGGAATTCTTCTGTCCTATAGCAACATAGATGCATATTATGCCTTTATCTCTTTGGTTTATTATTGTATCTACCGCCATTGCGGTCTTACCTGTTTGCCTGTCTCCTATTATAAGTTCTCTTTGCCCGCAGCCTATAGGAATCATAGAATCTATGGCCTTAAGGCCTGTCTGCAAAGGTTCTTTTACGGGTTGACGCTTGACCACACCGGGAGCTATTTCCTCTATAGGTTTTGTTTTTTTAGTCTTAAGGGGGCCTTTTCCGTCTATAGGTTCGCCTAAACCATTCAATACCCTGCCTATAAGTTCATCGCCTACTTTTACCCGGGCAACTTCTCCGGTTAGCCTTACCTGGGTTCCTTCTTTTATATATTTGTCCTCACCAAATACACAGGCGCCGACAGTTTCTTCTTCTAAATTAAGCGCCATTCCGTATATATCATTGGGAAAAAGCAAAAGTTCCCCGGACACAGCATTATTAAGCCCGTATATTCTAACTATGCCGTCTCCTGCTTCTATAACTGTGCCTACTTCGGCTGTATCTGTCCTTTTCTTATAATCTTCTATCTGTTTTTTTATGATTGAACTTATTTCTTCCGGTTTGATTTTCATTCTGCCAACCTTTTATTTATACCATGCAACGCGCTTTTTACAGATACATCATATATTCTATCGTGGACTTTCAGAAAAAGCCCTCCTATTAACGACGGGTCTACCTCTGCATCTAAAATAACCTCCTTTTTTAAAAAACTACGCAGATACCCGGATAGTTTATCTAGCTGGGCTTGGGTAAGTTCAACAGCGCTTCTTATAAATACTTTTACCTTTTTTCTTTCTATATCATAATAATCGCGGTGACGTAAAAATATTCCATGTATTAAATTCAATCTATTTTTTCTAATCAGGAGTTTTAAAAAATCCATAAAACTATCGCAGAATCTATATATCCCAGACATTGCTTTTAAGACCTTTAATTTCTCATCCTTGCCTATTTCAGGATGCCTTAAGAGCCGGGAAAATTCGTCGTTTGAGCGAATAACGCGTGTCAACGTCTCAAGGTCCTGCATTATTTTATCTATGGCATGGGTGTCTTTTCCAAAATCAAATAATGCCTTTGCGTATCTTTCATGAAGCAGTTCAAGATTATCCATCACCGATTTCCTTGATAGACTTATCGATCAATCTTTCATGGTCCTTTTTGGTTATTTCTTTTTCTAAAACCTTTTTGGCAATCTTTAAAGATACATCGGCTATATCTTGTTTTAATTTTAATCTTGCGCTATCGGTCTCTTTCTCTATCTGCTTTTTGGCCTTATCGATTATAGATATATATTCCTTCTTTGCCTCATTTAGCATACTTCTTCTTGTTGAATCCGCGTCTTTGCGGGTTTGTTCTTCTATTCTTAAAGCTTCTTCTTTGGCCATGTTCAGGGCTTGATGTGTTTCTTTAGCGTATCGCCTTGCCTCTTCCTGGGAGCGTTTGGCATCTTCTATATTCTTTGCAATCTGTGAGTTTCTCTGTTCTAAAATTTTTATCAGGGGTTTATACAAAAACTTGGCCAAGAGCCCCATTAAAATAAGGAAGCTTATTATTTGAAGTATTAAGGTTAAGTTTAGGCTCATCGTTTAGTTCGTGGTTCGTAGTTTTTGTCTATGAACTATGAACTCATAACTCATTACGATACTACAAAAATCAACAATAATGCAATAACCAAAGAATAAATTCCTGTCGATTCAGCTATTGCATCTGCTATCAACATGGTCCTGGTAATAGGGCCTTGAAGCTCGGGTTGCCTGGCTATGCCCTCGCAGGCCTTACCGCCCACAAAACCTTCTCCAACGCCAGGGCCTATGGCGCCCAACCCCATACATAAACCTGCCCCTAAAAGAGCGGCTGCCCTTATGATGATGGCACCATCGATCGGGATTGTCTTTACCGCCTCTGTAACTGCCTGTGCCGCATATGCTATATCCATCCTTCGCCTCCTCGTTCACAACAGTTTAAAAAGTTTCAAAGGTTCTAAAGGTTAAAAGGTTCTAAACTTTTTGAACTTTTTTAACTTTTAGAACTTTTTAACTGTTCTATTCCCGCGCAACAGAGATATACGTCAATGCCAATACTGCAAACACAAATGCCTGTATTATCCCTATGAATATCCCGTAAAAACCCTGGGCTATTACTGAAAGCAATATAACAATAGGAGATGTGGCTGCCTTTGGTATTGCTAAAATTCCTCCAACCTTAAATGCAATCGGGCCGATCAGGGCAATTATTATTCCTCCGGCGAACATATTCCCGAACAGCCTGAAAGAATGCGATATTACTTTGCCAAGGTCTCCTAAAACATTCAACGGAAAAAAGAAAAAAAATGGCCTAAAATATCCTTTTATATAATTAACTAACCCTTTATGCCTTATGGCGGAAATATGCACTATAACAAAAACCATAAGCCCTAAGCCCAGGCAAGTATTTAAATCCGATGTGGGAGATTTTACTCCGGGTATTACGCATATGCAATTAGATACTACTACAAATAGAAACAGGGTCGTTACCAGAGGAAAGAATTTTTTCCAGTCTTCACCTAATGATTGTTTACAAAAATCTATAAAATACACGAGTATATATTCAACTGCTGTCTGTAGTTTGCCAGGTATCAATTTAGAAATCTGTCTAATTAAAATACCTGATAAAAAAAGTGCGCCTATTACAATCCAGGTTGTTAGAAGGGTGTTAGGATTTATCTCAAAAATAAAGGGGAGTCCCGGCAAAGTAAAAGTTATAGTTTCTATCTGGGCTACGTTCATCTTGGTATATGCACCGTTCCGACACCAAAGGTGTCGGGACGGTGCTATTCATGTTATCCCAAACAGCAGTAATATCGCAATTACCAACGAATATATCCCTGTCGAACTTGTTATAGCCATAGCAATAAGCATAGTCCTCATTATCTGCACACTCATATTGGGCCTATCAGCCAGCGCCCTTGCGCCTTCAGCGCCGGTTAGGCCTACCCCTGCTGCCGGGCCTATTGCACCGAAGCCCATACAGAGCCCGGCTCCTGCCAGAGAAACTATTTTGATAAGTTCTGCTGCGTCCATTTTTTACCTATAAATGCGTCAATATAAATAACCACTTTTATTGATAAAAATCCTGCCACTGCGCCGACAAACATAGATTTGTCTTTTAAAAAAGTTGCCACCAGCACAAACGCAAGGACAACATAAAAGGAAAGGTATCTTAAGGTCAAATAAAGTTTTACTCTTTTGATTCCTGGATTCGAAATCGCTCTTATATTGCTATATATATTGGAAAAATGCGAAATACTGGCTAAAAGACCTATTAAATATCCAAGGGAAAAAAGTCTTTGCTTAAAAAGCAACCCTGTTATTATAATAATTGCCCCGGCTGCGAAAGATTTAGCGAGAATATCCAGCCTGAATCTGGCAAAATCATCTTTTATCATCTTTATCAATAATCTGTTTATAAACAGAATAAAAACCGGCCCCTATGCCAATAAAGATAAAAAGAATGGTAAAAACGCCATTTAGATTAAACTTTTCATCTAAATATCGGCCGATGAAAATGGCTATTATGAGAGTAATTATAATAGTTAAGCCGACTTGACTAATTAAGCCCAAGTAATAAAAAATGGTCTTAGGCACAGAAGTAAAATAACATCTAATAAGAAAATTGTCAAGCAAGGAAAACTACAGCACTGAAAAATTATATTTTAATAAAAAGGAATATTTCAGCGATTTCAAAACTACAGCATTATTGTTTTATTAGAATGGTTACGCCTTTTTCATTTACTTCTATAAAGCCGCCTGTTATATCAAATTTTTTTGTGTCGGTAGCAGTCTTGATGGTAACCTTGCCTTTAGTCAAATTGGCAAGCAGGGGGGCATGGCTGGCTAATATAGTCATATAGCCTTCTTCTGAAGGGGCATTAACAAACCCTGCTTTATCTTTAAAAAGCTGCTTTTGGGGAGTAGTTATGGTAAGGTCGAATTCAGGCATATTCATAGTCTCGAACCAGGTTTATCAATCGGTATCCTCATTTTACACAAAGGGCATCTTTTGGCAGGGTAAGTCTTTATTCCCATCTTACATAGACTGTTTAATCTAATGTTCCCAAATAAATTCTTTTTTCCTGACCTGTCGATTATACAAGCTACGGCAACAACTTCCCCGCCTAAACCCTTAGCTAAATCTATAACCTCACCGGTGGAGCCGCCTGTCGTTATCACGTCTTCAGCTACCAGAACTTTTTCACCTTTTTTTATTTCAAAGTTTCTCCCAAGTTGCATCTTACTCTTCTTTCTTTCTGCAAAAATAGAACGAGTGCCCAAAGCTCTGGCAAGTTCATAAGAGACCAAAATCCCGCCTATTGCAGGCGCTATTACAGCATCTATTTTTTTTCCTTTAAACTTAGCGGCAAGCTGCTTGCATAAATTCCGGGCATGCTTTGGATGTTTTAAAACAGAGGCGCATTGTACATATTTTCCGCTGTGTAAACCGCTCGATAAAATAAAATGTCCTTCCAATAATGCGCCGGTTTTTTTAAGCAGTTTTAATATGTTCAATTATCTCCTCTGCTGCTTTTTTAGGGTTCCTGGTTTTAGTTATCGGCCTTCCCACAACAATAAAATCCGCACCCTTTTTTATCGCCCAGGCGGGGGTGGCTATTCTTTTTTGGTCAAATGAACTTCCTCCTGCAGGCCTAATCCCTGCTGTTACAATAATAAATTTTTTACCGCAAGATTGCCTTACCGCCTGTATTTCTTTCGGAGAGCAAACAATACCGTTTGCTCCGCAAGTTTTTGCCAATTTTGCTAAATAAACAACCTGTTTAATTGGTGAGCGGCTAACGCCTAACTTGCGTAATGTGCTTTTATCTATGCTAGTTAAAACTGTAACTGCTAAAAGAACCGGCCTTTTATCTTTGGGTAAGGATTTTATGCTTGCGGAAGCTGCCTTAATCATATCGGCGCCGCCTGAGGCGTGGATATTCAGCATAATGGGTTGTAGTTTTGCTGTGGCTTTTACTGCTTTTGCTACTGTGTTCGGTATGTCATGGAATTTTAAATCCAAGAAAACCCCGGCTCCTTTTGCCTTTATCATTTTAACTGCTTCAGGCCCTGCAATAGTAAAGAGTTCACTTCCGACTTTAAAAATTTTTACTGTGGGATAAAGCTCATCCACAAAATTTTTTGCTTTTTTAAAACTATCGACATCCAAGGCAACTATAAGTTTATTTATCATCGAGCCTTCCTACAATTTCTTTTAGGTTCGATAAATTTCCCTCTTTAAGGTATGCCTCTATTCCTTCAGCTACTGCTATCACAACCTGTGGATTTAGGAAATTGGCAGTGCCTATCTGCACAGCAGTTGCTCCGCATAATAAAAATTCTATTGCGTCATCTGCTGTCATTATCCCGCCAACCCCTATCACAGGTATCCTAACTGTTTGAGCTGTTTCCCAAACTATACGCAGCGCTACTGGTTTTATAGCGGGACCGCTTAGGCCCCCGGTTATATTTCCCAATCGAGGCTTCTGGGTTTCTATGTCCACCGCCATGCCTTTTATTGTATTTATTACTGAAATTGCATCAGAACCTCCCTTTTCAACAGCTCTTGCAATCTCGCAAATATCCGTCACTTCCGGAGAAAGTTTGGTAATAGTTGTCTTTTTTGTATTTTTCTTGACAGCCCTTACAACTGCAGCGGCATCTTTCGCATCTTGAGCAAACAATCTGTGTTTTGTTTTAGCGTTCGGACAAGAGATGTTTATTTCCAGCCCAGCTATTCCGGCAATGTTTAATCTTTTTGCCAATTGCGCATATTCATCGATTGTATCTCCGGCTATACTTACAATAATCGGCACACCAATGTCTTTTAAAAAGGGGAACTTATTTTTAATAAAATCTTCGACTCCTTCGTTCTGCAACCCTATGGAATTAAGGAGCCCTGCTGTTGTCTCCCATAATCGAGGAGGCCTGTTTCCCTGTCTTGATTTTAAGGTTATAGACTTTGTTATAATGGCCCCTATATCTTTTAAATTTATTATATCCTTAAATTCTTCTGCATAACCAAATGTTCCTGAGGCAACCATTACGGGATTTTTGAGTTTTATCCGGCCTATTTTTACCGAGATATCCATCAAAATACAATCTCCTCTAGGTCAAACACCGGTCCATCCTTGCAGACTCTTTTATATCCGTTTATTGTATTTACTACGCAACCTAAACAGGCCCCTAAACCGCAACCCATTCTTTCCTCCAGTGATGCCTGCACTTTTAACTTATAATATTTGCATATCTTTGCTATCTCTTTAAGCATATCTTTACAACCACAGGTATAAACTCCCACCAGAGGATGATAGCTGCCTATAGTAATGCCCGATGTGTCTTTATCTGCCAGAGGGCCAATGGTTCCTCTTAAGTCAAATCTTTTTATAACATCGACTAAAACATCTGTGGCTAAACCCTTAGTTCCTTTTGAACCGTCTTCTGTTACTATTAATACATCAGCTCCTAAATCCTTAAATTCCTTCTCGCAAACTATATAATCGGCAAATTTCGCGCCCAAAATAACAGTGATACTTTTCTTTCTAAATTTTGCCAATTCATCGCATAAAGCCAAAAAGGGGGCCACGCCTATACCTCCGGCGACTATTATAAAATTCCTTTGGGCCTTTTCTATTTTGAATCCATTACCGAGCGGGCCTATTACATCTAAGTAAGTCCCTTTTGAGCGCCGGGACATAAGCTGCGTTCCTTTGCCGACAACTTTATACAACAGTTCGATTATATTTGGTTTATCACCGACACGATGAAAGCTTAAAGGCCGCCTCAGCAAGGGGTCATAATCGCTGCCCGCTCTTATGTGAAAAAATTGCCCTGGTTTTATTTCACCTTTAAACCCGTTCAAGCCCAAAACCATCTTAAAATGATCCGGCGCTACTTTCTGATTAAGCAATATCTCTGCTTTGGTGTGTATCATGTTCTATTGATTGAGTCCCGATCTCAACTCTAAAATAGCTCCAGTTGTTTACCTTTGGTTTTAGCCAATTCTTCTTCCTTCAATATCTTAACAGTACCGTATACACCGTCATATCCCGGTTCTATGTTAAGCTCACCCTTCCTTGCCTTCATAACCCCTTTTGCCGTATTCTCTGATAATTTCTCCGATATGTCTTTCTCGCCGGCATCTAATAATATGGCAAATTCGTTTCCGAAATGACCCACCGCGGTTTTATATTCATCCTCAACTGTCTTTGTTGCTACGCCTTTTTGCCGGGCCTCAGCAATTATCTCCATCAAGGGCACAAGGCTTTTATATGGTATTGAATCTTTAGGAATAAAACCTTCTTCTCTATCAGCAAGCTCATCTACCCTGCTCATAACCCCCACTGTTAAAGGCCTCCCGCACTTAGGGCATCTTCGATTATGCTGTTTGGTCTCACTTGGGGAGAATCTAATCCCGCAAGAGCGGTGGCCGTCAAAATGGTATTTTCCTTCCTGCGGATAAAATTCCCCTGTAAATAACAATTTAGTCTTATCCCTTCTTTTTAATGTATCTATAATTGCTTTATAACTCAATTCACAATCAAAAACATTTATTTCTCTTCCTAATTTTGCAGGCGAATGGGCATCAGAATTGGAAATAAGTGTGTATTTATCAAGGGCGCTCAAGCGCCAGTTCATTAAAGGATCCGACGATAAACCTGTCTCCAGTGCATATATATTTTTTGCCTCTTCTTCAAAGCATTCTTCAATAGAATCAAAGCCGGAGTTAGAACCAAAGACACTGAACCATGGAGTCCACACATGAGCAGGCACAATTAAGCAATCCTCGGATACACCCAAACACAACTTTACTATATTCTTTACATCAAAGCCAAATATGGGGCGCCCATCTGATACGATATTTCCTCTATCAGCCAATTTTTTATTTATCTTTTCTGCTGTTTCAAAATCCGGCGCAAATATAAGGGTGTGTATTCTTCTTCCCCTTCCATTCTTGCTATACATATTGCTAACTTCAGCGGTGAGAATAAAATTTATGCCGTTGTATTGATAAAGCCCTCCGGGGGTAGGTTTTAACTTGCTTTTTAATTCCTCAAACCACGTCGGATGAGTAAAATCGCCGGTCCCTACCAAATTAATACCTTTTAATTTGGCCCATCGGACAATATGCTCTATATCCATGTCTTTGCTCGTAGCCCGGCTATATTTTGAATGAATATGCAGGTCTGCTATAAATTTCATTAGGCGGTTACCTCTGCCAAAAGTTTCTGCACATTTCCCCAGTGAGTTCCATGCCAGTAAACCCTTCCGCATCCAGGGCAAATTACAAAATCTTTCTGAGTCTCATATACATATTCCGGAACTTTGTCTTTTATTGTTTCTTTTTCCACTTCCTTGAGTTTTTTGTTACACAAAACGCATCTTGTAAATAATGCTTTCTCATCGGGTTTTATATCTAATTCTTTCATAACCTGGGCAAGTTGCTTTTTTAACTCATCGTGCTTAATTCTTACTATCCTTATTCCGCTTACAGGACTCATCCGGCTATCTCTTGTTAAGATTATGCGCTCATCCCTTAAGCTGGTTATAACCAAAGACGGACGATTGCTGCTTAAAAAATACTCTGTGTCATACCCAAGTATTCTCAGCCAGCGAACCAGCCTGCCTAATTCTTTAGTGACTATGAATTTCATTAGGAGGGCGTGAGGTTAACTTCTCCCAAAGCCACTTCTATCGCTTTCTCAAGGAAATCTGTATCGTTTACCTTTGTCTGCTGTATGCTAAAACCGGATATTTTAAACGCGCCTTTTTGCTTCAGCTTCTCAATCATCGTATTTAGGCATCTTTTAGCACCGGCTCCACTTTTATAAGTTGTAAAGCAAATTGCGTCTTTGCCATCTAAATTTTTACATTTATCTAAAAATGTATTAATTGCCGGGGTAGGTGCAAAGGCCCATACCGGGGTACCCAAACAGATTAAATCGTAACCTGATAAATCAAACTTTACATTAGAAAGTCGGGCCCTTTTGCCGGTAAAGGCGCTCGCTGCCTGCACAAAGAAATTGTTTGATTCATCAATAGGTTTTAATTGATGAATTTCTGCTTGACCTTTTTTGCTTAATATATTTTTTAAAATCTCCGCTACCTTGCCGGTATTACCCGAATATGAATAATATACAATTAAGGATTTCATAGTATAGGGACGTTTCTGAAACCAAAGAGGAAAGTGTCCCCGCAAAGGGGACATTTTCCCCTTTGGTTTCAGAAACGTCCCTTTTTGCGTCTATATACTATTTTACCGCCACAGATCGTAACAACAGCACATCCCTTAAAATCTCTTCCGATAAAGGGCGAGTTTTTAGATTTGGATACTATTGTTTCTTTGGCAAATTTGAATTTTTTATCAGGGTCTATTATTGCAATATCTGCATCTGCCCCAATTGATAATCTACCCTTGTTGGGCAGGCCTAAAATCTGCGACGGAGAATATGACATCTTTTTAATCAATTCATCCCACTTTATGATCTTCTTATCCACTAATTCATTAATAGCTAAAGAAAGGGCTGTTTCAAGGCCTATTATGCCAAAAGGGGCAATGTCAAACTCAACATCTTTATCAGCTTCAGTGTGGGGAGCATGGTCTGTGGCAATAACATCTATGGTACCGTCTTTTAATCCTTGAATAATGGCCTTTCTATCTTCTTTTGTGCGCAATGGCGGGTTTATCTTTGTGTTTGTATCAAAACCTTTCACCGCTTCATCTGTAAGAGTAAAATAATGGGGGCAGGTTTCTGCGGTTACATTTATACCCTTTTCTTTAGCCTGTCTTATCAATTCAACAGATTCTTTGGTTGATGCGTGGGCAATATGAAGCTTTGCCTTTGTCCAATTTGCTAATGCAATATCTCTTGCTACAATGCAACTTTCCGAAATATTCGGTATCCCACGCAGGCCTAACAGGGTCGACGTAAGGCCTTCATTCATAACCCCGCTCTGGGATAGATTTAAGTCCTCGCAGTGAGATATAACAGGCATATTAAACATATTTGAATACTCAAGAGCCTTTCTCATAAGCTGGGTATTCTTAACGGAGAAGCCGTCATCCGAAACTGCAACAGCTCCGGCATCTTTCATATCCGCGAGCTCTGCTAAATCCTCGCCTTTTTGTTCCTTGGTAATAGCGCCGATAGGAAATATATTTATAATGGCGTTTCGTCGAGACTCAGACATAATATATTCAACTATCCCTCTGTTATCACACACAGGATTGGTATTTGGCATAGCGGTTATGCTTGTGAATCCACCTTTAGCAGCGGCGCATGAGGCAGTGATAAAGTCCTCTGCATCTTCTCTGCCCGGTTGTCTAACGTGGGCATGCATATCAAAAAGCCCTGGAGCAACAATCATCCCCTTGGCGTCAATAACCTCAGCGCCGTTAGGTTTTATACCTTTTGCCAGCCTTGATATTTTATCATTGTCTATTAATATGTCCGAGACTCTGTTTATTTTATTGGCAGGGTCTATTATTCTGCCGTTTTTTATCAGTATTTTCATACACTTGGGGACGCTCTGCTGCACAAAAAGTGGGTGGGATATACACGTTCACTTTTTGTGCTGCAGGGTGTCCCCCCCGTTTCTACCGAGCAATAAAAACAGAACTGCCATCCGCACAGCAACGCCATTGGTTTCCTGGTTTAATATAACAGAATAAGGCCCATCAGCAACTTCCGGAGCCAGCTCAATCCCTCTGTTGATAGGCCCGGGATGCATAATCAACATGTCTTTCTTTGCGCCTTTTAATTTTTCTGAATCAATCCCAAACTTTATCATATACTCTCTTATAGACGGAAGGAATTTACCCTTTTGCCTTTCGAGCTGGATACGCAATATATTTAAAACATCCGTATTTGTTATCGCCTCTTGGACGCTTGTTGTAACGTTGACTTTCATCTTTTCTATCCCCGGTGGGATAAGCGTAGACGGACCGCATACAGTGACATTCGCGCCCAACTTTGTCAAGCCCCAGATGTTGGAGCGGGCTACTCTGGAATGCATAATATCGCCGATAATAGAAACGTTTAAACCTTTTATCCGCCCTTTCTTTTCTTTTATAGTAAAGATGTCCAACAAGCCTTGGGTTGGATGTTCATGGGAGCCGTCACCTGCATTTATTACACAGGGCGTGAGCACTTTCGCTAACATATGGGGTGCGCCTGCTGACGAATGTCTAATTATGAGGGCATCTATTTTCATTGCCTCTATATTTTTGGCAGTATCTTTTAAGGTTTCGCCTTTTTGCATGCTATTTGTGCTTGCAGCTACAGAAACGGTGTCTGCAGAAAGCCTTTTTGCCGCCAGCTCAAATGATGTTTGGGTGCGGGTGCTTGGCTCAACAAAGAGCATAACTACTGTCTTGCCTCTTAAAGTAGGCACCTTTCTAATAGGCCTCTCTGATATCTCTTTAAACGAAGAGGCAGTGTTTAATATGAGATTAATCTCATCTGCGCTTAAATCTTCCAATCCTAATAGGTCTTTTTTTGTCCACTTCATTTTATTGTCCGTTTTTCGCCTAATACAACCTCATCTTTTTTATCAAATTCCTCAACTTTAACATCTACCACTTCTTTATCTGAAGTAGGGATATTTTTGCCGACATAATCAGGTCTTATGGGAAGCTCTCTATGCCCTCTGTCTATTAACACTGCCAGCTGAATAGACTTGGGCCTGCCAAAATCTATAATTTCATCTAAGGCGCAGCGGATAGTTCTGCCTGTATAAAGCACATCATCTACCAGAACAATGTGTTTAGCAGTTACATCAAAATCTATATGGGTCTCGTGAACAATGGGCTGCTGGGCAAGGGCAGTCAAATCGTCTCTATAAAGGGTAATGTCCAGAACCCCAAAAGCAATCTTTTCTTTTTGCTTTTTTTCAATAATTGCAGTTATTCTTCTGGCTAAGTGCTCACCGCGGTTTCTTATCCCCACTATGGCCAAATCTTTCACACTCTTATTATGCTCTATTATTTCACACCCGATGCGGGTTAAGGCCTTATCCATAGCCTCCTTATCCATAATCTTCGCCTTTTCCTTAATAGTCATAATTGCTCCTGAATCTGGGCATAAAAATACCCACCTCTTGTTTCTGGTGGGTTCATTATAAATCTTCTATAGACTCGTTTCATCTTTTCCCTTTCTCGGCCTCTCCGGACCAAGTTAAAAGGCTTAATTTCCGAATTGTTGGTTGACTATACCACAGCTATCTTGTTCTGTCAAGAGGAAATTTGATGCGAAACTGTTTCTTGCCGCTGCAGATGCCGCGCTTGGAAGCTCTTATGAAATTTACAAAGTGATTAATTTCTTTTGAGTGCAATCTTTTCTCTATTTTATTTACTGCGTTTGTAACATTAAGCCCTGACAAAAAAAGTATCTTATAGGCCTCTCTTATTTCTTTACGAATAGCAGCAGATAGCCCCGCTCTTTTTAATCCCACAATATTATAGAAATTAACAACGTCTTCCTCTTTTGTCAGCATAAAAGGTGGTATATCCTTAATCACCCTTACTCCCCCACCTACCATTGCCAGGGTGCCTATTTTTACAAATTGATGCACCAGGCCGTTGCCCGATATAAAGGCCTTATCCTCTAGCTCCGCATATCCTGCTAAAAGCGCATTATTGCAGAGTACAATATTGTTATGTATGCGGCAATTGTGCGCTACGTGGGAAAGCGCCATAAAATAGTTATCATTTCCAATAATTGTAGATGAGCCTTCTTTTGTCCCGCGATGAGCTGTCATATATTCTCTGAATATGTTTCTATCCCCGATTTTAAGAAAGCTTCTTACTGGTTTATATGCTAAGTCCTGAGGTTCACTGCCCAATGTAACGTTGTTATGTGTCTTGCAATTTTTGCCGATTGTGGTGCCTGAACATATATAGCTACCAGCGCCGATTTTAGTGCCGGAGCCTATATCCACATCGTCTTCAATGATTACATAAGGGCCTATTTCAACATCTCTGGCTATTTTTGCTTTCTTAGAGACTATGGCTGTCTTGTGGGCTTTCATTTAATCGCTGGATTAAGCAAAATCACAAACTCACCTCGGGGTTTTGCCTTATTAAAATGCTTTATCAGCTCTGTTAAAGAGGCGCGTTTTATCTCCTCAAACTTCTTGGTAAGTTCCCTTGCGCACACAACATTTATATTGCCAAAAACGCCCAGCATATCATTGAGGCATTTTACCAACCTGTGGGGTGATTCATAAAAGACTATGGTGCGTTTTTCATCTTTGAAAGATTCTAATCTTTTCCTTCTGGCGGCTGATTTATTAGGAAGAAACCCTTCAAAAATAAACCTGTCTGTGGGCAGCCCGGAGACTACCAATGAAGATATTATTGCGCTCGGCCCGGGTATAATAGTTACATTGATATTGTTCGCTATTGCCTCTTTTATAAGTCGATACCCTGGATCGCTTATGCCCGGGGTTCCTGCATCGGAAACAAGGGCTACTGATTTTCCTTCTTTCAAAAGTGCGATTATATATTTTGACTTTTTAAATTTGTTATATTCAAAATAACTAATCGGGTGAGTCTCTATGCCGTAACGAGTGGTTAGTTTCCTTGTATGCCTGGTGTCCTCGCACGCAATTAAGTCCACTTTCTTGAGCGTATCTACAGCCCTTAATGTAATATCTCCTAAGTTTCCTATGGGGGTTGCTACTACATATAATGTACCTGGCATTTGCACCACCTACACCTACGCGGTGCGGGTGTGCACCGCGCAAATGGTTATTCTACTGTTACAGATTTTGCAAGATTTCTGGGTTGGTCAACGTCGCGTTTATTTTTTACGGCAATATAATAGGCCAAAAGTTGCAAGGATAAGGCAACCGGGATTGGTGAGAACAATTCGTCTATCTCCGGTATATATATAACATAATCGGAATGCCCCTTTATTCTTTCATCGCCCTCTGTGGCAATTGATATTACTATCCCGCCTCTTGCCTTTATCTCCTGGATATTTGATAACATCTTATCATAAACTGAAGAGCGGGTTGCAATGCATACTACAGGCATATCTTTATCGATTAAAGCAATAGGGCCGTGCTTCATTTCGCCCGCCCCGTAACCTTCGGCATGAATATAAGAAACCTCTTTGAGCTTGAGCGCGCCTTCCAATGCATTGGGGAAATTAATATTCCTGCCCAAATAGAGAAAGCAGTTTTTGCTATGGTGGTCCTTGCTTATCTTTAATATGGTTTGCTGATTATTCAGCACCCTGGTTAAAATCTGCGGTAAGAGGTTCGTCTTTCTTAACATATCCTTTGCTTTTTGCGTCGAGACTGTGCCTTTGAGCATACCTAAATGTATAGCAAAAAGATATAATATGCAAAGTTGGGCTGTATAAGCCTTGGTTGAAGCTACTCCTATCTCCGGCCCGGCGTGAGTATATATAATCCCGTTGGATTCCCTGGTTATAGTAGAACCCAAAACATTAACTATAGAAAGTATGTCTGCGCCCAATCTTTTTGCTTCTCTTGTGCTGGCTATAGTATCTGCGGTCTCTCCTGACTGGCTTATAGAGATGACCAAGGTGTTTTTACTCAGAATCGGATTCCTATATCTAAACTCACTGGAAACATCAACCGATGTGGGTATTTTAACTAACCGCTCCAGAACATACTTACCGCAAAGTCCGGCATGATAAGCAGTCCCGCAAGCAACTATAGATATATCTTTTATCCGGCGTAATTTACTTTCAGGGATGCTTAATTCTTCAAAATACACAGATTCCTTCCCCTGAGAGACCCTATGATTCAATATGCCTTCTATCACGGTTGGCTGTTCATTTATCTCCTTTAACATAAAATGGGGATATCCACCTTTTTGGGCCTGGGCAACATCCCAGTTTATTCTGACGGGCTCTCTTTTAATAGGGCGGCCGCCGATGGTGGTTATTTGAATGCTGTTCTTATTCAAAGAAATTAGTTCATTATCTTCCAAAAAGATGACATCCTTAGTATATTTTAATATTGCAGTTACGTCACTGGCTATAAAATTTGCCTCCTTTGCTATTCCTACAACAAGAGGGCTTCCATATCTTGCCCCGATCAATTTATCGGGATGGTGTGTTGATATTATGCCCAACGCAAAAGACCCTTTAACCTCCCTTAAGGCAGCGCGCACAGCTGTTTCTAAATCATCCTTGTAAAATTTTTCTATTAAATGCGCTATGACTTCTGTGTCTGTGTCTGAATTAAAACAATGGCCTTCTTTAATAAGGCCCTCTTTCAATGCCTCGTAGTTTTCTATAATTCCGTTGTGCGCAATGGCAATTTCGCTCTTGCAATCTAAATGGGGGTGGGCATTGTTCTGGTTTGGAATTCCATGAGTTGCCCAGCGATTATGGCTCAAGCCTACTATTCCTTTAAGCGGTTTTTTCTGAAGCAGCTTTTCTAGAACAGAGATTTTTCCTTTTTGCTTGCGCACCGATATTTTGCCTTTAACGATAGTAGCCATGCCTGCTGAGTCATAACCGCGATACTCAAGCTGCTTTAACCCTTCTAAAAGAATGGGTTGGGCTTGGTCTTTTCCTATATAACCGATTATTCCGCACATTTGTTGGGGTTGGCACCGTTTGAAATCCCAAACGGTGTTTTCCTCCTATTCTGTTCTCCCTGATTTATACTGCAGTATATACCTGTATAATTCCGGGTCTGTCTTCTGGGTAGTCTTTGGCGCTACTACTATATAAGAGATACCCTTATCTTTGAACATCTTTGTCAGGGTGGGGGTATGAAAACCTCCGGCTATCAAAACTGCTAAATTTTGTTCTTTCTCATCCATTAAGGAAGCTGCCTTTTTGATAAACACTTCATCTCTTTTGTTTGCAATATCATAAAATTCAACCAGGGTGGAAAGATTGTTGTCTAAAACAGATATATCTGCAGGCAAAGGATGCTTTATTCTATATTTTTTTATTCTTTTCCTTAAAAATGGAAGCCAGGCAGATATTAAAAATGCGTTTTTGTGCTCTTCGTAATAGGTAAAATCGTCAGGTATCAATTTTAAATTTAAGAAGTTGTCAAGTATCTTCAGCGTCATGGATAAATTGTGAAGTTTCTTTTGCTCTTCATTTTTTATCAATGCCTGCTTTAAATTCTTCTCTAAGAGGTCGGCTTCCTTAAACAATATGTTTGTATTGATTTCTTCATGGCTTTTGATATATTCAACATATGTGGAAAGGTCTGGATAATCCTTAAGGCTTATCCCTGCTTCTTCTGCTGCCTTCTTCAAATAAGTATGATATTCTGCCGGGCTAACTTTATTTAACCTGAACTCTAATGATTTGGTAACAAGGGGGGTTAATTTATCCTTCTTTAGAATCTTTGATAGTTTCTCAATAAGTGCGGCCCTCTGTTTTTCTACCTTTGCAAAATCTATTTGTTTTTCAAGCTCGACAATCTTGACAAAGCGGTTAAAAGAGCTAAAATCCGATATATCCAAATGCTCCTTGCCGGCCAATCTCGCCAGATGTCTATAAAATTCTGCAAGGGTAATCTCCTCGTCATTATATTCAGCGCGTTTTTCTTCAAGCTCTAACAATTTGGATGGATATATCTTCTGCTTCAGGGCATCTGTTATTTTCTTTAGCTGCTTTATTCTTTCGCTCCCTTCTTTTCTAAAGGCCTCTATTTTAAAAAAGGTATCCAGATTCTTTTTATATAAATTTTCTTCCTCTATGCCCTCTATGTCCATATCATAGTCTGAGATTATATCTAAATATTCCTCTCCTGATATTTTGCCTTCTTTAAGATATTCCTCTGCTACTTCTAACCGGCGCTCCTTATCCGCATAGTCACGCAAATATGATAGGCTTACATCGCCCCAGCCGCCTTCAACCATAATAAGCTTAAGGCCCTTATCTTTTATAAGGGCCTCTATTATCTTAGACATATTTTTCTGGGCTTCGTAATTTGTGTGAATATCCTGAATGTGGAGTATTACCTTATCAACCTTTTCTTTTGCCTTATAACTTTCCACTATATGCCCGTGGCCTTCGTGTATTTTTAGGGGTATCGGCAGGGTGACCCTGCCGGAAACACCTAAAGCTTCGGTCTTGGCTGCTGGCAACCTCTCCCCCGGCATAATCCTAACTTTACCGGAAAAATAAAGAAAAGCTAATAGGCCAGCTATTAAAAAAGCGGCAACTATTAAAAAAATAAAAAGATTCTTTTTTCGCACCATTATCTCCTCTGTTGCTTCGCGCCTTTTACGCTTCATTATTATACCAGACAATGGCTTTGTGTAAAGTATAATTTTGGCTTGT
>CAZMYR010000017.1:0-3697 GCA_964570585.1 uncultured Planctomycetia bacterium
CTTCTTTAAAAAACGCCTAAAGCGAAGTAATCACCTATGAGCAGCGATAGCATTTTTAGCATTTTGAACCCACCTCAAGCGAAGGCCTTGTGACAATTTGAGCAGGGCGTGTGCAGGCCGAGCGGGCATGGTTCGCCCCTAGTTAGCACATATGCGAGAGCGAGGCCGAAGGTCGAGCAAAAAATCCACGCTGGGGATTTTTTGCGTCCCTGCGAAAATTGTCACAGACCTGAGCGAAAATTCTTGACTCTGGTATGTTTGTATGTTACAGTATCGTAACTAGTTATGAAAAGTAGAAAGGGGTGAAATATGACAAAAAAAGAAATAGCTATCAGGGTCGCAGATGAAACCGACGTAAAGCAGATAGTAGCAAAAAAGGTATTGCAGAAATCATTAGATGCAATAATCGATATTCTGGCATCCGGGCAAAATATCGAACTTCGTAATTTTGGCGTCTTTAAAGTAAAATCAAGGAAGGCAAGGATTGCCCGTAACCCTCGCACCGGAGAAACAGTGCCGGTGCCGCCGAAGAAGGCAGTAGTTTTTAAGCCTGGTTTGGTAATGAAGCAGAGGGTTAAGCAAGCTGATAGCTGATAGCTGATAGCTGAAAGCTGAAAGTTGTAATATGATAAAATCCTTAAAAGGAACAGAAGATATTCTGCCGCCTGAATCCGGACTGTGGCATTATTTAGAAAAGATTGCCCGGGGCATCTTTGTTAAATACGGATATAAGGAGATTCGCACTCCGGTAATAGAATCTACGCCCCTTTTTATAAGAGGGGTAGGTAAAGATACAGACATAGTGCAGAAGCAGATGTACTCATTCCTTGATCAAGGGGGACGTAGTATATGTTTGCGTCCTGAAGAAACAGCTTCAGCAGTGCGTGCATATATACAACATCATCTGTATAAAACCGGGGGATTTGTTAAATTATTTTATATTGGGCCGATGTATAGAGGAGAGAAGCCTCAGGCCGGCAGACAAAGAGAGTTTACCCACCTCGGAGTTGAGCTCATAGGTTCATATTCTTCCTATGCTGATGGTGAAAGCATAGTATTGCTAGATGACCTTTTAAAGGCGATGTCTGTAAAAGATTATAAATTCAGGATAAATACCCTGGGCTGCCAGAAGGATAAAGAGAAATTCAAGAGACAATTAAAAGAACTCCTTAAGTTTCAAATAAACAGGTTTTGCCGGGATTGTCAGAGAAGATACAATACCAATGTATTACGTATCTTAGATTGCAAAAATGAAACATGTAGAAAGGCCTTGCGTTCTTTAAAGCTTAGCAATGACTACCTCTGTAATGATTGTAAGGCAAATTTTAAAGAAGTCTTAGATATTATAAACAAAGAAAATATAAATTATGAACTTGACCCCTTTTTAGTGAGGGGCCTTGACTACTATACCAAAACGGTATTTGAAGTAATATCGCCCGGCTTAGGAGCGCAGGATGCTATTGCAGCCGGCGGGAGATATGATGAGCTCGTTTCAGAATTGGGCGGGCCTAAAACAGGCGCCTGCGGTTTTGCAGTCGGATTTGAAAGATTATTAAGCGTAATAAAACAGGGAGAGCTAAAATATAATCCGCCGGTTCCTGTGCTGTTTATAATTACAATGAATGAGGAGGCCCGGCGAGCAGCATTTAATCTTCAGCACCAACTAAGGAAAAAAGGCATATCTTGCGATATGGATTATCAAAGCAAATCCTTAAAAGCCCAGATGAGATACGCAGACAAAATTAAGGCTAAATTCGCAGCAGTCATAGGTGACGATGAACTTAAAAACGAAGAAGTTTTCTTAAAAGACATGAAAACCGGAAAGCAAAAGAAGGTAGAATTCAACCAGCTTTCGGATCAACTACTTAAAACTTAAAACTTATAACTTATGTTACGAACCCATACCTGTGGCGAGTTAGATAAGGCTCATATAGACGAAGATGTAATTCTTTGCGGATGGGCCGCTACTATACGCGACCATGGGGGACTTCTATTTATAGATTTGCGCGACCGATACGGCATTACCCAGATAGTATTCAACCCCCAGAAAAATAAACAACTACATCTTAAGGCCCAACAATTAGGAACTGAATTTGTAATCCGGGTTAAGGGCAAGGTAGCCCGGCGGCCCAAAGGCACAGAAAATGAAAATATCCCTACAGGGAATATTGAAATAGCGGCTTCTGAGTTAAATATACTCAATCCGTCCAAACCGCCGTTATTTGAGCTTAGTGATGATTCTACTCTTTCTGAAAATTTACGTTACCAGTATCGCTATCTTGACCTAAGGCGGCCAAAGATGCAAAAGAATATTTTCATCAGGCATAAAATTTTTAAGATTATGAGAGATTATATGGACACTCACAACTTTATTGATGTAGAGACACCGATTTTGACTAAATCCACCCCTGAAGGAGCGAGAGACTATTTAGTCCCCAGCAGAGTAAATATAGGTAAATTTTTTGCCCTTCCACAGTCTCCCCAGCTTTTTAAACAGCTCCTTATGATAGCCGGCATAGATAGATATTTTCAAATTGCCAAATGCTTCAGAGACGAAGACCTTCGCGCCGATAGACAGCCGGAGTTTACCCAGCTTGACGCAGAGATGTCTTTTGTCGAGGAAGACGATATATTTTCTTTGACGGAAGGGTTACTGGCCAGGCTTTTTAAGGATATACTAAATATCGAGCTAAAAAACCCTTTTGAAAGAATGACCTATGCTGATGCAATGAGAAGATTCGGCACAGATAAGCCGGATACACGTTTTGCCCTGGAGTTGGTAGATTTAACGGATGAATTAAAAAGAACGGATTTTAAAATCTTTAAAGATGCAGCAAAAAAAGGCGTAATAAAAGGCGTTAATCTTAAAAAACCTAAGAATATCTCTCGAAGCAGGATAGATTCGCTTACAGAGTATGTGAAAACCATCGGCGGTAAAGGCCTGGTCCATTTTGAGGTTAAGGGAAATAAACTTACAGGGCCTGTTGTGAAATTTTTTAATGATAAACTCCAGGAAGTGATATTAGACAGAATGCAGGCTCAGGGCGGAGATTTGTTATTGTTTGTTGCAGATGAGGCAAAAAGAGCAAATTTTATTTTGAGCGAACTTAGAAAAAAATTGGCCAATGAGGAAAATATCATAAATAAAACCAAATTTAAGTCCTTGTGGATTACAGAATTTCCTCTGCTTGTTTATAACGATGAGGAAAAAAGGTGGGAATCAGAGCATCACCCTTTTACAGCGCCGTTTGAGGGCGATGTCAAATATATAGAAAAAGAACCTCAAAGGGTAAGGGCGCGTTCTTACGATTTGGTTGTAAATGGCACGGAAATTGGCAGCGGCAGCATAAGAATACATAATCAGGATTTACAAAAGAAAGTTTTTAAGATTATAGGCATAGATGAACAACAGGCAAAAAAAAGATTTGGGTTTTTAACCGAGGCCCTTAAGTATGGCGCGCCGCCTCACGGAGGAATAGCATTGGGCCTGGATAGGTTGCTTGCAATAATGTTAGGCTGCGATTCTATAAGGGAGATAATAGCTTTTCCGAAGACCCAGCGCGCAGTTTGTATGTTAACCGGAGCGCCTTCGGATGTATCCAAGAAGCAGCTTGACGAGTTAGGGTTGAAACTAAAAACAGTTTAAAAAGTTCAAAAAGTTCAAAAAGTTCAAAAGATTCCAAACTTTTAGAACTTT
>CAZMYR010000017.1:3797-32813 GCA_964570585.1 uncultured Planctomycetia bacterium
TAGAACCTTTAGAACCTTTAGAACCTTTAGAACCTTTAGAACCTTTAGAACCTTTAGAACCTTTTAAACCATAAAGGAGGGGACATGAGAAAATTATTGTATCTTGTTGTTGTTTTATTGGTAGTTTTATCAATTTCAGGCTGTGTTACGGTTAGAAAGGTAGTGAGGGAAAGAGTAGACCAGGATATTACAGGAAATAGGGGATACATACAAGGACGGGCTTCTTCAGAACCGACTGTTGCAAAAGGCAAAACGAGAGAATATATAGATATCAGGGTAGAGATTCCAACAATGGGGGAAATAAAAGAGAAATTTCCAAAACCAGAACAAAAAGCAGAGGTTCCTTCTGCTAAAGTAGAAAGGCCTGCAGAGGAAGTTGAAGGACCGATAGCAATTGAATCGACCGGCCCTATTTTATATAAAGTAAAAGAGGGGGATTCTCTTGGCCTTATAGCAATGAAGTTCTATGGAAAGGCCTCAAAATGGACTCTGATTTATGAAGCCAATATGGATAAGATAGATGACCCCCAGAGGCTAAAACCGGGGATGGAGTTGATTATACCGGAATTGGAAAAGGAGTCGGAGTACGTCAAGTAAGGAAAAATGCAGCAGGAGTTTAAACTCAGAAGTAACCAGGAAGCTAAATTGCTTTTTGGAGACCACGATTATAATCTTAAGATTATCCAGAGGGTATTTAAAGTAAAGATTGCAGCCAGAGGAGATGCCCTATCTATAACCGGAGATGAGAAAAATGTAAATAAGGCCACCAAGGTATTCAAGCATTTGCTTGATTTAATACAATCAGGCAGAACAATAAAAAGGCAAGAAGTGGATTATCTTATAAAGAAGACAGATGAGGATATTGGTTTAAACCCTAAATCCATATATAGCGACAGAATAGAAGTCACTTCCAAAAAACAGTATGTTTATCCAAAGACTAAAGGCCAGAAGGCTTATGTTGATGCAATGAGAAACTATGATATAGTGGTAGCAATCGGGCCTGCCGGCACAGGAAAGACCTATTTAGCAATGGCCATGGCTGTCAATTCCCTCAAAAATAATATAATTAACAGAATAATTCTAACCCGCCCGGCTATAGAAGCAGGTGAAAAATTGGGCTTTCTCCCGGGCGACCTTTACGACAAAGTTACCCCTTATTTACGTCCCCTTTACGATGCCCTTTATGAGATGATGGAACCGGAACATATACATAAACATATCGAAAGCGGCATTATAGAAGTTGCGCCATTAGCTTTTATGAGAGGCAGGACATTGAATGATTCTTTTATTATTATGGATGAGGCCCAAAATGCTACAAGAGACCAGATGAAGATGTTTCTCACCCGATTAGGATTTGATTCTAAGGTTGTAATTACTGGGGACATTACCCAAAGCGATTTGCCGGGCGAAAATACTTCCGGGCTTTTCCATATAAGAGATATTTTGAAAGATATAAAAGGAATAAAATTTATTCAATTAGACGGACGTGATGTTGTAAGACATGTATTGGTGCAGCGGATAATAGAAGCGTATGGGAAGGCTTTGAGATAAAAAGTCAGGATCAGGATAAGAACAACGGAGCGGAGGCTTAAGCCTCCGCTATAAAATGAAAAGAATAAGGATAAAATCGAGAATAAAAGTTCCCAGTATATTTAAAAGAGTGCAAAAATTACCCACCCTTAGAAGAACAATTGCGACTACAACGACTCTATTTATAACAGGCGTATGCATCTTAGCCATATCCCTTATAGGCAAAATGCCCATTAAGAGTGAGTTGCATGAGGGCGATGTCTCAATTAGGGATATATATGCGCCTTTTGATTTTAGTTATACCTGGGGCATTGATAAAGAAAAGACCGGAGTTGCCAGGAAAAAGGCATCTTCAGAAATTATCGATATATATATTGCGGATTTAAAACTACTTAAAAATGCAGAGACTGGAATTAACGTCTTTTTCGATAACGTTGTTGCAGTCAAGAACTCGCAAATGCCCATAAACGAGCAGACTTACGAGGAACTTAAGAACAGCTTTAATATACAGGTCTCGTTAAAAAATCTAAAAGAAATAGTTTATTTTAAAGATACAAAGGGCCTTCGGCAAATTTGCATTTCTGCAATAAATGAAGTTTTATCCAATCCTATTATATCGGAGGCCGATAAGGAAAAACTTCTTTCGAATAATATTGAAAAGATAACCGTCAAAACAGAATCGGATAAATCAACCGCCGATGTCGCTGATATATTATTGCCATCGTCTGCAGAACATGGGCTCAGTCAATATATAAATAAAAATTTAGATAGCCCAAGATCTATCAGGAAAGCTATATCAGCTATATTGACTACGCAGATTAAACCGGACTTAAGCTTTAGCGAAAAAGAAACCCGCGCAGCGCGTAAGGCAGCAGAAGAATCTGTCGAGCCTTTTTATAATATAAACGAGGTAAAAAAGGGAGAAATTATAATTTTTAAAGGTGAGAGGGCCTCTGCCCGGACCCTTACTAAACTCTCTGCAATAACGTCAAAGACCGAAAAAGCAGACAATTTCCCGTTTACCTTTAGTTTTGCATTGATTCTTCTGCTGCTATTTTTTATTTTGGCTATGTATACAAAATTATTTGAACCAAAAATGCTAAAAGGTTACGCCGGTATAGCACTTATATGCATTTTATTGCTTCTTATAGCAGCCATAACAAAGTTTATAATACTTAGCCCTCTACCCAGCTATTTTATTCCTGCTGCCAGTGTGTCTATGCTTTTTACATTACTTATTGGCAATACGGTGGTTTTTCCGTTAATAATCATTACCAGCATCATAATTTCAGCAATGGCCGGTGCAGAATTGAATATTTTCATGGTATCTTTTATAGGCGCAACAGTTGGGGCCTTTGTTGTAAAAAAGGCAAGGCGAAGGACCCATTTACTCAAGGCGGGATTATATCTGGGCATATCCAATTTTATATGTATATCATCTCTGGGTATACTAAATGAATTGGAGTTAATGGTTTATTTAAAGGAAGGATTATGGGGCATAGGGGCAGGAATATTTGCAGCCGGGATAACCATGGTCTCTTTGCCTGTTCTTGAGAGAACACTGAATTTGACAACGGATGTTGGTTTGCTCGAATTAGCCGATTTAAATCATCCTTTATTGAAGGAGATGTCCGCTAAAGCGCCCGGCACATATCACCATAGTTTAGTAGTGGGAAATTTGGCCGAGGCAGCCTGCGATGATGCTATAGGCGCTAATTCTCTTTTAGCCCGGGTTGGGGCCTATTACCATGACATAGGAAAGATTGCCAAAGCAGAATATTTCAGTGAAAATCAACCTAAGACCGCCACTTCCCATAAAGATTTAACCCCGCATATGAGCGCACTGATTATAACCAATCACGTCAAAGACGGTGTCGATTTAGCCAGAAAATATAAGTTGCCTCAGCCTATAATTGGCATGATAGAGCAGCACCATGGCACAGGGTTAATATATTATTTTTATCAAAGGGCTTTAGAGAGAGAGCCGGATGAGAAGATGGTTAAAGAGGAGGGTTTTAGATACCCCGGCCCTAAGCCTCAAACAAAAGAGACCGCCATAATCCTTTTGGCTGATTCGGTAGAGGCTGCTTCAAGGGCATTGACTGAACCAACCCATGCCCATCTGGATGAATTAGTAAGAAGAATAATAAATAATAAATTTATAGATAGGCAGCTGGACGAATGCGATCTAACCTTAAAAGAGATCGATATAATTTCCAGAAGCTTTGTCCGCATACTGGTAGGTATATATCATGCCAGGGTGGAATACCCTAACAGCGGACGGCCTGAAAAAAAGAATCGAAACAATAACAAAAAGTGAATATAGAAGTTTTAAACCAGCAAAAAAATATCAGAATCGATACAAAACAGATTAAGAAGATAACGACGAAATTCTTAAAACATCTTAGGCAACCTAAAGATTGTATTTTAAACCTGATATTTGTATCGCCTTATAAAATCAAACAGCTTAATAAAAAATATTTCGAGAAAAATAGAATTACCGACGTAATTGCCATAGAGCCGGGAAAGTTTGATAGAGAAATTTTTAACAATTATTTAGGAGATATAACAATCTGCCCGCAGAAGGCAAAAGAGAATTCCAAAAGATTCAACACCTCTTTAAAAAATGAGGTCTCACTTTACATTGCCCATGGAATCCTGCATTTATTAGGTTACGATGATTTAAAAGAAAAAGACCGAAAAAAGCTGGAGAAAAAACAGCAGGAGCTTATGAAGAGATGAACAAAGTCAATATCGCAGAAAGTTTCAATGCTGCTATCGAAGGATTCCTCCATGTAATTAAGACTCAGAGAAATATGCGAATCCATTTTATTATAGCAGTGTCAGTTCTTTTGTTTGGGGTATATCTTAATTTTGAGAGAGTAGAAATTATGATTTTGTGTTTAACGATAGGGCTGGTTTTGGTAGCGGAGATGTTCAATACCACCGTAGAATTTTTATTGAACGGACTTATAAATGTGCGCGATGAAAAGGCAAAAGTGATAAAGGATATATCCGCCGGCGCGGTATTGGTAGCTTCTATTATTGCAGTTGTTATAGCTTATTTTCTGTTTTTTAAACACGGGTTATTTAGCGAGTTTAGCAGGGGTATGCTGCGGGTAAGGCAGTCGGATTGGCACATTACCTTTTTGGCGTTGATTTTAGTGGCTGCAATAGTAATTTTATCAAAGGCAATTTTGCGTAAAGGCACACCTTTAAGAGGCGGGATGCCCAGCGGGCATGCGGCAATGTCTTTTTCTATGTGCACAGTAATTGCTCTGGTTTCCACCAATGCTTTAATTTCTGCGCTTGCTTTTATCCTTGCCCTTTTAGTCTCGCAGAGCAGAATGAGGAAAGGGCTTCACACATTTTGGGAGGTTTTCGCAGGGGCTTCATTAGGAATTATAATAACAATTCTTGTATTTCAAATACATACACAAATGAGAGGGGTTTAATGTCCAGGAGATTTTTGCGGTTTTTAGGAGACAATTTTATTACCGGAATAGTTGTTATTTTGCCTGTTATTTTAACAGTGTGGATTTTAAGATTCATTATAATAAAATTGAATTTGCTTTTACTTAATCCCTTGTTGAATTATTTAACCCCTTATCTTCCAGCAGAACAACCCAGAGTAATATTAGCAAAAACTCTTATATTTATAGGTGTTGTTTTATTGATAGGAATAATCGGGTTAACTACACGAATTTTTATTGTGAGAAAGACTCTTTTATTTTTAGAAAAGGTTTTATATAGGTTACCTATGATAAGGAAAATATACGGAACTACTAAAGATATAAGCAGTGCTTTGTTAGGAAGGCGAAAAGGTGTATTTAAGCGGGTTATACTTATAGAATATCCAAGGAAAGGAATCTATTCTATTGCTTTTGTAACCAGAGATCCTTCGGCCTGGCGGCCTCAGGATGACCCTTCGCTAATTAGGAAAAACATCCCTGAGGGTCAATCGGGCAGTGAACCCAGCCAGAAAACCCAGAAGGAATTAATAAGCGCTTATGTGCCCACTACTCCGAATCCCACCAGCGGTATATACTTATTGATTCCCAAAGAGGAGACCATGCCCCTGGATATGAGTGTTGAGCAGGCCCTAAAGATGGTTATATCCTCGGGGATTATATATAAGTGAGGTTACAATGGCAATACAGAAGACTCAGGCTGTATGTTTAAGCAAAAAAGAAATTCGGGAAACCAGCTGCATAGTCCATTTTTATACTCAGGAGTTTGGAAAGATTAAAGGGCTTATAAAGGGAGTGCGAGGCCCACGGGCGGTTTTTGGGACTTATCTTCAAGAGTTTGCGGATTATTATATTGTTTATTACGAAAAGAAAAGAAAAGATATATATACTATTTCTGAATGCGACTTAAGAGAGACTTTCAAACGACTCAATGACGATTTAGAAAGAAGGCTCTGGGCATATTACGTAGTAGAATTGGTAGATAAACTCACTGCGTTAGAAGATAAAAATAGCGACATATATTGGTTGTTACTCCAAACCCTGACATTGCTTAATTCGGAGCGTTTTATTGATAAAGCAGTAATGTTTTTTCAGATTAAGTTCTTAAAACTTCTGGGCATTATGCCTCAATTAGAATCATGTGTAAATTGCGGTAAAAAGTTGTCCTTCGATACACATTTTAGCACAAGATTCGGCGGGCTCCTATGTAATAGATGTTTTGGCGCCGACATCCAATCATCTGTAATATCAAAAGGCGCAGCGGCATCTATGAGACTATTGGCAAAGACGCCGCTTTTAAATTTATCGCGCATCAGTATTAGCAAGAAATTACGCGAGGAAATATCAGAGATATTTAATAGATTCATAGATTATCAACTTGGCGAGCATTTAAAGAGCGCAAGGTTCATTAAGAGTGTTGTTAGTGTACCGTGAGCTTTGGGTATTGTTCGCTCGACTAATTTTTTCCGCCGTACTTTTGGACTTATGACTCGTTCGTTTGGCGGAATTCTTTAGCCAGGAAATAGCGAGTCAGTTCCGCCACTCACTCGCCATAAGTCCTAAAAGTACATTTGGCGAAAAAAATTAATTGTCTCGCTCACAACACCCAAAGCTCATCTAGGGCGATTAACCCCGCCCTTAATGATGGATAGAGGCGTATGCTATGTATTTTCAAGACCTTATAACTAAGTTGGATGAATTCTGGAAGAGACAAGGTTGTGTCATAGTCCAGGCCTATGATATTGAAGTAGGAGCCGGCACTTTTCATCCGATGACATTTTTTAAATCTCTTGACGAGAAACCATGGCGGGTCGCCTTTACCCAGGCCTCAAGAAGGCCTACTGACGGTAGATATGCGGATAATCCGCTCAGGATGCAGAGGTATTATCAATATCAAGTTATCATTAAGCCATCACCAAAAGATATTCAGGATATATATCTCAGGAGCCTGGAGTTTTTGGGAATAAGAAGGAAAAATTACGATATAAGATTTGTTGAAGATGATTGGGAATCTCCTACGCTGGGAGCGAGCGGTTTAGGATGGGAGGTTTGGCTGGATAGCCTTGAGATTACCCAGTATACATATTTTCAGCAAATAGGCGGATTTCCGCTTAAGGTAATCCCTTGCGAATTGACATATGGCCTGGAGCGGATATGTATGTTTTTACAAAATATAGACGATGTATTTAAGATTAAATGGAATAAAGACATTACCTATGCGGACATACATAAAACCGATGAGAAAGAGGCTTGCGAATACAATTTTCAAAAAAGCAATCCAGATATATTGTTAAGATTATTCGATATATATGAAAAAGAATCCCAGAGGCTCTTGTTGGGAAAACTACTTTTACCTGCTTATGAGTATATGCTAAAAACCTCTCATGTATTTAATCTACTTGAGGCAAGGGGGGTAATAAGTGTAAATGAAAGGGCCTCTTACATCGGCCGGGTGAGGAAACTAGCCAGAGCTTGCGCGGAACTGTATATGACAGCAATCTAAGCAGCACGCATTTTTTTACGCATTTTACTCACTTCGGAAAAGTTTAACTCACCCTCACATCTTACGATGTGTTCGGGTTCAGACACAAACTTTTCTTCGCCCCGCCCTTTTCGCAAAAGGGCGGGGCTCAGTCTCGTTCATAAAATGCTAAAAAATGCTATTGCTGCTTTTAGCTTGCTGTCATATACATTTAACGTTTTGTGGTGGAGATGGAAAGAAAAGACTTTGTTTTAGAGATAGGAACAGAGGAGTTGCCTCCAAAGGTTGTTGGTTTTTCTTTCGCCGAGGAGATAAAATCTAATTTAACAGATGCTATAACAGGCGGAATTGAGTCAGAAGATATTAAGTTAAAACTTTATATTACTCCGAGGAGAATAATCATTTTTATTAAAAATCTACCTCGCAATTATAACAAAATAGAAGAAGGCCCGCCGAAAAGAATAGCATATGATAAAGGCGGAAAGCCGACAAAAGCGCTAATGGGCTTTTTAAAGAAAATAGATGCAACCCAGAATGATATAGGGAAAATTCCGGAGTCTGACAATGAAAAAATAAAGGTACAAAAGGGAGTCCCTGTAAAAGAACTGATTAAAGCTCGACTGCCGAAGGTATTTTCGGCTTTTTCATCCTATAAGAATATGCATTGGGATGAAAGCGGACTTTTATTTCCCCGCCCCATAAGGTGGATTTTGGCAATGCTGGGCAATGAGATTATCAGATGTAAAATCGGCAATCTATCTTGCGGAAATATTACATATGGACATCATCTGTTTAACTCCCGGCCAATTAAGATAAAAGACACCAATGATTTTTTTAAAAAATTAAGAAGACGCAACGTCATATATAGTTTCAAAGAAAGAAAGCAGATTATATCAAAATATCTTACAGGAAAAAATTGGTATAGGAATGAGGAGCTTCTTAATGAGGTAACCGGATTGGTCGAATATCCGGATTTTATCGAG
Source organism: uncultured Planctomycetia bacterium (assembly GCA_964570585.1). Lineage (GTDB taxonomy): Bacteria > Omnitrophota > Gorgyraeia > JABMRG01 > JAFGKX01. The sequence continues at coordinate 12,263 of CAZMYR010000017.1, forward strand.
GGAAGCTTTAATAAAGAATACCTAAAATTACCGGAGGAAGTTTTGATTGCCAGTATGTCTAAAAATCAGCGGGTATTTCCTTTGCAAGATAGAAACGGTAAACTTCTAAACAGATTTGCAGGCATAATTGACGGCAAACTGAGACAAACCAAAAGAATAAAGGCTCACTATGAACAGGTATTAGACGCAAAATTAAAAGACGCTCTATTTTTCTATAATGAAGATTTAAAGAAGCCCCTTGGCGAAAGAGCAGAGCAGTTAAAAGATGTTATATTCCATAAAAAATTAGGTTCTTACACAGACAAAGTAGAGAGATTAAAAAAACTCATTTATTCTTTTAAACAGACTTTTGAACTTTCCGATATTGATTATGAAAAAATCATAAAGGCCTGCACGTTGTGTAAAGCTGATTTGTTGACTCAAATGGTCGGTGAATTTCCAAGCCTTCAAGGAGTAATGGGCAAATATTATACCCTGGCAGAGGGTATCGATGAAGAGATAGCCCGGGCCATAGAAGAGCATTACAGGCCGCGTTTCTCTGAAGATAGATTGCCTGAAACTAAATTAGGTTCAATCTTAGCATTGCTTGATAAATTCGATTCTGTTATTTGCCATTTTAAGGCAGGGCATCAGCCGAAGGGAAACTGGGATTTATACGCTCTAAGAAGGCAATCAATCGGAATAATAAATATTATTCTGGCAAAAAAAATAGAGTTATCTTTATCCGGTGTGTTTGATAAAGTTTTTGAAATTGCGCCGGGGGATGCAGAGTGCGAAAAGCTAAAAACGGGATTCACAGAATTTATAAAAGAGAGATTGATTGTGATGATGGATGAGCAGTATAAATCCAGGCGCGATTTAATAAATGCGGTTATATCGTCGGGATTTGATAATATATATAATTTTTTCTTGCGATTAGACGGATTAAATAATATAATAAATAAATTTTATTTTGAACAGGCAAGATGCGTGGTAGAAAGGACAAATAATATAACCAAGGGCGTATCAAGTTTTATTAAAGAAATAGATGCTTCATTATTGCAAATGGATGAAGAAAAGACGCTATTTGAAAAATATAAAATGATAAAGGGTAAATTCGCAAGCTTTATCCGGCAAGATAACTATGATGAGGCTACTAAACTTTACGCAGAGGCATTATCTAATATAACAAATTCTTTTTTTGATAAAGTTATGGTGAATGTTGATGATGAGAAATTAAGGAACAACAGGCTTAAGTTGCTTAAGGGAATAAATGAGTTGTATGTAAAGAATGTAGCGGATTTATCAACGATGGTAAAATAGAAAGGGGAACAAATGGCGCGTAGAGCAGTGAAAAAGAAAGAAAAATATGTGTATTCCTTCGGCGCAGGTAAGGCTGACGGCAAATCGGAAATGAAGAATTTACTCGGAGGAAAAGGGGCAAATCTCGCTGAGATGGCCGGGCATCCGAAATTGAGGCTGCCGGTGCCTCCCGGCTTTACAATAACCACCGATGTATGTAATTATTTTTATAAAAATAAAAAATATCCTAAAAACCTGAAAGAACAGGTAAATAGCGCCCTTAAAAAAGTAGAGTCAATAATGGGAAGACGCTTTGGAGATTCAAAGAATCCTTTGTTAGTTTCTGTCCGCTCCGGCGCCAGAAAATCAATGCCCGGAATGATGGAGACAGTGCTTAATGTAGGCCTTACCGGGGAGACCATCCCCGGATTGATAAAGAATACGAATGATGAACGGTTAGTTTACGATGCATACAGGCGTTTAATTACCATGTATTCCGACGTTGTAATGGAGAAGGCAGCAGGCATAGAACCGGTATCGGATGAAAAAGGCATAAGGAAACAGTTAGATAAGATAATGGAAAAAATGAAAAAAGAAAAAGGGGTTAAATACGATACCGAATTAGATGCAGAAGACCTTAAGAAATTATGCAGGTTATACAAAAGGAGAGTAAAAGAAGTGCTGGGCAAACCTTTTCCCGATGATGCGATGAAACAACTCTGGGAAGGGACAGGGGCAGTATTTGCCTCCTGGAATGGTAAACGGGCAGTATCTTACAGGAGAATCGAAGGCATACCGGATGATTGGGGCACTGCAGTTAATGTTCAGACCATGGTCTTTGGCAATATGGGAGAGACTTCAGCAACAGGAGTTGGTTTTACAAGAAATCCCGCAACCGGCGAAAATAAATTTTACGGCGAATATCTTACCAATGCCCAGGGAGAAGACGTCGTTGCCGGAATAAGGACCCCTGCGCCGATAAATGAATACGGCAAAACAGAACATAACAAGCATCTAAGGAGCCTTGAAAAAGGAATGCCAAAAATCTATAAGCAGCTTTTCAATGTGCAAAAAAGATTAGAAGCGCATTATAATGATATGCAGGATATAGAATTTACTATAGAGAATGGCAAGCTTTTTATATTGCAAACCCGGATAGGAAAAAGGAACGGGCCTGCTGCCGTTAAAATGGCTACAGATATGGCTAGAGAAAAACTTATTTCAAAAGAAGAGGCAGTTATGAGGGTTACGCCCTCGCAGCTTGATGAACTTCTTCATCCGATGCTAGACCCTGAGAAGGAGAAGATAATAAGCCCAATGGCTAAAGGTTTACCTGCCAGCCCCGGCGGTGCATTTGGCATGGCTGTTTTTACCGCAGATGATGCTGAGCAATGGGCCAAAGACGGAAAGAGGGTTATACTGGTCCGGGAAGAGACATCGCCGGAGGATGTTCACGGAATGCATTCAGCCCAGGCCATATTAACCGCAAAAGGGGGTATGACCTCGCATGCAGCACTGGTTGCAAGGGGTTGGGGCAAATGCTGCATAGTAGGCTGCGGCGATATCCACATTAATGTTGAAAAAAAACAATTTACCGCCGGAGATAAAACTGTAAAGGAAGGCGATTGGATTACATTAAACGGAACCAAGGGTTATGTTTATGAAGGAAAGATGGATTTAATAAAACCTGATATAGAGCACAATGTCCATTTAATGTATTTTTTGGACATATGCAATTCTGTTAAAAGATTAGGAATAAGGACTAATGCCGATACCGGAAAAGATGCTGCTGCGGCAAGGAGGTTTGGGGCTGAGGGAATAGGTTTGTGCAGAACAGAACATATGTTTTTTAACCCTCACAGGATAAAATCAATGCGAAAGATGATATTGGCTGAGCATCCCAAGGAGAGAGAAAAGGCGTTAAAGGAACTTTTACCTTATCAGAAAAAAGACTTCTTAGAAATATTAGAAGCAATGGAAGGACTTCCCTGCACAATAAGGTTGCTGGACCCGCCTCTTCATGAATTTTTGCCAAGAGAAAAAGATAAAAAGCAAGAGCTTGCAAAAGAATTGAACATCAGTTTAGAGAAACTGCAAAAGAGGATAGACCAGCTCCATGAATTAAATCCAATGCTTGGACACAGAGGTTGTAGATTAGGTATTACCTATCCTGAAATAACCCGGATGCAGGCTACGGCTATATTAGAAGCAGCAGCAGAGCTTACCAAGGCTAAAAAGAGAATTTATCCGGAGATCATGGTTCCTCTTATAGGCATGAGGGCAGAAATGAAGGATCAATATGGCGTAATAAAATCGGTCGCAGACGAAGTTGAGAAAAGATACAATGTAAAGATTAAATATTCCATAGGGACTATGATAGAAACTCCCAGGGCAGCTTTAACCGCTGATAAAATAGCGGAAGTAGCTGAATTTTTCTCATTCGGAACAAATGATTTATCCCAACTTACATTTGGTTTCAGCCGGGATGATATCGCCGGTTTTCTACCCGACTACTTAAACAGAGGAATTTTGCCTTTCGACCCTTTTCATATCATAGATAGAGACGGTGTAGGAGAGCTTGTATCCATGGGTATTAAAAAAGGCCGTTTGACAAAGAGAGATTTAAAGGTGGGTATTTGCGGCGAGCACGGCGGCGAACCTTCAAGCGTAGAGTTCTGCCATTCTGCCGGAATGAATTATGTGAGCTGTTCACCGTTTAGAGTGCCAATCGCCAGATTGGCCGCTGCCCAGGCAGTAGTTAAGGAGAGGAAATTGTAATATGCAAAGGTCAGCTGACATAGATGTTGTAAAATTATATCTTAAAGACATAGACAAAGCGCCCCTTTTGAGTGCTGAAGAAGAAATACGTTTAGCCAAACGTATTAAAAAAGGAGACACCAGGGCCAGACGCAAAATGGTTCAGTGTAACCTTAGATTAGTAGTTAACATTGCCAAAAAATATTCCCGTTATGGCGTGCCGCTTTTAGATTTGATTGAAGAGGGCAACTTGGGGCTTATGAAGGCAGTGAAAAAATATGACTCAAGGATGGGATATCGGTTTTCTACATATGCGAGCTGGTGGATAAAGCAGGCAACATTGAGGGCATTGTCCGAGCAGGGCAAGACTATACGCGTCCCTGTTTACATGTCGGAAACTATCAGCAGATACAAAAGGGTGATTGAGCAATTAAAACATAAGTTGCACCGCAGGCCGCGCCTGGGCGAGATTGCAAAAAAACTTAAAGTTTCCGCGGGAAAGATTAAGGAAATAAAGCAGGCCATGGATACTGAACCCGCCTCTTTAGAGACACCGATAGGCGAAAACGGAACAGGTAGATTATTGGATTTGGTAGAAGACGTTACTGCCGAGTCTCCGTTTGTAAGCATTACAAGGTTATTACAGCAGGAGAGGGTCAGGGAAGTTTTAGATACATTAAAACCGCGTTATAAAAGAGTCCTTGCTTTAAGATTTGGCCTTGACGGAAAAGGGCCGCATACGCTTGAAGAAATTGGCGAGCGCTTAAAGATAAGCAAAGAGAGAGTCAGGCAAATTGAAGACAGGGCAATGAACCAGTTGAGGGATATGCTGGTTGCTAAGAAAGTTGAAAGCACCTAAGTCCAAAAATCAAAATCCAATTTTTTTAAATTTTACATTGTCATTTTGATATTTGATTTTAAAATGGAAGAGCTAAAAAGATATATAAGGAGCATACCGGATTTTCCCAAAAAAGGCATACTTTTCAGAGATATAACCACCCTGCTTAAAAACCCAACCAAGTTTAAACAAGTCATAGATGTTTTTTATGATAAATACAAAGACAAAAAAATAGAAGAATTAGTAGCGGCAGAAGCCAGAGGCTTTATACTCGGTGGAGCGTTGGCTTATAAACTCGACTGCGCCTTTGTCCCTGTAAGAAAAAAGGGTAAACTTCCTGCCGGGACTGTTGAGGTGACATACGAACTTGAATACGGTACCGACACCATTTGCATGCACAAAGATGCTATAAAGCCAAACGAAAGAGTTTTAATATTAGATGATTTATTAGCCACCGGCGGCACTGCAAAGGCAATGTGCGATTTAGTGAAAAAAGCAGGCGGTGACATTGTCGGTATAGCCTTTATGATAGAACTGTCTGATTTAAAAGGTCGGGATAAAATTAAAGAATACGATATCTTCACGCTAATAAGATATTAAGGACGATTCTGAACACAATCCCAGATATATCCATTTTTACTTACGACTTACAACTTAAGACTTAAAACTAAATTTTGCGAAGCAAAATTTCTGCCCCTGTAGCTCAGATGGATAGAGCACAGGTTTCCTAAACCTGGTGTCGGCCGTTCGAATCGGCCCAGGGGTACCACTTCGTTTTTTATGTGTTTGCCTCCGCTTGTCGTTCACTCGGGCAAACGCGGCCCTCGCTCACTGTGGCAAAAATTGCTCACTTTTTTCGCGTTTGTTTTCGCAATTTTTGACAGTCGCTTCGGCAAACACACAAAAAACTTCGTTCAGGTGTTTTTTTGGCAAAAAATTCCTAATGTGCCTCGTATTGCAAAAACTTCGTTCAAGTGTTTTTCGGCAAACACACAAAAAACTTCGTTTCGGTGTGTGTTTTTGGCAAAAAATGCTATCGCTGCTCATAGATGATTGCTTGGGATTTCCTCGTTTTGAAGTGATTTTCATTTAGCAAAAAACTTTCGTTTAAATGTGAGTTTTTGCTTGCATTTGGTATTATAGTATGTTATTTTTATATTCAGGAATAATGAAATTCTGGAGGTTAATATGAAAAAAATTTATGTATTTATTTTAATTTTTGCTATTCTCGCAATATCTGGTTGCGCTGCTACGGGTTCAAGGCGGTCATCAGGCGCTGAAATGCCGAAGACATTAGAGGTGGCTACACTTTTAAAATTTCAGGATGTGCCTTGCCCAAGGGGTTTTAAAATCGTTCCAGCAGATTCTTTTATATTTGATAATGATTTAACTCGTTTTGGCATCCTCAGGTATTCAGGTAGGGCAAACGCCTCTACTGTGGTAAGATTTTACAGAGACCAGATGCCTCTTTACAATTGGAGATTTATCAATTTAATGGAATTTAATACCCGTATTATTAACTTTGACAGGGAAGACCAGACCTGCACAATAATTGTAGAGCCGCGCCATTTAAACACATTGGTTACAGTAAGCGTTGCGCCAAAAGCAGGCCGGGCTTCTACGTATAAGGTTGAGGAAGAGTAAGTTAGTTCGTAGTTCGGAGTTTGGAGTTCGTAGATTGAAAAAAAGCAAGAAAACAGTTGACAATCGCATAAAAATTTGCTATTTTGTATATAATAGAGTTCAAGTAATTGGCTCAAACGCCGTAGATGGCTCAAATTTGGCAAAGAGGAGGTGAAGAAATAATTAGCCGTGAGTTATCAACAGATATGGCGATTAGCATATATATAGAAAAGTAGTTAGATACTGCACTTTTGCAGTATCTATTTTAATAAAGTCAGTTTTTGTTATAGGAGGATTTAAATGAGATTATTAACAGCAATTGGTGTAGCAGCATTGGTATTGGCATTTTGCGTGCCTGCTTTTGCTGAGACACAGAGCGTAAAAGTCAGCGGAGACATCACTATTTATCATATAGTGGAGAGCAACTTTGACCTTGATAAAGACGACGATAACACCATTGGTACTGGCGCTACCCACAGTGATACTGATGAGTTCTTCGCAGACTGCGTTGGCCTAAATGTTGAAGCTGATTTAACAGACAATGTTTCAACATTTGTAAGGCTAGTTAACGAAAGAGACTGGAGCGGCCTTGAGGGTTTACATGATAGTCTATTTTTAGATCAAGGTTATGTAACATTGAAGGAGTTTTTATATGCTCCTTTAACTGTAACGATTGGCCGGCAAGACCTGTGGTTTGGTAAAGGTTTAATCATCGGAAACAACAACACAAACTGGGACAATGCCAACCATTTTTCAGCAGATTACCTCAGTGCTCAGGGAGCATTCGATGCTATAAGAGCCACTTTAGATTATGACCCCTGGACAATAGACCTTGTCTATTCTAAAATAGATGATACCGACGGCGACAACGATGATATTGACCTTTTGGGCGCCAACGTAGGGTATCTCTTTGATAGATACGATGCAGAGGCTGAGGCCTATTACTGGATCAGAAATGATCAGTCAAACAAACCCACTCTTTATGGCCAGAACGTTCAGACATATGGACTTCGCGGTTCTTTAGTTCCTTATTCAGATATGAATGTTTGGGCAGAAGGCGCTGTACAATTGGGTGATTATGCTAACGCGCTTGTCAAAAAGAATGACAGGGAAGCATGGGCGCTCGATGTTGGCATTGATTACAAGTGGGTTGAGACACCATGGACTCCGAAGGCAGGTTTGGAATATCAGTATTTATCTGGTGATCCCGATTCAACTTCAGGAGATTATGAAGGTTGGGATCCAATGTACAAAGGAAAAGAGGATTCCTTAATCCGTGAATATATGGATGTGCTTGCATCAACACTTACGGATTATACTGTCGATATCCTTGGTGTCGCCAATGCCAGAAACAGGCTTGACGGCAATACCAACCAACACCAGATAAAAGGCATGCTTACTCTTGAGCCCATAACAGACCTTACGTTAGATAGTTCGTTGAGCTATTTCCAGCTGGATGAGGCAATAAGGCAATCTGCGACGGACGACGACATAGGCTGGGAGCTGGATGCAGGAGCCACCTACGATTATACAGAGGATGTAACCTTTTTAGTAAAAGGTGGTGTGTTCTGGCCCGGTGATGTCTATCCAAGCGGCAATGATGATACAGCCGCAAAGATTATTTCAGCTGTAGCGGTTGAGTTCTAACAACATAGGTTATGCGATACAAAAAGTAGGGCAGGTGTAAACCTGCCCTACTTTTTGTGTATAATAGCAACCCCCCCCCCGAAACTTCGTGGGGTTTTTTTATGTTGACATAGTTCGCATATGTTATTACAATACTATATATAGGTCCCTCTGAATGCTTGTATTCCTCGCTTTGTTGGGGACTCCGAAATTTTTGAGGAGGTGAATATGCAAGAAGAAGAGAAAAAAGTGACTGAACAACAAGGCACTGAAGATGCAGTTGTAAAAGAAGGTAAAGTATATGCAATTTTGGCTTATATTGGGATACTTTGTTTAATTCCATTATTAGTTAAAAAAGACAACAAGTTTGCCCTTTTTCATGCAAAACAGGGGCTGGTTTTATTTATAGCAGAAGTAATACTCACCTTTATATGGGCAATACCCTTTTTAGGGTGGTTTATAGGTGCCATCGGCTGGATACTTATACCTATAATTTGTATAATAGCCATTATCCAGGCTCTTATGGGCAATTACTGGCGTATCCCTGTTGTAGCGGATATAGCGGAGAAGATTAAGATATAGTTCGTTAGTTTGTAGTTCGTAGTTTGTAGATCGTAGATTTGCGAACCGAGATAGGAAAAGTTATGAAGATATTTTATTTAATTTTAGTTGTTATTTTGATATTACCTTTTGCAGGTTGTGCGGAGATTGAACCTCCCGGCCCTGATGTGCTTATTTCGCCCTGGAGTTCAATGCCCAATATACGCTTAGGGGATAGGAAAGAAGATGTTATTAGCAGATGGGGCGAACCTGATGAAAAAAACCAGATAGGCGTTGATGAACTTGGGGTTGCTAAAGAAGAATGGGTTTATTATGGAAGGTATCCGATGGTTCCTGTAGATTATCAATATGTTTCCAAAACAAAATGCCTTTATTTTGAAGGCAATATTCTCATTCGCCAGGAGACCAAATCTGCCCCTTCGCCTGAAAAGAAATAATAGAGAGATCCTTCGGCCTTATGGCCTCAGGATGACCCCCCGCCACTCCCCGTTTTCACGGTGACAAGTTTACCCCCGCGAAAGCGGGGGTGGGAGGGTTAATTAAAATGCGCGGAATTTTAGTTGCCATTCTCACGTTTGCTATTTTTGGCGGCACAACTATCTGGTTGTGGCTTCGGGAGAGGAAACGTGTTGATAGAATCAGCGGTGAGTTAGATACTTACTACTCAACGCTCAAAGAGAGACGTAAAAGTATACGTCTTCCGAAACGTCTCAGTGTGGCTTGTAAAGTTATAGAAAGCCCCGATAGCCGATGGTCTGTCTTTAGTAAGGATATATCAGGAGAAGGTATATGCCTGCATATGCCTGAGATTTTACAGCAGGATGCCGTTGTTGACCTTGAAGTTGATATACCGGGCGAGAAACATATTATTGCCCGCGGCAAGGTCGTTTGGGCGAAAGAGATAGATGCACTCGATTCAGAAGGAAAACGGCAATTTGATGCCGGGATTAAATTTATTAAAATCAGGCCAAAGGATAAGGACGAATTAGTTAATTTTATTAAGGAGTCTGTAACAACCGCAGATAAAGGCGAGGAGGAAATGGATGAATAAAACAATAGTTACGTTTGATAAGAATAAGTTTGAAGAGATAAGAGTCGGAGTAAAGGAGTATAAGGGTTTCGATTTAGTGGACTTCAGAGTCTGGGTAGAATCTAAACAAGCAGGTGAGAAGGTCCCGACTGCAAAGGGCCTTTCTTTAAGCGTTGAATTATTTCCTAAATTTAAAGACGCGCTTTTACAACTAGAAAAGGTCCTAAGAGATAACAACATGCTCCCTGAGGAAAGAACAGCATAGCATTGACAAATATAGATAATGCCCGAACTCACCGCTATCGATAACCTCATACAACGCTGCGCTAACGAAGAGCCTTTAGCCTGGTCAAAATTCATAGAACATTTTTCCCGCCTTATATTTTTCGCAATAAAAACCAAGATAAATAAACTTTGCCTCAATCTTTCCGAAACCGATGTTTACGATATTTATCAGCAGGTTTTTTTATCAATCTGCGAAAAGCAAAAATTAAAAAGCATAAAAAATCCAAAGAGTATAACAAGGTGGCTTATCATAGTAGCGCAGAATGAAGCGCTTGATTATATAAAATCCAAACAGCCCCCGAAAGAAACAGAAATTATAGACGAAGTAAACCCTGCCTCAGCTTATACGCCGCTGGATGAAACTCATAAAAATGAGCTTGAGAAAGAAATAGAGGTATTTATAGATACATTGCTGCTTAAGGAACGCCGTATCGCCACATTAGACATCCTTTACGACTTAAAATATACACAGATATCTAAAATAGTAAATTTGCCTATAGGCACAATAGCCAGCGTAATCAAAAGGGTAAGGCAAGACCTAAAAGCACATCTCCTTAAGAAAGGTTATAAGGTTTAAATATGGACGAGGAAATTTTAAAAAATGCAGTAAGAAGGGGAGGCCTTAAGGGCGAAAGGGATTCTTTCCACCCCGATGAGATAGAACTTGCGGAATATTTAGAGGGGATCTTAAGCCGGGACAGGGGCGAGAGAATTTGCGAGCATATCATGTCATGCGATAGCTGCTTTAAAAAGCTCGCCGATGCTGAGAGAACTTTTTCATTATTTAACGAGAAGGAAACAGAACCTCCGCCTGCTCATATAGAAAAGAAGGCAAAAATGATTGCCAAAAGATTCGGCAGAACCAACAAAGCAAAAAACCATTTTAAGAAGAATAAGTTCTTCTATTTTGCTGCTATTTCTTTAATGTTTTCCTTCATATCCAAGAGGTATTTTGCACAGTTTTTAGCAGCAGCCATCATATTAGGCTTTAAATGGGTCATGGACACCGGCGGCTCTAAAGCCTTGATAATGATTTACCAGGCCTGGAAGACGTCCCACCGTTAACCAAAACAAACTTAATCGGTCAGCCTCAAGATAAAATTATTTCACCGCTTGAATATTCCATAAATATATACTATAATTTATTTATGGAATATAAAGATTTTCACGAAGAGGTAAATGCGAGGAGAAAAGTCATGAAGCTTCCTATTAAGCTATCGTTAATCGTTCTCATAATTTCAGGTTTAGTATTAGCCACAGCTAATGTGAGTTCAGCAGAAAGCTGGACAGAGCGCGCAACAAATGCTGTGAACCAAGCCCGGGAGGTTGTAGAAGCAGCTGGCGAAGCTGCAGATGCTAAAGCCCGGAAGGCGCTCCAGCAAGCCGAGAAGGCTCTCAAACAAGCTGAGCAGGCTCTCGAGGCTGCAGGCGAAGCTGCAGAGGCTCAAGTCCAGGAGATACTCAATCAAGCCGAGGCAGCTATCAATCAAGCCGGGGAAGCTGTAGAGGCTGCAGGCAAAGCTGGAGGTGAACAAGCCCAGGCGATACTCCAACAAGGCCAGGAGGCTCTCAATCAGGCCGGTAAGGCCGTAGTGGCTGCAGGCGAGGTTGCCCAGGCAATGCTTGATGCTTACGAAGCTGCAGACAAAGCTACAGAGGCTGCGGCCTTGGAGACTTTCGAAAGCGTCAAGGAAAATGCCACAGCACTCAAGGAAAAGCTTGAAGCTAAAGGTGCTGAGGCCAAAGAGATAGTTGAAGACTCTGCTAATGCCTGTAAATTTCTTGCTGAGGAAGCCCGCAAACAAGTCGAAGGGGTTCTTCAGGAAACAGCGGCGGCTATAGAAACCAAACGCAAAGCGGTAGGTGATCGAGTGCAGGAGGCTCATGACAGAGCCAGCGCTGCAGGCGAAGCCCTTTTAACGGTAGCAGCTTTGTATGCCCAGGCCGAAATACGAGGTAATGCACAAGATGCAACGACAGGTATACAGCTGACAGAGATGTTAAGAAAGGGTGATATTCAAGGTGCAAAGCAGCTCTCTATGATAGCAGCTCAGAATGCCGCTATAGATTCATTTAAGAACCCGGCATTCGCAGAGATGCAGCTAAATATCGAGCAGTCTTTTCAGAATGAAATGAGGCAAATGGAATTTAATCTGGCTCTCCAAAACGAGATAATTATCCAAAACGCACTGAATGTAAACGCAGAAGGGGCTGCAACTCCAGGAGCACTGCCTGATACCAAGGCAGCAGAGAAGGTTTATGCCGAGATGGCTTACCAGGAGATGTTAAAGAACCCTGAAATGGTTGCTCTTCTTACAGATGAGGCGGCAATGAACAATGCTGCCATGGTTTATTACGAAGCAGCACGTGCCTATGCGGAGGAGGTTTTCGGGATAAAGCTCCCTCCTGCAAGTAAGGTTTTTAAAAAATCGGAGGAAACAGCTAAGGGTGCTGAAAAGGATGCTGAAAAGGAACGTAGGAAACAAAAGCGCCTTAGGGGGCCCCGCATTCGCAGGCGAACGGTTCATATTCCCTGTTACCACCGTTAAAAAATTCAGCCCCCCCTGCTATCGCCCTTAAAGAATCCACCGTTTGAGATTCTGTTCGGCCGCTCCCTCTTCCATATCAGCTATATCCAAGATAAAATTATCTCTCCACTTGAATATTCCATAAATGTATATTATAATTTATGGTATGGAATTTCAAAAAGAAATTCCAACCACTGAAAATCGCCAAAAAGTTATCGCGAAGCGATTTTCTTGTCTATGGGAGATGAAAATTCTCATGAAGAGTTATATAGCAGGGAGGAAAAATGAATATTAATGCAAGAAAAATTATTGCTTTTATGGTTATTTTGCTGTGTCTTGCGATATTCCATACAGTTACACCACCGCAAGCAGCTTTTGCTAGAAAAAAGGATGCGAAGCATTATGTCCATTTTCAATCCGCCTTTAACAACGGCTTAAATGCTTACGAGAGAGGCAATTCCGATTTATCTAAACAAAATATGAAGCTGGCATTAAAATTGTTATCTATAATACAAAATATCAGTCCAGCTTACAAGGACACTGCTGGCCTTATATATCTCGTAAAAGGCTATATCCATCAAATAGACGGCAAAGATATTTTAAAATCCATAGAATCATCAGGCAGCAACCCTTCCATTTTAAAGGATGCAGGAAGAGCTTATCATCATTTCATATATGTACAGTTATATTATGATTATTCAAACAAATTAGTAAAAGATAAAAAATATAGAAAAATGCTTCAGGAATATATTGAATCCAACGGTCAGGATATAGCTGCTGCGGAGAAGTTGCTATCCGGAGCCGATCCAAAAGGGCTAAAAGAGTTTAAAGAAATAACTGCATTAGAAGCTAAATCCGTTCTAAACTATGACAGGATATTTGACAGGTATATGTGGAAAGATTTCATTTCTCCAACAGCTCTTGCCGAGGAGAAGGGAGAATATGCCAAGCGATTAAAAGAGCTAAATGACCCAAATGCCGGCGGATTTACGACTCTATCAGAAGCATTTGACTCCCTGGGCGAAATATGTAAATATCGATATATGATTGCCGAATGGCTTGATAAAAGAACGGTAAGAAAGAATATATCAGGATGTATTAGCAAGCTTAAGAAAGCAAGAGGAAGATTTTTTTCCAAGGAGCTTAAAAATTACTGTGCGAATCTAATCGTCCTTGTAAAAAAATAGAAGGTCAAGTTCATGAAAGGACCGGGATGAGATTATGAAAAGGAATTTATATTTTAAGATAATCACTATATTTTTGGTTGTTTTTATGATAGGACAGGGTATTGCGTATATCCCCGATGCAGAGGCTAAAAGGAAAAGAAGCGACGCTGTTCGGAGAAGTGAGGCAGCAGAAGCTAGGGCAGTAATAAAAGAATTTGAAAAAGGTCTTAGTGATTTTGGTCTTAGTGTCGATGTCAGCTCAGAGGTTCTTACCCATGCCTGCTAAATGAATCCTGAATTTCTTGGCAATGTTGGAAGGGTTGTTGCAATACTTGATGTGGCAAACAAGGCAAGCAAAGGAGAGTATGGCAAGGTAGCTGTATCAACGGCTGAGTTTGTAGGAATGGAATATTTAAAATCCGCTGCGCCGGCACTAGCTTCTAAGGTAAGCTTGGTTGCGACGGCAGCGAAGGCCTATGTAAAAGCTAACCAGCTTGCGGAGATGTATGCTTGGCGGCCTGCACTTAAAGAAAGTGAATACCGTGCATATAAATCAGGTAGAGTAGATCCCGAAGCAGGAATGACAAATGTAGAATGTACCTGGGGTACAGGGGGTTTAGGTTGGGCCCATCTTTTTGCTAAACAAGTTGAGGCTTTAAAAGCGGCAGCAAAAGAGCATGGCGTGGAAATGTCAGATGCCTTAGCTAAAAAATTGGCGCGAGAAGCTATGATGTATGAATTTGAAGCGAAATATCAGGCAGAACTAATGCAGGAGCAGCTTAATGACCCTAGTTTTAAGGAGGCCTTAGAGGAAGATATAAAAGACATAGAAACAAGTGCTGAAGAAGAGTCTGAGAAACCGGAAGAGCCAGAGAAGCCGGAAGAACCTTCAGGAGATGAATTAGTAGACCAGTTAGCGCAAGAAGATATAGATGCTATAAACAGAGAACTAGACCAAGCAGAGAGCAACGATCGAATAGAAAATCCAGCTGATTACTGGGGCAGGGACTGGACAGAAAGAGACTGGATAACCCCTAGCGAGTTTGACGACGTTTTAGCTGATTCTAATATATCAAATGAAGATAAGATGGCCGCCTGCGATAAGTATGAGAATTACCAGGGTATTGTGCGTGACAATCCTCTTTTTCCAACTGCGATAGTATTAAAACGCCTCGCATCTCGTAAAGGAGAGCCAGGTCGGCGTGAAGGTGAAGAAGCAGAGAAGGATAAAAAAGCAAGGGGCGTGAGGAGATTCAGGCGTAGGATCCGCACAAGGACAACTTATCATCCCTGCCACTAAATAGTTTGACCCAAAGAATTAATTTCTAACATCTTGTAAATAAAGGCGATAGAGAGAACTGTCCCCTGAATTGTTGAATGACTAAGCGATAGTTATGCTTGCTTATCAGGCACTATTGCTAGAAAAACTTTCTAATGGCTATTAAAAAAAATCATTTTTTTACTAATTTTATTTTGCTAATATCAGCAGTTATAGTTACTGTATTCGTTACAGAATTATTATGTAGGTTTTTATTACAGAAGCCTCAAGTATTACAGAAACCTCAAGCAGGGCACCATAGGTTATTTTGCGAGTATGATCAACTATTGGGGTGGAGACATAAACCTAATGCTGCCAATTTTCATACTACAAAAGAATATTCCGTTAAAGAGTCTTTTAATTCAAAAGGTATTCGCGGTCCCGAATATGATTACGAAAAAGATGAAAATGAGTTTCGCATATTTATATTAGGAGATTCATTCGCAGAGGGTTATACGGTTGAATTTGAAGATCTTTTTTCCGAAGCCTTAAAGAATGAATTAATAAATAAAAGGATTAATTGTAGAGTAATTAATAGCGGTACAGGTGGATATAGTACGGATCAAGAATTACTATTTTTTCAAAATGAAGGTAAAAAATATAAACCTAATTTAACAATAGTAATGTTTTATGATAATGACACCTGGTTTAATAACCAACTTAAGTATTGGCGTGGATATAAGCCCCTTTTTAAGCTTGAAGATAATAATCTTGTTTTAACGAATATCCCCATACCTAAACCAGATATAGGCAAACGTAAAGCGCTACAAAACCAAAAAACAAAACCTTTCTTCAGGGATGTTAAAAAGTGGCTTATTTATCACTCAAGTCTATACAATCTTATTAGGGATAGAGTAAAGAAAATAGGTTGGTTGTATAGGCCGGCAATAAAACTTCATTTAGCCGAAGAACCCGAAACGCAACCAAGTATCCTAGAGAAGAAAAATGATGACATTGTTTTAATTCCAGACTCATTTAGGGTGTGGGAAAGAAAATATGATAGTAAAGTTCGCGATGCTTGGAATATTACTGAGGCAATAATTATCAAGTTACAAGAGGAAACATGCGTTATCAATAGCAAGTTGCTGATATTTTACATACCAAACCGCGCAAGTATATATAGAAAAGAATGGGAAGCTACAAAAAAGAAATATGTTATTTCTGATAAGGAATGGAATGTGGACCGAGTCGGTTTAGAGTTAGAAAATATTTGCAAAAGAAACAATATTGATTTTTTTAACCCCACAGAAGAATTTAGAGCAGAAGCCAATAAGCTTAAAGCAAAAGGAGTGAGACTATATTTTAATGGGGATGCTCATTGGAATGTTACAGGGCATAAATTTACTGGTAAACTTTTAGCGGATTTTATATATTCAGATTACTTAGAGAATAAATAATAAAGCAGGAGCGGAGCCTTAAGGCTCCGCTCCGTTGTGGATAAATTATTCCAACCATAACTTCCTATCCAAACTCCTATAACCAATTGCTTCGGAGATGTGGGCAGCTTCTATTAATTCCTTAGCCTCCATATCTGCTATTGTCCTTGCGACTTTTCTTATCTTATCGTATGCCCTTACACTTAGGGAAAGTTCACCTATGTCAATTTGAAACTTCTCTTGAATTTGTTGCTTTTATCTTGTATACTGAATAAAAGGAGAATAGTGAGAGGACATCTGCCCAAAAGAGTTAAACATAATTGGAGGAGATTATGAGTATGCAAAAGAAAAGAATTGCTGTTTTCATTATTTTACTATTGTGTCTGCAGAGGTCTCCTGCGCTTGCTGCTGAAGGGGAATTTTCAGCGGAAAATGTTAAGGCCCAGCTCTATTCACAATTTCAATCTTTCTTCAACAAAGGCATGGAAGCTCACAACAAAGGTGACTTTGGCTTGTCAAAAGCTAATATAGCCATGGCACAGCGGCTGCTGTTTATGATTCGGCAAATGGACCCCGGATATAAGGATGTTATTGGCCTTACATACCTTACAAGGGGATATAGCTATCATACAAACGGCAGGGAAATTTTAAAATCCGCGAAACCTTCTGAAGCCGACCCTTCTGCACAGAAAGGGCCGTTAGCGGCCTATTACAATCTTACATATGCGCAGCTCTACTATGATTACTCAAAGCCGTTGTTAAAAGAAGGTAGATATGAGAAGATACTCAGGGAGAATATCGCATCTAACAATCAGGGCATAGCCGCTGCAGATAAATTACTCTCTAAGGCCAATCCGAAAAAACTAAAAAGTTTTAAGGAAATGGTTGGACTGGAGGCAAAAATTCTTGTTAATTATGATTCAATACAGGATAAATTCATATTCAACGATTTTATTAGCCCAAAGCGCGTCATTGAAGAAAATAGGGCATTTGCCAAGCACCTGAAAAAACTAAACAGCCCCGATGCTGAAGGCTTTGTGGTTCTTTCGGATGCGTTCGATATCTTGTGCCAGCTCCATACCTATCGTTATAAAGATGCCCAATGGCTAAAAAGCAACAAGAGGAAAGTGGAAAAGGACACGGCTTTATATAGCAGGACGCTTAAAACTGCAGAGAGGAAATTTTCCACCAAAGGGCTCAAAGATTATTGCCAAGGCCTCATTGCCCTTGCCGGCGCATTTGAAGACCAGTTCCAAGAGCTCTCTGATGCCCAACAGAAACTGGTTGATAGATATGGATACCCAGATAGCTTTTTTATAGCAATAGGAGATGAGGGCCGATTTGAGATATGGAATTATTTTAAAAAGAAAAAGGACTATGCATTCTTTGATGGATTTCTGCTGGAGACTAAAAAATCGATAAAGATCCAAAAGGATTTCGAGGCGCTTAATTTACGGCCAGAAGAGTTTAAAAAGGGTATGACCGAAGCAGAATTGGAAAAACGGCTTGGAAAGCCGACAACAACATTCAAGCTTAAACCTCCTTTAGGTGAAGGGGTAAAAGTTTATGATTATCTTAATCTGGTCAGGGTAGGAACAAAAGACGGAGTTCTAATGTATATCCGAACACTACCTTATACCGCAGAGAAACGTGAGAAAAAATAGAGAAAGAAGAGGTGCCATTATGAACACAAAAGGTATTAAAAGGCAATTATCAAGAATCATGTTCTGTATTTTAATCTTTATTTTTGCATGCAGCACTGTTTATGCAGAACCTCTTTCGGTTGCTATAGGTACTTATGCTTTTGTTGAACCGCTTATTGCTCTAGTGCAATTCGTTGGTGAGCAGCATGAAGCAGCCAGCGGGTCCCTGCATGTACAGTTTATGTGCGAAGCACAACTGGATATTATTGCGGCGATGCGCGAAGAGGCGCGGATGAACACCGAACGAGACGACGTTAGGACAGTACAGGCAAAGCTGGATGAACTGGATCGTCTAAGAGCGGAAACTGAAAATACGCAATCTAATATGGGTGGCCAACTGGATGATATGCAGCGCAAAAGCCTGATTGATTACATTAAAAATACCTTGATGGGTGAAGCAGTTGGTGCAGCAGCAAAGGGAATAAGTGCCGCTGCTGTCAAGATAGGCGCAGCGGCAGAGGCAGCTAAGCCGGCAATTGAGGATGCTGTAACAGTAGCTGTATCAGTTTGTCAGAAGGCGGGTAATCTTATAGATAAATTATCACCAGGGCCTGGCCTTCAATATTATCAACCACCAACACAACCTATTGTAAATCCCTATGATGTGCATAAACCCCGACAGACTATTGATCCGACTCGTTCAGAAGCAGGTGAAGAAAGAGGCCGGGGGCATGACGAAGGTGGAATTCCGGACCAGCCGATAACCGTCCCGATGATGCCAACCGACCCATTTCTCAAGATGGTAAACAACCCCAATATTTCACCTCAGGAGAAACTTCGTGCCTGTGATGCCTATGACAACTACAGGAGTTTTGTCCAGGGACTCGGCAATACGGCGCTGGCTCAGGGGTTTCACGGGGCCAGACTCGTAGATACCAGAGACATACGGATTGCCCTTCAGGCGCAGGTTGCCAGGAGTATTCCCCTGCCGCCTGGCGGTGTTATACCAACCGACCCCTCACAGATACCGGGATATACAAGGGGAACGGGTATGATGTCGCATGAGGATTTTTTTAGAATGATAAATGACCCTACAGTCTCAATCATGACCAAACTGAGAGCCTGCGATGCTTATGGGAACTTCCAGAATTTTGTCAGAGCTCTTTCGAATACATGGGGATTCCGAGGGAGGCAGAACTTAACAAAGTTTGTGGACCCAGATAAAATAAGACAAGACCTTATAGGGCAGCTTTATGGCATTGGCCCCGCAGGAAAAGGGAAGCAAGAAGAGAAAGAGGCTCGAAGAAGCAGGAGGATTTCCGGACATGGGCGCATTACTCGTGGAAGGGGCCGCACGGGCGACGCATGCGGTAGGCATTAAGTAATTAAATAGCGATACTTCTTGTAACCCATTTTATCAGCAGAATTGTAGGTGCCAAATTGGCACCTACAATCTTTAAGCAGGAGCAGGAAGCGGAGGCTTAAGCCCCCGCTCCATTATAGGGCAATTTGCGTATTCCGCCCCAACTTGATGTGCCAAATTGGCATTTCAAATTTCTTTAATCATGATGAGGATGAAAACCTATTCTCCTTTTAGGTTTTTCCGGTGGTGTCAGAAGTTCCCTTATCGCATCAAAAACAACCCTAAACTGCTGGTCGTATTTTCGTTCCATAGCCTCGATTTTTTGTCTAAATTCGGCATGCGTCAATAGCATTTCGCGTAATTTGGTAAAGGTTCTCATAATTTGAATATTTACCAATATGGCGCGCTCACTATTAAGAACACTTGAAAGCATCGCAACGCCCTGTTCCGTAAAGGCATAAGGAAAACTCGAAGAATGTTTTAGCCTTTCCAACTGGTCGCAATTTGCGACCAGTTCATCCCGTTCAACTCTTGTTAATCGAAACATAAAATCCTCGGGGAAGCGTTTCCCGTTTCTTTTTACTTGCTCATTAAGCCTTTTGGTAGTTACCGTTCCACAGAACTTACCCAAATATTCCATTAGGAACATTTGGTGCCTGTTTCCTGCTTCAATGACACATGACTCGTAGACCGCAAAGATTTTTGCGTTCCGCCGACAGAGGTATCTCCACAGGCGTAACTTCCCCCAGAACTTGGGGTAGATAAATTCTTTATAAAGAATGAACTTTCACTCCAGGCGTTTCGGTATGGGGACAGATAGGCAAGGTTTCTTGCAGCATTTATGTGTCTGTCTATAATAGTATCGCATATACCACATATGAATACTTTTTCTGATAAATCCATCCTTCCTACTCTTGTTGCGCCACATACACAGCAAGTCTTAGATGAAGGATAAAACCTTGGTGCCTTTATTAGTTCTGACCCATACCAAGTTGATTTATAATCTAGCATCCTTATAAATTGGCTCCATCCTGAGTCTTGGATGTGTCTTGATAGACGATGGTTGGCAAGCATACCTTGTATATTAAGGTCCTCAACTATTATTACTGACTTGGTTTTTGCCAGTTTAGTTGAGAGTTTGTGTAAGAAGTCTTTC
>CAZMYR010000018.1:0-31401 GCA_964570585.1 uncultured Planctomycetia bacterium
AATCTCTTCTCCGGCATAAGCTATACCTGAATAACACAATACCGTTAATATTGTTGCCAGGAAAAACAGTTTTGACTTCATTGCTATGTCCTCCTTTCTACTTACAGCTTATAACCTATAACTAGTTAAGTTATCCTCATGGGGCAGAATTCGCCGCACATACTGCATATATCCGCTATATTTGACTTTAGCCTTGAATGTATCATCCTGGCCCTTCGAGGGTCTAAAGACATATTTATCTGCTCTCTCCATTTTCTTTGCTTGCGAAATTTTGAGATAGAGTAATCTCTCCTCCCGGCATTGGGAATACCTTTTGCTAAATCAGCCGCATGCGCTGCAATGCGGGTAGCAATTATGCCTTCTTTTACTTCCTCGCAATTAGGAAGGCCAAGATGTTCGGACGGAGTTACATAACATAAAAAATCTGCGCCATAGCTTGCTGCCAATGCGCCGCCTATTGCTGCCGTTATATGGTCATAACCGCAGCCGATATCGGTAACTAACGGGCCTAATACATAAAATGGCGCACCATTGCAGACCCTTTTTTGGATATCTACATTCTTTTTGATTTGATTAATAGGAATGTGGCCTGGGCCTTCTATCATTACCTGAACCCCTTCTTTTAAGGTCCGTTTTGCTAATTGCCCTAAGATTGATAGCTCTTTTAATTGGGGTTTATCGGTTGCGTCGGCTATAGAGCCAGGACGCAATCCGTCTCCAAGGCTCAATGTGATATCGTATTTTTTAAGAATCGTCAATAATCTATCGAAATGCTCATAAAAGGGATTTTCTTTCCTGTTGGCCAAAATCCATCTTATCATCAGGGCTCCACCGCGACTCACTACCCCGGTAACTCGTTTAGCCTGCTTTAAAACCCTGATTGAGGCCTTTGTTACCCCGGCATGTATAGTAAAAAAATCAACGCCTTCCTCAGCTTGTTTTTCTACCACTTCAAACATATCCTCAATAGAAGCATCCTTAATATCTAAACCATCCTTTTTTGCATTGGTCACTACTTCATATATAGGGACAGTGCCTACCGGAATGGGAGAGGCGGCAATAATTCTTTTTCTAATTTTAGAAAGGTTTCCGCCTGTGCTTAAATCCATCACTGTATCAGCCTCGTACATTATACAAATTTTTAATTTCCTAAGCTCTGTTA
Organism: uncultured Planctomycetia bacterium; assembly: GCA_964570585.1. GTDB lineage: Bacteria > Omnitrophota > Gorgyraeia > JABMRG01 > JAFGKX01. Next base: position 1,163 of record CAZMYR010000018.1, read on the forward strand.
AAATATTATGGTAGATTTCCGATGTGCCTATATTGGCGTTGACTTTTGTTGAAAGGCCGGTGCCTATTGCGCAGGGGGCTTTAAGGCTGGCGTGATTCTTGTTGGCCGGCAATACTATTCTGCCTTTAGATATACCTCGCCTTATAAATTCGGGAGAGGCAGCCTCTTTTTTCGCTGCTTTCCTCATAAGGTGTGTTATCTTATTTTTTCTTGCTAATTGAAGCTGGGTCATGGTAAAAACTTTCGCAAATTCCTTACAGCCTGTCCGCTACTTCTCCTGGACAAAATTGCGCTTGAAACAGCTGCTCTTCTAGCCCCTGCAGAGACTACTTCTTTTATATTATCTTGATTAATTCCGCCTAAGGCAAAAAAGGGTATCTTTATGTTCTTTAGCAATCTTATTGCATCGGGCCCGATTGCATCTGCATTCGGTTTAGTTTTTGTTTTAAAAATCGGGCCAAAACCAATATAATCCGCTCTTTCCGACTGGGCCCGCAGAGCCTGTTTTAAATTGTGAGTGGATTTTCCGATAATTTTATTCTTTCCTAATATATTCCTTGCGCAAGCTAAGGGCAAATCATTCTGTCCCAGGTGCACCCCGTCGGCATTACAATTAAAAGCGACATCTACCCTGTCATTAAGTATAAATAAGGAACTCCTCCTACTGGTAAGTTCTCTGAAGCGCAGGGCTAGATTGTAAAGCGTACAATCCTCCAGGCCCTTACATCTAAGCTGTAAAATTTTGATCCCTGCTTTTAGTGCCTTTTGCGCCCGGGAATAGAGTAAACTGAGCTGTTTATAATCTGTTATGTTTACTATTAGATAAAGATTGGTGTTTAATAATAACTTCTTTTTCGATATCATAGATTGCAAAGCGTATCTTTTTAAATTTCTCCGCTAACCTTTTATTTACAATCTTAAAGAGCTCTTCAAGCACCCTGGTTGACTCTTTTGCCCTTTCTATATTCGCCAAAAATACGGATTGCCAGTTGCCTCTTGCGCTTTCTTTCTTTGTAGTAAATTTGCCAACGTCGTGTGCAGAATCTCTTTCTTTTAATAATTCCAGATAGTCTATTTTTGAATCTTTAATCGCCGAGAAGATATTTTGCCTGATTGTCTTAAATTTACGTGCTGATTTTGCATCATCGAGTAAAAATCTGGCAATATCCTCACAAACCCTTAAGCCCTCTCGGGAACGATTCAAATTTGCATCTATTATTCTTAAAACTTTTTGTTTATCCAAATCTATGAGCAATTTTCTGTATAATATTACTACTGGAATATCCCTTTCGATATCTTACGCTGATAGCCCTTCCGCCATAGTTGGCAACAATTTTTCTTCCTACTATGTCCTTCGCTTTCCAGTCGCCCCCCTTTATAACAAAATCGGGTTTTAGTTGGCTTATTAATCTTTCCGGGGTAGTTTCTGAAAACGAGATCACATAATCAACACTTTCCAGCGCCGCTACTATTCTTTCCCTGTCTCTAAGTTTCATTACTGGCCTGAAAGAACTCTTAATCTGCTTTACCGACCAATCTGTATTCAATGCTACTATTAAAACATCCGCTCTTTTTTTTGCATCTTCTAAATATTGAATATGGCCGGGATGCAGTATATCAAAACAACCGTTAGTAAAAGCTATTTTTTCACCTTTCTTCCTGCATTTATTTATTATTGCTTTAAGCTGTTTAATATTTTTAATCTTTGTGTTACTCAAAACAACTTCTCTTCCGCAATTTCGCATAAAACATGGCCTATTGTTATATGGGCCTCTTGTATTCTGGCTGTATTTCGCGAAGGCACAATCAAAGCTATATCTACAAGCGGCGCTAACTGCCCCCCGTCATAACCTGTTAGAGCTACGGTGGCGAGATTGCGTTTTTTAGCCTCAAGTATCCCTGTTATTACATTACGGGCGTTGCCGCTTGTAGAGATACCGATAGCTATATCGTCTTTGCAAGCCAATGCCTCTATTTGGCGGGAAAAGATCTCTTCAAATCCGTAATCGTTACCTATAGATGTCAACGTAGATGTGTTGGCGGTTAAAGCAATGGCTGCTAATCCGCGCCGTTCTAATTTAAATCGGCCTACTAACTCAGCAGCTATATGTTGGGCATCTGCAGCGCTGCCGCCGTTGCCAAACAGCAATATTTTTCCGCCAACCTTTAAACTACCGGCTATATCATCAGCTACTTTATTGATGTCCTTAACCATTGTCTTTAAGATTTGCTCTTTTACACTTATGCTCTCTTTTATTATCTGTGTCACCTTATCAGCCATCTCGCCTCCCCATTACCCAAAGAATACCTTTGCAACATTATATAGTTCCTTATCTACAGTCTTTACTTTAGCAACTGCTTCCTGCAATTTAACAGGCCTTATCTTATTGCCTCGTAAACTAACCATATAGCCAAATTTTCTTTGATGAACTAATTCGGCAGCCTTTACTCCATATCTTGTGCCAAGCACCCTGTCCATAGCTGTAGGCGTGCCGCCTCTTTGAATATGGCCCAGCACCACCGTTCTGGTCTCAAATCCTGTCATCTCTTCTATTTTTCCCGCCAAAACCTGGCTAATACCACCAAGGCGAACATTTCCAAAAGTATCGAGCCTTTCCTCTTGCAATATCTCCTTACCCTTCTTGAACGCTGCCCCCTCGGCAACTGCAACTATGCTAAAGGCCTTTCCTCTTTTTCGCCTGGCTTTTAAGGCCTTGACAACCTCTTTCATATCTATAGGCACTTCCGGTATTAATTTTACATACGCGCCTCCTGCAAAGCCTGCATATGTTGTTATCCAGCCGGCGTGCCTTCCCTTCATCTCGACAACAATTATTCGGTGATGGCTCTCTGCTGTGGTATGAAGGCGGTCTATGCATTCTGTAGCAATGTTTATTGCTGTATCAAAACCAAACGTAAAATCGGTTGCTGAAAGGTCGTTATCAATAGTTTTTGGTATGCCTACAATCGGCAAATGCTCCTGTAAATATAGCTTATTTGCAGCGCCTAGCGTATCATCTCCGCCGATAGCAATTAAGGCAAAAAGGTTTAATTTCTTAAAATTTGCCTTAAGTTTAGCTACATTCTGTTTCTCCTTATATGGATTGAACCTGCTGGTTCCTAATATGGTGCCCCCTTTAGGAAGAATACCGGATATTGCATAATCGTCGAGCACTGCAGTATTGTTTTCTACCAATCCTTTCCAACCGTCCTTTATCCCTATAACCTCATAGTCATAAGCAAAACTTTTTCTGGCTACTGCTCTTATTACCGCATTTAAACCAGGGCAGTCTCCTCCGCCTGTAAGTATTGCGATTTTCTTTTTACCTGACATGTTTTGCTCCTTATATTATTTAAAAATTCCTATACGGGGGCTGCGGAGTTGCTTCGGCTGCCTCCTTAAGGCTTTTTGACTTAGCGCTTTCTCTATGAACGATTTTTGCAACGTGCACTTTTGTCGTTATTGGCTCCTCAATCCCTAGCATATCCTGAACTTTATTTTTTATAATACCTTGAATCTTTTCTGTCACATCCGGAATATTGCTATCCGACCATAAAGAGACCCTGGCTGATATATTAACGCCTTTTTTGCTGGCAATTACATTGGAGCGCATATCTTTTATTTCAGGTATCTGATTTGCCAGCTTTTTTATAAAATTCTCTATCGCAGAAAGAGATATGACTACCTGCCCATCCGGGGTATTAAAGGCTATGGTCCTTTCTCTCTGAATACCTCCAAAAGTAAAATGGGTAATCAGCAGCCCCAATAATATAAAGACAACCCCTGTCAGACCAATGCTCATTTGCAAATTGTACGTTTCATAAAAGGCTTTTATTTGATCTAAAGTAATAAGTTCCAAAGAAATGGCCATAAGTGCAGCACCTATTATTATGAATGCAACGGTGTAAAAGATGATTGAAAGAGTTTGTAATGGTCTCATTTTTTCCTCCAAATTTTGCGAAGCAAAATTTGTCCCGAACGATGCGACGGATAGGAGCATCGGCGGGACAATTACTTCTATTGTGATTCCGGTTCTACGCCGGTAACATTAACATCCACTTCTGCCGAAGAGATACCAGTCATATTTTCTACAGCTTGCTTTACCTCATCCTGGACTCTCGCTGCAATCTCCGAAATATCCGCCCCGTAAGCAGCTACGATATCCAATGTTATTTTGGTGCCTGACTCGTTAGATTCAATCTTGATGCCGTCCATTATTTTAATTGCCTGACCTATTCCTATACTGTCTAAAATCTTTTTCAACGGGCTTCTATTTATCCGAACAACGCCTTTAATCTTAGAAACTGTAAGTTCGGTTATCGACTTAATCGCATTATTATGAATTTTTACATCGCCCACGTCGGTTATTTTACGCTTTTGTTCTATCATAAAAATATCTCCTCGTTTAACGCTGGAATTAAATTCGACAACTAGAGACGTTTCCAGTTTCAAAGAGGAAAATGTCCCCTAAAGTCCTGGGGACACTTTCCCCTTTGAAACTGGAAACGTCTCTTTATCCGGGATTTCGGATTTCATTCTACAATTCCGGTTCACTTAAAAGTTTATTCACATATCCTGTATGTATGCGGCCTTCTATAAAGACCTCATCACTAAATACCCTTTGGTGAAAAGGTAGCGTGGTCTTAATTGGCTCAATAATGAATTCATCCAGGGCCCTTTGCATTGTATAGATGGATTCTTTACGGTCCTTGCCATGTGCTATTAATTTGGCTATCATTGAGTCATAATAAGGCGGGACATCATATCCGGCGTATGCATGAGAATCTACTCTAATGCCTCTTCCTCCTGGGGCATGATAAGTATCTATGCGGCCGGGGCAAGGTATAAATTTATTATCCGGATCTTCAGCATTTATCCTGCATTCTATGGCATGGCCGGTAAAATTTATATTTTCCTGCTTTATGCCGAGTTTTTTTCCTGAACTTATTTTTATCTGCTCTTTTATAATATCGATACCTGTTACCATCTCGGTAACAGGATGTTCAACTTGAACCCGGGCATTGATTTCCATAAAATAAAAGTTTCCATTCTTATCCAGCAAAAATTCAACTGTTCCGGCATTTACATAGCGGATATGCTTTAAGCCTTTTATAACTGCTTCTCCTATCTTCTTTCGCTTTTTCTTATCCAGCGCCGGTGAAGGTGACTCTTCAATTAATTTTTGATGGCGTCTCTGTATTGTACAATCTCTTTCTCCGAGATGTATTAGATTTTTATCCTCATCTGCTAATATCTGAAATTCTATGTGCCGGGGTTCCTCTATGCATTTTTCGATATATACATCGCCGACGCCGAAGGCAGATTCAGCTTCACTTTGAGCCATATAAAATGCGCTTGCCAACCTAACGTCATTATGGGCTATCCTTATGCCTCTGCCGCCGCCGCCGCCGGCAGCTTTTATAAACACGGGATATTTGATGCGTTTTGCAATCTTTAAAGCCTCGTCTTTATCCTTTACAATAGAATCGCTTCCGGGTATAACAGGTAATCCGGCCTTTTTCATAGCCTGTTTTGCCGCCATTTTATCGCCTACCAATTTCATATTCTCAAGACTGGGACCTATAAATTTTATATTGCACGACTCACAAATCTCAGCAAAATGGGCATTTTCTGCCAGAAATCCATACCCTGGGTGGATGGCTTCTACGTCAGTAATCTCTGCAGCGCTTATAATTGCGGGGATATTAAGATAGCTTTCGGAACTCTGCGGACCGCCTATGCAAAGGGCCTCATCTGCAAATTTTACGTGGAGAGAATTAACGTCGGCTTCCGAATAAACCGCTACGGTCCTAATGCCTAATTCTTTGCATGCTCTAATTATACGTAGCGCAATCTCGCCTCTATTCGCAATTAAAATTTTTGAAAACATTACTATGTATGGGGACACCCTGCAGCACAAAAAGTTTCAGGGTGTCCCCAGGTTCACTTTTTGTGCAGCAGAGTGTCCCCTTCTGGTTATGTTGGTTCTATCAGTAACAATATTTGCCCGTATTCCACCGGGTCGGCATTCTCGGCTAATATGTCTATGACTTTGCCCTTTACTTCAGACTTTATCTCATTCATAAGCTTCATAGCTTCAATAATACATACTACCTGTCCGACCTCTATCTCCTGCCCTATCTCAACAAATGATTCAGCTTCAGGCGACGGCGCCCTGTAAAATGTGCCTACTAAGGGGGCTTTGATTTCAACCAGCTTCTTTTCTACCGCTTCCTTCGGGGCTTCGCCTTTCTCAGCGGGAGCAGCTGATTTAGCAGCTACATGGGGACCTTCAACGATTATCTCACGGCCCGGCTCAGGCGCCCTTTTTAGTTTTATCTTTAAGCCATTCCGCTCAACTTCAATCTCGCTAAGATTATTTTCATTCATCAAATTAATCATCTCTTTTATTTCTTTAAGATTCATGTTACTGTATACTCCTCCACACACTTACGTGTGTGGTATCTTATGTTAGCAATTAGACCCTACCTGTATACTTACCGGTCCTTGTATCTACTTTAATTAAATCTTGTGGCTTTATAAATAAAGGCACTTGTATAACCGCTCCTGTTTCCAGTGTAGCAGGCTTATAGGTTGCCTTTGCTGTATCGCCTCGCACCCCCGCTTCGGTATGTTCGACTCTTAGTTCGACAGATGTAGGCAGGCTAACATCTATAAGTTTACCTTTGCAATATGAAGCAGTTATCTCTAAACCGCCTTTTAAAAAATTTACTGAAGCCCCCAGCGAAGACTTATCTATACTAATTTGTTCAAAATTTCCGGTATTCATAAAAAAATAGGTATCTCCGGAATTATAAAGATACTGAATCTTTCGCTGTTCGATATATGCGGTATCAAATTTCTGGCCTGCTTTAAATGTTCTATCAACAACAGTATTGTTTTTTAAATTTCTTAATTTTGTTCGGACAAAGGCCCCGCCTTTTCCGGGCTTTATGTGTTGAAACTCTATAATCTGAAAAATCTTACCTTCATGTAAAATTGTCAGGCCATTTTTAAATTGATTTGTGTTTACCATTGGTCAATACACGATAAGATTTATCGGTGACGAGGACCATATCTTCAATTCTAATACCGCCCCATCCAGGGATATATACTGCAGGTTCGACTGTAAAAACCATTCCCGGTTTTAAGTTTTTGCCGTTTTTTGAAGAGATTGCAGGGGCCTCGTGAACTTCACGGCCAATGCCATGGCCCGTTGCATGCCCGAAATATTCTCCGAAACCTTTTCTGCGGATATAGTCTCTGGCAATTTTATCAATGTTCGATACCTTAACCCCAGGGCGAATGTTCGAGATGGCTTTTTGCTGAGCTTCCATTATGATACTATATATATGTCTAAATTGAGCGTCTATTCTACCCAAGAAGATAGTCCTTGTCAAGTCAGAATTATAACCATAAAACACGCAGCCGCAGTCTATTATAATAGGCTCATTCTTCTTTATCTTTTTATTAGATGAAATAGCATGAGGCATGCTGGAATTTATGCCAGAGGCAACTATTGTAGGAAATGCTATTCTTTCAGCGCCTTGTTTTCTCATGCACCATTCTAAATATCCGGCTACCTCAAGTTCCATCATTCCCACTTTTATATAATTGATTGTCTTTTTAAGGGCGCTGACAGCTATATCGGCAGACTTTTTAATAACTTTTATTTCTGATTTAGTCTTATTGAGCCGAAATCTTTCTATTAAGCCATCGGTAGATATAAATTTACACTCTCGCTTAATATTTAATTTTCTTACATTGTCAAAATTTAGATGGGCTGCCTCAAAGCCAATCTTTTTTAGGCGGTAGTTTTTAGCTAATTTAGGTATTTTATCTATCAGAGGGGGACTAAGCATGAGGATTTGGTAATTCTTAACTTCATTTTTGGCTTGTTGAAGATAACGAAAATCAGTTATAAATAAAGCAATCCTTTCTTTATCTATAAGTAAAAAAGAATCATCTCCTTTAAAACCACTCAAGTATGAAACATTGGCAGGATTTGAAACGCAAATTGCATCTAGTTTCTTGCGTTTTAAGCTTTGACGCAAGTTTGTGATGGTGAGATTCATGAGTATAGGTGTATAGGGACGTTTCTGAAACCAAAGAGGGAAATGTCCCCATAAAGGGGACACTTCCCCCTTAGGTTTCAGAAACGTCCCTTTTTGCTAACTGCTTTTTTGACAATTTCTGCTGCTGCTCTTAGACCAAAAATATAACTCTGGTAACCAAAACCACTGATGACACCCACGGCAACAGGTGAAATAAGGGAAATTTTTCTGAATTCCTCCCGAGCATATATATTCGAAAGATGAACCTCGATAATAGGGATATCTATTGCGCTTATAGCATCTCTTATAGCCACGCTGGTATGAGTGTAGGCGGCTGGATTTATTAAAATAGCGCTGATGCCATCTTTTTTTGCATCTTGTATCTTCTGAACTATTTCACCTTCATGATTTGATTGAAATGGTATAATCTCAACCCCTAAAGAAGCTGCTTCCTCTTTTAACATATTATTTATATCTTCTAAGGTCTTTTTTCCATATATGTTTGTTTCTCTATCGCCAAGTAAATTTAGATTTGGGCCGTGGATTACCAGTATCTTCTTCATTGTGATTCTCCTAGGAACGTTTCTGAAACCAAAGAGGGAAATGTCCCCATAAAGGGGACACTTCCCCCTTAGGTTTCAGAAACGTTCCTTCCTTCCTTATCCGGCATTTCCGCTTCATCAATAAGCATTATGGGTATGCCATCTCTTATAGGGTAACGCCTGCCGCATTTGGTGCAGACTATCTTCTCATCTTCAAGCTTAACATCTGCTTTGCAGGCAGGACATGCCAAAATATTAAGTAATTCTTTATCTATCACAATATCTCCCCTTCCGGTTCTGGTTTAAAGCTGTAAATATTTTTCTTAAATGCATAGATAAAGGCGCCGATTAAACTAAGGCCTAACAACGCTGCTAAAATCAATAAAGATACTGCAAATGCCGTGCTAGCCGGTATATAATCTTTAAACATATATACAACGCCTGCTTCTCTTATGCCGAGTCCATTTATAGATGGCAACATTGCAATCACGCCTACAATGGGGACCAATAAGAAAAATATGCCTAATGGCATGTTATTGACACCGACAGATCTTGCTAAGAAAAAAACAGATATTACGAATAATGCTTGAGATATCAAAGAGAGTGAAAAGCTCCAGGTAAGCACTATTCTATGACGCCGGTAGATGTTTAATGAATTATAGGCATTGATAATCTTCTGATAAATCCCTTTGGACTTAAATGGCTTAATCAAAAAACTAAAAAACAAAGCTATCCTTTTATTTAAAAGGATTACCAGCAACAACAAAGTCAATACAAACATAGTTGCTACAAAATAAATTATCGCCGGATTATCTATTTTTTTATACATAAATACAAGTGCGCAAGTTGGTATAAGGGTAAAAGGGAGCATTGCCAGTAGCCTGTCCATAAGCACGCCGCTGAAAGCAGCTCCTTTTCTATTAAATTTTTTCCCGGCATAATAGGCCTTTACTACATCTCCTCCGACAGATGTTGGAAAAAAATTATTAAAAAAACAACCTAAAAAACAAAGGTATATTCCTTCTTTAATGGTAAGCCTGATATCCTGAACAGATAAAACTTTTATCAGTCGAAGCCCCATAATAACAACAGCAAAAACGTATAATAAAAAACCAAAGATTAAAAAGATTAAATTTGCATTTTTTATAGTAAGAACTATCCGGCCAAGGTCACCTCTCATCATCCAGAATAATAGACCTATTAACGAAAAACTGATAAATATCCTTAAGAATAGATATAACTTTCTTTTCATTTTTGCACTGTTCGCGGCCGGGAGGCCGCTCCTACCTTGTGGCGCTTATCCTCTGGCGTAGGAGCCGCCTCTGGCGGCGAATTTAACGGTTCTGGCTTCTTCTCCAAAGACCTTTGGGTTTCTATAGCCGAGAGGGAGCCTTTGATAGAACCTATAATCTGGCGATATTCATCAGAGGCGTTAGCTATCATTGTAGAGCCGCGGTATATCTTATTTTCCAATACCTCGGACATCTTCTCAATATGTCTTCTTATATCCAGAAGATAATGGGTTAAATTATCCAGATCGATAGAACTATAATATTGTAAATGTAAGCTGAAAAACATAAGAAGATATGGAGCAATCATGCTATACGAAATCAATATCACATTCTGTCTATAAGCATCAAAATGGGCGCTTTTACAGAGTGTATAGGCAGAATCGGGTATGGCTGCTATGGCCCAGGGAGTTGTCGTTTCAGGGTCTATATACTGTCTGACCTCATCTACCCTCTTTATTACTTCTTTTTGGACCTGATTGGCGAGCCTTTCCCGTTTAGATTCGTCTTCCTGTTTTGAAAATTCTTGCAAGAGTTCAGTCGATGGCCACTTTGAATCTATGGGCATTACTTTGTTATCTGCCAGCATTAATCCGAACTCGACCTCTTTACCTTTTATCTTGACATTTGACTGCACCATTCTCGGAGGAAATGAACTTAAAGTCTCCCTCAGTATATTCTCTCCGGCAATACCTTTTAGTTTAGTCCCGGCTATAACAGTCTCCATTCTCCTTAAAGATTCCCTGTTTTCCTGTTCTCTCAGTTTAAAATTTTCGTTGGCCTGGCGTATATTTTCAACGCCTCTTAAAGTTTGCTCAATATGCTCCTGCAGGCGGCTTTGACCTTTTGAGTCGCTGGACATTAAACCCTTCATTTCCTGCATAATCTGATTGTGGAGTTTCTGGTTGTTTTCAACGGAACTTAACAATGTCTTTAATGCGCCCAGGTCAGAAATGGCGCCTAGGGCCTCTTTTGAAACAGCATCTTTGCCTCTAGTTGTTAATAACCTCAATATAATAATAAACAGAAGCAATGCAATAGACGCTAAAATAATCAATGAGGCTAAGGTAATGGTATTCATTGTTACCCTCTCGTATTACTCTCACCAAGCAGTCCTTCTTGTTCCATTCTACTTTGAAGCAAGGGGAGCACCTGCGCTGCTGCCTCCTCGCCTTTATTTATGATATAATCTGCTTTATCAAAAGCCATCTGGTCTATCTCGTCCGACAGCTGTGGCATTATGGTTATGTCTGCCTGCTTCCCCTGAAGCTTATTTAGCTCGCTACCTGCTATCTGGACAGATTGATATATCATCTGGAATATATTTGTAATCTTTTCCTTTTTTATACAAAAGCCAACATCAGATGCGATTATAAAACTTGCTCCCATTTGCTGGGCAACCCTCACCGGCACTGAATCTATCAAACCACCATCTACTAAGAGTCTGCCATTTATCCTTATAGGAATAAAAATGCCCGGCAAAGAACAGCTTGCTCTTATAACTTCTGCAAGATTACCTGAGGTTAGTACCACTCTCTGGCCGTTTTCAATATCTGCCGTAACTACAATTAATGGTATTTTTAGGTCTTCAAATCCTTTGTTTTCAATAGCGTCAATTATTACTCTTTGTAAATTCCTACCTTCAACAAAACCAATCTTGGATATAACAAAATCGGTTAAATGCCACCATCTGATTTTAAGGGCTTGCTGTTCTATTTTTTTAATTGGTATACCAAGGGCATATGCAGCGCCTACCAATGCGCCAATACTGGTGCCAACTATTAAATCTATGGGAATTTTGGCCTTATGTAATACCTTTAATACCCCTATGTGGGCTAAACCTCTTGCCGAACCCCCACCTAAAACTAACGCTATTTTATTATCGGGAGGTTTTACCCAGCCTTTCCTTATATCCTTTGATTTATTATTCTTAGGAAGGGCTGGGTTTATCATTTCACTACAATCCCTGCATAGCCGACTACGGCACTATAATCTCCGGTTGCATCTCCGCTGGTTTGATATTTTATAAGCTCGGCCTGCTTTGCCCCCAACCCTTTTGCAGCAATGAGCATAACCGCTGCCGGTATATATCCGCACATACTTATGTTTAAGGCCTCCACTTTATTTATAAGCTGAATTTCATCTAAATTAAGTATGGCTTCGATAGCAATTTTATCCTTTTTTTCTGCTGATTTTTGGTCTTCGTAATGGGTCATATCACTGCTCGCAACAATGAGGGCTTCTTTCTTCAATTGTTTAATTGCAGAGGCTATTGAGTTACCAAGGTCCTGGCAAGCATCCGGGTCATAAGCAGAAAGGACCATAGGCACTATGTTAAAATCTGCACCTTTAAGATATTGCATAAATGGAAGCTGCACTTCTAATGAGTGTTCATGCATATGGGCCTTGGTATCTTCTTTAAGGAATCCGCATTTTTTTAAGATAATCTCCGCTAACTCATTATCTATTTCGACATCGCCCAGAGGGGTACTCCAGATGCCCTCTTTGAATAGTGAAAATTTTGCTCCTACGCCGGTGTGGTTTGGTCCTAAAATAATTACAGTCTCAGGTATTTGTATTGAAGAAAACACACATCCCGCAACAGCACCTGAATACATATATCCGGCGTGAGGGGATACTATTCCAATCGCCTTTTCTTCAGCGGCACCCTTGCCCATGCCTATTAACCGCTGAACTTCCTTTCTAAGAGAAGCTTCTGTTCCCGGATAAAATTGACCTGCTACCGAAGGTTGACGTTTCATCTTATATCACCTTGCTTTACTATTCTAAAAATACTGCTGCGGCAAGCACTGAAGTCCATAAGCCATCTTTGTTGCCCTGGGCTGACTGGCATGTATGAGATGTTTTGGTTATATATCCGCTTGCTATATATTCTTGTTTTCTTTCATCCCAGGCAGTATCCGGATTAAATTGCACACCCAGGGTAGTAGCTAACATCGTCGCTGCCAAGTCTTCTGCATATTCACCGGATTTTTTTGCTACTTCGCCATAGGCATGATGTTCTGAAATATAACCGTATAAATTAGGATCGCTGGTTTTCGCAAAACCTATTGCGGCAGAAACAAGTCTGTTTGGTTCGCTAGTCTCATTTCTGTCCATAACAACATATGTAATCTCACCCGGCTTAAGAAGTTTTAAACCTTCTTCTCTGCTTAATATCTTACAATTGGGCGGGAAAATACTCGATACGCAAACTAAATTGCATCTCTCAATTCCTGCATCTCTTAATGATGCTTCAAAAGCAGCCAGTTTGTCTTTATTTACCCCAACCCCTTTTGTAAAAAATATCTTTGTCGGTGTCATTCCTCTAATTCCTCCTATATTCGCTTTTGGGGACGTAAAACTTATACCCCAGCATTTTATAAATTAACTTCGCTACTATGAAATCGGCAGTTTTAGATGTTGAATCCGGACATAGCTCTACGACATCAAATCCAACAACGTTTTTTTCACAAAACACAGCTTTTGTTATCATTAATATATCATCCCAATCAAGGCCTCCCGGTTCAGGGGTGCCTACAGCAGGGATTAAAGAAGGGTCAAAGACATCGGTATCAACGGTAATATAAACATCCTTATTGAGATTGTCCAAAATTTCTTTAATCCAACCGGTTATGTTTGTTTTATCTTTTGCCCATATAATCTTATAATGGTTCTCTTTAATTGTCTCGGATTCCTCAAAACTTAAGCTTCTTACACCGACCTGAACCACACCGCAATGTTCTCTGATTCTCGCCACAACACAGGCATGATTGTATTTTGAACCTTCATACTCATCCCGCAAATCAGCATGGGCATCAAGCGAAAGCACAGAAATATCCGGATATTTTTCTTTTAATGCAAAGAGAGAGCCGATTGAAATCGAATGCTCCCCGCCTATTACAACCGGAAATTTGTTATCATTTAGGACTTTTAGGCAGCGGGTTTTTACTTTATTAACCATTACTTCCGGTTTCTTTGTTATCTTAAGGGGCGCTAAAGTAGATATCCCAATATCTGCAATAACTCTATCAAGCTCTTCATCATACAACTCCATATTTTTTGAAGCCTCTATTATTGCTCTCGGAGCTTTTTTGGTCCCTTTAATGTATGTGGTGGTCATCTCATAGGGAATAGGTATAATAGCCACTTTTGATTTTTTATATTCAGAGTATTTATCTTCTAAACCGCCAAAATTATCCGCAATCTCACTCATTTCACTTCAGGCCTGGTAATAACCGTTACGCTTTTGTTCAATTTAAAATATTTTTTTGCGGCAATTATTAAATCTTTTTTAGAGATAGAATTTATAACATCAGGATAATGAATATGATAATCGTAACCCAAACCATATAATTCGTCAAGACCTGTTTGTAGAGCGAAACCCCCATTGCTTTGGATGCTCAGCTGATATTTTGTAACCAGTGATTTCTTGGCAGCACTGATTTCTTCCTCTGTTATTTTACCGGCCGATATTTGCTGAATCTGAGAGATTATACTTGTCTTTACATGGTTTGCATTCTGAGGAGTTGTTGCAGCATAAAAAATAAATGCCCCTGTATCCAAACCTACCATTCCAAAAGTGCCTAATGTATAGGCAAGGCCCTCCTTCTGCCTTATTTGCGAATAAAGCCTGCCGGAGCCGCCTGAGAAAAGCGAAGAAAGTAGCTGCAAAGGGAAACGGTCCTCATTATACAAACTTGACCCCTTGAAACCTATCATTACTACTGCCTGTCTTTTATCCATATGCTCAACCGTTTTTATCGGCAAATGAGCAGTATCTAACTTTATCTGTTCGACTTGGAAAATTTCGCCTTCAGGCATATTTTCGAATTTATCCTCAAGGATTTTAAAAACATTTTCTTCGTCTATATTGCCGGATATAGAAATTACGGTATTTTTAGCAACGCAAAATTTTTTGTGAAAGTCTATTAAATCAGCTTTTGAAATTCCCGAAACCGACTCCTTGTTCCCGATGGAAATAAGTCTATAGGGATGTTTTTGAAAAAGCGATTTTCTTAATAAAAGATTGGTATATTTGAATATATCATCCCGGATAAGTTCTATCCCGGCTAATGCATCACTTTTTACAATATCTACTTCTTCTTCCGGAAAAGTGGGGTGTAATAAGATATGCGCTAATAAATCAATGAGCTTTTCTGAATCTTTACTCATAAAGTTCATTATATAACCAAAACTATTATTGCCGCTATACGGAGCAAATTGCACACCGAGTGACTCAATATAATCTGTGAGCTGGTCTTTTTTATAACGGCTGGTACCTTTAGGCATCGTGGAAATTGTCAGGTTAGATATTCCGTTGCATTTTGCATCTTCTGCTCTCAAGCCCCCCTTAATCGATACTATGATAGAACAAACCGGGTTGGTGTGATTTTCTGTTATAAGTACTACTAAACCATTGGGGAGGACCTTTTTTATGGTTTGAGGTTTTTCTGCTTCTTCAATCAAAGTGGGTTCCATGCCCTTTTCTCCCTCATAACCTTCGGGGACTAACCCCACTATGGTCATATTTTCTTCTGTTAAGTACTTCGAGGCAACCTCTGTTATATCATCGGCAGTTACATTTTCTATGCCTTTTACATATTTGCCTGAGAAATCCAAATCGCCGGTCAAAGCAAAATCAGCGGCTAATGTATCTGCTTTACTCTGTTGAGTCTCTAACCCCAATAAATAAGAACTTAAAACCTTAGTTTTTGCTCTCTCTAATTCGATTTCTTTCGGAGGCGATTGTTTTATTTTCTTGATTTCTTCTTTGACGGCCTCTATTGTTTCTTTAACCGAGCCCTGTTTCGCCACGCAAGATATAACAAAAATCCCTGGATGCCGTGGTGTATAGTTATAAGAGCCTATAGAATGGACTAAACCCTGAGCATCATGTAAGGTTTTGTGCAGGCGCGAAGTTAAACCTCCTCCTAATATAATGGCTAAAGTATCCAGTGAGTACAAATCAGGGTGATTTACAGCAACAGTATGAAATCCGATCAGCATCCTTGGGCGTGAAACAGAAAAGTTTTCAAAAAATTGCCTGCTTGAAATCTGCTCCGGTTCAGCAGATACTACAGGGGGAGTAAATCTTTCTCTATTTAGGGTGCCTAATGTCTGTTTCACATCCTGCAAAAGGAGGCGAGGTTTTATATCTCCGACAATGGAAAGTGTCATATTGTTGGGAATGTAATATTGTTTATAGTGTGATTTAAGCTCTGAGAGTTTGAGGCGTTTAAAAACCTCTTTATATCCTATAACCGGATTTTTATATGGGTGTTGTATATACGCTGTTTGCTGAAATAGTTTATATAAATACTTCTCAGGGTTATCATCGCCCATATCTATCTCTCTTAAAATAACTTCTTTTTCATGTTGAAATTCTTCTTTTAGAAACGCTGGATTTCCCACCATATCAGTAATTATATGCAAAATTTCTCTCAGCGAAGCAGCAGGGGCCTGCACTTTAAAACATGTATAATCATAACTTGTAAATGCGCCTGTTTCTGCGCCAAGAGACTTTAATTTATTCTCTAATTGAATTGCTGTGTAGTTGGTGGTGCCCTTAAACATCATATGCTCTATAAAATGGGCTATGCCCGAGCCTGTGTATGGACCTTCGGTAGCTGAACCTGCGTTGACCAATAAGGTAACCGCAGCGGTGGGGGTGCGACTATCCCTTTTTAATATTACATTCAGGCCATTGTCTAATAAAAACCTCTCAGCACCGATAGATAAAAATTCATCATTAACAGGAGCATCAGCTTTTTCAGCAGCTAAAGAATCCGTGAACCCCGTTAGAAATATGGATTCCGAAGGTGATAACAAAATTTCTAACGGGGTGAAAAATAAAAAAAGAGCTATCGTAACAACACATACCGATGTAACAATAGCTCTTTTTTTAATCATCATTTTAGGAGCGCAAAGTCCCTGTTGATTCGTTTAACGAATCAAAACGGCAAGGACAAAGTGTATTATCCTCTTTTTTTGCGCTTGCCAGCCTCTTTTTGCTTTCTTCGCCTTTTGACACTTGGTTTTTCGTAATGTTTACGGGCCCTGATTTCTCTTAAAATCCCTTCACGTTCAATCTTTTTCTTGAGCCTGCGTAAAGCCCTTTCTATAGGCTCACCATACCTTACGTCTACTTTTGGCAAGCAAATCTCCCCCTTTCATTAAATGAGCACTTAATTTACCCCGAAAT
Organism: uncultured Planctomycetia bacterium; assembly: GCA_964570585.1. Lineage (GTDB taxonomy): Bacteria > Omnitrophota > Gorgyraeia > JABMRG01 > JAFGKX01. The sequence continues at coordinate 18,253 of CAZMYR010000018.1, forward strand.
TTCGGGATGTCTTCACTTATCGTTCGCTTATTATAACAGGTATACTAGAAATGTCAAATTTAATTTACAAAGGAAATTGTAACCTGGAGGGTTAGGCGGTCTTCTTTCATGTCTCCGGTAAAGGATGGGAATGGTGAAGCGGCATATACGCTGTCCAGGGCGCACTGCCGCAGAACGGGATCGGTAACTGAATCTTTATCCGCTAAATCCACACTTCTTAAATCGCCGCTATTAAGTATGGTAAAGATAAGATTTACTTCGCCTATTCTAAAGATATAAGGCTTGCTACTGTTAGCCGCCTGTTCAATCTTAGATCTTACTAAATTATGATATTTTAAATAAGATGGATTGCCGGATAAATCTTTAGAATCATAAGAAATTAGCATCTTATCCTGTTCTACGACGTCTTTAGAGAATTTAATCTTTTCTGTAGATGGTGTAAACGGCTTACGAATCTCATTAGCAGATTTTATCCTTTTTCCTAAAGGCTCCCTTTGTCTATCTGCCAAAGCAGGCTCTGCCCCGTTAGAAAATTCTTTTCTAACGGGGCCTACTATTTTTTCTTTAGAACATAGGAAGGCTTTTGGCAAAATGTTACCTACTTTTCTGTAATATGTAACCTCTAGTTTCTTGGGATTAGTTTGTATATTAGGAAAGATTTTAAAGGGCCCGGCATTAAATATAACGATAGTGTGTATAATAATGGAGAACAATAAACAACTTCTTAACACTCTGTCTGCAAACATAATCTATTACCTAAAATATATTATATAATCAATACAGAGAGCTGTCAACACTCATGCATAAAAGTTTAAACTTAGAATTTCACCCCCATCCCGAAAGTAAATATCCTCCCTGGGGCCGGGTCAAATTTTTTCAATGACCCCGATTTAAAGCCGTAACAGTTATATTCGCTATCTAAGAGGTTATCGATTGCTAAAAAGGCCGATAAACATTTATACTCATAATTAAATTTAGTATTTAACGTAGTATAATCGGAAAGCTTATCATCGTTGGGTGAATCTATGTATGAATCACCAACTCTGCTGACAGTTATATTTACGCCTAGTCCGAAATCTGTTTTTAACCTTAAGCCTAAGCTTCCCTTATGCTTAGGGATATTCGTCAGATATTTATCTTTGTAATCTCCGCTTTCATTTTTTGCTCTTGTATAGGTATAATTAGCAAAACCACTCAATTCTTCAATAATTTTGAAATCTAACCTTGTTTCTACCCCTTTATGGGATGTCTCACCAATATTTTTATATATCTTTTCAGAATAATCATATTCAATCTCGTTATCGAGCTCCATCCTGTATAAGTTAACATTTGCCTTTAAATAATCGTTGAATTGATGATGTATTCCTGTTTCATAGTTTGTTGCTTCTTCAGGATTTAAATCAGAGCTTGAGGAACTTCCATAAGTAAACATCTGACCTATAGTCGGGCTTCTGAAGGCCTGGGCATAATTAGCATAAATTTTAGAATTTTCTCGGTAGGCATATACTACCCCGCACATCGGACTCCATTTTGACATATCAGTTTCTTTAGAATTACTCTCGTCTTTGTAGTTAGTAATTAGGTGCCATGCACCTTGGTGCCAGACTAAAATACCTCCCCACTCACCAGCCCGCCCCATTACAAATTTCGCATAACCCTGCGTAGGAATAAAATCAAAAAGACATAAGCATAAAAGTAACAGCGCGCCTGAACGGCGCAGTAATATTAAAGGCACGCCCCAGCGTGCCCACATTAGGCAGTCCGTCCAGGGCTGCCATTACTAAAGGCGCGCCCAAGCGCGCCTACACTAAGCGCCACGTCCAGTGGCGCTGTTACTTTTATTCTTTTGCTTTAGGGAATTCTAAAAAAAATGTAGTTCCTTCCCCGGCCTTGCTTTTTACTGTAATATTGCCATTGTTTCGCTGCACAAGTTCTCTTACAATGGCTAATCCATATCCGCTTCCTTTAGTTTCACCTTTTGTAGTATAAAAAGGCTTAAAGATTTCATCAAGTTTATCTTCTGTTATACCACAGCCTGTATCTTGTATTTGGATTTTTATCTTTTCATTATCTTCTTTTGCTGTAATTTTAATTGTTCCATTTTCTTTTATGGCTTCAGCGGCGTTTCTGATGAGGTTGAAAAATATCTGTTGCATTTGGTCTTCATCCATAATAATTTTTGGTAAATTTTCTGGGGTATTTTTCTCTATTTTGATTTTGTCTAATTCGAGTTTATGTTTAAGCAGGATAAGGGCATCTTCTACGCTTTGGGCTATATCGATAGGTTTTGTTTCAACCACATTGCTTGGTTTAGCAAATCCAGAAAGCTTGCTTGTTATGTTGACTGCTTTACGTATCTGCTCCTCAGAATCTTGCATTATATTTTTCACTTTTTTCAGCAGCTCATCATGGTTATTATAACTGCCTCTATCCAATTCCAAGGTAAAAAGTTGCATATTTCCGCTTATAGCACTTAAAGGCCTGCAGATTTCATGGTTTATGGCTGAGGTTATGGTGCCTATCGCTGCGAGTTTTTCATTCTGGGCGGCCTGCATAAAAAGCTTGGCATTGCTTATCGCTATCGAGAGAGTTTTTGTCAGGGTGGTTAATATATCAATATCATCTGCATTGTAAGGCTGGTCCGATTTTTTGACTCCTAAACTCAATATGCCGACAAGTTCATTACGAATCATTAAAGGCAGGCAGACGTGGGATTTTATCATCCCCATTTGGCTTTTTGCTTCATCAGAGGCTTGCAGAGACTCATCGTAACTTTGGTATAATAAAGGCAACCGGCTACTCTTAAGGTGTCTTACAAGAACATTTTCTGCATTAAAATGAATTTTTTTATCTTCTATGCCGAAAGAGTCGTATATTCCATAGCCTATTTCTTCATAGGTTAGCAATAAGACAGCGCAGTTTGTTAGGTACAAGTTATTGACTAAAGTGTCGATAGTTACTTTACAAAGTTTATCGAGATTTAGAATAGTCAATGCCTCATCTGCAAAATCTTTTAGGATTTTCCTGGGACTGTATTTTTTTTGAAAGAGATATTTATTGGTTACGTTTATTAAAAAATTCTTAAAAGGATCGTGCACTAAAAGAATAATAACAATGCTTATAACAGAAGATAGATATAAGCTATTCCTGCTAAATGGGACGATAAATGTAGATATAAACATTACAACAGCAGCAAAAATACCAAACATAAAACTGAATAACCCAGCAAAGACGAGGGTCTTCTTTATGATGACTTCTATGTCCATAAAACGATATGCTATGATAGCATAGTATACGACTATAGGATAAATAGGTACAAAAAACATTCCAAAAGAAAGTGGGAAGATATTATAAACTGGCAAAAAAGTACATGAACCTCCAGTAAAACCTATAGCAGTAGCAACTAAATCATATTTAATTTGTTTTTTTTGTAAGCTTGAGGAAGCAGGATATGCTTTTATTAAAAGATATACTGCATAAGCTACTAAGGAAAAGAACATCAAAAGCAAAACAGGATAAAATAAGCCTGGGTCTGTAAAATAATTAAAATAATATTTTTTTGATACACCCCTTACAACAAGGCCAAAAGCATCTAAGATAAGCATAATACAGGCTAAGATATAACCGGTGATTATGATTCTTCTTTTTTTATGGGTGATTTTTAAGAAGGAAGTGCTAAAATGCAGATATGTTACAGGAATAAATATTACTCCTGCATGAAGTAATTTTGAAAACAAAAATCCTATGCTTTGAACTGTAGATATAACTTCTAACCCCATAAAGAGGCTCCATACAGCTACGCTAAAACATAAAAGGAAAAAAATCTTACCGGCTTTTTTTCCTTTTAAAAATGAAAAAAATCCCAGCGTTAAGTTGATAAATGCCGTTAAAAAACATGCAACTGTAAAATAAAGCATTTAATTTCCTATGTACTTTTTAGCTGTGATTTTTCTTTAGCGTGTATACGAGCGGCCTTATGGCTTTGAATAAATTCACCTGTAGCTAAGGCGGCGCAAAGTGAAATTTCACCTGCTAGTAATGCAGCAGCTATAACTTCTGCGAATTTCTTCACTTTATCAGCACCATAGCAGCCCATAATTTGCAGACATTCTTTCTGTGTGCCTAAACTTGTTCCTCCACCTATTGTACCAACAGTAAGTGCTGGAATCTTGAGCGAAGCATATAAATCACCTTCCTTTGTAACCTCACACATACTTATACCGACAGCAGCGTGTGCTACTTGTGCCGCATCCTGACCACATGCTATAAAAATGGCAGTTAGAGCATTTGCATATTGTGCATTTATGGCAGTAACTCCTGCCTGGAAGCAGCCTAATGCTGATGAATACCAGAACTCGTACATTTCCTCTGGGGTTGTGTTTAAATAACGGCTTATAATTTTACGCGGTATGGTTGCATCAACTGCGACTTCTTTCCCATAGGACTGAATAAAATTAAACCATGATGGTTTTTTATCGGAGGAAAGATTTGATCTTAAAAAATATTTTTCAGCTTTCGTTTCCTCTAAAATATATTTGCATGCTTCATCAACTGCCATATTTATCATATTAAGTCCCATAGCATCGCCGGTGGTGAAAATAAATTTTAAAAAAGCCCTTCTCCCAATAGGATAGCATTCAATATCTATAAGTTTGCCATACCGAGTAGTAGATTCGGCCTTTTCTTTAACCTTGGGTATGTTTTCTTTCACCCATTTTATAAAATTATCAACCGCTGTGATGTCTTTAAGTAAAAACACAGGCGATATATGCGTTTTATCTGCTTTTATAATGGCGTTGGCTCCTCCGGAATGAGTTAATACTAACATGCCGCGTTGATAACTCTCAAGCATAACCGCTTCAGTGGTAGCAAAAGGAATATAAAAAATTCCTTTAGCATATTGACCATTAACTTTTATAGGTCCTGCTATACCTAAAGGTACTTGAGTCACACCAATAAAATTCTCTATATTGCCTTTTGTATCTTCTGGTGCAATAGAGTAACTGGCAATGTGTTTAAATTCTACGCCGGTTTGTTTGCTTAGCCATTGCCGGCGCTGTTTAACAAATTCTTCTAAATGGCTTTTGGTTCCATATCTTGGAACCATATCTTGTTTAGTTAATGTAACTAACCCCATAAAAATTCTCCTCTCTTTATATATAATTTTTTATTTTATCTTTTTTACTAAATTATGCTTAAAACAGATTCGCCAGATCATCTTGTTTAAGCGTTCAGCATTTTCTTTATCCTTTTCTGTTTCTTCTTCGTGGCTATACGCGTCTACATCTCCTAACCAGACACTTGAATCATCTACAAGGCCTTTTAAACCATGAGAATTTATATCTCGCTGAGTACCATGTACAATTATACCTTTTGGAGCATATTTTGATCTCATTATTTTATCTATTAAATCAGCTGTTGAGACAGATTCGCTGCCCATACGGTCTTCTTTAGGTACATTTGTAGCGCATATTACAATGTCTGGTCGCAAGCCCACTAAAGCCCTCATAGCCTCTTTTTGATCATATACTACCTCATATTCATATTCGCCATACGCCTCAACCAATGGTTTGGCTCCCCTTCCTTCTTTACCAAACACAACAGGCTCATCCTTATCGCTTATAGGCAAAAGAAATGGCATCCAGAACTCTCTTTCAATAAAAAGTATTTTAGCTTTTGGTATAACGTCGTCTCTTTTTTTAATATCATCCAAAGCAAGAGGGGCAACTGTTGTATTCTCTTGCTCTTCTGCTTCTAAAACTTTTTTAAGCCTTGATGCGATTTCATTAAACACAAGGGGCTTTGGAAAAAAGCCATCAACACCAAGATTTGCCACTGTACCTTTAACCTGGGTATCATAACTTGTTATTATTAATACCTTCATAGAGGGGTATTTTTTACGGATTATTTCTAATATTTGCGCACCTTTTATTCCCGGAAGCTGCATATCAAGTAAAACTGCATCTGGCTTTTTTGCTTCTAAAAGTTTTAAAGCTTCTTCGCCAGTTGGCGCTACATATAACTCATATCTGGCGGACGTTGAGATATAACCTCTCAACGTATTTATTAAGCTTTGTTCATCTTCTACTATAAGAACTTTTTTTATGTTTGCCATATACCAACTCCCATTGTTTTGTTTTTTTCTTTTTAGCATAAAATGATTTCATCTGTTTTTTTAAGTGATTTTTTAGCTCATCCTTATCAAATTTCCATAGACGACCTACCTTTAAGGCTGGTATCTTACCGGTTCTAGCGTAAAGATAAAGTGTTGGTACGGCTATACCTAAATATTTACGCGCCTCGTCAAAGCTTATAAGCCTTTCTGACATTATTATCCTCTTGTTTTATTAGTTGATATTATTGCATAATAACAGGTAAGTATAACTTACACCAAAAATCTATGCCGGTCAATGATAAAAATAATTTTTTTATAAAGAAGTCATAACTGGAATAAAAAAAACAGAGTTATGGAGCAAAGCAGGAAAGAGCACATCCCCATCCTCACTCCCACCTCTAATACCCTCCCCCTTTCTTAAAATCGAACCATTCTTCCATAGGGCAAAATTTTGGGCGAGGGCAAAATTTTGCCTTTGTCTGTAGAGCACAGCATGCGCATTGAAAGCTCGGCAAGCGGATGAGCCTCCCACTATATCATAGCAAGAGGCGAATACGCAGCGAACGAGACCCTGATACTTTAGTTGTATCTATGCTTCCCCTACTCTGTCTCGGACGCACACGGCAGCAGGCTGAGTGCGGGCAGCCTGCTGCCGTGTTTGCCGAGAGGGTATGGGGGATTTTTGACGCTGTGAGTTTGGCATACGCCGAAGCCTTATGCTGGAGTGGGTTATGTAAAGGTCGGCATCCTGGAGCTGTTTATTAGGTGTGCCGTTCAGGTGCGCTGTTACTTTATATGCTTATGTTTCGATTTTGTTCTTGTGCGGGGTATATGCAGATGGGCTGCCGAGTACAACGGGGGGGTATTCTGTAATTATTCATTTAATAAAAAAACCTTTTGTTTTTCGCCTCAGAAAATAAAATAAAAGCAACGAATAAAAGACTAGGCCGGGTAATAATTTAACTCTTCCTGGCATAAAAGTAATAAAGGCAAAGCAATCAAACAAAATAAAGATTGTAGATATTATTACGAGCATTTTGCGAGCCCAATTTTTTATATTATATATTCCTATACTCGCGGTTAATAAATAAATACCAACAAATATGCTGACAACTTTACTAACAATTTCAACATTTGTTATAAATAAATAAAGATAATATAGTGATACTAAAAAAATAAACACTCCAACTAGTTTTATTGCCTTCATTACGCCTCAGCTCCTTTTGAAATAGTTACCCTCTATAACCATACCCATTTAGTATTTTTCTTCTTTGTTGTTCTCTAATATATTCTGCCCAGTTTTCCGCTAGTTCTGGGTCCAAAGTAAATCCTCCAGGCTTAACTGCCCCTTTAGCGCCTATTACAGATTTGATAAATCGACCGGTTTTACTTTTATAGAATTGATCCATTCTAGCAATATATTCTCTATATTTTTCTATGGCATTAGTAAAGCTAACCTTAAGGCCATTTTTCATTCTTTCAAGAACGCTTCTATTGTGCGCCTGTGTATCAGCACCATGCATAAAGCCTTGCCATCCAGCAGTATAACTATACCCTGCTGCAAAACCTATGCCAGCACCTATAGCTGCACCTCGCAGGGCATAGCTAAAAGCATCATCCCAATCTCTAGCGCCTCCGGCATATCCTTCTATTAAACCCATGCCAAAGCCTCCAATAGCAAACTCACCCGCTGTTATAAGGCCTCCTTCAAATGCTGATATTTTTACTCCTGCATACGCAGTACCAAGCATATAATCCTTAAATCCCATTGAGAGTCCACCAGTCATTCCCCCAGCTATAGTGCCAAAAAGTACACCTTGACCTACATCACCGCCTTGCTGAAAAGCTGATATGCCACCTGCAGTTGCACCAATAAATTCTCCATAGAAAAATGGAGCTGCAGCTACCGGATTTATAGTGGCAAGGAATAAGGTGGAAACTATTATAGCCGCGGATACAACATATTCCCAGCTATCTTCAAAGAAATCTTCTACCTTATGCCATAGTTTACTTAGCCAACTATGGCCAGTGGGGTCAATATATTTAACAGGGTTATTCCTTGCATAGGCGTAGCGGTTGAAATCTTGTGGGTCGTACGGATGTTGTATTATTGTATCAGGCGTAATGAATCTGCCAAGTTGTGGGTCGTAGTATCTAGCCCCAAAATAATAAAGCATTGCTGAAGAATCCCAGGTTTTACCAGTAAAGCGTTTATCTGTGGAGTAGTCGCCAGTGTTGCGGGAAACTCCACCGTAGGGAGTATATTCGAGGATATTTACAACTTCTGCGGCTTCATCTGTAATAACGTTGCTTGAGCCGATATGGTCTTGATGATAATAATATGTATGGACACCTTCGGTGGTATCTTCAATTGAGCATATGCGGGTATTGCCCATAAAGATGTGTTTTGTGATTATATCGGCAGGCTCGCCTGGAATGCCTTCTAATTCAAAGGAAGAGCTGATATATATGTTTGCTTTATCATTGGTTTGACGGATGACTCTACCACTGTCGCCGTCATAGGTGTAGATGGCTTCTACTTTAGGTAAAGGAATATTCCATATTTGGTCTGAATTTATATGAACCCAGTATGCTTTTCCTTTCTTTAGTGTTGGTGGATTATATGTATAGCCGGTTCCATTATATTCAGCTACTTTATCGTATGTAATTCCTTCTAAGGCTTCAGCAGTATCAATGTCAAAATCTGTAGGCGCATTTATTAAGTTCCAGCCGGTCTTTAAATCTCTGGTTCTTTGAGTTAATGGGAAGTTTCCTGTAATATCAAGGGCGCAGTTTTGGGTTACATAAATAAGATAGCCTTCACCGTAACTTACTGTATTAAATTGATTAAATTTATCATTTCCGACATAATGTTTCCATTTGCCTTCGGATGTCACGTATTTTGAGACTTGCTCATATTTGCCTTCTATCGAGGATAAGACATTCTGGAGGTTACTATCAGAAACAATTCCAGGGATACTAAAGAAATTCCAGCCAGTAGTTAAATCTATTGATATATCAAACATCCTGCCGCCTTTTTGGGCGGTGACTTTGGTTAATCTATTTTCTGTATCATATTCAAAGGCGGTAGAGCCTTTTTGTATCATATTGCCGTTGTGGTCGTAGGATATTTCATAGCGTGCACTATTAAGCGTGTAGGCGGTAACAGCATGCGGGCCAGCAGTACCGCCATACTCCATTGCTATATCGCCCTTCTGTAGCATATTTCCAATGGAGTCGTATTGATAATTTATCTGTCCATAACTTGCACCATTTGCATATATGAGTCGGTTTATATCATCGTATTCAAAATGTTGGGTATTGGTATATTTAGAATCTAAAATCGAAGTGACGTTACCTATCAGGTCAAAGTTATAGGATAATTCCTGAATAGTTGCAAGTGAGGGGTTAAGAGTTTTAAGATGTTCGAGACGGAAATTATAAGGATCATATTCGTAATCGGTAGAAGCACCGTTTCCATATACAACACGTTCTATCTGGCCGTTTGCATTATATTCGACGGATGAGACATAAACTGCACCGCCTGAACCTGTAATTGTTTTAATGCCACCTTGTTTGTTATAGGTATAACTTATAATAGCATTATCAGGATATTTAACTGTAATCAACCTGTCTAAGCTATCAAAAGTCCTTTCTACTGTATATGGAGTGGCATTAATAGTTTTTACTGTTTTTATCTCGCGGCCAAGAATATCATAGAAGAATTCAGTTGTCCCGCTTGAATCAATAACTTGCGATAACCTGCCTACGGCATTGCTGCCTTGGTCATATACATAAGTTACACCTGTTGATTTTGATATAAGCCGATTTAGCACATCATATTCAAAATTGATTGTTTGGTTTTTAGCATCAGTTTGAGAAATGAGGTTTCCGACTTTATCATAGGTGTAGGTCCAGGACTTTCCGGCAAAGCCGCCCATATCCGGATCGGCCATAGAGATTTTTCTTCCTAAGGTGTCATAATCTATATGGGTACGGTTTCTTGGGGAGGCGCTGTCATAGGTATCTGTTAAATTCCCTAAGACGTCATAAACATAATTTGTGACACTACCATCGGCCTCCTGTACTTCTGTTAATCTTCCGTAGGCATCTTTTGTTTGTTTTGTCCTTTGGCTGTTTTCATTTATTGACTCTATTGTATTTACTCCATAAATAACATAGCTTGCTTTGTTATCAGGACTTATTGCTTTAATAAGCCTGCCTATTGCATCATATTCATATGATATAAATGGTGTAGAAAAAGATGGGGATAAATATTTATCTTCCGGGGTTGGAACATCTATATAATAAGGGAGGTATTTTTTTATTATTTGCCCGCGCGAGTCATATTGAACTTCGCTACTTACAAGATGTTTAGGGGTACCTTGATATTCTGCTTGTATTCGGGATGAGACTTGCCTGCCAAGACCATCAATAAAGCTGTAGGCAGTTATAGAAGAAGTTGCGTTTACTTTTGTTGTAGCGGTAATTTTCACTGGAACTACAGTTAAGTCATAAGTATAGCTTGTCTGCGAAATATTGCCAGGACCCGTGACATTTATCGGCCTGCCAAAGCTATCATAAGTAGATGTGGTAATTTGACCATTTGGGTCTGTTGAGGTCTTTATTTTCCCTGTTGCATTATCGTAAGTAAGGGCCTGGGTATGCCCTAATTGGTTTCTTATGGATAGAGGAAATGTCTTTGTTAAATCGTAAGTTGTTTGTGTAATATTTCCATTTGCGTCTTTAACTGTCTCTATATTGCCATAATCATCGTAGCCAAACTCTGTAATTGGGTTTTGCTCCGTGCCCCATTGTGGAGGAGAACCTACTTCACCAAGCCATTTTTCCTCTTTTGTAAGTGAACCATTGGAATCATATGTATATTTTGTAGCTGAGACTGTCGTTCCTGCGGAGTTTTTTATTTCGCTTTGAGATGGTTTAGAAAGTATCCATTTTTCAGTATCATAATCATAAGTGATAGATGCTTCCCTTTCATCATCTGTTTCATCAAGAAATCCTTCTTCTTTTATATTGGCGGTATTACCATAGTCATCATAGGTATAAAAAACCTGCGATGATTTACTTTGACTAGTATTTGGATTGTATGCTGTTGATGTTTTATCTACAAGATGCGGAAAATCTGCTAACCCACTGTAAATATCTTCTCTTATATCCCAGTTATATATGATTTCTGAATAAGTTCTTTCGTATTTATCTTTTATAACTTCTCTTTCAGGTCTTCCTTTTAGTATGTCTTCCTGATTAAAATATGTCTCTTTTATGCTGCCTTCGGCATCTATAACTCTAACATAACCAAAGCCACGAAATTCCCGTTTATTTGCTTCAAAAAGTCCGTCCCAGTAAATATAACGAGTTTTATAACTATTGCCAAGACCATCCTCTTGTGTAACCTCAGATACAACATTAATGGGAAATGGTAAATCCGGAATATCATCAACTCCTGTATTATCAAATGCGGTTGAGCAGGCATATTTAATAGTAGTTGTTCCGCCTATACCGTTATGTATAGATGTTAATAAATCAGGTTTCTTTGAATTGTGGAGTTTTATTTCCCATTTATTTAAAAGCCCATGTTCTGTCTTATGGAATATTGCAGCATCGCCTATACCATCGCCATTGAAATCCCCTCCAGAAGCAAGATTATCATCGCCTGCGCCAAAGTCACTGGGCCAAACTTCCCCTGACTGCTCAATAAATTGAGTTCCGTCAGATAATGCTGCATACCATTTGCCTGTATCTTTGTCAAAATATCCTATATCTGTTTTCCCATCGTGGTTGTAATCCCAGAGTACAGGTTCTTTATCAGAGCCAAAACTCGTTTTCCAGCTAGTTGAAGTTGTGAAAGGGGATAAACCCTCATTAAACTCTGATGTATATGGAGGCGGTCCCCAAGCATATAACTCGTATAAATAAACCTCTGCGAGAGCAGGTTCCCATGCAGCCCATACTTCTACTTCTCCGGTTAACTTAACTTTAGTCACATTAGTGTAATCTAAATCAGTAAGGTCTATAGTTTGTTTTGAACCTGAGCTACCCCCAGAAGTGGCAGTATGCCAACTTCCATCAAAATATTCAAGCTTATATGGATGGCCCCCTTCATTCCAACCATCCGTACAATTAAAAACAGCTTTCATGTGGGTTATTTCATGTGCTGATACAAATTCAGATTGAATCCAAGCTTTTGCATAGGCCCCATTTTCTTCCTGCGAATCCATAAAATCGCTTCTTCTATAAAAAGAAGATTCATTTTCATCAAAGCCATCTGCTGCTGAACCTTGTTCATATTCACTAGCTCCTCCCGCAGTTTTCGTGTTAGTAGTATCTGTTGCCCAATTAACAACTGTATGTGACAACACATCTTGAGAAAGCATAACGCGCCATTCTCCAGAGCTCTTCTTAAATGCTAATATATCTGCAAGTCCGTCACCATCAAAATCTCCCGCATAAGCTGAAGAGTCTGATAAATTAGTTTCAAAATAAGTAGCTCCTTGCCTAAAACCTGTACCATCGCTTTTTGCCAACTTAATCCAACCATCTGCGTTGGAAACATCATAATGGCCTATGTCTGTTACGCCATCCCCATTAAAATCACCTGTGAGTGATTGCCTTCCACCTGAACCAAAATAGGTTATATTCCATGAACTATCCTCAATAAATTGAGTGCCGTCTGAGAAGGCAAATTTCCACTTGCCTCCATCATTGTTATATAGTCCAATGTCAGTTAGGCCATCTTTATTAAAATCTCCTGCAATCGAAACTGTCCGGTCGGTATTATCACCTTTAAAATTTGTTATCCATGATTCTATATTATTGAACTTGCCATTATCTGAAAGTGCTATTTTCCACTCGCCGGTTGTTTTTGTAAAAGTACCTATATCAGTTAAACCATCACCATTAAAATCTCCTGAGACAGGATATACATCATCTTTGCCTGGACTTGAATCTATTATTTCAATATAACAGGTGTCTGTTGCGCTCTCGCCGCCTGGGTCAGTAGCAGTAATTGTATA
>CAZMYR010000019.1:0-31261 GCA_964570585.1 uncultured Planctomycetia bacterium
TAAATTATCTTTGTTCTTTGAGATTTTTTGCTTTATTGTTTATAGCATGTCTTTTAAATTTACCGTAGAAATCAATACTACCGGCCGTGGCGCCAGAACCTTATACCATTGACCAAGACTCAATTCCATTTAATTACCTCCCCTTTAATGAAACCATGATTTATGTCGGGTAGAACCATTAAATTTAATCACCATAAGTCACGTCTTCATTTTATAAGGATTAACATGTATCATAACATCTCGGGTGTATGGGATTCGCTTAAGAAGTTTAGCCCTTACATTAGAAGCTATTTTATGGCCTTCATCTACAGTAAGGTTACCATCCACTGCTATTTCTAAATCAATAGTAAATGTAGAACCACGACGATGAACCTTGATATTATCTATGGTTTTAACTCCCTCTATCTGTTGAGCAATAGCCCTGATATTATTCAAGAATACTGAACTGGGCTTCTCATCCATTATTATACCGATGTTTGAACGAATAAGGCCAAGGCCTATTTTGATAATAAAGCCCGATACTATTATTCCTGCTAAAGGGTCCAGGTATAAAAATGAAATTCTGGCTCCTGCAATGCCTATTAGAGCCGCTACTGAGGAATAGGCATCTGAACGATGGTGCCAGGCGTCAGCGATGACAGCCGGATTATTACTCATCTTGCCAACCTTAATGGTATATCGAAATAATCCCTCTTTAAGGACTATGGAAATTATTGCCGCTAAAATGGCAATCATCAAGGGGGTTTTGAACTGCCTGTGAATAACAGCTAAACCTGAAGATACGCCAGCAAAAACTCCTATTGTAAGAATGATAAGAGAAACAAGGCTTGCAGCAATTGTCTCAGCATTGCCGTGTCCATAAGGATGCTCTTCATCCGGGGGCCTGGCTCCAATGCATATACCAACATAAACAACAGCTGATGTCAGGATATCAGAAAGGGAATGAAGGCCATCGGCAATCATAGCCTTACTAAAACCTAATATGCCTGCCAAGAGCTTAAAGATAGTTAAGACTATATTGGTAAAAAGCCCTATCTGTATACAAATCTTAGGATTAAAAAAGTCAACTTTAGGCATAAAAAGGCTCCAAAGTCCTCTTAAGTTTTCCATGAAGATAGGCTATAGCTATACCGTAGTTGGTTATGGGGATCCTTTTAGCTTTTGCTTCATAAATTCTACTTAACATCTCTTTTCTGTTTAACATACAACCGCCGCAATGGATAACAAGTTTATACTGGTTTAAATCCGGAGGAAAATCATGCCCTGAAAAAACATCAAAATTTATCTTGCTACCGATTCTTTGATTAATCCATCTGGGGATTTTTACCCGTCCAATGTCATCACTTATAGGATGATGAGTGCAGGCTTCAGCGATTAAGATTTTATCCTGTGGCTTTAAATCGTCTAAGCTCTTCGCTCCTTTAACCAATTCCTTTAAATCGCCTTTTAAGCGGGCAAAAAGAATAGAAAAACTGGTTACAGGAATATCCTGCGGCACAGAGGCAAAAACCTCTCCGAAAACCTGAGAATCGGTTACTACAATCGCAGGTTTCTGTTTTAAATTATTGATAGAACTGGACAAATTTTTCTCATTTACTATTAAACAGGTTGCTTTTTTATCTAAAATCTGCCTTATTGTCTGCTGCTGGGGTAAAATTAACCTTCCCTTAGGCGCTTCTTTATCTATAGGAATAACTAAAACAACTAAATCATCTTCATTGATTAGGTCTGAAATGATAGAAATAGGATTTATCCAGTCCTCCGGTAATAAGTTAATAAGTTCATTTTTTATTTTCGCTGTTGTTTCCCAGCTATGATTTAACGTGCAAGTTTCAACAAAACAAATTTTTTCCTCGTTCAATTTTGCTTTTAAATTCTCATCCGGGCTAAAAAGGTCTATTTTATTTAAAATGACTAAGGTGGGAATATTTCTTTTTCTTGTTTCTTGCAGAATTTTTTTCTCATATTCTCCCCATTTATTTGCTTCAGTAACTAAAAGAGAAATATCAGCACGTTCAAAGACCTTATAAGTTTTATTTATCCTTAATTCTCCCAATGCTCCTAAGTCATCCAACCCTGCTGTATCAATAAATAGAACCGGGCCAATGGGCAATAATTCCATTGCCTTCTCAACCGGATCAGTAGTTGTGCCGGCAATTTCAGAAATTATAGAAACCTCCTGGCGGGTTAATGCATTAAGTATAGAGGACTTGCCTGTATTTCTTCGGCCGAAAATGGCTATATGCAAACGTAAACTTTTTGGTGTCTTTCTCACTGTTTCCCCTCGCTTAAGGCTAAAAATTCTTCTTCTGAAATTTTTGATATTTGATATTTGATTTTTGATTTTTTCAAGGAATCCCCTCGGTTTTGAGAAATTAATCTTTTCGCCTTAAAGATTGCTTCTCTGGCTCTTTCTAAATTTATTCTCACTTTATTATCATAAATGGTATAATCCTTTCGATAATATTCAGGAGTAAAATCCGGCATAATTACATTACAACCCGCATCAAAACCTGAAAGCTGCCCTTGAGCAGGATCTAAAGTGGCCAATGCAGTGGTAGCAGGCAGATGGGCATTTTTTGTAAGTATGCGCGTGATTGCTAAAACCCTTAAGGTTAAATTTAAGCTTCCGCAAGGAAAATCCCTTAAAGGGGTATCTTTTTGTGGAATAAATGGACCGATTCCTGTCATA
Source organism: uncultured Planctomycetia bacterium (assembly GCA_964570585.1). Taxonomy (GTDB): domain Bacteria; phylum Omnitrophota; class Gorgyraeia; order JABMRG01; family JAFGKX01. The sequence continues at coordinate 2,693 of CAZMYR010000019.1, forward strand.
TCTACATCTAAATTTTTTAAAAGAAGGGCATCATCCGCTAAATCTTCCAGGGTTTGCCCGGGTAAACCAACGATATTGCCTGCGCCTATTTGATAGTCTAATTTTTTAAGCTCTTCTAAAATTTCAAGCCTTCTTTTTAAAGTTTGCCCGGGATGGAATCTCTCATAAAGCCTCGGGTTATTTGTTTCATGTTTTAAGAGATACCTGTCAGCCCCTGCATCCTTGAAGGCTTTATAATCATCAAAAGGCCGCTCCCCTATAGATAAAGTTATAGCAACGCTAGGATTCTCCTTTTTTATTCTCTCTATAATTCTGCACAGCTCTTTTTTAGTAAATCCGAAATCATCCCCTGATTGCAAAACAATGGTTTTTACCCCATATTTAACTATTTCATCCGCTAATTTTATTATCTCATCGGCTGACATCCTGTAACGCGAGATATTTTCATTCTCCCGGCGTAAGCCGCAGTAAAGGCAGTTGCGGCAGCAATAATTAGAAAACTCTATTATGCCCCTGATGTGAACTTCATCGCCGCAGAATCTCTTTCTGATAGCATCGGCTGTTTTAAAAAGTTCTCCTGAGCTTCCTTTCAGTAATTCGACAATCTCTTCTTTAAAAATAGAGGTCCCTCGCGCCATTTTTAATTCTTTCATAATATTCCATAAACCTTGGGTATGCATCAGGTAATTTTTCTCTTATTTGGCTTATCTCTATATTTATGATTTCTTCTCCGGCCTTTCTGGTTTCACTTCCGGCAAAATCATCCAGCCATTCCCTGAAAGTCAAAACCGCATTTAATTTACAAAACCATCTTTCTTTGCCGTGTCTCAATAAATCCATGATGCGCTTTCCTGTTCTTCCGCATCTATAGCCGGCTGTGCAAAAAGATGTTATATGCCCCATTGAGGCAAATTCTCCTATTACCTCATCTAAACTTCTTGTATCGCCAAGCAAAAATTGCTGTCTTTCTGTCTGCTGCTTGGTGTATTCATCACTATATGCACCAATGCCTATTCTGGTGGAGGCATCTGTTTGGGTTATTCCCAACGGAAGAACCTCTCTCCTGATATGGGCCGGTTCCCTGGCTGTGAGTATCATGCCCGTATAAGGGACCGAGAGCCTGATTACCGCGATAAGTTTTTTAAAATCTCCGTCAGAAACCTTATATTTTGACTCTTTAGTAAAAGGGGCATTCGCTGCCGGTTCCAGGCGCGGAAATGAAATTGTATGTGGCCCAATCCCATCGAAATGTTTCTCTAAATCTATAGCGTGATATAAAAGGCCCATAACCTCAAATCGCCAATCATAAAGCCCAAATAACACCCCGATTGCAATATCATCTATTCCGGCTTCGAACGCTCTGTGCAATGCATAAAGTCTCCATTTATAATCTGATTTTATGCCGGCAGGATGGACATACTGATAAGTTTTGTGGTGGTATGTCTCCTGAAATATCTGATAAGTGCCTATCCCCGCCTTTTTTAAAATCTTAAGTTTTTCAACAGACATAGGGGCGCAGTTTACATTAACGCGTCTTATTTCGCCTTTTCCCACCTTTGTCTCATAAATTGTCCTTATAGTATCGGCGATATAATCTATATCTGATGAAGGGTGTTCCCCATAAACCACAATCAGGCGTTTGTGGCCAAGAGATACAAGCGCCTCTGTCTCTCTTTTTACCTCATCAAAAGTTAACTTCCTTCTTACTTCTTTAGAATTTTCCTTTCTAAAACCGCAATAGAGGCAGCTATTTACGCAAAAGTTACTGCAATAAAGCGGGGCAAAGGTTACAATGCGATTATCATAAACCCGTCTTTTCACCTCGCCTGCTGCCTGAAATATCTCCTCCCACAAATTACTTCTCTCTGCATTAAGAAGAGTTGCTGTTTCTTCCGGCTCTAATCTCTCAATGCAAAGGGACTTTTGAATAATACCCCTTACCTTTTTTATGGAAGGATTTCTATTTTTCGCAAGGAGTTCGTTTATCTTTTCATCGTTTATGAAATCTCCTCCGTTTTCCTGGTAACGCGTAATTTCATCTTCCTTGATTGTATCCTTTATCCAATCGTTAATTGTAGTATTTAATATTTGCATTTTCTTAGTATCTGTCTCTTTTAGTATAGCTTGTGTGTAAAAGCTTATGTGATTTTTCACCTAAGGGCCTGCCTAAAAACTCCTTATAGAGCGCTATAATAGCAGGATTTTCGTGGGATTTTCTTACAGGTTTGCCTTTATCTTCACGATATAAACTGGCCGCCCGCGCCTTCCTTACTTCAAGATTAGTAGGCATAGGTTGTCCTCCGCCGCCTAAACAACCTCCGGGACAGGCCATTACTTCGATAAAATGATAGGGGGATTCTTTTTTTTGAACCTGTTCTAACAAAACTTTGGCATTGGATAACCCATGGGCAACTGCTACCTTTAAATTTAATCCATTTAAGTTTATCTCTGCTTCTTTTATCCCTTCCATACCCCTTACCTGTTTAAAATCCAATTCTTTTAACGTTTTTTTTGTAACCACTTCATAAGCTGTCCGCAATGCTGCCTCCATTACTCCGCCGGTAGCTCCGAAGATTACGGCTGCGCCGCTGGATATCCCTAAAGGTTTATCGAAGTCTTCATTTGGTAAATTGACAAAATCAATTCCCGCTTCTTTAATCATTCGGGCAGCTTCCCTTGTAGTAAGCACTGCATCCACATCCTGCGCTCCGGAGGCTTTCATCTCCGGACGTTTGGCCTCAAACTTCTTCGCAACGCAAGGCATAATAGAAACCACATACATATCTTTAGCAGCAACCTTTATTTTTTCGGCATAATAGGTTTTGGCAATCGGCCCAAACATCTGCTGAGGGGACTTACAAGTGGAAACATGCTCCAGGCATTTTGGAAAAAAATGCTCAATATATTTTATCCAGCCCGGAGAACAAGATGTAATCATCGGAAGCACGCCTTTATTTTTTATTCTTTCTATTAATTCGTTGGCCTCCTCCATAACGGCCAAATCAGCGCCAAATTGAGTATCAAAGACTTTATCAAATCCTAATCTCCGCAGCGCCGCAGCCATTTTTCCGGTAACTAAACTCCCTGCAGGCATCCCAAACTCTTCGCCAATAGCTGCTCTTACTGCCGGCGCAGTCTGGACTACAACGAATTTTTTTGGATTAGAGATTGCCTCCCATACTTCATCTACTACGGTCTTCTCTCTTAATGCGCCGGTAGGACAGGCAAGGATACATTGGCCGCAGGTGGTACATTCTACATTGTTCAATCCCTTATTAAAAAATGTTAAGACCTGAGTCTTTCCGCCTCTGTTAACAAAATCGATAGCGCCTACTGATTGAATTTCTGAACACACTCTTATGCAACGGCTGCACAGAATACACTTATTAGGGTCTCTTATTATGGACGGCGAAGAGGTATCAAGTTCATAGTGGTATTTCCTCCCTTTTTCAAATCTTAATTCTCTTATTCCTAAATCATAAGCGAGCTTGCCTAATTCACAGATCTGGTTTCTTTCACAAATAAAACAATCTTCGGGATGATTGGCTAAGAGCAACTCTACAAGCATCTTGCGGGATTTTCTTATTCTTGCGGTATTTGTCTTAACCTTCATTCCTTCTTCTGCCACTGTTGCGCAAGAAGGCTCTAATCGAGGCCTCCCTTCTATCTCTACCACGCATATTCTACACGCACCATAAATAGATAAATCCTCATGATAACAAAGATGAGGGATATTAATATTTGCCTTTTTTGATGCCTGGAAAATTGTAGTTTCTTTAGGAACCTGTATCTTCCGGCCATCGATAGTTAAATTAACCATTTTTAAAATCCTTCTTTATAATTGACATATGTCCAATTTACATCTCTTTTTTAGAATATGCTCTTTAAATTCAACCTGAAATTTTTCTATAGCAGACCTGACTGCATTAAGCGCTGACTGGCCTAACCCGCAGCGGGATGTATCGAACATTACTTCTTGCAGCTCCTTTAAAAGCTCTAAGTTGCTCAATTCGCCGCGGCCTTGAGCAATATTGTTAAGTATCTCTCGTGTCCGTTTAGTGCCTTCGCGGCAGGGAGTGCATTTACCGCAAGACTCATAATCGAAAAATTCTGAGCATCTTTTAGCCAAATCTACCATGCAATGGCTATCATTTATAACAATTACCGCTGCCGAACCCAACATGCTGCCCGCCTTCTGGATGCTGGGATAATCCATTGTCACATTCAAATCTTTATTAGTCAGTAGATTGCTTGAAACTCCGCCGGGTAAAACCGCTTTGAGTTTTCCTTTAATGCCTGCGCCATATTTTCCTATCAATTCTTTTAGAGTAACATCTGTAGGAAGCTCATACACGCCGGGTTTATTGACGTCGCCGGAAAGGCAATATAATTTTGTCCCCGGAGAACCGGAAGAACCAATCCTTGAAAACCATTCTCCCCCCTTTAATATGATTTGGGGAATATTTGCAAACGTTTCTACATTATTTAAAACCGTTGGCTTATTCTTAAAACCGACAAACGTAGGAAAGGGAGGTTTTACGCGCGACTGTCCTTTCTTGCCCTCCAACGAGTCTAATAGCGCTGTTTCCTCTCCGCAAACATAAGCGCCTGCTCCTCTATAAAGATTGATTTTAAAAGAAAAGCCGGAATCAAGAACATCTTTTCCTAAAAAATTATTTTTTCTTGCATCTTCTATCGCTTTCTTTAAGATTTCGTAGGCCTTAAAATATTCCCCTCTAATATAAATAAAACCTTCTTCAGCGCCTATTGTAAAAGCGCAAATAATCATCGCCTCCAGCAAAAGATGGGGGTCCTTTTCCAAAATTATTCTGTCTTTAAAAGTCCCCGGTTCACCCTCGTCAGCATTGCAAACCACATACTTTGGGTGTTCTTTCGCTTTATAGGCAAATTCCCATTTTAGCCCTGTAGGAAACGCTGCCCCTCCTCTGCCTACCAATTTGGATTTCTTAACCTCAGACAGTATCTCTTCCGGTTTCATTTTTAAAGCGCGTTCTAATGCCTTATAGCCCCCTTCAGAGATATAATCATCTATATTTCCGGTATAACCTTCCTTTTCTATATTCTTTAAAATAATCTTCATCCCGCACCTTCCATTTTTGGATTTGGATTTTGGAGCGGAGCCTTAAGGCTCCGCTCCGTTGTGGATAACTTATATTGACGGACTATCTGCCTTACTTTCTTTGGAGTTAAATTCCCGTAAACTTCTTTATTAATCATCATTGCCGGCGCTTGCTCGCAAAGCCCCAGGCAGGAAACTGCCTCCAATGTAAATTTTTTATCCTGAGTAGTCTGGTTTATTTCGATATTTAGTTCATCTTTAAGTATTTCTAAAATTTCTCTTGAACCTTTAAGATAGCATGGCAAAGATACACAAACCCGGATAATATACTTGCCTGTTTTTTCAAGATTGAACATGGAATAGAAAGTAGCTACGCTATAAACTTCTACTCTGGGCAAATTTAGTTTTTCGGCCAAAAATGAAATGGTCTCTTCCGATAAATACCCGCATTTTTCACAGGCAGCGTGAAGGCAGGGTAATAACGCCTCATTTTCTTTGCCGTATTCATCCAATATCTGCGTAAGTTTCCCTTTACATTTTTTTAAAGACATTTTTCTCTCCTAAAAAATAAGAAAGCGTTTCAAGCTCTCTGGAAAGGTCTACATTTTTTACCTTGGCATTTTCTGGAATTATTAATGCTGCAGGGGCAAAATTTAAAATGTGTTCAACCCTGCTGCTGATTAATTTACCTGCTACTTCCTGTGCAACCTTGGCGGGAACAGATATAATGCCAATGGATATTTTTTTACTTGTAACAGTTTTGGGCATTTCGTCTATCGACTGTATAATTATACCTTTTATTTTCTTGCCAATTTTTCTTTTCGATGAGTCAAATGCCGCTACTATATTAAGTCCATGCTCTTTAAAGCCCGGATAGGCTAGAAGAGCGCCCCCCAAATGCCCAATGCCTACCACGGCTACATTCCAAGTTTTGTCTTTTCCGAGTATCTTCTCCAACGCTGCCTTAAGTTTATTGGTATCATAACCTGAACCGCTCACACCGAACTGGCCAAAGTATCCAAGGTCTTTCCTGACCTGCGCATCGCTTAGATTTGTCCTTTCGCCCAACTCAGCAGAAGATATCGTACGGATATTCATCTTTGTCAGTTCTGTAATTTCTCTTAAGTAAACAAAAAGGCGGGAGATTGTTCCTTCTGGAACTTTTTTAATGCCCATTTATTTTGTACCTTTATTCACAGACTTTGTGCCCTTTTTCACAAATATAGCAAAATAAAAAAGATTTGTCAAGGGTTTTTTATCCCAGCAACCATAAACTGATTGCCATTATGGCCATTCCTGCTATTAAACCCAATATAGGAAAATGCTCTTCGCCAAAAGAATGGGAAAGTGGCACCAGCTCATCAAAGGAAATATACACCATAATTCCTGCAACAGCTGCGATCACCCAGCTCAATACTGTAGCGGTTAAAATAGGGAATAAAAACAAAGCTGCAATCCCTGCACCTAATGGTTCGGTCACACCAGAAAAGAAAGACCACCAAAAAGCCTTTTTTCTGCTTTTTGTTGCTGCGTACACCGGCACAGATATAGCCAGGCCTTCTGGGATATTATGGATAGCTATCGCAATAGCAATGACTATGCCAAGCTGCAAATCCTGTAGAGTCCCAACGAAAGTTGCCATCCCTTCAGGAAAATTATGTATACCTATGCCTAAAGCTACAAAAAGACCGGTCTTTAAAAGTTTATCTTCGGACACCCCAGTTTTGCGATCAGTCTGTCCAATATAGTCATGCGGAATAAAAAAATCTACCAAAAACATAGCGATTACTCCAAAGAAGAAGGCTACACATGCTGACAAAAATCCTATAGACTCAATAGCATTGGGTAATAAATTAACAAAGGAAATAAATATCATAACGCCTGCTGAAAAACCCAAAGTTACACTCATAAAACGAGGGCCAGGATTTTTAAATATAAGCCCTAAAAAACTACCAATAGTTGTAGATAATCCTGCTAAAGCTGTTAATCCTAATGCCACTAAAATAGTTTCTTGCATGTTATTTAAAGATTAGGCCAGTCTGGTTAGACCAAAATAGAAGGTCTAATTCTTCGATGGGAATGTTTATTCTTTGTGCAAAATTTTTCATCTTGCTTTCTATGTTTATGTAATCCTTTTTACTTAATGAGGGGGAAATCTTATTTATAACTCTATATTTTTTTAAGTTTTTCAAGATATGCCTATCAAGCACAGCCATATCTTTACCGAGTCCTATATTTCTTAGAAAATGGCTGGCCTCTTTATAACCTAATCCTTTTATATTCTTGACCAGCCAATCTCTCATCTTAAAAGTGTCATTTTTGTCTAATCTACTTTTTACATCTATGGCTTTTTTGCCGTTTTTAAAGAATCTTCTTGCAGCTACTAAATAAGAAGCTTTATTATTATGAAACCTGACCAGGCCTTTCAGTTTTGTTTTTATTTCGCGGATATTTCCTTTAAAAAGTAAACCAGCCTTTCTTAATTCCTCAATGGCTTTATCACAATAAAAGGCTTTTGATTGTGGTGTTAAAATACAAAAGCATAACTCGGAGAATATATCTTCGTCTTTGGCCTGGTGTAAATAGCTAAATTCTTTTAGCCTCTTTTTTATTTGAGATTTTTTCCTGTTATATTCTGTAATTAAACTCTGCATTTTGCAATTATAAATTTACTTCATTAATCCAGGCCCCATGCAGATTGCAAAGTTCTATTGCAGTAAGTTTACCACTTTTGGCTTTAAGATGAAGTGCGGCTGCCGGATTGAGTTTTTCTGGGGTTAGATGAACTCTTGCTATGAACTCTTTGTCTATATAGAAGTCTATGTGCATAATATAGTGGTCGGGTTGCATCGGATGCTGTACCTGACCCATTTTTACATGCACATCCTGGCAACTTTCGAGACTCAAGCTGCATTTTTTAACAATAGTAATAACGGGTATATGTTTTTTCTCTAACTCCGTTAAATTATTCAAGTCTGCAGGAGTCTTTATTGCACCCTCTTTTTCTTCAAAGGCTGATTTTGGTGAACCGCACACAGGGCATTTGTCCGGTGCAGTTCCGTCTATTGATATATACTTGCAAACCTTGCATACATAACTTTTCACAATACACCTCCTTTATCTTAGGGGATGTGGAGTAAGGTCAATTATTTCTTTCACCTCCATAACTATCAAATATTCGGGCCTTGGTAAAAGAATCTCTGGATGCCGAGAGTGACCTTTTTCTCCACGGATATTTTTTAAAATTCTACTGGTTATTCTACTTGTAATTTTCTCTCCCCAGGTTTTTATAATATGAGATTTAATTTTGTCCTCTTTCATTACTTTAGCTTTTCCTTTTAAGCAATATCCTCTAAACTTATGCTCATCAACAGCTGTGAGGCTTATGTTCCGATTCTGCTTTAAGTTTTCGTACGTATGTGCCTTATAAAGATCGAGTAGATATATCCTTCCGTTTTTGTCAATTTTGACAATTCCCTTGCAGGAGGTGTGAGGTATTCCATTTTTGTCTATGGTAGATACAATAACAAAACCCTGTCTTTGAAAAAACTGAATTATATCATCGGATAGTATTGTTGGCATAATACTGTCTTTATCCTTCTATCTGCTCCATAGGCTGGTTACAACAAACAAGTTCTCCACCGCCTACTTTTGTTACGGTGACTTCATTACCACAAATATTGCATCTGTATTTTTCTCCAACTTTCTCTACTGCCATATGACACCTTCCTTTTATCGCTTCTTCCTTATTTCCTCCTCTACCTCCTTAGCTCCTTCAGCATAGAACTTTTCCTCATCTGGTGCTAGCTGCTTAAGGAGCCTTAAAAATTCACCGGCATGGACGCGTTCTTCGTCGGCTATGTCTTTTAATACATCCTTGGCCAACTCATCATCCGTCGATTCTGCAAGCTGCGTATAAAGCTGGACTGCTTCATATTCCGCCGCTATCATAAACCTGACGGCCCTTATTAATTCTTCTTTGGTGACCTTACGGCCATTTTTTAATCCAGAAAACGGAGAACCAAACTCAGGCATAATCCACCTCCTTTTTAATAACCTGTAAAATTTTCTGTTTTGATATTATTTTCATCAATGCTTAATTTACTCTTTAAAATATCGAACAGGCTTTCTACCATCTTAGGCGGGCCACAGATATAAAAGACCCTTTCTTTATAATCAGAAATTTCATCTTTTATCATCTTATCATCTATATAGCCAGTTTTGCCTTGCCATATTCCTTTGCCTGTATTCGGCCTGGTCAATGTGTAAACTACACGAATATTCTTATTTGCTGAGGTGATATTATATAGGTCTTCTCTAAATATGATATCTTCCTCTCTGTTGTTGCCATAAATCAGAATTATATCTGTTGGCAGCTTCGCATCAGTAGCATACTTGCATATACTTCTTATCGGTGTTATCCCTATGCCGCCTGAAAGAAAGGCTATTTTTTCATATTCCCCTTCAAATGTAAAAGAACCGTAGGGCATCTTTAATTTTGCCCAATCGCCTGCCTTTAAATTATCCAGCGCCTTTGAAAACTCGCTGTCAGTTATTCTTTTGGTAAATTCGACGTAATCTTTTTCTGCCGGCGAATTCGAGAAAGAAAAATGCTTAGTTCTTTCTGCCCCGTTAATCTTTACTGTAACAAAGAAAAACTGGCCGGGTTTGAAATCAATATTGTCTTTTGTTTTAAAACGGAAACTTTTTACGTTGGGTATGCGTTGTATTATATCTAAAACTTCTGTCTCAAATTCAATCATATTTATATTTCTATTCCTAAAAACATCCTTATGAAAAATCCGATAATAAATGTCAACGCCGCCACCCCCAAGCTAATTGCTACCATTTCGGCAAACCTTCTTTTAAAAGATATGTCTTTGGCCACAGATATATAAAAGGTAAACATAAAAATAACTAAAATTGCATTAAATACGGTAAAACTGAGGCAAAAGTACAAATTCTGAAATAGCAAAAAGGGAAATATCAATAAAAATACCGTGCATATATAAGCCAGGCCCGTATAGACAGAAGCCTTTATGGGATTTTTGCTGCTTTCTTCAGATTTTGTAGACAGGTATTCTGAAGCTGCCATGGATAAAGAAGCAGCAATTCCTGTAACCAAACCTGCAGTTGCAATCAATCTGGTATTCTGCAAAACAAGAGTAAACCCTGCCAAGGCACCGGTAAGTTCCACTAAGGCATCGTTTAGGCCCAATATCATAGAACCGACATATTTAAGGCGTTCTTCGTCTATTAAATCTATAAGCTGTCTTTCATGTTCATTTTCTTCTTCTGAAATCTCTTTGGCCCTCGGTACAAATTTTGAAATATCATCATAGTTTAATTGGGCCTGTTCTTCTCCTTTCTCCATAAGTTTTAAGCCAAAGGTTAGGCCTAATATCTTTGAAATTAAGAAATATTTCCATATTTTAAAATTATCCGGCTTTACATCCTCGTTTGTGCATTCTTTCCATATATTATAATGCCTTAATTCATCTTCGGAGATGCGTTTTAAAATATCTTTGTTGCCAGGGTTTTTTGTTGCCTCGGACAGTCTTTTATATATGATATATTCTGTAATTTCATTCCTTTGAAAAATCAATATCTCTTTTATCTTCTTATCCGGCATCTTAAAACATCTCCTTTTCGCAAGAAGATATGGCCTTATCTACCTCTCTCTGAAGCTCATCAGGCAGGCCCATTATTGATGTATCCAGGAAGCCCCTTACAATAGCCGCCTGGGCTTCTCCCTGGCTTAACCCCCTGGACATAAGATATTCTATCTCATCCTTGGCAATTTTTCCAACCGCTGCCTCGTGAGACAAATCTACTCCTTCAACAGTTCCTTCCAGCTCAGGTATAGCGTGTATAAGGCCTTTCTCAGTCACCATAAGTCCGCCGCATTCAAGATGGGCTTTTATGCCTGCTACTTCTCCTTTTAAATGGCCTCTGGCGATAATATCACCACCTGCGCTGACTGCCCGAGTTATCACTTCTGCCTTTGAATCTTTCGCCTTTAATATTACTCTTGAGCCTACATCAAGATGCGAGCCTGGATGGGCAAACAGAATAGAACTATACCGGGCCATAGCGCTCCGGCCAATTAATTCAGTCTTAGGATACATCTGTAAGGTCTTTACAGGTTTAAGGCAGATATAATTTGATAAGAATGTTCCGCCTTCTTCAACCAGGGTAGCGGTTCTTGGCCTTACAGAAACATCCTCAGCCCAGTTGTGTATCATGGTAAAAGTCAATTTTGCGTTTTTCTTAACATAAAATTCCGATATACCTATATGAAGCCCTCTTCGAACATCGCTTGCTGTTGCACAACCTGTTATGACCTGTAAATCTGAACCTTCTTCTGCAATTATTATGTTATGGACATTTTGAATTATATTATCATCATTTATAAAAAGACAGGCCTGCAAAGGATAAATCGCCTTTGTGTCCGGTAGTGCCCTTAAAAAATATCCGTGATGCGGCCTTGCCTTTGTTTGTTTTGTAAACTCGTCTGCTTCGGGCCTTATAATTTTCCAGAAATAATTATCAAGCCACTCATACTTTTTAAGCGCTTCAGTAGTACTCATTACCTCAAGCCCTGGAAAAAGGCTGCTTGAGTGTACTACACTATGGTCCATCTGAAGATATGTGCCTGAACGATTCTCGCCTGATGGGTCAACACCTGCGGAAAGCATATTTTTTTTCTGATCGGAGCTAACCTTCTTCAGGTCTTCCATATAGGCTCTGGATTTAGTCTTCGTTTTATATGACTTAATGTCTATTTTTCCGGCTTGTAGGATTTTTTTCTCGGTTTTTTTCTTTCGCATGTTATACACCATTCATAGCCATATTTTTTTATTGTTTCCAATATGCCTTTTGCATCTCCTGTGCAGTGAAGCCTACCGCCTACTAAGATAGAACCTCTGTCCGGCTTTACATAGTCAAAGATATAACCTGTATGGGTAATAACCAAGCCGGTATTGTCCTTGTTTTTATTGAATATACGATTCATAATCTTGCCTACTAATGCTACATTTTCCAAATCAACCCCTGATTCCGGTTCATCGAAAAGGCCAAGTTGCGGTGAACTTGCCAGAAGCTGAAACAATTCAGAACGTTTTATTTCTCCGCCGGAGAACCCTAAATTTATGTCTCTATCCAGGAATTCTTTTAAATTGAGCTCTCCTGCTTCTTTATCTGTATCAAAATCGTCATGTTTTATTAAATCTATCATCTGCCTGGTTTTAATACCTCTTACTGTAGGCGGCCTTTGAAACATAACCCCTATCCCTAATCGGGCGCGTTCATCTATGGATAAATCATTTATTCTTTTGCCTTTAAATATAATGTTTCCCTGAATGATTTTATAATCAGAAAAACCCATTATAGCCATAAGAAGCGAAGTCTTACCTGAGCCATTAGGCCCAAGGAGCGCCATTTTCTCGCCTTTTTTAATTTCAAGGTTTATGTCGGTTAAGACTTCCTTGCCGGATACTTTAACGGTTAAATTCTCTATCTTTAACTTTAACATATTGTTTTTCTATACTGCAATTACTTCTTTTACCTCTGGGACTTCCTGCTTTATTGCCTTTTCAATGCCCATCTTCAGAGTCATCTGGCTCATTGGGCATCCTGCGCAGGCGCCTGTCAATTTCACTTTAACTACTCCATCAGGAGTAACCTCTACCAGTTCTACATCTCCGCCATCTGCCTGAAGCAACGGCCTTACTTTATTTAAAGCAGATTCTACTTTCTCTCTCATTTTATTCTCTCTAAGAATGCACCGTTTGGGATTTCAAAGGGGCAAGTGTCCCCATAAAGGGGACATTTGCTACTTTGCTTTCCCAAACGGTGCTTTCTTTGGGGGACATTTGCCTCTTTGAAATCCCAAACGGTGCTATTCACTTGCCCCTTTGCTTTCAGAAACGGTGCTATTCTATCCTAATTCTTGCCCCGCAGCCTAAGTCATAAAAGTCTTCGCTCCAGGATTCTCTAAATAACTCTATAGCCCTGCCCCCTGTACAATGGGATGGGCCAACCTTTTTAACCCCTAATTGCTTCAATTGTTTAATAATTTCTTTAACCTGACTTTCACTATAAGCCATAAGATGAAATCCCCCTAAAACTAAATAAATATCTTTGTTAAGATAATTTTTTGCAAACCTTAGAATGTTTACTACTCCCGGATGGGCGCAGCCGGTAATAACGATGGTTCCTTTTTCTGTCCCGATAATCAATGATTGCTCCCTCATCCATGTCCCTAACTCTCCGGTAGACCAGACTCTATTACAAATTTTAACCGGCTTATCTACAAGGATAGCTTCTTTACTCATTCTGGCTGTTCTATCTTTAAAATCTCTGGGAAATGAATTGGGTAAATAAACAGAAATTCTATTATTCTTCTCCAAAATGTCCCAGAGGCCTCCTACATGGTCTGCATGGATATGAGATAAAACTACGATATCGACATCTTCAGGATCAATTTTAAGCTTATCCATATTAGATAAGAGGACCTTTCCGTCGCCGCCGGTATCAAAAAGGATATTTTTATCCAATCCTTCGATAAAAAGGGAAATCCCCCATCGAGTTTCTAAATTTTGAGCATGAGGGATATTATTATAAACAACGGTAATGGTTATATCTTTGGCATAACAAGGCGCGGTAAATAAAATAATTAAAAGGAACAGAATTGATTTTTTAATCATGCTAAATTTTTTAAATCTCTATCTTTAGCCCTGTTCCGATTCTGATAAAATTTTCCTTAAATTCTTGCTCAAATAGATTAATTGCTTTTTTACCGGTGCAGTGGCAGGGGGCAGCCTTCACAACTCCCATCTTTTTAAAACCTTCGACCACCTTGCTTGTTCCTAAAGAAAACTCAAGGTGAAAACCGCCCATGACTAAATAGATATCCTTTTTTAATTTTTCCTTAACTGTTCTGACCATCTTTAAAATCCCGGGATGGGCGCAACCTGTAATTATGCAGATTCCTTTATCTGATTCAACTGCTAAAGGGATCTCTTTGGGCCCAAATCCATCCATTTCTGGGCCTGCAAAGATTTTCGGGCTGATATTTACCATTTCAGCTACAGAACATGGTTTTGCTCCTATCGCTTTAATTTTTTCTCTAAAATTTTCAGGGAAGCTTTCGGGGAAATAAAGCGCGAGTTTTTTATTTTTATTAATAACAGCTTCCAGGCCTCCGGTATGGTCCCAGTGATTATGAGATAAAACTACAGCGTCAATATCTTGGGGGTTTATATTTAATTTGCTTAAATTAAATGAAAGTTTTTCAGAGTTATCCCCTGTATCGAAAAGGACTTTTTTATCAAAATACTCGATTAGGCAGGAAAATCCCCATCCTGATTTTAGGTTTTTATCGTGTAATTGATTATCATAAATTATGGAGAAGCTTAAATTGCTCATAATTTCGCTAAGTCCTCGAATTTCATATCAATGCCAAAAATTCCCACTATTTCATCTTTTTTATTTACTATAGGCGCCGAAACCGTTATACACAACTTTTCTGTAATTTTAGAGGTATAAAGTTTACTCACATAAATCTTGCCATTCTTCATTGGGGCTATAAACCATTCTCGGTTAGAAAAGTCTGAATTTAAGCCTTTTTTCTCAAATTCTTCCTTATCTTCTAATTGAGTAATATTCATGGTAATCTTTTTGCCTTTTGTATCCACAATGTAAAGAAATTGCATAAATGGATCTTCTCTAGCTATCTTCTCTAAAAATGGCTCAGCAGCAGATGGGTCCATAGAGATAATTCTTTCATCGTCCTTAATATCCTCGATTAGAGCAGTAGCTAACTCTTCTGCTTTCTTCTCTATGCGGTCAAGGTCTGATTCAAAATACTGAGGTAAATGCTTTCGCGCCTCTATCAGCATCTCTTCATCAGAAATACTGGTAGTCCTTCCCTCCATATACTGCTGCTTGACCCATTCAGCCATAGCCGCAATTCCTGGATGGCGCTTATCTATCTTCTGCTCATTTTTAAGCCCTAAATATGAATTTATCCAATAAGCTATCCCTGCCAGGCCGGATTTATCAGTAACAGTAACTCTCAAAGGACGGTTTAGCAACCTGTTGGTATCAAAGATATTATAAATTTCTTCATGCTTAAAAGCTCCGTCAGCATGTATTCCTGCCCTGGTAGTATTAAACGAAGAACCAACAAAAGGGTAATTTGCCGGAATAACAGCACCTATCTCTTTTTGAAAATACTCCGCTATTTCAGTAATTACTGTGGTATCCATCCCGTACGTTTTGCCTCTTAAACCGATATATTCTATCACCAAGCCTTCGATAGGGGGATTGCCGGTGCGTTCACCGAATCCTAAAAGTGTTCCATTGGCTGCTGCGCATCCATACAACCATGCTGTGGAGGCATTAATAAGCACTTTATGAAAATCATTGTGCCCGTGCCATTCTAATCTTTCTTTAGGGACACCCCCTTCATGAATAATAGTATGAACCAGCTTAGGAATGCTTCGAGGAAGCGCTACTCCCGGGTAAGGAACGCCATATCCTAAGGTATCGCAGAGTCTTATCTTTATGGGTATACCGGATTCTTTTGACATTTTCATAAGTTCCTGGACAAAGGGGAGAACAAATCCGTACATATCTGCCCGAGTGATATCTTCTAAATGGCAGCGCGGTATGATTCCTGCTTCCAGCGCAGCGCCTACCACACTTAAATACGCTTCCATAGCGGTCTTTCTATTTTCCTTTAGCTTCAGGAAAATATGATAATCAGAACAAGAAGTAAGGATTCCTGTTTCCTTCAGCCCCATCTCTTTCACCAGCTGAAAATCCTTTTTATTAGCCCTTATCCAACCGGTAACTTCAGGGTACCGATATCCTTTTCCTAAACATTTTTCTACTGCCTCACGGTCCTTTTTACTATAAAGAAAAAACTCACTCTGTTTGATTTTGCCTTTCGGCCCTCCCAGCCTATGTAAAAACTCATATAGGTCTGTTATTTGCTTCACTGTATAAGGCGGCCTGGCCTGCTGGCCGTCTCTAAAAGTAGTGCAGGTAATCCAGATATCTTTGGGAAGGCCCTGCGGTACTGTCTTATGGTCAAAGACCGTCTTGGGGACTTCAGAATATGGGAAGATATCGCGAAATAGATTTGGCCCCTTCACTTCTTTCAATTTATATCTTTTCTTTTTTGAACGCTTGGTCATTTTTCTACCTTTCTCAATTTTTAAACACCGCAGTTTCTATCCTGTCTAATCCCTTGCCTAAATCCTCTATAGAAGTTGCGAAGGATATACGGATATATCCATCTGCTCCAAAGGCAGACCCGGGTACTACTGCTACCTTCCCTTGTTCTAATAAATAATTGGCGAAATCCACAGAATTTTTAATCTCTCTTCCTTTTAGCCTTTGGCCAAAAAAAGAACCGATATTTAAAAAAAGATAAAACGCGCCATCCGGCTTATGAAAACTAATTCTATTAAATGTTTTTAATCTTTCTACTATAAAATTCCTTCTTCTTTCAAACTCTGCCACCATTTTTGAAACTTCTCCCTGAGCGCACTTTAAAGCCTCTGCGCTGGCTCTTTGGGCAATAGAGTTCGGGTTCGAGGTTGAATGCGACTGAATATTTGACATAGCCTTTATAATATCGGCAGGCCCAGTAGCATAACCAATTCTCCATCCTGTCATGGCATAAGTTTTAGATACCCCATTTATAACCAGGGCATGGTTTTTTATATCTTCTCCTAAAGAAGCGATGCTAATGTGCTTGTTAGAATCAAAGATTATCTTTTCGTATATCTCGTCAGAAATTACCAATAAATTATTCTTTAGAGCAAATTTAGATATTTCCCTTAATAATTTTTCCGGATATACACAACCGCAGGGATTGCATGGGCTGTTAATAATCATAGCTTTTGTCTTTTGAGAAATAGCCGATGCCAAAGAAGAAGCCAAAGGTAGGAATCCATCCTTCTCTTTGGTGTTTACAACAACGGGCCGGGCCCCTGCCAATTTTATCATTTCCGTATAACTTACCCAATAAGGGGAAAATATAATTACCTCATCCCGAGGATTGCATATTGCCTGTAGGCAGTTGTATAAAGAATGCTTTGCGCCGCAAGATACAATCACTTGATTGATACTGTAATCAAGGTTATTATCTCTATGAAACTTGGCTATTACTGCTTCTTTTAATTCATTTATTCCTGAAGCCGGGGTATACTTGGTAAAACCCCCTTCTATGGCAGAAATAGCTGCTTGCTTGATAAAGGCAGGGGTATCAAAGTCCGGTTCTCCTGCGCTAAAATTAATAACCTCTTCTCCTCTTTTTCGCATTTCTTTCGCCTTGGCTGATATGGCTAAGGTAGGAGAAGCAGTAATATTTTTTACCCTTTCTGCTAAAGACATCATTTTATCCTCTTTGGGGTCAGTGGGGTCAGACCCTGTTATTTTCTTTGGGGTCAGTTTCTAAGGGTCTGACCCCTACGGTATTTTTTTACTCCTTCTTTAAATAAGTCCCTTCCATGACAATCATTTGCTACGATTAAAGGGAGATTCTCGACTTCTAAGCGGTATATAGCCTCCGGGCCTAAATCCCGGTAAGCAACGATATCTATCTTTTTTATGCACCTGGCAATTAGAGCTCCTGCGCCGCCGACTGCAGCAAAATAAACAGCTTTATATCTTTTAAGCGCCTCGATTACTTCCGCGCCGCGAGGCCCTTTTCCTATCATGCCTTTTAAACCTTTGGCAATTAGGGAAGGAGTATAAGGATCCATCCTGTAGCTGGTAGTAGGGCCGGCAGAGCCGATTATCTTACCCGGCCTTGCTGGAGTCGGTCCTACATAATATATTATTTGGCCTCGAATGTCAATTGGCAACTCTTTCCCCTCATCCAGCAGTTCTTTTAATCTCTTATGGGCTTCGTCTCTGCCGGTGTATATTAGCCCGCTTAATAGAACCTTATCCCCTATCTTTAACTTTTCTATATGAATAAGAGACGTTTCCAGTTTCAAAGGGGAAAGTGTCCCCAGGACTTTAGGGGACATTTTCCTCTTTGAAACTGGAAACGTCTCGTTCTGTCGAGTAATCTTCATCCTTTTATACCACTGCTTCCTTATGCCTGGCAGCATGGCACTGGATATTTACTGCTACAGGCAAACCGGCTATATGGCAGGGGTATGTTTCTACAAACACATCCAAAGCAGTTATCCTTCCTCCTAATCCCATCGGGCCTATGCCTAAATTATTTATCTTCTCTAAAAGCCTTTTCTCCAAATCAGCGTAAAAGGAATCGGGATTCCTTAAACCTATGGTTCTTAATAAAGCCTGCTTTGCCAGCTGAGCACATTTTTCAAATGTTCCCCCAATTCCTACCCCAACTATAATTGGGGGACAGGGATTTCCCCCGGAGCGATTTACCCTATCAACTACAAAATCTTCCACGCCTTGAATTTCATCTCCAGGAGCCATCATTTTAATTTCACTCATATTCTCACTGCCACAACCTTTAGGCGCAACTATTATCTTTAATTTATCTCCCGCTACTATCTCGGTATGAATAACTGCCGGGGTATTATCACCGGTATTCTTTCTTTTTAAAGGGTCTTTAACAATAGATTTTCTCAAAAACCCTGACCTGTATCCTTGCCTTACCCCTTCATTTATAGCTTCATAAAGCTCGCCGCCGGTAATATTTATCTTTTGCCCCAATTCTAAAAAGACTACCACAAAACCTGTATCTTGGCATATAGGCAGCTTCTCTTGTCTGGCAATGCTGGAATTTGCTAATATTTCTTTTATAATTTCCTTACCAATGGGGGATTCTTCTATTCTTTGTGCCTTCTTGAGCGCTTTCACAACATCATCACCTAAATAGTAGTTTGCCTCCATGCACAATCTTTTAACTACTTCAGTAATCTTTTGGGCGTTTATCTTTCTCATATTAAATATTCTCAATTGCAGCTGAAGCAAATTCAGATGTTTTTAATAAAGTGGCCCCTTCCATTAACCTATGAAGGTCATAGGTTACCTTTTTTCCTTTTATGGCCGCCTCCAGAGCCCTCTCAACCAGCCTCGCTGCATCATCCCAACCAAGATAATCCAGCATCATTGCACCGGAAAGTATAAGGGCGCTTGGATTTACCTTATCCATGTTGGCATATTTTGGCGCTGCGCCGTGACAGGCTTCAAAAAGAGCTACAAAGTCTCCGATATTGCCGCCGGGAGCCATCCCTAAGCCGCCCACCTGGGCTGCGCAGGCATCAGAGAGGTAGTCGCCATTCAAGTTAGGCAGGGCAATAACATCATATTCATCTGCCCTGGTCAGGATCTGCTGAAACATATTATCGGCTATTCTATCATTAATCAGAATCTTTCCTTCGGGTATTTTGCCATTATACTCTTCCCAGAGCTGTGTCTCGGTAATAGTCTTGTCGCCAAATTCTTCTTTAGCTACCTCATAGCCCCAATCCCTGAAAGCGCCTTCGGTAAATTTCATAATATTGCCTTTATGGACCAGGGTTACACTATTTCTTTTTTTATCTATGGCATAGTTAATAGCCTTTTTTACCAGGCGTTTAGTAGCGTATATACTTATAGGTTTTACTCCTATTCCGGAATCCTCTCTAATCTTTACGCCAAATTCATTATTCAAATACGAGATAACTTTCTTTGCTTCAGAACTTCCCTGCGGCCACTCAATCCCGGCATAGACATCTTCGGTATTCTCTCTAACTATAACCATATCCATTTTTTCCGGATGGGTTACCGGGCTTGGCACCCCTGAATAATATTTTACTGGTCTTACACAGGCATATAGATCCATATTTCGGCGCATAGCCACATTGAGGCTTCTATATCCACCGCCAACCGGAGTTATCAAAGGCCCTTTAATAGCTACGATAAAATGTTCAATGGCATTTATTGTATCTTTCGGTAAAACCTCACCGTATATGCCTTTAGCTTTCTGGCCTGCATATATTTCGCACCAGAGGATTTTCCTGCCTCCCCCATAGGCCTTCTCAACAGCAGCGTCCCACACCCTACGGGATGCTCTCATAATATCAGGTCCGATCCCGTCTCCTTCAATAAATGGTATAATAGGATTATCCGGCACAGAAAGTTTATTATCTCGAACCTCTATTCTTTCGCCTTTTTTTGGAACCCGGATCTTATCAAATTTCATCATACGCATTCTCCTAATTTTGCTATATTCTTTCTCACGAGCTCTGCAGAGACATGTAATGCATTCTTCTCTTCTTTTGTCAGGTCTACTTCTACGATTCTCTCTGCCCCGGAAGCGCCTAAAATTACGGGAACCCCTACATAAACGTCTTTCAACCCATATTCACCGTTTAAATATGCCGCACATGGCAGCAGGCGTTTCTTATCCTTTAATATTGCCTTAACCATTTCCGCTACGCAAGCGCCGGGGGAATAGTAGGCGCTTCCTGTCTTAAGATAATCAACTATCTCTCCACCGGCCTTTCGGGTCCTTTCCACAATGCTGTCTATTCTTTCTTTAGAAATTAATTCTGTTATTGGTATCCCGGAAATAGTGCAGTATCTAGGTAAAGGAACCATAGAATCGCCATGCCCCCCCAATACAAGAGCATGGGTATCTTTTACAGAAACATTCAATTCCTTAGCCACAAATGCCCTGAACCGAGCAGAGTCTAAGGCACCGGCCATACCCAATACCCTTTTTGGTGAAAATCCGCTGAGCTTCCAGCATAAATAGGTCATAACATCTAAGGGATTAGTAGCTATAATAATTATACTGTTTGGGGACCATTTAATCAGCTTGTCGGTAATAGATTTAACAATTTCAGAATTCTTCATTAATAGCTCTTCCCTGCTCATCCCGGGTTTTCTAGCCAGGCCGGCAGTGACAACTACAATGTCTGAATTAGCAGTATCTTTATAATCGTTGCTCCCTGATAGGATATTATCAAATCCCCTAACCGGACCGGCCTCCAGAAGGTCTAAGGATTTGCCCTGAGGCAAACCCTCCACAATATCTAGCAATACCACATCAGCCAATTCATCTTCAACAATATACTGGGCTGCAGTAGCTCCCACTCCTCCGGCGCCAATTACAGATACCTTATTTTTCATAATAGCTTCTCCTCCAAATCCTTTCAAGGGTCAGTGGGGTCAGACCCTGTTATTCTCTTTGGGGTCAGTTTCTAAGGGTCTGACCCCTGACCCCTACGGTCTTTTTCTTAAACTTTCTTAAATACTACCTTATCCCCTTCCTTTGCTTTGAGGAAAATATCCAAATTTTGGGTGATTTTACCAATGTGATTTACCTCAGAATAGGGTCCTGATTTCCCAAAAAATATGCAAATAGCCTGCCCCGGAGGCCAGTAAGAAAGATCGCCCTTACAAGATGTAGAGGATTTATTCTCATAATTCAATTTTAAGTAGGTCTCAAAGTAAACCTCCTCCTGCCATAGCTTAGTTACTCCCTCTATGGGAAGCTTCTCATAAATCTTTTTAGCAGTCTGGGGGCTTCGATTGTCCAACTCTGCTAAAGCTCTCCCTTTGCCCTCAATTTCGATTTCTATGTTAACTTTTCTCATTGGCTCTTTGGGGTCAGACCCTGTTATTCTCTTTGGGGTCAGTTTCTAAGGGTCTGACCCCTACTGGTCCAACCATCTTATCTGACTTTAAAAAATCGAGCCAGGATTTGGGAAAGAATTCATATTCCTATTATTTTCTCTTCTTTCTTTCAGGACAACTTAAACTTTCGCTTATCCACTTCAGGTATTCTTTATTGCCGCCGATTATAGGCAAAGCTATTATTTCTGGAACCTCGTATTTATGAATTTTTTCGACCAGCGTAACAATCTCCTTAAACATAATTACCTTTGTTTTGGCTAAAAGCATTACCTCATGGGCCGAATCTATTTTAGCAGGGGTCCGCCGAAGGCGGGAGGGTGGAGGGTGGGTTGGAGTCCACCAGAAAAAAGATTCTACTTTTGGAATGATATTTATACAGGCAACTTTTCTTTCCTCTAATAAAACTTTCTTTATCTTTAAAGCTTCTCTCCTTGAGGAACAAGTAATCATAACTAGCACATAAGCAGTCTCTTTCATTTTACCTTGATTACCTTTCCTAATAGCCCGAATTCATTTCCTCCAATATGCATTAAGGGATTGGCCTGGGTAATTAGATATTTTCCTCCAGAAAAATACTCATCCCTAACGTATGCCTGAAGGATTTTACCTGCAATAAGTAAATGGTCGCCAGCCAGATATTTCTTGAATAGTTTACACTCAAAATGAGCAAAGCATTCTTTAATTCCAGGGGATTTTACCTTAGTGGATTTTTCTTCTGTAAGGCCTGCTTTTTTGATCTCACTTACCCCGGCAGGAAAATCCTTTGCGCAGATCCATAATTCTTTAAGTATCTCATAACTGGGGATATTAACAACAAAATCTCCTGTTTCCAAGATGTTTTTCACTGTGTGGTGATCCGGGCTAGATGCAAAGGCTATCAGGGGCGGATCACAAGATGTGGGCATTACAAAACTGAACGGGGCAGCATTAGAAATTCCTTTTAAATTTACTGTAGAAATCAATACTACTGACCGTGGCGCCAGAACCTTATACCATTGACTAAGACTCAATTCCATTTAATTACCTCACCTTTTATAAGGATTAACATGTACCATAACATCTTGGGTGTATGGGGTTCGCTTAAGAAGCTTAACTCTTACATTAGAAGCTATTTTATGGCCTTCACCTACAGTAAGGTTACCATCCACTGCTATTTCTAAATCAATAGTAAATGTAGAACCGCGACGATGGACCTTAATACTATCTATCTTTTTCACTCCCTCAGCGCCTTGGGCAATAGCCTTGATATTATCGATAAATGCCTTATGAGGTTTCTTATCCATTATTATACCGATGTTTGAACGAATAAGGCTATGGCCTATTTTGATAATAAAGCCCGATACTATTATTCCTGCTAAAGGGTCCAGGAATAAAAATGAAATTCTGGCTCCTGCAATGCCTATTAGAGCCGCTACTGAGGAATAGGCATCTGAACGATGGTGCCAGGCGTCAGCAATGACAGCCGGGCTATTACTCCTTTTGCCAACCTTAATGGTATATCGAAACAATCCCTCTTTAAGGACTATGGAAATTATTGCCGCTAAAAGGGCGATCGTCAAGGGGGTTTTGAACTGCCCGTGGATAATAGCTAAAACTGAAGATACTCCAGCAAAGGCTCCTATTGTAAGAATAATAAGAGAAACAAGGCTTGCAGCAATTGTCTCAGCATTACCATGCCCATAAGGATGATCCTCATCCGGGGGCCTGGCCCCAATGCATATACCCGCATAAACAACACCTGATGTCAGGATATCGGAAAGGGAATGAAGACCATCGGCAATCATAGCCTTACTAAAACCTAATATGCCTGCCGATAGTTTGAAGATAGTTAAGGCTATATTAGTGAGAAGCCCTATTTGTATACAGGTTTTGGGAGAAAGTAAATCGATTTTGCTCATAGTTTTTCGTTATTTCTAACGGAGCTTACATAAACCTGCTAAGGAAGTAGAATCCATGATTTTCTCCAACTTTGCGTTTATTCTCTTAAAAAAAACAGGGCCTTCCCCATAATGTTTTAGGAGCGCAACCATTAGTCTAATTCCATATCTTCCTTTGGTGGATATTTTCATTCCTTTGCTATCTCCAAACTTGTTAAAAATATAACAT
The DNA here is from genome assembly GCA_964570585.1 of uncultured Planctomycetia bacterium. GTDB lineage: Bacteria > Omnitrophota > Gorgyraeia > JABMRG01 > JAFGKX01. Next base: position 26,505 of record CAZMYR010000019.1, read on the forward strand.
ATACGAGTATTTTAATCAAGTATTTTTGGGGATCTGTAAAGAATGTCCTTTAAAGGAATGCGTTGTGGTTGAATAAGGCTCGCCCTGTATGGTTTCCGATCCGTTGCAGCAATTTGTTAGATGTCTTTAAATTGAATTCTTTTTTTAAAATATATAAGTCGATATAAATATATATTTATATCGACATCCATTAATTCCCTGCTGTCCTTAGAGAGGACTGCTTTTTGCCGAAAGCAGTAATCTTCTTTGTTGAAAATATGGTTCTTGCATCACTACTTGAGCCTTCTCCAGGAAAAAAAGAAGTGTGAAAGTATAGATATTCTCGAGGGAAAGGCACTCTCTTTCGGCCACTGCCGTCTGGATTTATTGTATGCATCTCATTCAAAGCCCTTTTATCATCAACAAGTATATGGGAAAAAATTAATAGCTCCCCGTCAGATGCCCATTCTGGTGGTAGATCTGCGGCGGCTCTGGCTTCTTCCGGAAGATATCCTGATGAGAAATCTCTTTCTTCTTTTGTGTTTACATCTACTACCACAACATGAAAAAACGGCCCTTCTTTTACTTGACGAATAAAAGCCCCTTTAGAACCATCCGGTGAAAGTTTTGGGTCATTATCACCGATGGGAACTTTAGTTTTAGGCCAGGTAAGTTGCTCCAGACTTTCTCCGTTTGGTTTAATTCTCCAGATGCCTCTTGTTTTACTTACAGGCTCTGTGGCCGGAAAAACAATCCAATCGCCCACCCAGTGTGGATCAGTAGGAATAAGATATTCAGGAATAGGTATTTTAGCAATATTTCTTACCCCCATATCATCATCAAAAATAATATGGTTAATCTGAGAGCTTCCTTTTTCATTAGGCGCAGAAACATAAAGGAGACCTTTTCCATCTGGTGTCCAGTAGCTGTTTGCCGATATTTTATCTTTCTCATGCGAAATAATAGTTCTTACATCGCTACCATCCATTCTCATCAACATAATCTCGGTCCCTTTATACTGGCCGCCTGGCTTATCATAATTATTCTGATTTTCTGTAGCATAGCCATCCTTACCAATATTGTTATAGCGGGTAAAGGTAGCCCATTTTTTATCCGGTGATACACGGGCATGACTCATCTGCCGGTATGAATCTGTAATAAGTGGCTTGAAGTTTCTCCCATCTAGAGTAGCGGTATAAATTCCAAAAACCTCATCGCCTCCAAAAACCGGTGGTTTATTTATCCTAAACAGAAAAAGCAATGCTGTAACGATGAAAAGTATAATAATAAAATTCTTTTTACTTATAACATAGATATCGATGGATACGCCAAGCACGCTTGGGCGCTTATCGGAATCGGCTCGAATTGGTAATAGAGGCGGTATTAATAGTTAATAGGGACGTTGTCCAAATCATTCGAGACAGTGTCTCCCTGTTTGGTGAAATTTAGCTTACTTTTTTAAGGGTCAGTCCTTTTTTATCCTTCTGGTAATTTTACTTGCCAATTCAGCGTTGGGTATAATCACTTCCTCATTGCCGCTTTTAATGGTGGTATTTACCAAATCTATTGACACAATCTCCCCAGACACTTTATCGACTGCTATCTTATCGCCTGCTTTAAATTTCTTAATAATGAAATTTCGTGAAAGAATGCTTGCGATGATATCTTTTCCCCCTATCATAAAAATAAGTGCGCATATCAAAGGTATTATACCAAAAAGTATCAGGAAAGAGTGGGCGACAATCGCTGTTGCCACCCCAAGCTGCTCTAAAGCCATCATTATTGCCAGGCCTATAATTGCATAGTGGCATAGTTTACCCAAGGCCTGGTAAAAGGGTATTTTTGCTAAATGAGCTGTTGTAGTGACAAAGGCATCTGCGAGCTGGCTTAAATATATACCAATAGCCAATAGTATCAGGGCAACTATAATCTTGGGGATATAAAGAACTGCTTGATTGAGCAGGTGAGAAGCTACTGCCAACCCTAAAGTATTAAATACCATAACCAGGGTACTGAATATAATAAGCCAGTAAAAAGCAAGCCCAATTATATAAGAAGGATTTCTCTTAACACCCCCTTTTTCTAAAAAGGACTTTAACCCTGTCTTTTCTGATACGGCGTCGAAACCAAGGCCCCTCACCATCTTTGAGACAACTTTTTTAAGAAGCACCGCGCATACCCAACCTATGAGCATAATTAAAATGGCAAGCAGCAACTTAGGCATTAACTCAGTAATATATACATAGGCCTGTTTAAGGGTCTGGATGACCAGTTCATTAAAAGCGTTCTGCAATTGAGCCATAGCAATACCTCCTTGTTTTAATCATTGTCTTTGTCTTTTAAAAAATCTATTATTTTTTTTAATGGCTTTTTTATAATTTTTTCGCCTTTATCCAACACACCCTCTATTTTCTGATGTGACTTATCAGCAAGTTTATCTGTAGCCTTATCTATTTTCTTGAGCAGGCCTTCTCCTCTTTCAAGCTCAAGCATTATAAAATCAGTGCCACCGGTAATACCTGCCTGGGGGTTAAGGTCATTCTTAAGTTGCATTATCACCGCGACCGGCGTAGAAGCAGCCGGTTCTTTCACCTTTACGATAAAAACCATGGTAAATGCCTGTAAGATAGCAGAGATTATAAAGATAATCTGCAAGTTAGTTACTTCATAGGTAAAGAGCTGGAAACTAATATTCTGCATCGCCTTAGATAAGACACCACCAATTATAGGTGCCGAGGCACCCACCATACCAGTAATAGCAGCAAACAGTGCAAGGTATATTGAACGCCCTTCCTGCGGGGAAAGTTTAATCATGATATTAAACTGTGAAAGTAATGCCCCTGCCATAAAGGCAGCTGAGAGTATATGGGCTATTAGAACAGGTATGTAGTATGCCCCAGGAAGAGCGAGTATCCAGATAAAAGGCACAATAACAAGAATAACACCTGAAACGATAATAATAGGCTTATTTCCTAATTTATCAGAAATAGGTCCCCATATCTTCATCATAATAAGCGTGGCAAGGGTTGCGAATGTTCCAAATATGGTTATGGCCGTGAAATCTATTTTCAAGTTCTCAATCATAAAAACACCATAGAAGGGTGCAGCAATCTGTATAGCAAACATCCAGGATGATGCAAACAGTATGAGGGTAAAAAAGTTTTTGTCCTTTAAAGGTTTAAAAAACAGGGAAAAGTCGAACCCTTTGCCTGCTTCTTCCTTGGCCTGGCCAGTTTCGGGTATGCGTGACAAAAACCATACTGAAACGATTCCTATTAAAATCCCTACTGCAAACAGTATAACAAAACCAAAGGGGTTTTCTTCTGTAAAACGGTTTCCCCACATGGTTATAAATTTCCCGCCTGCAAGTATAGCCACCATCCCACAGGCAGAGGCAATCATGTTTCGTTTTCCAAAATAGCTACCCCGTATATTTTTCGGTACAAGATCACTCATCCAAGCAAGCCATGCAACGCCTGCAAGTGAACCGAAAAGACTTGATAGCCCTATGACAGCAACCAGTATCCACATTCGCCAGTCAGAAACACTGGAAAACATACCGAGAGGCAATATAACTATAAGAAACCAGAGCAACCTGCTTAATAAGATGCTAATAAAACAAAGTGGCTTTTTCTTGCCTGTTTTTTCAATAAGATATGAGCCAAAAATCTGAACCAGATTAGCAAACATGGGAAGAGAGGCAAGAATACCTATTTGTTCTGGAGTGGCTTTTAAGACCTTTATGGCAAAACCTATAAGAAAGATACCGCCTGCCAGAGAACCCATAACAGCAGACAGTGCTCCGTCTATGATTGAAAAAGAGAGTGCCTTCTCAATGCTTTTTTGGGTATCCATTATATACTTATATACTCCTCATTTTGAACCAAACTTAAGGGGAAGAGACCAACGCCCAACAGAAACTGCCCTTCATAGGATTCATATATTACACCAAAGTTTCCGCTCTTACAAGATAAATTAGTACTCCTGAAAGCAGCAGATTTGTCCATTTTTGTCCAAATATACGGAATGTCAATTTTTGCAACTCCTTATTAATCAAGATGTTATGTAATGACGCAATAAATAGGGAGGACAATAAGAGAGAATTTGAAAATCTGTCAAGGAACCTGGCATGATTGACTTAGTGCGGTTTCCCGAACAACTTGGAAAGCGGTACTAGTTATCCGTGTTCAGGCAGGGTGTCCCAAAATAGGGCGTCCCTATCTTAGTCTAAGAAAATCAAGAAAATGTTGATAAAAAAATACAAAAAGGGGCAGACGCTTTTATTGACAGAAGATATAAAATAGCGTCTGTCCCTTTTTTCTACTAGTGTGTTTTTTCCTGTTTTTTCTTGTTTGCTTCGTTTTTTATGTTTTTTGCTCTGTTTACTTGTTTGTTGTGTTTATTCTTATCTTTCTTGCCTTTATCGCCCATGGACGCTCCTTCTTTCTTTCTGGGTTAGCTTTTTCCAGATTAAACGTGTTCTCTGCTCACCTATTTTGGCCTATCTATAAAAAAGACCCCTTATTATGATAATTGTAACGTTTATATTATCCCTTTCGACAAATTTTAGCAATCTAAAAATACTCTACAAATACAATCCGAGGCGTACGGAGATAAAGAGGGTAATTTTTGGGGACGTAGCACTTGGGGACAGACCGCTATGGATAGTGGTTGGACTATACTACCGGGAAACATACTGTCCGGGAAAAAACGCCCTCCGTTTAAAAGAGGGCGTTTAAATAAAAGCCTTGAAGCCTTGGCTACTTACTTTTAACGGC
>CAZMYR010000020.1:0-29655 GCA_964570585.1 uncultured Planctomycetia bacterium
TAACAAATCCGGTAAAACCGGGAGGTTAAAGAGGGCCCGCTCCATAGCCAGGATTGTCGCGTTTTTAATATTAATATCTTCTATGGTATCTTCTAAAACTATTCCAATTCCAACATGGGCCTTTTCTATAATCTGCTTATATCCTTTTTGCCTGGAGAGGGGGGTTAACCTTTTTGAATCATCTATTTTTGTGGTAAAATCGAATCTTTTCAATACAACGCAGGCAGCTACAACCGGGCCTGCAAGAGGGCCTCTGCCTGCTTCATCAATTCCGGCGATGCATCTATAACCCTGTTCTTTAACCTTCTTTTCCTGAAGAAGCGTCGGAAGGCTGCTCTTCTTTTGAAATAATCTTTTCTTCAACCCTGGTCTTTTTACCAATCTTTTTCCTTAGATAATAAAGTTTACCCCTCTTTACCTTTCCTGTTCGCACAACCTCTATTTTCTCTACAGAAGGCGAACGAACCAAAAATGTCCTCTCTACCCCTTCTCCATAAGATATGCGTCTTACTGTAAAAGTCTCATCTTTACCGGAGCCCTTGCGTGCTATCACTATCCCTTCAAATGGCTGAATTCTTTGCTTTCCGGCCTCGATAATTTTCACATCTACTCTGACCGTATCACCAACGGAAAATTTTGATATATTTTTCCCGGTTGTTTTCTTTTGAGCCTGATTGGTTTTATCCATTATTAATCCTCCATCTCTAGCTGTCTTATATTATTAATTAAATCCGGTCTTTTATTAACTGTCCTTAAGATACTTTCCTTTCTGCGCCACGAATTTATCAATTTATGATTACCTGAAAGCAGTATATCAGGAACTTTCATCTGGTTATAAACAGCCGGCCTTGTATATTGTGGATATTCAAGTAAGCCAAAAGGGAAAGACTCATACTTAGAAGATTCGCTATCCCCCAATACCCCCGGAATCAATCTAACTATTGCATCTATAACTACCATAGCAGGGAGTTCTCCTCCTGTAAGAATATAATTTCCTATTGAAATTTCTTCATCAACTATATCTCTGATGCGCTCATCAATGCCTTCATAATGGCCGCTGATAATAATAATTCCTTTTTTTTCGCTTAATCTATAAGCCATGGCTTGAGTAAAAAGTTCACCTTGGGGGCTCATCAAAATAACCATAGCATTTCTGTTTCTCTTTTTAACAGACTCAACAGCGTCGAAAACAGGTTGTGGCCCCAATACCATACCTGGCCCTCCACCAAAGGGTTTATCATCTACCTTTTTATGTTTATCTTTGGTGTAATCCCTGATATTATGGGGGTTTATGCTAACCTTTTTAGAATCTATTGCCCGTTTTATTATAGATTCTCCAAATACAGCATCAAACATATTGGGGAATAACGTAAGTACATCTATCTTCAACTCGACAACTCCGTGTTTAGAGACGTTTCCAGTTTCAAAGGGGAAAGTGTCCCCTAAGTCGCTTACTACATTGGGGGACATTTTCCTCTTTGAAACTGGAAACGTCTCTTTCTGTCTAACTTCAACCGCATTAGCCTTTCTTTAAAAGCGAACGGACAGTCTCGCTTGGTTTTGCACCGACGCTAATCCAATAATTTACTCTTTCTTTATTGATATTTAATAATGCCGGACTTTTAGATGGATTGTATATCCCTACCTCTTCTACAGACTTACCGGTGGTCGGTACACGAGAATCACACACTACTATTTTAAAATGAGGTCTTTTTTTACCTCCCATTCTCTTTAACCTTATCACACAAGCCATTGTTTCGCCTCCTTCTGTTTTACTTTTTCCTCCATATATGAGCGCCGAGTGATGACAACTTTCGCTCAATCTGCTCATATCCTCTATCTAAATGATAAATACGGGAAATCTCCGTAGTGCCTTTAGCAGCAAGTCCGGTCAAAACCAATGCCGCAGATGCACGCAAATCAGAAGCCATAACCGGCGCCCCGGTCAAACTCCTTGGGCCTTTTATAATTGCGCTTTCACCCTCAAGAATAATATCTGCCCCCATTCTGTTTAATTCACTAATATGCATAAATCTTTCAGGATATATCTTCTCTGTAACAATGCTTATCCCTTTAGCCAGGCACATCATAGCCGTTATCTGGGCTTGCAAATCTGTCGGGAAACCCGGAAAGGGTAAGGTAACAACATCAATCGGTCTTATAGACTTAGTTGCCTTTATCTTTATGCCGTTTGGTTTTTTAATTATTGAGATACCTGCTGCTTTCAATTTATCAATAACTGCTCCGAGATGTTCGATGTAAGCACCTTCAATTGTTACATCGCCGCCGGCCATAGCTGTAGCAATCATAAATGTGCCAGCTTCTATCCTATCCGGAATTACTGTGTGAGTAGCACCGCCTAACTTTTTCACCCCCTCTATTTCTATTATATGAGTACGGTGCCCTTTTATCTTAGCGCCCATTTTTATAAGCATCTCTGCTAAATCTACTATTTCGGGTTCACAGGCAGCGTTCTCGACTCTGGTTTTACCTTTAGCCAAAGCGGCGGCCATCATTACATTGGCAGTAGCTAATACTGAAGAGCCAAATGCCCCGCCCAGATACATATCCGAACCCTCCAATTGCTTTGCTTTAGCAAGAACATAACCGCTGGCGATGTCAATATCTGCGCCTAATGCCTTTAAGCCCTTAAGATGTAAGTTTATGGGCCTGGGCCCGATAACGCAGCCACCAGGTAAGGAAACTTTGGCATGTTTTTGCCTTGCTAATAAAGGGCCCAAAACGCAAACAGAGGCGCGCATAATGCTGACAGATTTGTATGTTGCCGTATCACCCTTATAATCACCCGGCTCTATAATTAATGTATTATGGTTAAAAACTACTTTTACCCCTAACCGCTGAAGAAGCCGCATCATGGTTCTGACATCGCTTAAATTGGGAACATTTTTTATGACACAGCGCTCTTTTGTAAGCAGGCAAGCAGCCATAATAGGCAATGTTGCGTTTTTGGAGCCGCTATTTTTTATCTTTCCCTTTAATCTATTTTGTCCTTTAATGAAAATTGTATCCATCTCTTGTAGAGACGTTTCCAGTTTCAAAGGGGAAAGTGTCCCCTAACTTGTTTTCTAATCGCTTTGGGGGACATTTTCCTCTTTGAAACTGGAAACGTCTCTTTCTGTTCTTAGCAACAGCTACTCTTTCTCTGCCGTTATAATCCTTTATTATCTTTACATCGTAGAAATCTTTACTCAAAATTTGCCTTACAGCATTTGCAATATCAGGGCCAACCTCAAAAAATATGCAACCTTTTTCTTTTAAATAAAATAAGGCCGCTTTACAAATTGTTTTGTAAAATCTTAGCCCATCTTTACCGCCGTCTAAAGCCTGTTTAGGTTCATTTTTCACATCTTGCGGCAAATCTTTTAACTCTTTAGTTTTTATATACGGTGGATTACAAGTAATGACATCAAAAAAAGACTCGCTTTCCTTTTCCCAGGGTTTAAAAAGATCACCGCATCTAAATTCGATATTGCTACTTACATTGTTTAAAAGGGCATTCTCATAGGCTGTATGTATTGCTTTCTCTGAAATATCAGAAGCAAACATTTTATAGTGTGGCAACATTTTTGTCAATGAGATTGCAATATTGCCACAGCCGGTGCATAGGTCTAAGATATTAGTTGTAAGTTGTAAGTTGTAAGTTGTAAGTTTTTTAACTACTGTATCGATGAGGATTTCAGTTTCTGGTCTCGGAATAAATACCCCTTTTCCTGTTTTAAACTCAAACCCGTAAAAGGAGGCTTTGCCTAAGATATACTGTAAAGGTTCGCCTTTTGCTCTTAGCTCTATGAATTCATAAAGATTTTGCATCTGAAACTGATTAAGTTCGGCATCTTCTGTATAAAGGTCTATTCTTTCGCAGTTCAATAAATGGCAAAAAATATACTCAGCTTCTATACGCGGGTTGGGTAGGCCTTTTACTTTAAGATACTTTTCAGCGTCTTTTAACTCTGCAATCATTTTATACCCTGTAGTTTTAATTTTTTCTCTGCATTAAGCAGGGCAGATACAATCTCATCAAGGTCGCCTTCCAAAACAGACTCTAACTTATGAATGGTTAAGCCTATCCGATGATCTGTGACTCTTCTGCTCGGAAAGTTATAAGTTCTTATCTTTTCACTTCTATCGCCGGTGCCAATCTGTCTTTTTCTGTCTACGGAAATCTTACTTTTCTGCTCCCAATCTATTTTGTTTAACAATCTAGCTCTTAAAACCTTCATGGCCTTATTTTTATTTTTATGTTGAGAACGTTCATCCTGGCATGTAACTACAATATCAGCAGGAAGGTGAGTTATGCGCACAGCAGAATCTGTTACATTTACGTGCTGGCCGCCGCGACCGCTAGAGCGGAACGTATCTATTCTTAAGTCCTTAGGATCTATCCTTATCTCTACCTCTTCTGCCTCCGGTAACACAGCAACAGTTGCTGCAGAAGTATGTATTCTGCCGGCAGTTTCTGTAACAGGCACACGCTGTACGCGGTGAACGCCACTCTCATATTTAAATTTTCTATATACGCTTTTCCCTTCTACAGAAAATGTAATTTCTTTTATGCCCCCTCCTCCTTGTGGCGAGGTATTCATCACATCCACTTTCCAGTTATTCTTTTGGGCAAATTTGCTATACATCCTAAATAATTCTTGCGCAAACAATCCTGCTTCAAGCCCTCCAGTCCCTGCTCTTATCTCAACAATGATATTTTTATCAGCATAAGGCTCTTCAGTAAGAAGTTGCTCTTCGAGCTGCTTCTTAATAGAAGATGCCTTCTCCTGGATGGTAGAAATTTCTCCCCTTGCCATATCAATAAACTCTGCTTCATGTTTTTCTTTAAGCATATCTTTTAATTTTTTAACCTCTTGCTGTAATCGAAGATACTGCTCGTATTTATTAACTATACCTGACAGAGAAGAGAGCTCTTTTGCATATTTGCTATAGGCAGACCTATCCATTACTACAGCAGAATCTGCCAGTAAACTCTGCAGCTGTTTATATCTTTTTCTTTTTTCTTCTAACGCTTCAAACATAATTATCTCTTACGCCATGTGAAGGAAAAGATATGCAACACCATTTACAGTGAGTTTTGAGTATTGTGAGTGAGACATTAGAAATTTATAAAGATTTTGTGTGTTTATCGGAGCGACTGTCAAAAATTGCGAAATCCCGGCGAGAAGTGAGCAATTTTTGTCACAGCGAACAAAAAGTGCCTTTCGCCGAAGGCGAAAAATACTTTTTGTGAGCGACAAGCGGAGATAAGCCCTGCATAATCGCGAAGCGATTAAGCAGGACTAGTCCTGTTGAAATCCTTTGGATTTCTACAGGGCACACAAAATCTTCATTGAGATTGCTTCGTCGCTTCGCTTCTCGCAATGACGATTATTTTTTCCCATATCTTTTCCGGAACTTCTCCACCCTCCCTGCTGAATCAAGCAGTTTTTGCTTACCTGTGAAAAACGGGTGGCATTTAGAGCATATTTCTACTTTTATGTTCTGTTTCGTAGAACGGGTATGAATCACTTCGCCACAGGCACAGGTTATAGTGGTTTCCTTGTATTCAGGATGTATCTTATCTTTCATCGTTTCGCCTCCAATTTTAACGAAGTTAAAATTGTCCCGAACAATGCGACGAATAGGAGCATTGGAGGGACTATCATTGATTGATGCTCATTAGAAATTCTGCATTTGTTTTTGTTTTTTTTAATTTTTCGATTAAAAGCCCCATGGCTTCATCGCTATTTAATTCATTGAGTGCTTTTCGCATAAGCCATATCTTTCCCAGCTCATCTTTATTAAGTAGCAATTCCTCTTTTCTGGTATTGGACCTTTTGATATCAATGGCAGGATATATGCGTTTTTGAAATAGTCCGCGGTCCAATTGAAGTTCCATATTGCCGGTTCCTTTAAATTCTTCAAATATAACCTCATCCATCCTACTACCTGTTTCTATTAATGCGGTGGCTATAATTGTCAATGAACCTCCTTCTTCCACGTTTCTAGCGGTTCCAAAAAATCTTTTGGGTTTATGAAGCGCATTCGAATCAACACCGCCTGATAATATCTTACCGCTATGAGGGACTACTGCGTTATAGGCCCTGGCCAGGCGGGTTATGCTATCCAATAATATCACAACATCCTTCTTGCTTTCAACAAGTCTTTTGGCTTTTTCCAGCACAATCTCAGCTACCTGCACGTGCCGCTGGGCTGGTTCATCAAAGGTAGAACTTATAACCTCACCTTTTACGGAACGCTCCATATCGGTAACTTCTTCCGGGCGCTCATCTATAAGAAGGACAATAAGAATTGTATCCGGGTAATTAGTGATTATAGCATTAGCTGTTTTTTGAAGTATTACAGTCTTACCACTATACGGAGGTGCTACTATCATGCCTCTCTGCCCTTTGCCTATGGGGGTAAGCAGATCCATTATCCTTGTTGTTATTTCTTCTGCGTTAATTTCCATCCTAAACCTTTCATGTGGATATAGAGGGGTAAGATTGTCAAAAAACGCCCTTTCTCTTATCTTCTCCGGATTATAGAAGTTGGCAGCTTCAACTTTAAGAAGGGCAAAATACCTTTCACCTTCCTTTGGCGGCCTTACCTGGCCGCTTATCGTATCGCCTGTTTTCAGGCTAAACCTTTTTATCTGGCTTGGCGAAACATAGATATCATCAGGACAAGGAAAATAATTATAATTAGGCGATCTTAAAAAGCCAAAGCCATCAGGTAATACTTCAAGCACGCCCTGGCCATAGGTATTGCCTTCTTTCTCTATCTTGGCCTGTAATATCTTAAAGATAAGGTCCTGTTTTCTCATCCCAGCCGTTCCATTTATCTTAAACTCTTTTGCCAACTTATTCAACTCCGATACCTTTTTTGTTTTAAGTTCTTCTATGTCCATCTTGCTCCTCCTGTTAGTCCTGTTAGGGACGTTTCTGAAATCTAAGGGGGAAGTGTCCCCAGAAGGGGACATTTCCCTCTTTGATTTCAGAAACGTCCCTAATCTATTTTATCAATCAACTCTTTCACCTTCTCCTCAAGCTCATTCATCGAACCATCATTATGAATAACGTAATCGGCGTATTTTTCCTTTTCTGAAATCGGCATCTGTGCCCTTATCCTTTTAAGAGCTTCTTTTTTAGTCAATCTGTCGTGTTTGGCAACACGCCTTAAGATGTTAGAAATTGTAGAAGTAACTACTATTACTAAATCACAAAAATTTTTCAAACCTGCTTCGATAAGCAGAGGGGCATCAATTACAACATATGCGTTCTTGTTTTTCTGCAAAATACTCTTGGTTGATTCTTTAATTTCAGTGATTACCTTTGGATGAATAACATCGCAAAGGAATTTTAACTTTTCTCTATCTGAAAATACAACATCAGCCAGTCTTTTTCTATCTATTTTGCCTTTTTCATTCAGAATTTGTTTTCCAAAAAAAGATTTAAGTTGCAGATGGGCACTTGCGTCTTTATCCAGTGCAGAATGGGCTATTCTGTCAGCGTCTAGCAGCTTTCCCTTTTTAAGTTCTGCAATTCTCCTGGCAACAGTGCTTTTGCCAGACGCTAATGTCCCGGTAACGCCAATAATCATATTAAAAACGCCTCAAGCGAAGAGGCTGCAACAATTTTGAGCAGGGCTTGCGCAGGCCGAGCGGGCACGGTTTTTTGCCCCGAAGCTTTGCTTCGGGACAAAAAGAGCGAGGCCGAGGACAGAGCAAAAAATCCACGCTGGGGATTTTTTGCGTCCCTGCGAAAAATTTGTTGCAGACTCTGAGCGTTTAACATTCGGCCCAATTCTTACCAGTCTTTACAGTAACCTCTATTGGCACTTTAAGTTTTACAACATTTTCCATTTTTGTTTTGACCATATCCCTTAATTGCTTTTCCTCTTTATCAAATGCATCGAATATAAGCTCATCGTGAATCTGTAAAATCATTTTAGATTTTAAATGTTGCCTTTTCATCTCTCTGTAAATCTCTATCATAGCTATCTTTATTAAATCCGCAGCAGAACCCTGTATCGGGGTATTTATAGCTGTCCTTTCTGCAAACTGCCTGATATTCTGATTTTCAGAATTTATCTCCGGTATATATCTGCGCCTGTCAAGCATTGTGACTACATAATTATTTTTTCTTGCAAAATCCAATAAATAATCTATATATTTTTTTACCCTTTTATATTTAATAAAATAGGCATCGATAAAGGTCTTGGCTTCCTCAGGGGCAATGTTTAACTCTTTAGACAAACCGTATGGGCTCATGCCGTATATTATTCCAAAGTTTACGGTTTTGGCCTGGGCTCTTTGTCCTTCGGTAACAGCATCCTGAGAACAATTAAAGATTAAAGATGCTGTATAACGATGTATATCGGCTTTTCTTTGAAACGCTTCTATCAATTCAGGATCCTCAGAAAAATGGGCTAATATTCGCAATTCTATCTGTGAATAATCAGCCGATAATAGAACTTCGTTACCGAAAGATGAGACAAAGGCCTCTCTAATCTTTTTGCCCTCTTTCGTCTTTATAGGGATATTTTGAAGATTCGGATTTGATGAACTTAATCTTCCTGTGGCGGTAACTGTTTGATTAAAAGACGTATGCACTTTAGCTGTTTTTGGATTTATTAACTGCGGCAGGGTATCAACGTATGTAGATTTTAGCTTGGTGAGTTCCCTATATTCTAACAGTGATCCACAGATAGGGTGTTGAGTTGCTAACATTTTTAATACTTCCACATCGGTAGAAAGGCCGGTTTTGGTCCTTTTTACTATCGGTAATTTTAATTTTTCAAATAATACCATGGCCAGCTGTTTTGGCGAATTTATATTAAACTCACAGCCTGCAATTTCGTAAATTTGCGAAGCGATATGTCCCAGGCGCAAAGACATCTCAGAAGAAATCTTCTCTAAACGGGGCTTATCTATTGATACGCCATTATATTCCATCCGGGCCAATACCTCAATAAGGGGTATTTCTACATCACAGAACAGCTTGTATAGATTTTTCTCTTTTAGTCTGGCCTCTAAAATCTCTTTAAGCCTGAAAGCAACATCACTATCTTCGCAGCAATATTCACACACCAAAGCTGGTTCTACTTTATCCATGGTGATGGCAGTCTTGCCTTTTCCCAAAAGCTCTGTAATCTGGGTTGGTTTATAATCTAAATATTCAAGGCATATATCAGATAGATTATGATTTGCCTTTGACGGATTGAGCAGATAGGAACCGACCATGGTGTCAAAATATATACCTTTTAATTCTATCTTTCTGTTGGCTAACAGCAGTTTCTCATATTTTATATTCTGCCCGATTTTTTTTATCTTCTCGTTTTCAAAAAATGGCCTTAAAGATTCTAATATTTCCTCAGTGGAAGGGAAATTCTTACCACCCCCTGTAAAAGATATGTATTGGGCATATCCCTTTCTCCAGCAGAAGGAAACACCCACAAGTTCAGCTAGCATGGGGTCAGTATCGGTGGTCTCAAAATCAAAACTAACCTCATCTGCTTTTAAGAGTTGCTTAATCAAATCATTCAGTTGGTTTTTATTGTGGAGCATTTTATAATCTGTCTTTAACTTAGATTTCGGGGCATATTCTTCCAATAAGCTTTTAAACTCCAACTCCTTAAAAAGCTGATAAAGTTTTTCTCTATCTGGTTCGGTCAGCTTTAATCTTGAAAAATCTACATCTATATCGACATCTGTATCTATCGCAGCCAGTTCTTTGCTAAGATAAGCGAGCTTTTTGTTTTCTTCAAGAAGTCTCCTTTGCGGCTTACTTTTAATCTTATCTATATTATTATATAGGTTTTCCAAAGTGCCATATTCCTTTATCAGTTCTACCGCTGTCTTTTCGCCTACACCCGTCACACCGGGAATATTATCACTCACATCTCCCATAAGGGCCATTATATCAACTATATTTTCAGGTTTAACGCCATACTTTTCTAGAACTTGTTTTTTATCATATATCAAGCCGTCTTTATGAGTGCTGTAAACCATTATGTGCTTATCTATCAGCTGCAGGGCATCTTTATCTCCAGTTGCAATAAAGACCTCTATTCGTTTTTTGGCAGCGGCTTTGGCTAAAGTGCCTATTAAGTCATCTGCTTCAAAGCCGCTCTTTTCGTATATTGCTATATTGTAAGCATCGAGCATTTCTTTTATAGTGGGTAACTGCTGAAATAAAGCCTCCGGCATAGGTCGCCTTTGTATCTTGTATTTATCGTATCTTTTATGTCTAAATGTTGGCGCTCCTAAATCAAAACAAACTCCTATATAATCTGGCTGACACTGCTGGATAATCTTTCTTAGCATATTAATAAATCCATATACTGCATTGGTAGGCAACCCCTTGGAATTGGTCAATCCCTTTATAGCATAATATGCTCGGTAACAAAAAGAGTTGCCGTCTATTAAATATAACTTTTTCCCCATATTTTTTGTGAATTAGTATTTATCAGGCATGGTATGGATAGAAAACCCAGCAGGAAGGTATAATTATTTAATCAAAATCTTCAGCCTCAGATAGTTGCTCTATCTTCCTATAACATTCGTCTAAGGAGTCGGAGAGATCTTTTAGCTCATATGTAGCATTTACAAACCAACTTATCCTCTCTTTACTTTGCGGATCCAGCTTGTAGCATAGGTTATAATAATATTCAGCACCTGTGAAGTTTCCTGCTTGACAACGCAAAAGAGCTTGTTCTAATAAATAACCTAAGGCTAACCCTTCCACATGTTTTATTCTTTTATCATAATCTGCTACAATATCTGCCATTTTAAGTTTAATTGAATTTATCTTCTCCTGCTGGATACACATCTTCTGTTGAAGAATCGAACATTGAAGATATAACTTTGCGGGTTCGTAATTAGGTTCTATCTTCAATAATTCTTCAAAATTGGCAATAGCACCTGCAAAATTGCCTCTTTGATAATGCGCTTTGCCCTTAGTATAGTAATTATTAATTGCTTTTGCCTTCTTCTCGGCCTCGATACGCTGAATGCGTGCTTTTTCTTCGGCCTTTTTAATTAATGTAAAAATAGGCTCTTCAAAAGCAAATGTAGAAACTAAAGGCAGAGAGATTGTAATTAAGAATATAAATAATACGGACTTATGTAAAATTTTTCTTCTTTTATGCATATACTTAGTAATAATATAGCACACGCTCAATTTATTTGTCAAGGGTTAAGCAACAATAGATTTAAGACTGTCAATAGAATCCTGCAAATTTGATATTAACTGTTTTACTCTTACAACATCCAGTTGGGTTTTATTCAATTCTTCCTGCAGTTTGGTTAAGTCCTGTTGTAAATTATCCAGATTTTGCACAGCTTGACTTTTATCTGTTCGCAAACGGGCAGTGACTTTATTAATCGCATCTGCTAAGCTTTTAAGCTCATCGCCTTTTCGTAACCTGATATCTTCAGCTATATTACCTCTGGCCATATCCAATAATATATTTTCCAATCTGTACCAGGGCCCGGCAATTTTGTGCGAAAGTGCAATGCCAATCCACACTGCTATAGGGATAAGCGCTAATGAAGCATAAAATAACCTTAAATTGCAAACAGCCAATATTGAAACCAGCCTGCTTTGAGGATAGACATTTGCCAGCTTTTCAGAAAGATACGGAAAGATGGTGTAATAAGTTATGGCCCCTGCCAAAAAAACTGTTAATAAAATAAACAGCAATATTATTCCTGTATATTTTAACTGAAAAATCCTCTTTACTATATACCTTCTTCTTTTATGCCCAGACATTTCTCAACCCCGTCCCTTCCATAGCGTAACATCTCTATGTATAGTAATTTCCGCATCGGAACCTAACGACTCTATTAAATTAACCGCTTCATTAACAGGCATATATCGAGTAGATTGATCGGCTATTTTATCTATAACATCGGATTCTAAAAGGCCGCATTTTTTAGCTACGGAATTGCCTAAAATGCGAGTGATGGTTAGGCCTTTTTCCCTTACATCTACATAAAGTCCTAAGGAAGCGACGCCGCCTTTGGTATATTTTGTATCTTTTTCCTCAATAAGTTTTAATGTCCTTTCTATTGTCAGATTAGCCTCTCCGGTTTTAGCACTAAGAATCATATCACAGACATCTTGGAGTTGCATATATCCTGTAAGTCTATTCCATACCGCTATTATATAATCATCTTTTTTTATTCCGGCCAGATAGGCTGGACTCCCTGAATAAACTTTATTGACATATGGTCTTTCATCTCTGGATATAAGCCGGATACCTATGAATTTTTTAAGCTTTTCTTCTAAAGTAACAGGAATTCCCTCTTCAGCTTTGGCAAGCCCTCTTGAAGCTCGTAGAACAGCCTTTCTTTTTTCTATTTGTTTTTCTAATTGTTCATATGGCAGATTAAGCATTATAGATCTCAATTGAAGGTATCTGATTTTAGCGGGTTCAAAAGACGGATCTGTACGACATGCCTTGCGGTAATATATATAGGCCCTGGCCTGATTGCCTTTTTGTTTATGAAAATCGCCTAATTTTATAAGGTTTTGTACGCGAAGGTCATAGAGTATATCTTTTATGTCGGATTTTAATATTTCTATTTCTCCGTCCATTGTGCTAAATTTTATCCTGTCAATATATTCTTCAACTACTATACCTTTTATTTCCTGGCCATCTTTTAAAAAAACGGTATCTGCCAAAGCTGTGGACTGTATAAAAATAAACGCTGCCAGAAACAAAAATTTAAGAATGCACCGTTTGGGATTCCAAAGGGGCAAGTGTCCACTAAGTCGCTGTCCAGTCGCATCGGGGGACATTTGCCTCTTTGAAATCCCAAACGGTGCTTTCCTATTTTGCATATCTTTATACATTAATTAATATTTCTTAAGATAATAAAAAGCAGGGCTATAATAATTAAAGCGGCCAGAATATAAAAGTCGTTAAAATAAATGAAGTCCTTGACATTATCAAATAAGAAAGATTGCTTATATGATAAACGGCTTTGTTTGGTTTGATGACTTGTTGAGGGCAAAGTTGTATCTTGCCTATTTTTAAACTCTTGTAGGTGCTTCTGCTTAAACCTGAGGTACATCCCTCCGATCTGGTAGGCATCAAGCTTACCGGTCTTTACTAAATCTTTTATCCGGCTTTCCGGGATTTCTAAAAATCGGGCTGCTTCTTTTATGTTTAGCAAACGCTGTTCGTTCATCGTATTATAGCACCGTTTGGGATTCCAAAGGGGCAAGTGTCCACTAAGTCGCTGTCCAGTCGCATCGGGGGACATTTGCCTCTTTGAAATCCCAAGCGGTGCATTCTTACTTACTTCACTCTTTCCTTCAAAATCCATTCATCTATAACTGCCTTTTCGAATCTCCAACTATTTTCCTTTTTCATGGCAGGAATTTTTCCCTGAGAGACCCATTCGCTAAGCACAGAAGGTTTTACTTCAAGATATTCAGCGACTTCCTCTAAACTAAGTGTTTTTGATGAAGGCTTAGTCATGTCAGAAGACTCTCCCATCTTACATTTACCCTGTAAAATAGCCCCTTCTGAAATGCTCAATATGGGTGTCTGGATATCACCTGTTATTTTAGCAGGTGCTATAATTTTAAGCCTTGTTTTGGCATTTATGTTACCGTTAACAACACCGGCTACGGTAATATCATCACCTTCAATATCCGCATTTACAACGGCATTTCCTCCTATGGTTAAATTGCCACGTGCACTTAAGCTGCCTTCAAACTTACCATTTATTCTTAAATTGACAGGGTCTTTAAAAACCATAGATCCTTGCATGCTGGCATCAACATCAAGGACTTTCTCCTCTAAAACTTTCCTTCTTCTACCAATTATCCTTGGCATATTCATCACCTCCTATGTCTTTCCCACCGGGCGCTTTTAACTCCTTCTAACTTCATTGCATCTTCTATTATAATATCATATTGCCCCGGAGTCAAAAGTTTTAAATCGAAACTATAAACAACATTTTGATTGTCTAATTTTCTTATTTGAAAATCACGCATTTGAGTATTGTAATTGGAGAGCAAATTTTTTACATTCTGCAAATTCATAATATCCGGCTTAGATTCAACCACCAGGGTATCATATACACTTTTTCTTGAGATCTTTGCTTCCAACCTAGTAAGTAAATATAAACATGCAAATATAATAGCCGATGTAATTATTGCAGCCCAATAAAAACCTGAACCAACAGCCAGACCTACGCCGGCAATTGCCCAAAGACTGGCAGCAGTCGTAAGACCTCTAACAGTTGCACCAAATCTTATTATAGTGCCTGCCCCTAAAAATCCGATACCTGTTACAACCCCTGCCGCTATCCTTGCCGGGTCAAGCGCAGCAGTGCCTTTGTAGATATCAAACATATGCATTGAAGTAAGCATTATAAGACAAGAACCGATGCATACTAATATATGGGTCCTGAAACCAGCTGCCTTTTCATGTCTTTCTCTCTCAAATCCTACTATCCCACCTAAAATAGTAGCTAAAATTAACCTGAATAATACTTGAATTGCTCCAATCATAAGCAACACCTCCGATTATTATATACAACAACCACCTAAAAAGCAATGGCAGCGACCGAAATTGAGCTTTGGGTATTGTAAGCGAAATATTAGAAATTTATAAAGATTTTGTGTGTTTATCGGAGCGACTCCTCAATAAGAGCGAAGAGTATTGTGAGCGAGGCATCAGAAATTTTCCGCCAAATGTACTTTTAGGACTTACGATGAGTGAGTGGCGGAACTGACTCGCTACTTTCTAGCTAAAGAATTCCGCCAAACGAACGAGTCGTAAGTCCAAAAGTACGACGAAAAATTTCAGCCGAGCGAACAATGCTCAAGCTCGCGACAAGCGGAGATAAGCACACAAAATCTTACTGTTAGTCCCGTGAACAATACCCCAGCCCCAAGTTTGGCTCGGCGTCAAGCGAATAATCGCTGCGAACACCCTCTTTATAAAGCCTGTATCCTGCTCCTGCTACCATAGCAGCATTATCTGTGCAGAGAGCATCTTTAGGAAATAATACTTCTATTCCTTCGGCCTTTGCTCTATCTTTAAGCATTGCCTGTAGTGTCTTATTGGTGCTTACTCCTCCACCGACTAAAAGCTGCTTCGACTTTTCTTGAATGCAGGCACTAATAGCCTTATCAACTATAACATCAAAGATTGCCTTTTGAAAACTAGCGCATACATCATTGAGTTCGTAGTTCGTAGTTCGTAGTTCGTAGTTCGTATTGTTTCTGACATAGTAGAGTAAGGCGGTTTTTACGCCGCTGAAACTAAAATCAAAAGATCCTTTTTCTAAATAAGCCCTTGGGAAATCTATGGCGTGCGGATTCCCTTTCTCTGCCTCTTTTTCTATTAAAGGGCCTCCGGGAAATCCGAGCTTTAATACTTTTGCTGTCTTATCGAAGGCCTCACCGCAAGCATCATCTCTTGTCTGCCCGAGCAATTTGACATTATTATAACCTGAAACCGAAACTAAAACCGTATGCCCTCCGGAGACCACCAGCCCCACGCATGGAAATTTTATTCTTGCGTCATTCATCCCGTTAGAAGGTTCTTTATCGCCTTTGGAATTTAGACTTCTAACGGGATTCATCATAGCGGAATATATATGTGCATATAAATGATTAACTCCGATCAGTGGAATCGATAAGGAATAACTTAATGCTTTCGCAATCGATATTCCTATTAATAATGCACCTGTCAAGCCGGGGCCATAGGTTACAGCTATAAGTTCGATCTCATTGAATTTGGCCTTCGCTGCGTCAAGCCCTTCTTTAATAACATAATTGATACATTCTAAATGATATCTGCAAGCTATCTCAGGAACAATGCCCCCATATTTTTTGTGTAGGTCCAGGCTGGAAGCAATTTCGTTCGATAGGATATTGACACCGTCTCTCACCACAGAAGCAGACGTCTCATCGCAAGAGGTCTCTATTCCGAGTACTAACATTTTCAGTTTAAAAGGTTTCAACGTGCTACTTTGATAATTCAGAAACGAAAACAAATCTCACTTTATCTTTTAATGCCGGGGCTAATTCTTTAATAACTTCGAGTGTCTTAACCCTATCATGCCCTGTGCCCACCGCATATCCCCGCTTTTTTGCTATCTCTATGAGTTTTTGCAGTTGTCCTTTTATGTAATTGATATTATTAACTCCGTCTAAAAAAACATCTCTTTTAATGAATTTGACTTTAAGCTCCGAGGCTATCTCTTCACATACAGAATCTTTACAGGCAACGCTATCATAAAAAAAGAGTCTCTTTTTCTTAACCTGTTTTAAAAATATATTCATCTTCTCTGAATCTGCAGTAAATCTTGAACCCATATGATTGGAAACCCCCCTTACTCCCGGAACGCTACTTAAAGCTTTAAGAAAAATAGAAGCTATTTCTTCTTCACCCATACTCGTGGTAACGGTGTCTTTTTCCAATCTAAGAAAGTAGCCACTGGGTTCCATGGGCATATGCAATATTGCCTCTCGTTTTTTTGAGTTAGACTCTTTTGCTATTTCTTTAGAATATTTAAGATTCGGTAAAATTGCCAGGGTGATCGGTATATCTATTGAACGAAGGAGATTAATATTGTTGAGATTATAGCCCCAATCGTCTATAACCAATGCTACTTTAGGAAGGTGACTTTGCTGCAATAAATGATAAAAATACCTAAAAGAGAAAACAGCTATTATTGTTATTAAGACTATGCATATAGAAACCAAAATGTATTTTAGTTTCATTTTTTGCCAAATGCCCTATATACATTAATACCTTTCAGCAATTCAATGGCAGATTTTATCTGATTATCCTTCTTTAGCCCATCAGCCCTGGATATTTTTTCATGTTCAAGCCTCTTAAAAATGCCCTTGGGTTTTTCTTTCTCTACAACAGGCGCGACCCTTTCGATCAAAACATCAGGTGCAACGCCGCTTTTATGTATCTGTTCGCCGGCAGGGGTGTAATATTTGCTGGTGGTCAGCCTGAGGGCTGAGCCGTCGCTTAATGGTACGACCGTTTGAACAGAACCTTTGCCAAAAGTGGGTGTACCCAATATTATGCCTCTTTTATTATCCTTTATTGCTGCTGCTACTATCTCAGAGGCGCTGGCACTACCCTTGTTGGCCAATATCACCATAGGAAAATCCAGGCGCGGCCTTTTATTTTTTGATTTAAATATTTTTTCTTGAGCCTTAACTCTTCCTTTTATAGATACTATTACCGTACCCTTCGGCAAAAATTTTTCTGATACACCTATCGAAGCATCTAAAAGCCCGCCCGGGTTATTTCTCAAATCCAATATAAGAGCAGAAAATTTTTCTTTCTCCAACTTTCGCAATGCCTTTTCCAAATCCTTGGGAGTTCTTTGCTGAAAATCTGTTATCCTTACATATCCGATACCATCTTCCAGGATTAACGCATCTTTAACTGCAGCTATTTTTATAAGGGCTCTCTTAATAGTGTAATCCCGCAATCTTTCTTCTCCTTCTCGCATTATAGTCAGGATAACTTCAGTGCCTGGCTTACCGCGCATTCTCTTGACAGCATCGTCAAGGCTAAAATCCTTTGTCGACTCATCGTTAATCTTTATTATTTTATCATCCGGCATCAATCCTGCTTTATAAGCCGGCGTATCCTCTAACGGCGTTACTATTGTCAATAAATTATCTCGAATGGTTATCTCAATGCCCAAGCCTCCAAATTCTCCGCCGGTATCTATCTTTATCTCTTCGAATTTTTCAGGGGTAAGAAAATCACTATGTAAATCTAAAGACCTCAACATTCCTTTTAAGGCGCCGTATACCAAATTCTTTGGGTCTACTTCGTCTACATAATTTGCATTTATTATAGTTATAGTATCAGCAAATAACTCCAGCTGGTTATATACATCCTCCCTGGTTAAAGGAGTAGGTTCTTCCGGCTCTTTAGGTATGGCATCATCCGGATACACGCAAATACAAAAAATAGACAATATAATAATTAAAAAATACACTTTGATATTTCTCATTTTGCTCCCTCCAGTTCTTCTTTTAAAAGTTCATTTACCATAGCCGGGTTGGCTTTTCCCTTTGTGGCTCTCATAACCTGGCCGACCAAAAAGGTTATTGCCGTTGCCTTTCCCTTTTTATAATCTCCCGCAGCCTGCGGATTTCCTTTTAAAACTCTCCCTACAACTTCTTTTAATTTTGCTTCATCTGATATCTGAATTAAGCCTTTCATCTTTACTATATCTTCTGCCGGCCTTTTTGATTTAATCATCTCTAAAAGTACTTCTTTTGCAATTTTACCGCTGATTCTTCCGTCATCCATCATCTTAAGCATATCTGTCAGATGTTCCGGCGGTAATTGAAATTGCGAGAATTGCAAATTTTTAGAGTTAAGATACTTCAGTATTTCAGAGATAAGCCAGTTGGCAATAGTTTTTGGCTCCGAGTATAATTTAACACAACGCTCAAAATATTCTGACATTGCCCTATCTGATACTAAAATGTCAACATCATATTCTGAAACGGCATAATTCTGCATAAAGCGGCTCTTTTTCTGATTAGGTAACTCGGACGTTTGATGTCTTATTTTCTCTATTAAGGCAGAATCTATCTCGAAAGGGACAAGGTCAGGCTCGGGAAAATATCTGTAATCGTGAGCCTCTTCTTTGGCACGCATAGATTTAGTTATTTTTTTATCCGGATTCCATAAGCGAGTCTGCTGTTTAATTTCTTCACCGTCTTCTAATAAATCTATCTGTCTTTTCTGCTCATATTCTAAGGCTGCTTTAACCCCTTTAAAAGAATTCATATTCTTTAACTCTATCTTGGTTCCAAGTTCTTTTGAGCCGGTAGGCCTTACCGAAATATTTGCATCGCAACGTAGACTCCCTTTTTCCATATCGCAGTCTGATACATCTAAATATTTAAGTAAATTTTTCAGAGTAATTAAATAAAGATAAGCCTCGTCAGGCGAATTTATGTCAGGCTCGCTAACAATCTCAAGCAGGGGCGTGCCGCAACGATTAAAATCCACATAGCTTGCATTTGCCTTCTCGTGTATAAGCTTACCGGCATCTTCTTCCATATGCGCTCTTTTAATCCCAATTCTTTTTGCTGTGCCATCCTCTTTTAGAATTTCAAGATATCCACTCCTAGAAAGTGGCATATCGTATTGAGAAATCTGGTAATTTTTAGGCAAATCCGGATAAAAATAATTTTTTCTATCAAATTTCATTTTTCGATTTATCTTACAATTCAAGGCCAGTGCTACCTTTATTGCATAATCTAAAAATTGCTTATTTAATACCGGCAGCGAACCTGGAAAACCTAAACATACCGGGCATGTAGCGGAATTGGGGTCCAGCCCGAATTCATTTTTGCATCCGCAAAATGCCTTAGTCATTGTAGCAAGCTGAAGATGCACCTCCAATCCTATTACAGTCTCGTATTGGGGGTTTATAATTTCGGTCTTATTCTTTTCCATCTCGCATTCTGCTGGTATGTATAAGCAGCTCTAAACAAAGTAGGTTCATCAAATGGCTTTCCCATCAGCTGTAATCCAATTGGCAGGCCGTCCTTAGAATATCCGCAGGGTATAGATATAGCCGGTATACCCGTTAAATTGGCGGGAATAGTAAATATATCCGAAAGATACATCTGCAACGGGTCTTTCAATTTCTCGCCCAATTTAAAAGCAGGAGTAGGAGAAGTAGGTGTTAAAATAACATCACAACCTTTAAATGCTTCGTCAAAGTCTCTCTTTATTAGTGTCCTTACCTTTTGAGCCTTTAAATAGTAAGCGTCGTAATATCCGCTGCTTAATGAATAAGTTCCAAGTATAATACGCCTCTTTGCCTCTTGGCCAAAACCTTCACCTCTGGTCTTCTTATACATATTAATTAAAGAGGGGTCATCTTTTCGCAAAGCGTATCGAACACCGTCAAATCTGGCCAGGTTGGAACTTGCTTCAGAGCAGGCAACTATATAGTAGGTTGCCACTGCATAATCTGTATGGGGCAAGGAGATATCCAGCATTTGTGCGTCTAAATCCTTAAACACCGAAATTGTTTCGTCTACAAACTTCTTTACTTCTTTATCCAATCCCTCTATAAAATATTCTTTTGGCAGCCCTATTTTTAGGTCCTTAACATCCTCTTTTAAATATTCTGTATAATCCGGTACAGGCACATTAGCTGAGGTTGTATCCATGGGGTCGTAACCAGCTATTACATTCATAAGCAATGTTGCATCCTTGACATCCTTGGTAATCGGGCCGATCTGGTCCAAACTGGATGCAAAGGCAATAAGGCCGTATCTTGAGACCCTTCCATAAGTGGGTTTTAATCCTACCGCACCGCAAAGAGCAGCTGGTTGCCTTATAGAACCTCCTGTATCAGAACCTAACCCTAATATGGTTTCATCAGCAGAGACTAAAGCTGCTGAACCGCCGCTTGAACCACCGGGTATCCTTTCTAAATCATAAGGATTTTTAGTAGGCCCATAGCAGGATGTCTCGCATGAGGAACCAAATGCAAACTCATCCATATTGGATTTGCCTATTAGTAATGCATTGGCCGATTTCAACTTAGAAATAACCGTAGCGTCATATGGCGGTTTAAAACCATCCAGTATTTTTGAAGAACAGGTTGTCAACTCACCCTTTACGCAAATATTGTCTTTTATAACTATCGGAATTCCATATAATGAACCCAACCCCTGCGTGCCCAGCTTCTGCGTGCAGGGGCTGGGTGAACCATTGCCTGTTTGTTCGGCTAACTTTTGTGCCCTGTTGTAAATATCTCCTTTTTTAAAGTGGGCAAAACCATGGACTTTTCCTTCTATCTGTTCTATCCTGTTAACAATTTCGTCAGTAATTTCTTTAACGGATGTAGAATTATTTTTCAGCTTTTCGCGCAATTCGTGCGCTGTTAATTGATACAATTTTGCATTTTGCATTTCATATCACCTTAGGAACCTGAAAAAAACCTTCTTTTGTAGAAGGGGCGTTTTCAAGCGTATCTTTTCTATCCAGCGACTCTCTTATCTTATCTTCCCTAAAAACATTGAGTATATTCAGTGCATGACTCATGGGTTTTATCTTTTTTGTATCTAACCTACTAAGTTTATCCATATATTTAAGTATGCTATTTAGCTGTTCAGAAAAAAGTGCTGTTTCTTTCTTTGAAAGACCAATACGGGCAAGATTGGCTACATATTTAAGTTGGTCGGTTTTTATTTTCATACTAGGTATAGAGACGTTTCCAGTTTCAAAGGGGAAAGTGTCCCCTAACCTGTTTTCTAATCGCTTTGGGGGACATTTTCCTCTTTGAAACTGGAAACGTTCCTTCCTAAACGCGCAAATTCTTCCAGACTTAAGGTTTCGCCTCGTCTGTTTGGTTCAATGCCTGAATTTGATAGAATTTTACTTAAGTTTTCTTTATTAACATCGAATATGCCTGATGTGTATAAGGCATTTAGAATTGTCTTTCGCCTTTTGTTAAATGCTGCATTAACAATTTTAAAAAATAGCGATTCATCTTTTACTTTTACTGATGGTTTCTTTAGAAACTCCAACTTTACTAAAGCAGACTCAACCTCAGGCTGAGGATAGAATACCCCTTTGGGTATAGAAACTAGTATCTCCGGCCTTGTATAAAACTGCACAAAACAGCTTAAGGATCCGTAACTTTTTCTTCCGGGAGGCGAAACCAATCTTTCTGCAACTTCCTTTTGAACAGTTATAAAGGCAAATTCTATATATTTTCTGTTATTTATTAAATATATTATAATCGGCGATGTAATATAATATGGCAGATTTCCTATAACCTTGCGCTTGGTTCGTATTGCGTAGTTCAGTATATCAGTGCATACGATTTCTACCGTTTTATAATCAAAAAAATGTTCCTTTAAAAAAGAGCATAGCTTTCTGTCGAATTCAACAGCTATTAATTTTTTGCATTTTAAGCTTAATGGCTCGGTAAGCGCCCCCAAGCCAGGGCCTATCTCTAATACTAAATCATTCTTTGTTATATCACAGAAATTTATAATCTTATCTAGATACTTCCTATCTACTAAAAAATTCTGGCCTCGTTTTTTGCTTAATCTTATGCCCTCTCTCTTAAGCAAGGCCTTTAGCTGGGACGGTGAAAGCATTATCTTCTGGCCGTCATTGAAACCGCAGTTTTTATTGCAGCGGAGAAACTATCCGGATTAGCCGTATTCGTTCCTGCTATATCAAAAGCGGTTCCGTGAGCAGGAGAGGTTCGGACAAACGGTAATCCCAAAGTTATATTTACTGCTTCGTTTCTCGCTATCATCTTAAGGGGTATCAGTCCCTGGTCATGATACATGCATAAAATTACATCAAAATCGCCACTATATGCCTGATAGAACAATGCGTCAGCAGGATGCGGCCCTGAGATGTTTATGCCGGAAGACCTGGCCGATTCTATCGCAGGAGCTATTATTTTCTTCTCTTCATCACCCATTGCACCTTCTTCTCCTGCATGGGGATTAAGGGCGCATACTCCGATTTTACAGGATTGCACACCAAAATAATCTCTCATCCATTTATCAGTTAATAGTATAATCTTAAATATATTTTTCTTGTTCAAGGATCTGGCAACTTTTTGCAGGGGCAGATGAGTAGTAGCCAGCACTACTGTAAGTGGGCCTCCTGTCAACATCATTGCTACATCTTTTGTCTTTGTCAAATGAGACAGATACTCTGTATGGCCCTGGTATCTAAATCCTGCCCGCTGCACTGAATATTTATTAATAGGAGCTGTGACCATTGCATCTGCTTTTTCCTTCTTTATTAATAGATATGCTTTTTTTATATAATCAACTGCTGCCTTTCCATATTCAGGTTTTATGCACCCATATTCAAAATCTTTAGAATCAACATTCTGTAAATCAAACAGGATGGGGTCAGACCCTAACACGTTGATGGGACTGTGCCAGGGTCTAACCCCATATTTGAAATTTGTCCTTGCAGAAATAAATGCATTTTTGAAAACAAAACCATCACCTGTAATAATAAAATGTGCAAGTTTCCTTATGGCAGGGTCTGACAGGGATTTGGCTATTACTTCTGCGCCAATGCCTGAAGGGTCTCCCATGGTAATACAAATAACTGGCTTACTCCTTGATATCAATGTAGGCCTCTTTTTTAAGATTATCTATAAACTCTCTAAGGGCCAACTCTGCCTCTCTTTGAAAAAGTCTTTCTCTGACTATAGGCGTCATTTCTTCAAGACAAATTTCTGACTCGGGTATCTTCTTTTCAACCTTGACAATGTTACATCCTAAAGATGTCTCTATGACTCCAGATACCCCCCCTTCATTTAAAGAGAATATCACCTCATCTATTTCTTTAACCATATTACCTTTAGAGGCAAAACCCATATCGCCGCCATTTATAGCATTAGGCCCCTCAGAATACTGCTTAGTTAGCATAACAAAATCTTCGCCGGAGTGAATTCTGCGCAGGAGTTCTTCTGCAAGGGAGAAGACTTTAATCTTTTCCTGTTCTGGTTTAAACTTTAAAAGGATAATCCTGAATTTTACCCTTTCAGGTTGTATAAATTCATTTTTATGTCCGTAATAGTAAGCAGCTATTTGGGTGGGGGCTATGTGCACATTATAAGAGATAATTCCGTTAACCAATGTTTTCATCATAAGTTGTTCTCTATGTTTATTTTTTAGCTTTTCAAGAGTCAATCCGGATTTAGAAAGAACTTTTTCAAACTCTTCCTCGGAACCAAATTTGCTTTTTACAAGATTCAACCTTTCATCTAGCTCGGTTTCGTTTACTTGAATATCGCGCCTCTTTGCCTCTTGCAAAATGAGCTTTTCTTCAATTAATCTGTTTAAGGTATCCCCTTTTGCTTCATCTAGCCTGTCTTCGGCTTCCTTAACACCGTATCTTAATCGATAATCTGCTATAAAGGCAAGCATAGATTCCTCAACCTCGCTTTGAGTTATTATTTCATCATTTACAATCGCCACTATTTTATCTACTACTTCTGCGCCATAACTGCTAATGGCTGTGCATGTGATTATGATAAATAGTATGTACGGGGTCAGACCCTGGCTTGTGAATACGCGTGCTAGGGTCTGACCCCTTTCGCTTTTACCACTCATTGCTCTGACTCCTTAGGAGAAGTTGACTCCTCTATCGGTGGCTTCTTAAAAACTTCCTCTTTAATCTCTATCTTTGCCTTATCTTTTAATGATTGCACAAAATCCCTGAATTGCTGCTGCTTGCTTTGATCTATCAATTTTGCCCCGATCTTTTCTTTAACCTCGGATAATTGTTTATGCTCAGCAGGGCGTTTATCTGTAACCTTTATTATATGATAGCCGAACCTTGTCTTGATAATATTACTGGTTTCTCCGGGTCGAAGCTGGAAACACGCTTTTTCAAACTCCGGTATCATCTGGCCTTTTTGAAAATATCCTAAATCACCGCCTCTGTCCTTGGTAAGGTCTTTAGAATATTGCCTTGCCATTTCGCCGAAATCAGCGCCTTCATTAAGCTCATCTAATACCTTTTTTGCTTCTTCTTCGGTGCTCAGGAGTATATGTGATGCTTTTATTCTCTCAGGAACTAAATATTGCCTCTTATGCTGGTTGTAATATAATTCTATATCTCCATCTGAAATTAGTTTCTTGGGGGTGGTTTCGTCCTCAAGCAACCTGGCAATCAATATTTTCCTCTTAGCCTTCTGGATAAGCTTTCCTACCTCATCATCTTTATCAAGCTTTCTTCTCTTTGCTTCATCAAAGAGTAATTTTTCTACAATTAAATCATTTAAGATTTCTTTTTTGTGCTCTACTGCAGCTGACCGATAATATTCCGGCAACTCTTCGATTCTTTCATTCAGCATGGCCATTGTAATCTTTTCTCCATCAATTATAGCTACTACTTCTTCAACTGTAGCAACCTTTGCGCAACCCGCAGCAAAAAAGATAACACTTAGTAATAGTGTAAAGTTTTTCATAACTTTACTCCTCCTGGTTTAAAAGGTTAAAGAGACGTGCACTATTCTATCATAGCCGGTTTTCATCCACAAGAAGTTTTTGTGCATAGGATGGGGTCAGACCCTGTCTAGTGGATACGCGTGTTAGGGTCTGACCTCTCCTGCCGATGTGCTATGGCATTTCTTAACAGTCGGCAATACAAATCAAATCCTACTGCCATTACATAACCGTGCTGTTGTGCCCCGAGTAAATTACCTGCTCCTCTTATCTGCAAATCTTCCATAGCTATTTTAAATCCTGAGCCTAATTCAGTAAACTTGTCTATGGCGCTAAGGCGGCGCTTTGCATCAGAGCTTAACAAAAAGCCTTTTGGGGTTATAAAATAGGTATAGGCCTTCTTTTTGAATCTGCCAACTCTTCCTCTTAGCTGATAAAGGTCCGCCAAGCCGAATTTGTCAGCGTGGTTTACAATTAAAGTATTGGCATTGGGAATATCAATACCGGATTCGACAATGGTAGTGGACACTAAAACATCAATCTTATTTTTGATAAACTTAAGCATCACCGATTCCAGAGACTTAGAAGACATCCTTCCATGGGCTACAGCGATTTTAACATTAGGGCCGACTATATCCTGTACATTTTGGGCTATTTTTTCTATTCCTTTTATTCTGTCGTTGACAAAATAGACCTGCCCTTTTCGGTTCAATTCTCTGGTTATGGCCTGTTTTATTAACTGGTGGCTGTAGTGGGCTATCACCGTCTTTATCGGTAGTCTATCAGGCGGGGGGGTGTTTATAACGGACATATCTCTGGCGCCCATAAGTGACATATATAACGTCCTGGGTATCGGCGTTGCTGTCATTGTCAATACATCGGTTATAAATCTGAGTCTTTTTAGTTTCTCTTTATGCCTTACTCCAAAGCGCTGCTCTTCGTCTATAATTACCAGTCCAAGATCTTTAAATTTTACATCTTCTGAAATCAACCTATGGGTGCCGATGATTATGTCTATCTTTCCGTTTTTTAAATCATTTAAAATATCGGCCTGCTCACTTTTAGTCCTGAATCTTGAAAGCATTCCTATATTTACCGGAAATTTTTCCATTCTTCTTTTAAAGGTATTATAATGCTGTTCAGCTAAAATCGTGGTAGGAACTAAAATAGCAACTTGTTTGTTATCCATAACGGCTTTAAAGGCAGCCCTCAATGCTACCTCTGTTTTTCCATAACCAACATCCCCGCATAAGAGCCTGTCCATAGGCTTGGTTAATTCCATATTTTTTTTAACCTCGGCAGCGGCTTTTGACTGGTCAATTGTATCTGCGTATTCAA
Organism: uncultured Planctomycetia bacterium; assembly: GCA_964570585.1. Taxonomy (GTDB): domain Bacteria; phylum Omnitrophota; class Gorgyraeia; order JABMRG01; family JAFGKX01. The sequence goes on from CAZMYR010000020.1 coordinate 26,325, forward strand.
ACGAGTCTTCTAATTCCTTTTGCCAATCGGAATCTACAGAAAAACCAAAACCTTTTAATTTTAATCTGGCTGCTTGCACCTCCAATAGTTCCATTGCATATGAGGCAACTGCTCTTTTTGTCCTTTCTTTTATTCTCTGCCATTGCTTGGTGCCTAATTTACTGAGCTTGGGGAGCCTTTTATAAAAACTGACATATTTCTGCAAAAGATTAATTTCTTCAACGGGGATATATAGCTTATCGTTACCAGCATATTCAATAAGTATATAATCTTCCCTTTCCCTGACTATCCCCCGGTATATTCCTACCCCATAATTTACATGGACAACATAATCGCTTTTTTTTAAATCGAGAAAACTTTTAATCGGAACTTCTTCTTCTGTACCGTAATATACATAGGATTGGGCCAGACCCTGTCTAGCGGATACGCGTGTTAGGGTCTGACCCCTCCTGCCGAAACGCGGCAGAATTATAACTATTCTGTGCTCACCAGTAACATCACCTGTTCTTATATTAAAAGACCGGATGGTCTTTACTGCCTCATTTAATATCTCAATCCTTACCGGCTCTTCAAAACTTGCAGGAAATATATCTACGATACTGCCTCTATGAGAGAAATCGCCTTCTTCTGAAACAAAATCAGTAGACTCATAGCCAAAATTGACAAATTGCCTTAATAATGCCTCTTTGGTTAATTGTTGCTCTAAATATATTTTGATGGATTTGAACATGGATTGGAAATTCCGTCAGGAAATGTCCGCCCGCACATATAAAGATTTTGTGTGTTTATCGGAGCGACTCCTCAAAAATTGCGAGAACACCGGTGAGAAGCGAGCAATTTTTGCCACAGCGAGCAAAGAGCGCCCTTTTGCCTTCGGCGAAGAATCCTCTTTGCGAGCGGCAAGCGGAGATAAGCACACAAAATCTGTAACTACATCTTCTCCGGCTGGGATATCCCGAGGAGCTTAAGAGCATTAGATATTAGGGTCTTTACACATTTTACTAAAAGTAGTCTAGACTGAGTTAAGGGTATATCTTCGGTAACAACCCTGTGTTTTGCGTAGAAGGAATGAAAAGATGAAGCAAGGTCTAATAGGTAATCTATTATCCTGTAAGGTTCAAGATTATTATAAGCTGACAATAAAATATCCGGATATTCTCTTAATTTTCTTAATACAGCTATTTCTTCGGGTTGCTTTAATAAATTAGGGTCTACCTTCTTTTTTATTTTTCCTTTCATCTTCTCCCTGCTATGCTCTATTATCCCGCAGATTCTGGCATGGGCATATTGTATATAATAAACAGGGTTATCCAAAGATTGCGACTTTGCTAACTCAAGATCAAAATCTAAGTGGCTTTCTTTTTTTCTCATCAGAAAGAAAAACTTGGCCACATCAGGACCAATCTCATCCAGCACCTCGCGAAGAGTTATAAACTCACCACCTCTTGTGGACATACGAACTAGCTTACCGGCTCTGTATATAGTTACCAGCTGCGAAATTAATATGGACAGGGTTTTATCTTCTTTGCCAAGGGCACGCTGGGCTGCCCTCATTCTGCCGATATATCCGTGATGGTCAGGACCCCATATATCAATCAACCAATCAAAGCCCCTATCGTATTTATTTTTATGATATGTTATATCGGGCGCTATATAGGTATAAGTGCCATCGGATTTTATAAGCACTCTATCCTTATCGTCATAAAATTTAGTTGATTTAAACCAGACTGCGTCGTCTTTTCTATAAATAAGGCCTTTATTTTCCAATAACCTGAATGCATCTTTAATTTTCCTAGATTTAGTAAATATACTCTGTGGTGTATAATTATCAAACATAACACCCATATCCGATAGATCTTTTTTAATAGTATTAAGTATATCCTTTACTCCGTATTCGCAGAAAAAAAATTTTCCCCTATCAGCAAAAACTTTAAATTTCTCTCCGTATTTATCATAAATCTCCTTCGCTATGTCCCTTATATAATCCCCCCTGTAGCCGTCTTCCGGAAATTCGAAGGTGAAACCTGCTAGTTCGGCATATCTGGCATATATAGAAGAACCTAACAAATCTATTTGGACGCCTTCGTCATTAAGATAATATTCCTGACAAACCTTCCATCCAAAAAATTTAAGGATATTAGAAATAGAACTGCCCACTGCTGCCTGTCTGGCATGGGCAACAGTTAATGGGCCAGTTGGATTGGCACTTACAAATTCGATTATTGCTTTTTTGCCTCTGCCGGGGATGGCGGTTCTGCCAAAATTTGTTCTCTGTCTTTGTATTTGATAAAGTATCTCGTAAAATGCTTTGTCGGTAAAGAAGAAGTTTATAAAAGCAGGCGGTTTTATAGAGATATCTTTGATGTATTCTCCTAATGGGCCTTTGTAAATACGGTTATTTAAATCTTCGCATATAAATGAAGCTATTGTTTGTGGTTTGCAGGTGCGATCCAATTTATACAACTGCATGGCTATATTTGTAGATAGGTCTCCAAATTCTTTTTTAGGAGGGGACTCTAAAGTAACGGGCGGGATATTATCAAAGCCGAATTTTTTCTTGGCTGCTTTAATCGTTAACTCTAAATTTTTAATTAACTCCTTATCTATGTCCATATTACAATTAAATAGGGACAGCTACCATTTAAATCGCAGATATATTAACTGATTAAATGGTAGCTGTCCCTATTTAAATTTTTAGCTTTAATCTGGTTGCGTCACTCCAGAGCCACTCGAGATTATAAAAGGGCCTTGTTTCTTCATAAAATATATGAACGACAACGTCGCCACAATCTATTAATATCCACTTAGCTTCTTTCACTACTCCTTCTATATGATCCGGCAATATATCTTGCTTTTCGAGGCCATCCTTAATCTCCTCGCTTATGGCCTTTACCATTCTATGCGAAGAACCGCTACATATTATAAAATAATCGCAGAATGTTGAGACCTTGCGCATATCCAAAGCCACCACATCCTGAGCCTTCCTCTTAGTTGCTAAGTTGGTTATATATAATGTCTTTTCTCTAGAAGTCGTTTGCTTGACCTCCTATAGGTCTTCTACTTGCCCAGAATCCTGAACATGCTGGTACCGCAATCAGGGCATTTGCCCTTCATTGCCTTACGGCCGTTTTTCATGGTAACTTCCTTTGCGTCAATCATTTCCTTCTTAGCCTTGCATTTTACACAATAACCTTCTGCCATAAAACACCTCCAGGGTTTATAAGTTTATGCGAATTTTATCATACGCTTACAGCAAAGTCAATGTTTTTTGAGTTTAGTGTAGCTAACATGTCAAGATGTCCGCTGTTTCTAACAAGTGATGTGTCCGCTT
>CAZMYR010000021.1:0-27910 GCA_964570585.1 uncultured Planctomycetia bacterium
ATTTTACTGTGTAAAATTTCTCGGGGCAAAATGCGCCAAACACGAAGAAGCCGAAGCGTACTTCTGCATAACCACCAAGGCCGCCGGGCCTAGGCGGCCGACAAGTGAGCCTGAGCCCCAGCGAAGGCGAACGGCGCATACACCACTCACGCGCAGCCCGCTGGAGCCGACGTTCAGAAGGCGGAAGCGGGCGGTGCATCATTCAGCCAATTCAGGCTGAAAAGCTGTGAAAAAGAACGGTTTAGCCAACTTGTAAAGAACAAACCAAGGGTTGACCGAACGTGTAAGTACCGACAGATGATTTTGAAGATATTAAAGAAGCTAAATGGTTATGAGTAAATGAGTTTCATAAAATTTACATAACAAAGTCATTACAAAATAACTATGAATAAAGAAATTAAATTAAGACCCATAGGTATAATACATACACCATATAAGGACTCAAAAGGAATGCCAATTCAGGGCAGGTTCGAAAAAGATATTACTGGCCAAGCAGAGATATTTCCAGAATATAAACAGGGACTAAAAGATATTGAAGGATTTTCACATATTATATTAATCTACTACTTTAACAGATCTAAAGATGAGAAGCTTATCAGCAGACCTTTCCTTGAAGATGAATCACACGGAATATTTGCTATAAGAAGCCCACATAGACCAAATCACATTGGATTTTCTATCGCAAAGATAAAAAAGGTCAAGGGTAATACCCTAACTTTTTCAGAAGTGGATATTTTGGACGGTACACCTTTGTTGGATATCAAGCCCTACGTTTCACACTTCGATTCAAGAGAGAATGTGAAAAATGGCTGGCTTGATAAGCATTTCAAAACAGGCAAGATACCAAAGCGCGTAAAGTTAAAATAGGAAGGAGGCGACCATGCCAGAATTTGGAAGTTCATTTTCAGGATTAGCAAAAGAGCGAAAGGTTACAAAGGAAGAATTAATTCGCGCTATCAGATTTATGATTGCAGCAGAATATGAAGCAATCCAGCTTTATATGCAGCTTGCTGAATCGACAGATAATAAGCTAGCGCAAGAGGTCTTGAAAGATATCGCGGACGAAGAAAGGGTGCACGCTGGGGAGTTCTTGAGATTATTAAAAGAACTCGCTCCCGATGAGCAAAAATTCTATGATAAAGGGACTAAAGAAGTGGAAGAAGAAATAAAGAAAAAATAATTGTATTAAACCTATAACTTATGAGGAGGTGTATAATATGATTTAACTAGCAGTAAAATAAAGAGTTGGGTAGACAGGTAAAATGGAACCGTACATAAGTAAAAAATTATGTACAAACAAAAAAGGAGGTACGAAAATGGCAAAGGTAGCGATTGATGTAGTAAAGAAGGCAGGAGTTGACGTTGATAAGTTGTTAGAATTGCTGATCAAGAATGCATCAGCAGAACTTACCACATTTTACTATTACACGATTCTTAGGGCCAATCTTATAGGACTCTCGGGTGAAGGGGTTAAGGAGATAGCAGAGACAGCAAGGATTGAGGATCGCAACCACTTCGAGGCGCTTGTGCCGCGCATCTATGAGCTCGGAGGCAAGCTCCCCGATGACATGAAAGTATTCCACGACATGTCAGCATGTCCGCCGGCGAATCTTCCGAAGAATCCAGCCGACACGAAGGCAATACTCGAGGTCCTGGTGAATGCCGAAAGATGCGCGGTTAAGGGGTATACCGCACTTTGCCACATGACCGCCGGCAAGGATCACCGCACGTACGATTTAGTTCTTGCCATCCTCAACGAGGAGATTGAGCATGAGTCATGGTTCTCCGAATTTCTTGGCGAAGGTCCGTCTGGACACTTTGTACGCAGAGGCGACACTTCTCCTTTTGTCTCAAAGTTTTTGAAGTAGGATAGTACTCTGGAAGAACCGTCCTAAAACTATTTGGGGTGGTTCTCCAGAACGAATTTAAGGGAGATGCCATGCTAGCTTTTTTTCAAAATTTGCCCCATGCGACACAGGCTCTTATCGCGGGTATTTTTACATGGTCTATAACTGCTCTTGGAGCCGCAGCTGTATTTACAACTAAAAAATTCAATCAGAAGTTTCTTGATTCCATGTTAGGTTTTGCAGGCGGAGTTATGATTGCTGCGAGCTTCTGGTCTTTATTGGCTCCTTCAATTGAGATGTCACACGGAAAAAGTATTCCAGCATGGCTACCCGCCGCAGTAGGTTTCTTTTTAGGAGGTATATTCTTAAGCTGCGTTGATAGGATAACGCCTCATTTTCGTATCGAGTCAGAAATAAACAAGGATAAGGGCATAAAGATACCTGAAAGACGCCTTACTTTGCTTATTATGGCTATAACTTTACACAACATTCCTGAAGGTCTTGCAATCGGAGTAGCATTTGGAGCAATCGCTTCAAATGTTCCTTCTGCTACTTTACCCGCAGCTATAGCTTTGGCTGTGGGAATAGGAATTCAGAATTTTCCTGAAGGTCTTGCAATTTCTATGCCCCTACGCGGGGCAGGGATGTCACGTTTTAGGAGTTTTAATTATGGGCAGCTATCCGCTATAGTCGAGCCCATTGCCAGTCTTATTGGAGCATGGGCTGTCATAGTGGTAAAACCTATTTTGCCATATGCCTTGGGATTTGCCGCGGGAGCTATGATTTTTGTAGTAATTGAGGAAATAGTACCATCCTCTCAAAACGGTAACAATGGAAGGATAGCTACAATGTTTGCGATGATTGGTTTTGTATTAATGATGGCATTGGATGTTGCATTCGGTTGATAATATTTAGATAGGTGAGCAAAACAAAAGAGATTTTTAGTCTGTGTTACGTTCGGTTATACAGCTTTAGACAGTTAGCATTAAATTCATAACCAATTGATATGAAAGAAGATAAGAAAAAAATATATCTCCGGACTTTTGGATGGCCGTATATCCCAGTACGTAGGGATGATTCTGGGGCTATTGAAGAAGATAAATGGTTTGGAGTGAGGGGGTTAAGCCAAAATAAGCCTCAATTTTCATAATTTCAATAATTAAATTTATAGTTGACATCTACTTGATAGATGTCAACTATAAGCTATTAAAATTGACAAAGCACCTACCTGAAATATGCGCCTTTAGCCCCTCTTGAAGATTTTTCTTGATATTTATCAGTTTTGGTGATAATCTTATCACCAGTAGTGATAAAGGAGGTTCTAATGCAGGATAAAATAATAAAACTGTTTTACGATGACCTGTATGCTGAGTTTACAATAAACGAGTTAGCTAACAAGACGAATATATCTTACAGCTATGTGCATGGGCAGGTCGAAGAGTTGAAGGGTAAAGGCATATTGGTTGTCAATCAGCGTACAAATCGTAAATATTGCAGGCCTAACTACAATAACCCCGAAGTAAAAGTGAGCTTTGTAAAAATATCGAATCAGATAGCTGAAGATTTTTTGAAGAAAAGAGACAAAATATTCTTCGTTGTTAAAAAGCTTCTTTCGGTGCTTCCCAAAAAGACGGATTTTAACCTATTATCCGTCGTTCTGTTTGGCTCTTTGGCCAAAGGCACAGACTCCAAAAAAAGCGATATTGACCTTTTTATCCTTGTTCCTTCGAAAAAGAAATATGATGAAATTATAGATACTGAATGCGCTGTTTTGTCGCGAAGTTTCGGCATTGAAATAAACCCTATGGTTTCCGAGCCGGCAAATTTATTGACGATGCTGAAGGATAAAGAGCATAATGTGGCTAACGAGATCTTAAAAAATAAAATAATTTTGTTTGGCGCGGAGAAATTCTGGGAATTAATACTGGAGGTGATAAAGTGAGCAACCTGAAGAACGAAATGTTAAAGATAAAAGTAAAAGGGTATTTCGATAATGGTGATTTAAAGGCAGACTCCACAATTACGGCGCTGGTAAGGTATCACATTGATAAAGCGAGGCATAATATCGAAACAGGTTCTTTGCTTATGGAAGTTTCGGAAGATGAAGAGAGCAAGAAAAGACTAAAAGTAAGCACTGATTATATCGGCTATGATTGGACTATAAGCTGCGGATATTATGCGATGTTTCATGCGGCAACGGCTGCGTTAGCCGCGATAGGAATAAAGGCCCAAAGCCATGAAAGTCTTATCGAGGGTTTGGAATATCATTTTGTTTTAAAAGAAAAAGCCATAGAATCGAAAGATATCGAGAAGATCAAATCCGCGAAACGGCTTGATGAGAAATATGTTAACAGGATGTGGGCCACTAAATCCAAGAGAAATACGGCACAATACAAAGCCGATTCAGTTATAGCTCAAAAGGATGCGGAAAGAATTTATAGAAACGCAATAGATTTTGTAGATACGATAGAGAGCTTGATAAGGGGGCTAAAATAAGGCGTTTGGTTGAAAGGTTTGTTAAATTGGGCATACTGTTTCCAAAAGATAAGATGGTAAAATATGGTCGGCTATTTGTATATAAAAATTACCTCAATTTATTTGAAGAAAAAGAATCTTGAGTTTTTGGTCGTTGGTGCAGGTTTCGCACGATGATAGTGAAAATTTTGAGGATGGCAAGTAATTGTAATATGCAGGATTAAAGAATAATTCATGATTATTGGAGATTCACAATGTTAGATTGGTCAAAAATTGACACATGGCAAAAATTTCAAAGATTAGTTAATGCTCTATTTGAATTAGAGATGAATTCAACTGATTTTATGCCATCTGACCCAGATGTTGGAGCAGATGGGGGGCAAGATGGTAAAATTAGGAATAATGGAGATTATTTAGACAAATCCGGAACTTTTCTTATTCAAGCTAAATATCAGAAAGAAGGGGCAAAGCCTAGTGAAGCGTTTAACAAAATCAAGACAGAATTAGTAGAAAAAGAATTTATAAATTATAAGAAACATAAAGCTGATTGTTTATTTTTATGTGTTAATGTCCCTTTGAATACAAAAATTGATTACCGTAATAAATTGGAAGAATTAGCACAAAATAATCAAGTTAACATTATTATATGCGATAGACCTTGGCTTGAACCTAAAATCGAGAAACATCCTTATTTAGTAAAATGGTGGTTCGAAGGTGTTCCAAATTTATCAATAGAACCCCCCAAAGTATATTTTGAAAAGTATGAAAAAGAATTAATCTCAGATAATACTTTATATTGTGGAACTCGATACAATGATTTGAGTGACAAATTTACAGAATTTTTGAAATCTGAAGATAAATTTATAGGAATTTTCGCACCTGGGGGTGAAGGAAAAACTCATTTTATAAGAAATATTTTCATGAAGAATAAACGAACCCTTGACCGAGAATGCTATATATTAAAAGATTTAGGTAAGAATGTTTCTGAAGTTTTCGAAAATGAAATTAATCAAGAACATCAATATCTCTTAGTTGTGGATGACTTAGATAAGTGGTTGCAGTCCGACTTAAGAACCTTGCTTAAACACATACATCATTCTCAGACAGTAAAATTGATTTTTACTTCACGAGTTGTTAATGAATCTATGTTCAGGGAACTTCTTGGTAGTATTGGCATTATTAGCCCACGTTTGTATTGTTTTCCCGCTTGGCAAGAGAACGAATTGTTAGAGATTTTATATAAATTCTCAGGTAAAATTAAAATTGAAGATGATCTCGCAATCGTCGCGAAATTTAATAAGCCCTTTTATTTAAAATTAATAGCAGATGCATTAAATAGGTCTGAGTATGTTACTCCTAAGAATATTGTTCCTCTCATTATGAATAGAGAAAAAAACTTGTTTAAAAGTATAATTAGTAGTTATCTGCCGAATAAGTCATTTTCTGATTTGGATGTTTTTTTATTTGAGCTTTCTTTAATTTTACCATCCTTTCAAAACGAAGAATTATTAGGTGTGATTATGCGTTATTTTAATCTTTCCAAGGAAAGTTCAGAGAAAGTAATAAATGATTTGATAAAAGATGGCTTCTTAAGAAAGATTGGACGCTCCTATAGATTTTCGCCGGATATGAAAGGTGACATATTTATTGTTAATGCTTTCGATTCTTTAGATGAGAATGTTATAGGAAACATTGTTGCAAGTTGGTTTGAACAATATCCTGATAATGTAGTTAAAAACTTATATTATTCAGTAGCATTTGAAGATAAAGCGCGGAAAAAAATTACTAAGTTCCTTAAAGATTTAGCACATAGAATCGTTTCTGATTTCAACTTATTAAATCCTGATAAATTATCAGGAATACTTAGCAAAGTAGAATATTTAGCTTTGATTGTACCTGAAGTTGGTGAGAAACTCATTGAGGGTGCACTTTCTTTTCTGGAAGCAGGTAAGCTCTCAAAAAAAACATGGAATTCTGATAAATTTGCTTCTTTGCTTAAGTCATTAATGTTGCATAAAAAGTGCGACAATAAGGTTATTCACTTTTTATTTAAAATGCATGATTTGCAGATAGATGGTTATTACGATAATCAAAAAATAGCCAGTTTGCTGAGACATTTTGTTTCTCCTGCCTATTTTAGAATTGAAGTGGTTCATTCTCGACTTGATGAAATATTGAACATCAAAGTTAATACTGGCACCAGGCAGTCAAAATTACAAAAATCGGTTGAAGTAAATGATCCCGGTAATATTCAATTATTTAAGGCCATTTTTCAAGAGTTACTATCAGGGGCCTATGAACATACCAAAAGCCTGAGTTACTCAATGGTATTGGGGGCAATTCCCTTTAACGATTCCAAGGAAGGTATAGAGATCAGGGATAAATGTATCAGGTTTATAATAGAGAAGTGGCTTTATTCGGGAGATTATTTACTTATGAATTTTGCCTTGGATGTTATTGATAATTTTGGAAGGGTATACTTAGGTGGTGTGACTTTAGACCCTGACCGCTATAAAAGGCTGGACCAAGAGAGGAAAACCTTTTTTGATGCTTTGGATTCGGAGAAATTCGGTCTCAAAGATTTTGAAATCACTTCTCGTATAGAAAAAATGTTGTTGCGATGGTGGAGCAGTAATCAATTTACCTTTCAGAATAAAATAGAGAATTTTTTAATTTCAAAGATACCCGATAATTTAGAATTTTATCTTTATAAATATTTTGAGCGAGGGCTTTTATGTATTCTGAAATCCTTTGCATCTTATTACAAGGAATGCCCGAAAGATACAGATAAATGGCACTGGTTAATTGACCATGTTGAGACTAATACGTATAAATGGAAGGAAGAAAATTATCTTGAATTTGCAACTCGTTTACAAAAAGAATATCATACTTCTGATTCAAAGATTGAATTGTTTGAACGGCTTCAAAATATGGTTGATTTACCTGTTGATAAGATGTGGGATATCTGGGTGAGTATAGCGATTGATGATTTTTATCAAATTTTCAAGAATAAGGAAAAATGGGAACGCTTGCCTGATTCAATTCGGAAAATAACCTTTAGTCGTTTGGCTGAGAAATATTCAGATGTCAAAGAAGAATATAAGAAATATTTTTATAACAAGTTGCCATCACCGGATACTGATGAAATGCATTTATTTTTATCTTTTATCAAAGAAGATGATAAGGAGCGGAAAAAATTGTTTGATATTTTTGCAGATCAAGCAACGCATAAACTTGTGTCGAGCCTGATTTTCGAGATAAGGAGAGAAAAAGCACAAGTGAAAAGTAATTTCTTAAGAAAATATTTAACACGGGTAGAGAATTTTGATGACCGCCAGACTGAAGACAATATTGACATGATGCTACAGATGTTTATTGAGAATAATGAAGAAATAGTAAATGATAATATTCGGAAATTATTAATCCAAAAATTACTAAAAACATGTGTTTGGCGCGATCATGTTGTTGATATTATTAGAATTGCCAAATTTTCAAAAAATCAACTTTGGGAGCTTTTAGAAAACAGAAAATTAAATGATTATAGCAGTGAAGAAAAGACCCCTTATCTTTTTGTGTCCAGTTTAAACAAAGTTTTCGACCAAGAGAGTTACGAGTTTATTTTTAACAATCTTATCGATTTAGAATATCATATCTGGCCGAATTCCTTTAGTGAGTTAGTTAATATGCGTAACAATACGGGTGGTTTATTTGTTGAACTATTTTTTGACAAAATAACTGATATTAAAATGCTTAGCAAAATATTAAGAAATCTGGATTTTACAGATGTAACTTTCCCATTATGGGAAAAGGGCTTAAAGTTATTAATCGAAGAAGTAAAATTCGGTAATTTTCACACAAAGGAGCTGAGAGAAATTCTGTCGTATAAAACTATGCCATGTGGCGGATATAGCTCATCCCCTGGTGAGGCTCCACCAGCTTTGGTTCATATTAAAGATTTATTTAACAAGATGAGAAATGATATAAGCGAACCTTTGATAAATCCAATTATAGGTGAGTGTATTGAATATGTCGAAAAAAGCATTAAAGAAAGTATCGAACGTGATAATGAAATTCGGATAGGGCGAGGATAATGGGATTGCTCAATATTAGAGTTAAGACTGAATCAGATTTATTTGAGCTTGGAAAAGCTTTTTCTTCTAATGATTGGTTTTTTCGAGGACATTCAAATCGAAAATGGAATCTTACTCCATCAATAGAAAGATATTATAACGCTTATTTTCCTAAAGATAATGAAGGCATCCTAATTCCATTAAGTACTATAGAAAAAAATATTTTTAGGCATTATTTTGTTACTGATCACTTTAATAGTCAACCCAGCCGGCATAATTACGACTATATAGAAAAAATGATAGATTTGCAACATCATGGCTGCGCTACAAGATTACTGGATATAACTACTGGATTTAATGATGCGTGTTTTTTTGCATTTTCAGATTCTTTGCTATCATTTCAAGAATACGGATGTTGTATTTGGTGTTTTAAGGTCGATGTTTTTAAGAAGCATATAGAAAAACAAGATAAACACATTATTTATAAGGACTATAGAAAATGGGATATAAACAAAAATGCTGCGGATTGTTTTTTTGATGATACACGCGACCAGAAAGGAGTTATTGTGGTAGGTAATTTAGTTGAAGGTCAGCAAGCACGACAGAATGGATTATTCCTAATGAATGTAAGTTATAAAACAAAATTTATTGATGAAATTTATAATCTCTACGTGATTAATGATGCTGATATTACTTCTGAAGATAAGGTTGAAGATTATAGTTCTTTAAAAGTTGAAGAGTATTTATTGAACGATATCATACAAATTATTCTTAAAGGAAAAGATTTTCTTAAAGGCTGCGAAAGAAATATTTCCATCGATAAAGCTCGAAACGAAAGGAATTTATTTGTAAAAGGTTTGGTGCCTGAAATAGTAGCCTTAAATAGATTTGTTAAAGGATTTGAAATATAAAGGAGGCAATATGAACGGTTTTAAAAAAGGATCTGGTTCTTTATGATAAAGACGGGAAAGTAGTTAAAATTTATCCGTATGGCAGCGAGGAGCAATTAAGATGGCAGATGGCGCTCGAGATAATATTTGAGGCTGACCAGAAATATTTTGAATATTTATGGAATAAAAAGAAACAAGAGCAGAAAGAAGTAGAGCAAATAATAGATCAGCCGGATAAGAAAATCATCCGCAGGGCTAAAAAAGAGAAGTTAAGCGTTATAATCTCAGCCAGGCAGCAAAGATTATCAGAGTTTCCCGGCAGGGATTATATTACTGGATAACGAAAGGATTAGTTAAGCCGCGTCGGGATTGTCGTAATTATCCCGTCTTTACAGTTTTTGACATCGAAAAAATAATAAAGTGGCGGAATAGCATAAAATAGGTAGAGAGTAGATGAACGATAGAGACGCCAGTGATTTTGCATAACCAGTTAAATTACAATGAGATAGCTATGACTTTTAGTTTGAAGGCATTTGTCTCTTTACAGTTATTGACACCAACGCTTAATATGTGTAACCTATTGAGGAATAAGTAGTTATGTGCAAAAAGGTATATATTCGTACGCTGGGCTGACCGAACGTGTAAGTACCGACAGATGATTTTGAAGATATTAAATAAGTTAAATGGTTGGGAATAAATAGGATGCGACAGAAACGGACTATGGAGAGGATTGCGGAAGCGTTGGTAACGTTAGAATAATCAATTGGTTATGTAAAAAATATGGGTTGATTCAAACTCTATGTTATATAATAATCTTCAGGGGAAAATGATGCCAAATGTAAAAGATAGTACAAATTTAAGAAATACAGGGATAAAAATAATTGGTCATATGCCTTGGGGATCGCATTTATGCCAGTTTTATCATACTAAAATAGATTTACTGGAAATACTTCTACCTTATTTTAAAGCCGGATTAAAGAATAATGAGTTCTGCATGTGGATTACTTCTGAGCCGTTGAGTGCTAAAGAGGCAAAAGAAACACTTAAGAAAGAGATAAAGAATCTAGATAGGTTGATTAAAAAAGGACAAATAGAAATATTGGATTACAACCAGTGGTATACAAAAGGCGGCAGATTCGATGCGGATAGAGTTTTGGCAGGTTGGATAGAGAAAGAGCGTTATGCCTTACGAAAAGGGTTTTCAGGCCTGCGGCTTACGGGGAATACCCTCTGGCTGGAAAGGAAAGATTGGAAGAATTTTACCGAATATGAGGCTAAAGTTAATAGCGCTATTGGCAGACACCGAATGCTGGCTATTTGCACTTATTCTCTGGATAAGTGCGGAGCTTTAGAGATAATAGATGTAATTGCCAACCACCAATTTGCCCTTATAAAGCGGGGGAAAAAATGGGAGGTTATAGAGAATGCCGAACGCAAATTAAAACTCAAAAAAGCCAAAGAGCATCTTGAAATACAGATAGCCAAACGTACCCGAGAACTCAAGCAGGTAAATGAGGCATTGGAAATAACCAGGGATAATCTTAATAGAGCCCAAGTAGTAGCTCATATCGGGAGCTGGTATCTTGACATAATAAAGAATATCCTCCTTTGGTCGGATGAAACATATCGCATGTTTGGCTTATCTATTGGGTCACCTCTGACATATGAAAAATTCCTAGAAATTGTACATCCTGATGATCGGGAATACGTAGATAAACGCTGGATGGCTGCACTTAATAAGGAACCTTACGATATCGAGCATCGCATCATCGTTGATGGTAAAGTAAAATGGGTTAGAGAAAAGGTAGAGTTAGAATTCGATGAAGAAGACAAAGCCACTCGTGGGATAGGTACTGTTCAGGATATCACTGAACGAAAACAGGCGGAAGAAGATTCTCGCCGACTTAGAGAGGAATTGATGCATGTGGCTCGAGTCACAACAATGGGAGAGCTTACCGCAGCATTGGCGCACGAGCTTAATCAACCACTCATGGCGATTATGAGTAACGCTCAGGCAGCGCATAGATTTCTGGCGAAGAAAAATCCTGACCTTGATGAAATTGGAGAAATACTTTCCGATATTATTAAGGATGATAAACGGGCAAGCGAAGTAATCGGCAAACTTCGGGCACTATTAAGGAAGTCCGACCTTGAATTTACAATATTAAACATTAATGATGTTATTAGAGAAGTTATCACTCTTGTACACAGCGATATAGTGATAAAGAATATATCTTTAAGTAGTGATCTCAATGACAAGATTCCACTTGTGAGCGGCGACCGGATACAGTTGCAGCAAGTTATCTTAAATCTCATTCTTAATAGTTTCGAGGCAATGAAAGATGTAGATTCAAAGAGATTATGTATGCGGACTGTACAAGAGAACGGCAAGTTTATTACTGTCGGTGTGGAGGATTCCGGGATCGGGATTGATGAAAAAAATATAGATAGTTTATTTAAACCGTTTTTTACCACCAAAAAAGAAGGTTTAGGTATGGGGCTTTCGATTAATAAGGTGATTATCGAGGCCCATGGCGGGTCGTTATGGGCAAAGAATAATTCCGATAAAGGAGCGACATTTTATTTCACCTTACCCATAAGTAAGAAGCATAGTAAATGAAAAAGTCTACCGTATTCATCGCCGATGATGACCCTTCTGTGCGCAAAGGCTTAGAAAGGTTAATTAAGTCAGCGGGATTCAAAGTGGAGGCATTTGCCTCAGCGGAAGAGTTCCTGAAACGAAAACCATATAGGAACCCAAGTTGCTTAGTTCTTGATGTACGCTTGCCGGGCTTAAGCGGTATTGACCTTCAAAAAGAACTTGCCCAAAAAAGTATTTCTTTACCTATTATATTTATTACCGGCCACGGCAACATCCCCATGAGTGTTAAAGCGATGAAAGACGGAGCCGTAGATTTTTTGCCTAAGCCTTTTGATGACAAAGCTCTATTTTCTGCAATTAATCAAGCCATAGAAAAGGATAGAGAAAGGTTTAAAAAGGAAGCTTTAAAATCAAAGATCCAGCGTAGGGTTAATACCCTTACTTCTCGGGAATACGAAGTTTTACGCTGGGTAATTACAGGAATGCTAAACAAACAAATTGCCCCTAAATTAGGCGTTACGGAGAAGACGATTAAAGTCCACCGCGGCCGCCTAATGCATAAAATGCAGACTGTATCAGTAGCTGATCTTGTCCGCCTTACCCAAAAGTGCGGAATAACCCCAGCCAAAAAGTAACCCTCCCATATTGGACTAAGGTCCAATTTACAACATTCTTCCAATCTGATATCATTGCTTCTGATGATGAAGACCAAACCAAAAATATATATAGTTGATGACGACGAGTCTGTACGTAAAGCACTCAGTCGTCTTATGAAATCTGCCGGGTATGTCGCTGAGGCATTTAATTCGGCGCAAAGCTTTTTAGGTTCCGTTCCGCCGAATACGCAAGGCATTTTGATTTTAGATATTCGCATGCCTGACATAGATGGCTTTGAGCTTCAGAAAAAGTTAAGCACTTTGCGCTTTAGATTACAGGTTATTTTTATTACCGCCCACTCACAGGCAGGTGATCGTGAACGTGCAATGGAAGCTGGCGCGAAAGGTTTTTTTCAAAAACCATTCAGCGACAAATCTCTGCTGGATTTAATTAATTCTATTACATTTGAAAGGAGGTGATAACAATGGGGTGTGGAAGCTGCGAACCAAAAAAGAAGGCGACTTATGTATGCGTTGCTTGTGGAGAGGAAGAAATTCGGGAAGTTAAAGAAGGTGAAGAGGTAAAAAGTTGTTGTGGACAGCAGATGAAAAAGAAATAAGAAAAATGATATAAGTGAAGTAAGTATGGGGAGGTGATAGAAATGGAAAAGACATGGACGTGCGAAGAGGATATGTTATGTGGTGTAAATGAACCAAAGGATAAATCTAGCCCGACAGACCTTGAGAAAAAACACATCCCCGTAATTGAGGCGCCGGATAAGGTTAATAAGGATGAGGCGTTTGAGGTAAAAATAGAAGTTGGAAAGCTATTAGCTCATCCTAACGAGCCAGCCCACTTTATTGAGTGGATTGATCTTTATTGCGGCGATACCTTTCTTGGCCATGCCAATTTCAGCGGAGGGGCGAGTTTCCCTCAGGCTTGCTTTAAGATCAAACTTAGCCATGCTCATGGTCCTCTTAAGGTATGGGAAAAATGCAATCTCCATGGCCTCTGGGAAAGTACAAAAGAAATAAAGGTAGAGTAGGAGGTGGAATAATGAAAGCAGTCGTTGATCAAGATACATGTACAGGCTGTACATTATGTACAGAAACCTGCCCGGATATTTTTCAAATGGAAGGTGATAAGGCAAAGGTATTGGTAGGGGTTGTACCTAAAGATAAAGAAGAGTGTAGCAAGAAAGCAGCCGACGAATGTCTGGTTACTGCTATATCTATAAAGGAATAACAGGAGGGAGGTGTTAAAAAATGGCAAAAATAACAAAAGAGAAACTGATAGAGCTACTGAATAAAGATTTGGCGTTGGAATACACTGCCTGTGTGCAATATACCCAGCATCAAGGGGTTCTGAAAGGGGCAATGTACCAGAACATCCAGAAGGAGTTGATTATTCACGCGCAGGAGGAGCTGGCGCATGCGACAACGATAGCGGCTCAGATAGACTACTTGGGCGGTTTTCCTACTGTAGATATGCCCACTCCCAAGATATCCAAAGAGAACGAAGCCATGCTGAAGCAAGACCTAGAGGGTGAGAACGACGCTATAGCAAGGTACATTGTGCGTATAAAACAGGCCGAAGAATTGAATCTTTATCATTTAGCCCAACAGTTAAGAAACATTCTTGCGGTGGAGCAAGAACATGCAATGGATTTAGAACAAGCTTTGGGTAAATAGACTAATTACGGAGGTATAAAATGGCAAAGACAAATTTGAAAAAAGGTTCAAAATTAGTATGCGTTTCCTGCGGCAGGGAAGTAATTATTGATTGCTGCGGCGCATCTGCCAGAACGATTTGGTGTTGCGGAAAGCCGATGAAAAAAAAGGCGAAGAAAAAACAATAGAAAAAACAATAAAGGAGGAAAACAAAATGGCAAAAGTAGCGATTGATGTAGTTAAGAAAGCCGGAGTTAACGTAGATAAGTTGTTAGAGCTGTTGATAAAGAATGCTTCTGCTGAGCTTACCACTTATTACTATTACACGATTCTTCGTGCCAACTTGATAGGATTAGATGGTGAGACGGTTAAGGAGATCGCTGAAACAGCGAGGATTGAGGATCGAAATCATTTTGAAGCCTTAATGCCTCGTATCTACGAACTTGGAGGCAAATTACCAGATGACATGAAGAAGTTCCATGATATGTCTGCCTGTCCTCCGGCAAATCTTCCGAAGGATCCCACAGACATCAAAAAGATGCTGGAGGTGCTTGTTAAGGCTGAAAGGTGCGCTGTTTATGGGTACACGCAGATTTGTAATATGACAGCAGGCAAGGACCACAGAACCTATGACTTGGCATTAGCAATTCTTAACGAAGAGATCGAACATGAATCATGGTTTTCTGAGTTTTTAGGAGAAGGGCCTTCTGGTCACTTTTTGCGTAGAGGAGATACATCTCCGTTTGTCTCGAAGTTCTTAAAATAAGAAAGATGCGTTTAGGAGGGCTGTCTTACCATTGAGTAAACGGCCCTCTCATCTTATTAAAGAGTAGGACTTTTACTTATTTGTATTGTAAATATAATTTTTTTGCATATAAGTATGGAATGGCAAGAAATATGATAAATTTTATACGAAATTTTAATCCAGTAATACAAGCACTTATTGCCGGTCTTTTCACATGGTCTGTGACCGCTTTAGGTGCTGCGGCTGTATTTTCAACAAAGAAGGTAAGCCAAAAGGTTCTTGATTCAATGTTAGGTTTTGCCGGCGGTGTTATGATTGCCGCTAGTTTTTGGTCATTATTAGTTCCGGCTATTGAGATGTCAAAAGACAACCCCATTGCACCTTGGGTTCCAGCCGCAGCAGGTTTTTTAATGGGAGCCCTTTTCCTGAGGTTGGTTGATAAGATATTACCACATCTCCATATAGGTTTTCCTTTAGAAGAGTCGGAAGGCATAAAGACATCATGGCAACGGAGCACATTGCTTGTTTTTGCTATAACGTTACATAATATACCCGAAGGACTGGCTATCGGGGTTGCTTTTGGTGCGGTAGCCGCGGGCTTTTCTTCAGCTACCTTAACGGCAGCCATAGTGTTAGCGATAGGCATAGGTATTCAAAATTTTCCCGAAGGGTTTGCCGTTTCTGTACCGCTTCGACGAGAAGGGATGTCCCGCCTCAAAAGTTTTTGGTATGGGCAGTTATCGGCAGTTGTTGAACCGATTGCGGCTGTTATCGGAGCAAGTGCAGTGCTCTTAGCTAAGCCTATTTTGCCATATGCTTTAGCCTTTGCTGCTGGAGCTATGATTTTTGTAGTAGTGGAAGAGGTTATTCCGGAATCCCAGAGAAATGGTAATACTGATTTAGCTACGGGAGGTGCTATTTTAGGTTTCTTGGTAATGATGGTCCTTGATGTAGCGTTTAGTTAACAACAACAATTTATAAAAGATCTTAATTTTAGCCAAAATGTCGCAAATGATTTATAAAAATAGAAAGCGTTTTATTATCTCCTTATATGCAAAGCTTATTTTTTTAAGCCTCGTAATGATAGGAGGTATAGTTATGACACAAAATGGTGTATATGCAAATGAAAGGTTAGAAAAAGCTACCTTTGCCGGCGGTTGCTTTTGGTGCATGGAGCCGCCTTTCGAAGCGTTACGAGGCGTAACCGAAGTTATTTCGGGGTATATGGGTGGCAACAAGGAAAATCCCACATATGAGGAGGTATCATTAGGCAGGACAGGGCATAGGGAAGCAGTTCAGGTTACTTTTGATCCATCGAAAATAACCTATGAAGAACTTTTGGACGTGTTTTGGCAGCAGATAGACCCGACCGACGCAAGTGGACAATTCGCCGACAGGGGTTCACAGTACATGGCCGCTATTTTTTACCACACTGAGGAACAAAAAAGCCTGGCAGAAGAGTCAAAAAAGCAACTCGAAAAATCAAGGAAGTTTGAAAAACCAATTGTTACTGAAATCTTAAAAGCATCCAGGTTTTATAAAGCAGAGGATTATCATCAGGATTATTATAAGACATGCCCGATTAAATATGATACTTATAAAAAGGGTTCCGGCAGGGCTGATTTTCTTAAGGAAAAATGGAACGATAAAATGTCTGACAATTCCCAAAAATACGAAAAGCCATCAGAGCGAGAGATCAAGAAAAAACTTACACCTTTACAATATACAGTTACCCAACAATGCGGTACAGAACCGGCGTTCAAAAATGAATACTGGGATAATAAAAAAGAAGGCATATACGTTGATATTGTATCAGGGGAGCCGCTCTTCAGCTCACTCGATAAATTTGAATCCGGCACCGGCTGGCCGAGCTTTACCCAACCGCTTGAGCCGGGAAATATAAAGGAAAAAGAGGATAACAACTTATTTATGAAAAGGACAGAGGTTAAAAGTAAGCACGGCGATTCTCACTTAGGGCATGTATTCGATGATGGCCCAACGCTTACAGGGTTACGCTATTGCATAAACTCAAGCGCCTTACGGTTTATCCCAAAAGAAGAATTGGAAAAGGAAGGATACGGAGAATATAAAAAGCTCTTTAAAAAAGGAGACGTGCGATGAAGAAACTATTACATATAGTAGGCACATGCCGGGGAAAGGAATCAAGGACTTTAAAAGTAGCGGATGCTTTTATTAAGACATTTAAAGATAGCCATCAAGATTGGATGGTGGACGAACTTAACCTATTTGACCAGAAGCTGCCGGAACTCACTGCCAAAAGACTTGATGGCAAATACGTACTTTTGGGCGGCAAAGACCTTCCCGAAGAATTAAAGGCACATTGGGATGAAATAATCGAGCAGATCAGAAGATTCTTGTCCGCAGATGCTTATTTAATAAGCACCCCGATGTGGAATTTCGGCATTCCTTATAAGCTGAAGCACTATATTGATATAATAGTCCAACCTAAGTATCTGTTTCGCTATACTGAAAAAGGCGCAGAAGGGCTAATAAAGAATAAAAAAATGGTAATCATAACCAGCCGGGGAGGCGATTATAGTAATCCCGAGGCAAAAGGTTATGATTTACAGGAACCATATTTACGCACAGTATTTGGCTTTGTAGGTATTTCCGATATAATCTTTATCAATGCACAGCCTATGGACGCTATGGGACCCGAGGTGCAACAAAAAAAGATTAAAGAGGCTCAAAAATTAGCAAAGGATATGGCGTTAGTTTTTAAATAACAATTCTACAATAGGTAAATAACTATCCTTATCTTTTTTCTCTTGCGATGAGGACAAATCCTTTTGACGCTAATGCGTCCGTAGAAGTGCGCTGAGTTTCGATAAGATTAATAATGGAGGGCTTAAGTGCCACAGGTAAAAAATACAGGGGAGATTTATAAATGTTCTATTTGCGGGAATGTCGTAGAAGTAAAAGAAGTGGGCGGGGGCGAACTAGTTTGTTGCCAGAAGGCGATGGATTTGCAGGAATAGTATGAAAGCTAAAAAATGCTTAACCTGTTCACAAAGTAAAAGTTGCGACGATTCTTTGGTATCCTGGGTGTTTTTTATTATTGGACTCGGGGCTACTGTAGCGATTCGAGTAGTTACCGTTTTAATGAATATTAATCCTGTTTATGGAAAGGTATCTTGGTATATCGGGATCGTAGGATTTTTGCTGTTTTTTATTTACAAGTTTAACGTCAATCATTCATTGGCAAAGATAATTGATAAAGAAGGCCTTATTGAGAAAACTAAAAACGCCAAGTCGCTTTTGAAAGGAGAATATCAATTAATTGCTGGTATTCTCTGCAATCTAAAGTCAGAAAAAGAACGCATAAATTATTTTTTCATTTTTGCAGTATCTGCTCTGGCCTTGATTTTCGCAGTCTATTTCGATTTTATAAAGTAACAGTTAAAAAAGGAGGGGGGATATGTCTATAAAATTGCCTGATTTACCTTATGATAAGGCGGCTTTGGAACCGCACATAAGCGTTAAAACCTTAGAATTTCACTATGGGAAACACCATGCCGGGTATGTCGAGAAATTGAATGGATTAATCAAGGGAACGGAGTGGGAAACAGATAGCTTAGAAAACATCATTAAGAAAACGGCTAAGGATCCTTCCAAATCCGCTATCTTCAACAATGCAGCACAAGTATGGAACCACACTTTCTACTGGCAATGCATGAAACCTAAAGGAGGTGGTGTGTCTTCGGGGGCAATAGGTAATAGGATTAATGCCGGTTTTGGAAGCCTTGATAAGTTTCTTGAGCAGTTCCAGAGCGCTGCATTAAGCCAATTTGGTAGCGGTTGGGCCTGGCTTGTGCTAAAAGGAGAAAAAATAGAAGTCATGAAAACCGCAAATGCAGATACGCCCATAGCGTATGGTCTTAAGCCGTTAATAACAATAGATGTTTGGGAACACGCTTATTACTTAGATTATCAGAATAAGAGGGCCGACTACCTTAATATTTTTGTTAAGAACTTAATTAACTGGGATTTTGTTAATTCATTACTCGATTAGAAGTTAAGCTCAAAAGGAGGTTACTATCAGTCCTAAAAAAATAGCTCTAATTGTCGTAGGGGTCTTAATCCTTGTTGTTTTGCTCCAAAATACTCAAGTTGTTTCGGTTCGATTTTTGTTTTGGAAGCTAAGCATGTCCCGGATAATTCTTTTACCCCTTTTTATGCTTGTCGGATTTATAATCGGATTTTTTGTAGGTAAAAAGTCGGGGGAATAGAAACAGAATATATAGGATCGATAGATAATAGTCGGTTCTTCAGAGGTTGCCAGGTTATATTTCCTACGTAACTTTATAATGTTGTTTATGTTACGCGTTTATGATAGTATATGGAATCATAAGGAATGATATGGAATGGCTTAAATGAGACAATTTGGACGATTTTCAAGCACATAATTATAAAATAATAAGGCGTTAGGCAAATCTAACGCCCTTTGCTTTTTTAAAACAAACAAGTCCTTGGGTCATTAATATAGAGATTTAACATTAGGAGAAGATATGGTTAAGATCAAAAGCCCCCAAAAAGTAAAGGAAAAAAATCATCGCAAAATAATAGAGGATTTTGAAATATACCGCAAGTCAAAGAAAAAAACTGTCATCAAGAAATATAAAGAAAAAGAATTAGCTGAGCTTATAAATGTACATAGGTTTAAGCACGGTCAGTTTCCTTGGTTTAAGGCGATTGAGAAACGTTTAAAAGAACTGCAGCCTAAATGAGCTGACGATAAATATTTGGTATTATGTGATAGGGGGTGCATATGAGACGCAATATTTTAATTCTACTGTTTTTATTGATTATTTCCTTTGCAGTTTATGTTCTCAATGTTCGATACGAAGATATTAACCTTATTAAAATTGTTAATACGCTTTTTGCGATAACCGCTATCCATTTTATAAGGCTTGTTTTTGAAAAAGTTATATTGGCAAAAGTAAAAGAGTCAAAAACGAGGTATTCGTTCAAAAAAGCAAGCGCCTTTTTGAGCTTTATACTGTTCTTAATTATTCTTCTGGCAATATGGGTTGAGCATCCTCAGTCTCTTGCGGTTGGTTATGGAGTGTTTGCCGCTGGCGTTTCAATTGCGTTGCAGGATCTTCTTAAGAATATTGCTGGTGGCATGATTATCTTTATAACTAGGATTTATAGAGTAGGCGATAGAATCGAAATAGACTCGAAGTACGGTGATGTGATTGATATAAGTGTTCTCTATACTACTCTGATGGAAATTAGGCAATGGGTATCAGGCGATCAACCGACAGGCAGGCTTACTGTTGTGCCAAATGGCTATATTTTAGCAGGCAGCATTCAAAATTATACAAAAGATTATAGTTTTATCTGGGATGAGATAACCATACCTCTTACATATGACAGTGATTGGAGGAAGGCATCTGCTGAAATCCAAAAACTGGTGGCGGAAAAGACAAAACCCACAGTAGAACGCGCGGAAAAAGAGATGTCAAAAGTAGGCGATAAATACTATTACATACACAAAGGTATAGAGCCGGAGATATTTCTGTCAATAACCGATAATTGGATTAATTTTAATATACGATATATTACAGACGCGAGAGAAAGAAGGTTAGTGCATAACTCCCTAAATCAGATGATTCTTGAGATGATAGAGAATTCGAAGGAATATAAAATAGCGAATGAATCTTCCGATATAGATATTACAAGTGTTCCTGAATTAAAAATTAAGGAGAAATAATGAAGATTAAATTTTTAGGAGCTGCAAAGAATGTTACCGGATCGCGCCATCTGATAGAAAATGAGAATACAAAGGTTTTAATTGATTGCGGACTATATCAAGAGAGAGAATTTCGTTCCAGAAACTGGGAGAAATTCCCTGTAAGCCCTTCGAGTATAGATTGCGTTGTGTTGACCCATGCTCATATTGATCATTGTGGGTATTTACCAAAGTTGGTTAAAGACGGATTTAAGGGAAAGATTTATTGCACCCATCCAACGGCAGAAATAGCAGAAATAGCCTTATTGGACGCGGCGCACTTGCAGGAATACGATGCGGAATTTAAGAGAAAGCGTCATAATAAAGAAGGAAGAAAAGGGCCTTATCCTGAGGCCCCGCTCTATACTGTTGAAGACGCAAAGCGCGTACCCCGCCTGTTTAAAAAGGTGCACTATAAAGAACAATTTAATATAACAAAAAACATTACCGGAACTTTTTATGATGCAGGCCACATATTGGGCGCGGCCATGGCCGAATTGAGTTTTATTGAGGGAAAAGATGTAAAACGAGCGGTCTTCTCGGGCGATATCGGCAGGTGGGATAAGCCAATTCTATGCGACCCTTATACGTTTGATGAGGCAGATTATGTAGTTATGGAATCTACCTATGGTAATAGAAGCCATGGGGATCACGGCACATGTTTGCAGGATTTATCCAAAATTATTAATGAAACCAATAAGCGTGGCGGCAATATCATAATACCCACTTTCGCCACAGAGAGAGCGCAGGAGCTCTTATATTGCATGAGCAGGATGCTAAGCGATGATAAAATCCCGCATCTTATGACTTTTTTGGATAGCCCCATGGCGATTGACGTGACGAAAGTTTTCAAGAAATACCCGAACTATTTTGATGAAGACGCAAAAGCACTTATTAAAAAAGGAGACGAGTTATTTAATTTCCCTCTTTTAAAGACTACGCAAAGCACGCAGGAGTCAAAGGCAATCAACCATGTAAAAGGTACAGCTATAATTATGGCCGGATCAGGTATGTGTACAGGAGGGCGCATTAAACATCATTTATTGCGTAATCTCGGCAGGCCCGAGAGCACGATTCTTTTTGTCGGCTACCAGGCTAAAGGAACTCTGGGGCGCGAGATTCTTGAAGGGGCATCAAAGGTTAGAATATTCGGGCAAAATGTCTCTGTCCGCACGCGAATCCAGAAGATTAACGGATTTTCCGCGCATGCAGACAGGGAGGAGCTTTTGCGATGGGTAACAGGGTTTAAAAAAGCGCCTAAAAAAATCTTTGTTATACACGGTGAGGATAAAACTGCTGACGAATTCGGCGAATTACTAAAGAATAAACTCACAAGTGAGATCATAGTCGGGGAGTATTTGAAAGAGTATATATTGTAATTCAATATGTTCACAAATCCGGGTGTGACCTTAAGCATAAAGAAATAACGGAGGTTATTATGAACTGGCATTGGATTGTCATATTAGCGTTGATGTTGTTTTTAATTATTTTTACGGTACAAAACTACGAAGTGGTAAATATCCAGTTTCTTTTTTGGTCGTTCAGCACTAGCAGAGCTATTGTTATATTTGCGACGTTAGTTATGGGTATTGCTATTGGCTGGATCAGCTCATACGTTTGGAATAGGAACAGATAGGAACATTACCTATTTTAAAAAGGAGTGTCTCATGGTTAAAGCGGTAGCGAAAACTAAGGCATCTATATCTAGAGATCTTTTAGAAAGAATGGATAAATATTGGCGCGCAGCTAATTACTTATCTGTGGGTCAAATATATTTGATGGATAATCCATTATTGAAAGAACCTCTAAAAAAAGAACATATTAAGCCAAGGCTTCTAGGCCATTGGGGCACTACGCCCGGACTCAATTTTATATACGTTCACCTTAACCGTATTATTAAAGAGTACCATCTAAACATGATTTACATTATTGGGCCGGGGCATGGCGGGCCTGCCATATCTTCTAATACATATCTGGAGGGGACGTATAGCGAATTTTACCCAGATATTTCCCAGGATGAAAGAGGTATGGGAAAATTGTTTAAACAGTTCTCATTCCCTGGGGGAATTCCTAGCCACGTTGCGCCGGAACTTCCAGGCTCCATTCATGAAGGCGGGGAGCTTGGATATTCTCTTTCGCATGCCTACGGAGCAGCGTTTGACAATCCGGACTTAATAGTTTCCTGTGTGGTAGGCGACGGCGAGGCTGAAACCGGACCACTTGCTGCCGCGTGGCATTCAAACAAGTTCTTAAATCCTGCTCGCGATGGCGCTGTGTTACCTATCTTACATCTTAATGGTTATAAGATTGCGAATCCGACAGTGTTAGCCCGTATTGATAAGGCTGAGCTTGAAGATCTATTTATAGGATACGGACATAAACCTTATTTTGTCGAAGGTTCTGATCCTGAAAAAATGCATGCCCTTATGTCAGAGACTATGGATACCGTTATCCATGAGATAAAAAAGATTCAAAAAGACGCGCGATCCAAAGGCGTAAGCAAGCGTCCGTGTTGGCCCATGATTATATTAAGGACGCCGAAAGGTTGGACGGGGCCGAAAAAGGTTGATGGTAAAAAAACAGAGGGCTTCTGGCGTTCTCACCAGGTCCCTTTTGCTGAACTGGATACAAATCCAGGGCATCTTAAACTTTTGGAAGAATGGATGAAGAGTTATAAACATGAAGAGCTTTTTGATAAAAACGGCAAGCTTCTTAACGAATTAGCTGATTTAGCCCCAAAGGGAGAGCGTCGCATGGGAGCCAATCCCCATGCAAATGGAGGATTGTTACTTAAAGATTTAAGACTTCCCGACTTTAGAGAATATGCTATTGAAGTGCCTAAGCCCGGTGAAGTATTAGCGGAGGCAACAAAAGTAAAAGGTAAATTTGTAAGAGATGTTATGAAGCTTAATAGTGAACAGAAAAACTTTAGAGTATTAGGACCAGATGAGGTAGTTTCAAATAGGCTGAGCGCTGTTCTTGAAGTAACGGACAGAGTCTGGATGGAAAGCACTATTCCGGAAGATGACCATCTTTCTCCTGATGGCCGGGTGATGGAGATTTTAAGCGAACATACATGTCAGGGGTGGCTTGAAGGCTACCTTTTAACCGGCCGCCATGGAATTTTTACATCATACGAAGCATTCATCCATATTATAGATTCGATGTTTAACCAGCATGCTAAATGGTTGAAAGTTACACGGGATGAAATTCCCTGGCGCAGGCCGATTGCGTCACTAAATATTCTCCTCTCCTCACATGTCTGGCAGCAGGATCACAATGGATTTACCCATCAGGATCCAGGATTCATAGATCATGTTGCCAATAAAAAGGCTGAAGTTGTCCGGGTATACTTTCCACCTGACGCAAATACGCTTCTTTCTGTAATTGATCATTGTCTGCGCAGTAGAAACTATGTTAATGTGATTGTAGCTGGGAAAAAACCGCAGCCACAATGGCTTACCATGGATCAGGCTATACAACATTGCACTTCAGGAATTGGTATGTGGGAATGGGCGAGCACTGACGAAGGGAGTGAGCCGGATGTGGTTATGGCTTGCTGTGGAGACGTTCCAACAATGGAGACACTTGCGGCAGTTCAAATTCTTAAAGAATATGAACCCAATCTAAAAATACGTGTAGTCAATATCGTTGATCTTATGACCTTACAGCCAGAAGAAGTCCATCCCCATGGTCTTTCAAACAATGATTTTGATACACTTTTTACCACTGACAGGCCGATAATTTTCGCGTATCACGGATACCCATGGCTCATTCATCGCCTTACATATAAAAGAACGAATCACATGAACCTGCACGTAAGAGGTTACAAAGAAGAGGGAACAATAACAACGCCTTTCGATATGCTTGTCCTGAACGATCTCGATCGTTTCCACCTTGTAGGCGATGTTGTCGATCATGTGCCTAAATTAAAAAATAAAGCCGCGTATATAAAACAGATGATACGCGATAAACTAACAACCCATAAAGAATACATAAGAAAATACGGGCAGGATATGCCGGATATTCGAGAATGGAAATGGAAAGCAAAATAGATGTTATGAAATATGATTGTTTATTATTTCGGTAGGATTTGTTATGAGAGATACAGTTATTCATAAATTGAATAAACTCGGACAAAGTGTGTGGCTCGATAATATCAATCGGTCTATGTTTACCAAAGGCAGTCTAAAAACCATGATCGAGCAAGGTCTGCGCGGGATGACTTCCAATCCTACCATATTTAATAAAGCTATCAGTAATAGTGATGATTATGATGAACAGATAGAAAAGCTTTGCCGTGAAGGGAAAAATACTTTTCAGATTTATGACGAGCTGACTATTGCGGACATTCAAAGCGCCGCCGATATATTTAGGCCAATATATGAAGAAACTAATCAACTGGATGGTTATGTAAGTTTGGAAATTAACCCCAAGCTTGCCTATAAGGCCGAAGAAACTATTTTAGAAGGTGAGAGGCTATACAAAAGAGTAAACCGTCCTAACCTGATGCTTAAAGTCCCCTCTACTAATGAAGGCTTTAGGCCGGTTGAAGAATTAACCGCCCTTGGAATAAATGTAAATATAACTCTTATTTTTTCCGAAAAACAATACATAGATACTGCCCAAGCATATCTTAGGGGGATAAAGCGCTTGTTAGAGAATGGCGGTAACCCGCGTAATGTGTATTCAGTAGCCAGCGTGTTTGTCAGCAGGGTTGATAGCGTTGTTGATAAATTGCTTGATGAGAAAATCTCAAAAGATCAACTTATCAAAAATAAGATTACGTCTTTAAGGGGAAAAGCAGCCATTGCCAACTCAAAGCTGATATATAAAAAGTTTTTAGAGATTTCTTCTTCGGAAATATTTATAGAACTGCGGAAAAACGGAGTTAATGTTCAACGCGTACTTTGGGGATCGACCGGAACAAAAGATCCCGCATATAGTGATATCAAGTACGTCACTGAGCTTATTGGTAAAAATACTGTAAACACTATGCCCGAGGCTACCTACAAATCTTTTTTGGACCATGGAGAAGCCAGGGAAGCGTTGAGTGCCGATACTAGAGACTCAGAAAAGATTATCAGAGAGCTTTTAGTCCACGGGGTAAATATCAACAATGTGTGCGAAAAATTACTTGGGGATGGTGTGGTTGCTTTTGAGAATTCTTTTGTTTCTCTTCTGAAATCAATAGAGAGAAAAAGTAAAAAGTGATGCATAAAAATGTTGACCGATATAATGAAGAATAAAATATGATCTACCTTGGTAGTGACCATGCAGGCTTCAAGCTGAAAGAAAGCATAAAAGAGCTTTTGGATAAACTCAATATTAAATACAAGGATATTGGCCCGAAGAAGTTCGACTGTAATGATGATTACCCAGATTATATAATTCCTGTAGCCAGAAAAGTAGCGGAAAATCCTGGCACACGCGGGCTAGTATTCGGTGGGTCCGGCCAGGGAGAGGCCATTGCCGCAAACAAAATCAAAGGCATAAGGGCAGCTTTATATTACGGAGGTTCTTTGGATATTGTTAAGCTATCCCGTTTGCACAATGATTCAAATATACTATCTATAGGAGCGAGGTTCGTAAGTGAAAAAGAGGCTATCCAAGCGGTTAAATTGTGGCTTGAGACTGGATTTGAAGGCGGAAGGCATCAAAGAAGGATAGAAAAGATCAGAAAAGTCGAAGGGCAAACATGGACATCAAGGTAGGGGCATCTATTTTATCCGCAGACTTATCAGAGCTGTCGTCTGTAATAAAAGAGTTGGAGAGCGCAGGTATAGATTTTGTATCCTTTGATGTAATGGATGGGCATTTTGTGCCAAATATAACATTCGGCACTGATTTTATACGGTCGTTCAGAAAAAAGACCAATCTTCCATTTGAGGCGCATCTTATGATTGAGAAGCCTGAAAAATTTATTCAGGAATTTATTGATGCAGGGTGCGATATTATCACTTTACATGTAGAATCTTCTGATAAGATTGAGAGCGCTATCAATTGCGTGAAATCTAAAGGAAAGAAAGTCGGTTTGGCTTTAAAACCAAAGACCTCCATAAATTCTCTAGTGAAATATATGCAAAGTATAGACATGGTTCTCGTCATGACTGTTGAGCCGGGATTTGCCGGACAAAAGTTTATTGACATGAGTGACAAAATAAAGTGTCTTAATAAAATAATAACCGAAAAGTCTCTGTGTCTAGACATAGCGGTAGACGGCGGTATAAACAAAGATACCGCGAAGGTCGTTAAGATGGCAGGTGCGAACGTTTTAGTTTCTGCGTCTTACATACTCGACAATGATTATAAAAACGCCATAGATAATTTAAAAATGGCTTAAAAGATATGGAGAATTAAAACATGAATGTCAAAGCAAAAAAAAGAGCAAAGCATAGCTGGATAGTAAAAGCCTACGATAACAAGAAATTTTTGGCCAGTCCATCAGCGAGATTAATACGGATAATGTCTGAAATGATAGAACCTGCAACACGTTTTCGTAAATATGGCATAAAAGACACGGTGGTCTTTTTTGGATCATCTAGAATTCTTCCTAGAAACACTGCCTCTCTTAACCTGAAAAAAATTAAAATAAAAATAGACAGAATGAAATCCCCATCCACTAGCTTGCAAAGCCGGTATGAAAAGGCAAAACGCGATTTAGTTATGTCAGGTTATTATGAAGATGCTATGCATCTTGCCGAAAAACTCACCCGTTATTTCAAGCGTCAAAATAAGAATTTAATGGTTTGTTCTGGCGGAGGCCCCGGCATTATGGAGGCTGCAAACCGGGGAGCTAAAAGAGCGGGCGGAAAATCAATAGGCCTGAATATCAGTATTCCTACAGAGCAAATCCCGAATCCATATCAGACCAGAGAACTCGCCCTTGAGTTTCATTACTTCTTTATCCGAAAATTCTGGTTTTTTTATCTGGCGAGAGCGCTTGTGGTATTTCCTGGAGGATTCGGTACAATGGACGAGCTTATTGAACTATTGACTCTCATACAGACAGGCAATAAGTCTAACAAATGCTCAATGATCATACTCTACGGTAGTGATTACTGGAATGAGATTATAGACTTTAACAAAATGGTTTACTGGGGAACAGTATCCAGGAAAGACTTAAAACTCTTTAAGGTAATTGACGACGTGGATGAGGCGTTTCGATATATAAAAAGCCGGTTGGAAAAATGCCATATACGGAGTGCCCGCGAATCAAATCCTTTTTAGAAAATCTGGCGAAATAAGCTTAACCTAAG
>CAZMYR010000022.1:0-26219 GCA_964570585.1 uncultured Planctomycetia bacterium
CTAGTTATTAATCTGCGTGAACATGCCACCCCACTCCGCTATTTCAACCTCTCTTCTACCCTCGCTTTTACAGGCTGCAAAAAAGGATTACTAATAAAATCCGTTGGTTTTACACGCCAGCCATCATATGGTGATATTGGGTAATTAGCTTCCTTAAATGCATCAACGATTAACTCTGAACAAAAATATGCATTATCCAAATGGCATAACTTATTAACTACCCAATTATCAAACAAAAAGTTAAAGCTAAAAGGTATAAATGTCGAAAATATGTAAATAAACAATCCTAATTTACCATATTTGCAACCTTTTTGATCTGCACAAAATTGAACGACCTTATCTAATGTGTATTCATCTGTTATATATTTGTGGCGAAATGCTCGGATTAGAAACCTGGCTTTTATATAGTCATTGATATCTCTTTCAATAATTCCTTCCATTTGTGCTTCCCATAGTTTTCCTTCACCGCGATAGATGGCAGCATGTGTCCAAAAACGATGTTTTATTTTTCTTGTAAGAACGTTTGATATCTGTATTGGAAATGAGTAAGATACACTCTGTTTTCCTGTTAAAATAATATCGCCTTTTTTTAAAACTGATATATTTGTAATCGGTTGCTTATAATGCTTCTTTCTTCCTAAAATAAACAACCTAATTATACCGATACAAAGCGATAGAACAAGAAACCACAAAAAAGCTTTTATTGTAAAAGATATCACGAGCCATATAACCATACCAAACCTCCACTATTTAAATATGTCATACTGCACCCAGCTCCGAAAGGGACAGGTCTTAACTTAAGAAGTGTCCTTGCGGGACCCGGTCCCTAATTATCCAAGCCAGTTTCCGTTGGGTGAAATTAATTCTCTGATTTACAATACAAAATTTCTCTATTATCGATGTGCTCTAAGAATTGCTCAATAGTTTTTGGCAGGATATATAATCTGTCTTTTTCTTTTACATATGCAATTTGTCGCTTTGAATCCTTAAATATGCTTGGCGCAACAAAATAACACATTGAATTTTTTATGTTTTCTTCAAACACTTCTAAATGTCGTGCAATTGGCCAAATTTCTGCAACTGTCTGAGTTCTTCCCTCAGACATAGTAACTTCAATCAATATTCCATTAATATTCTCATAGCACTCAATATCTCCTTTATCACCAATGCCAGCAGCAGTTGAAGTTGGCAATCCTTCATCATCATAAGGGTAATTAGGTACTATCCTGACATTAGGAAATTTAGATTTAACAGCTAAGGTAACAAGGAATTCTAATCTTATTGGGCTTGAAAGGTATTTCAGAATATCGTCTTTAGTTAACCTTTTTCTAGCTAAGTTAGTCATTTCTTCTTTGATCTTGTCCCAAGAATAAACACTCATCCATTTAACTAAATATCTATCTCGTTCATCAATGCTTATGGGTTTGCTTTCAGACAAGATTAAATTTTTATCAATTCTTGCCATGTATTCAAAATATTTTTTTTCTGACTTGTATTTTTTATATTTAGAATAGTTAGCAAGAGCATAATCTACTTTTTTCTGCTCATTTTTATTAATATCTATAAAGCGGCCCCCGCCCCTTAAGGAAATCAATCCTGTTAATCTCATTTTTCTTATAAATTCATCGGGATAATCAACCATTATTGATTTAGGATTAAATTTCTTAAATTTTCCTTCCATAATTTGATTAACGCAAATATCGACAATTACTTCGTTGCTTGGATTGTATCGATGCTTTCTTCTTATCTTTTTTATTAACTGATATAATTTTTCTGAATCGTTATCTTTCCAAAAAATAACCAGTGGTAACTCCAATCTGGAAATGCCACTTCCGTTAAAATCTTTATCTTTATTAAGCTTTGATATAACCTCAAGCAGAAGTACTAAAGGAACATTCTCATTTAACACTCTCCTAAAAGGACTGTTGCTTTGATATTTAACAAATGCATTTAAAAATGCTTGCTGCTCAAATTCAGGATGTTCATTATCTACAAGCATTAAGCCAATTTTAGAGAATTTAATCCTTTCTCCGACTTTGTAATAAACAAAACCTAATTCTTTTGCTAATTTAAACCACGTATCAAATCTAGAGGGCCAACCTTTGGCAAAACCTGCCTCTTTGTGGTTTTGAGGATTATCTTTGATAATTTTTACAATTTCCTTATCGAATAAAGGCTGTTTTGATTTTAATTTATTTCTTATTGCTACGCTCAAATTCGTTGGTGTATACAATCCATTTTTTATTATTTCACCGGCTATTTTTTTAGCCAGAGCGTCGGTTAGAATCTGACCTCTATGGTTTTTTAAGACTCCTAAAAACCACTTTAAACGTTCGGGGCTTCTTACAGTGGTAGTAAACAATAAAGGTTTATATTCTGATTGGCGTTTTTTCATGATTTTAATAATTAGTAATCAAAACCTCTTTAATTTTCTTTTTACTGTTATTGTGATAACTAATATAATTGCTCTTTATTTTATGCGTTTTATATTTTTGCATCCACTTTATTAGTAACTCATTTTTATTTCCATTGTAACGAATTACATTAGATAGGGCAAATTTGACACCCTTCTTGTCTAAGTTGTCGATTGCATTTAATAAATCAGATTCAGATTTTTGATCCCAGAATTTATTGTATTCGCTTGCTGTTATCAAATAAGGTGGATCTAAATAAACAAAATCAGTTTTTGAATATTTTTTTTCAGATAAAAATTTTCTAAAATCTTTTGTGCTAAACACTATGTTTTTATTGCGTACAAAATCAAAATAACTATTTAAAGCATTAACAACATTTTTATTAAAATCAACATTGCCCACCGGAAGATTAAATTTACCTCCCCCATTAAATCTCAACATTCTATTAAAACCGTATATAAGTAAAATGTATAATATTAAAGGGTTATTTTTTTTATTATTGTTGGCACATTCCCTCAGCTTCTCATAGCCATCTTTATTAAATCTGGCAAAATAAGTTTTTTTCCATTGTTTCTTTAGGGGATCTGGAATTATATCTTCTTTATAAGATCTGGATAATTTATATTTGTAAATTATCTTTTCAGCAACCTTAAAAAACTTGGTTGGATTATTCAAATTTCTAAGTAAAAAATTGTGTATACTAATAAGATTTTTATCTATATCATTCAAACAATACTTTTTTGCATTAATGTTTAAAAATACAGTGCCACCACCAACAAATGGTTCGTAAAAATTATTTATTTTTTTGGGAAATAAACTCATTAATTGCTCCATTAGCTTATATTTATCTCCAACATAAAATAAGGGTGATCTTTTTATCTTATTAGTCATGATTAACCTTGGTTACGAACAAATATTCTTTATGATTATCAAAATTTGTGTTTCCAGCATTAAAATGCCTGTATTTTTTCTCAAAAACCTTAGTCTTACCTTTTGCTTGCAGGATTTTCTCAATTTGCTTGAGTGTAATTTTGTTTCTTGATGAATTACTCTTTGATTCATATGTATTATTATACGAAACCACTAAATATTGAGCGTTAAGGTCTTTTACAAGCTCTGCAAATTTATTCTTGGCATTTGCCCTACAATAATCACTCATATTTTCCGGATCTGGCTTTAATGCCACCCCATGCAATTTTGGCTTATCCCATTTAGTAAGTGTTTCAAGCACATGGTAAAATCGGCTATATTGCCTAGAATTATATGGGGGGTCTATATATACCACATCTGCCTTCATTTTTTTCGCCAATATATTAGTATCATCTCTAAAAATAGACACTTCATTCACATTGACAGGATCGATCGGTTTCATAAAAAAACCGTCACTTATATTATCTTTTTTAAAATAGGCATCGTAATGGCCCACAGTATTAGCAATCTTATCTACTGCATAAAGCAATGATGCAATAAGTATGTAATATTCTCTGATCGTTAAGCTGTTTTTATTTTTCTCAATATTTTCTCTAATGGAACCGATAATTTTTGATGAATTATGGCTAAAATACTTACCACCAAAATTATTAGAAAAATAGTTGCCTTCTAAGTCTTCTGCGTAAATATTGTTATAATCCTTAATAATGTCATTTATCTTATTTTGACTCCATTTGTCGTTTCTATTTCCAAAAAAAGCTTGGTATATTGCATAATTAGAATGAAGAAAATCGTTTAATATAATTTTTTTAAAATGTTTCGCAGCTACAGCTGATACAACTCCTGTCCCTGCAAAAACATCCGCAAAAGAATTTCCTTTGCATTCTTTATCAATAATAGAAAAAATCCATTCTATTAGTTTATGCTTACTTCCAATATATCTACGGTTATGTAATTGAATATAATTCTTTTTTGTTTGGGGAATGTAAAAATAATTTTCTGTAACTTTTTCTGTACTTATTTCATAGGTTGGTTTTTTAGGTTCCAGCAAATCAAACAAGGTTAACTGAATTTCTTCAGCAACATAGTCAATGTTTTCGTCAGATTTTTTTAATGCTTCATGGAGGCTGTAACTTCCATCTTTTGCAGTTATTATAAAATCTATCACAGAGATTCCCATCACTTCACCTGCCTGAATAACCCTTTTTGCAATCGCTTTATCTTTTTCGCTTGGGGCAGGATCGCCTGTGGGATGATTGTGTACTAAAATTATGCTTGCTGAATTTAATTCTACTGCCGGATAAAAAATTTCTCTTGGGTGCAACAAGCTTTTATCAAGCAATCCGACACTAATTATTTCTTTTTTTATCAGAGCATTTCTAGCATTTAAATACAAACAAACGAGGTATTCTTTCTTTTTGTCCTTTAAATCATAAGTAAGAGATAAAACATCTTTTGAGTTTCTAATAATAGTGCCAGCGGTATCACTTTCCACTAAAAATCTTTTTACTAAAGAATTCGCCGAAACAATTTGCAATGCTTTTGCTTGCCCTATCCCTGGGATACTCAATAAATCATCAACGTTTATATTTAAAAAATCTTTACCAAATTTGTTTATTATATGTTGTGCTAGTTTTTGAACATTTTTTCCTTTAATTCCACTTCCTAATAAAATAGCTAAAAGATCACTTTTTGAAAGCGCATTGGGGCCTTTTTTGAGAAATCTTTCTCTGGGTCTATTTACCTTTGGTATATCTTTTATTTTTGACATAATATATACTAAATTAACCTTTATATGCGTAAAAATACAAAAACCTTCGCTTTATATGCGAAGGTTTTACTTTTTTAACGTAGAGGTTCCCCCTTCGAAACGCACCACTTTATATATTCTATTTTATACTTTAGCATAGCATATGTTACTTGTCAATCACTTTTTATGCAAGTTTATCTAGGCTAACACCTAAAGCATCGGCTATTTTCTTCAAGGTCTTAATAGTAGGGTTATTATTGGCTCCAGATTCAAGCTTAACAAGCGTGGTATGTGTTACATCTGCAAGCTTGGCGAGCCTATCCTGTGATAAGCCTTTTTTCTTCCGGTATTTTTTGATATTTTCAGAAATCATTCTTTGTACTTGACATATAATAATATATTGCTATAATTATATTGTTATAATATATTCCTCTCAACTTGTTGCTATATTACTACTTTAACCCATACTTTTCAAGGAGAATCGCCATGCAGGATAGGTTCGAATATGCCATCAGGCATGCTGTAGTGGGGCTAATAATGGTATTAATCTATTGCGTAATCTATGTGATTATAGGTTGTGTGAAGTGGGTTTTCGAGGTGTTAATGTGAGATTGCTTCGTCGCTTCGCTCCCTCGCAATGACGAAAGGGATGTTGCGGTGAGGTGGGTTATCAATGTGATGATACTTTTATCAATTAATCATGATGAAAGCCTATTCTTCTTTTTGGTTTCTCTGGAACAGCCATAAGCTGCCGAATTGCTTCAAAAATTGCTTGTATTTCAGAATCATGTTTTTCAATTTTTCTTTCAAGCTGGCTTAATTTATGAGCAAGCTCTTTATGGGTAGAGAAAATTTGACGCAATTTTACAAATGCCCGCATTATAGCGATATTTACCTGAATGGCTCTTTCACTATTTAGAACTGTAGAAAGCATAGCTATGCCTTGCTCCGTAAAGACATAAGGCAAATATCTTCTCCCGCCTCTCCCTTTCTTTGATATTCCAATTTGGAATCTCAAAGATTTGAACTCTTCAATAACCTCTCATTATATATAGACGATTTCTGGAGGCAAATTATTTCAAAAAAATGAGGATTTTTTAATTTTGGTGGGACTGATAATGGTATTAATCTATTGCGTAATCTATGTGATTATAGTTGCGGTGAAGTGGGTATTTGGGTAAGGATAGGTATCCCTGCCTGCCTAACGGCAGGCAGGGATACCTATCCTTTAAAATTTTCTTCTTGCTGAGCCTTTTCCGCCCCTTCTGCCCATTTTGCGGTGAGAACCTACTTTCTCTTTGAACTTTGCAAATTGCTCAGGGGTAAGAATTGTTTTTGTTTGAATAATACCCCCTATTCGCAGGTCTATGAGTTGTGCCTGGAGGCTATTCAATTCAGAGGCAAGTGCATCTATTTTATTTTTATCTGAAGCGGGTTTTACCAGTTCCTCTTGAAGCTGTAACCGCTTGTCTTGTAATACGGTGTGTATTTCTTTCATTTGCCTCCTGTGTTCACCGCGCTGCTCTTTAAACTGGGCCTGCTGCTCAGGGGTTAGGCCCAATTCTTCTATAAGGTTGCCCTTACGTTGTTGCTTGTGTTTTATGCCTCCCTCTTGCGCATAGGCCGTTGTAACTGAAAATAACAGCATTGCTGCTGCGCCCAAAATCAATATTCTTTTAAATCTTGTATTCATCTTTATCACCTCCCTCTACTACCTTAGACAGAAGAAAGCCTTAAAAAGTTCCATTTATAGAAAATATTCTTCTATACTAGTGCCTAAGTCGGTATAATCCATATCCGGATAAGCGGGTTCATAACCACTGTTTATTGCAGCGAGAAATTCTACTTGTTCATTTAAATGGGCATTTATTGCATTCCGGCTATCAAAAGGCGGTTTCATTATAACTAATGCTATAAGCACAATAGCAATAATCGCCGCGACAACAAGCGCAGGTTTTCGAACAGGAAAAAGTGTGTATATTTTATCAATGATATTGCCAAAGACGTTCCTTGTCCGTTGCTGCTCTATGGCGCTTTCTATATTGCGCCACACTGATTCCGGCGGTATGTTTCTTTTTGCGCCTTTGAATGGTTCAATAGCTGATTGTCTTAAAGCCTGCATAAACTGCCTGCATTGATTGCAAACCTTTAGATGCCCTTCGATTTTTTTCCTCAGGGTTAAATCAATTTCGCCATCAACGTAATCTGTAATAATTAATTCCTTTATTTTTTTGCAATTCATTGTTTATCACCTCTTTTCTGAAAATTGTCTAAAATCTTTTCACGGGCTCTTTTAAGCCTTGTTCGCACAGTATTGATATTGATTTTGAGAGTTTTGGCTATTTCTTTATAGCTTAACCCTTCAATATTTCTTAATATCATACAAGCCCGCTGATCAGGATTAAGTACCGCTAATAAAGAGCTAAGAATCTCTTCATTTCCTCCTTCATGTATTTTTTCTTCTTTTACACTATCAGCTGTTTTTAGCTTAACATCATCTTTATATGTAATCATTTTTTCCTGCTCTTTTGCCCTTCGTTTAGAGAAATTGATGGCGATATTAACAGCTATTCTGTAAACCCAGGTTGTAAAAGATGATTGAAACCGAAACCACTTAAGATTCTTATATATTTTTAAAAATACGTCTTGAGTAATTTCTTGCGCATCTTCTCTGCTGTAAGTCATTTTATAAGCTATGTTGTACACAAAGCCAGAGATAGCATCATATATACTCTCAAAAGCATTCAGGTCGCCCTTTGATGCATGTATTATAATATCCTTTGATATATCCTGCATTTTCCCTCTATAATATTAGACAATAAATATAAGGCAAAAGTTCCCTCAATCGAAATTTGTCAGGGGGTATAGGGTTAGGATTATGAAACCAGCTCCAAAATAGACAGGGCTGATTTAGCTTTTTATGTAACATTACGATACGACTGCGGTTAGGTAATGTCAAGAAAAATACCATGCAGGCCCTGTAGAAATCCGAAGGATTTCAACAGGACTAGTCCTGCTTAATCGCGAAGCGATTATGCAGGGATAGATTCGATTATGCGGTTAAGCACGTTGTCGTAGGCCTCATAATGGTATTAATGTGAGATTGCTTCGTTGGCACTTCGTGCCTCCTCGCAATGACGGAGGGGTGGCGCTGCGGTGAAGTGGGTTTTTGATATGCTAAGTTAGGAGCTAGAAAAAACTATTGACTTTCGGTTTAGTTTCGGTCATAATAAAGGTACAATGTTAACTAAAAGGCAGAAAGAAATGTTTGATTATATAAAAAGCTTTATAGATGATAACGACTACTCTCCTTCCTTAGAGGAAATTGCTCAACATTTTGGCCTAAAATCTATCGCTACGGTTCACCAGCATATTGCCACTCTAAAAGCCAAGCATTATCTGAATGCCGAAGAAAATCAACCACGATCAATAAGTGTCTATGGCAAGAAAGATATTAAAGACCAAATAACCCTTCCGATTTTAGGAATTATCGCTGCAGGCAAACCTATCGAAGCTATAGAAGATCCGGAGCCTATAATTGTATCGAAATCTTTACTCTCCAGATCTGGCAGGCATTATGTATTAAAAGTAAAAGGCGACAGTATGATCAATGAAGGAATATCTGATGGAGATTTTGTAATTATTCGCGAGCAACCAACTGCGGAGCAAGGCGATACGGTAGTAGCAATTATAAACGATAATGAGGCAACGCTCAAGAAATTTTATATTGATAAAGATTTATTTATGCTAAAGTCTGCTAATCCCCATGTCCCGCCAATAGCAACAAAAGACTTGGCCATAAGAGGCAAAGTAATAAGCATTGTTAGAAATCTAAATAATGGCAAAAGCGAAACAGAAAAAGCAGGTAATGGCAGAAAAAGGCGAATTGATTATTCGTGGGATTTTAGAGGCGAGGATACTAAACCATATACGCATGGCTTACACAGCTACCCTGCGATGTTCATTCCGCAACTTGCGAGAAGGCTTATATTAAACTGCAGTCAAATCGGAGATACAATCTGTGATATTTTTTGCGGCAGTGGCACCGCATTGGTTGAGAGTAGGCTATTAGGCAGAAATGTTTACGGCGTGGAATTGAATCCCCTTGCTACTCTACTTGCAAAAGTAAAAACAACTCCTATTAAACCAGATATAATACAAAAAAATTATATTACACTGCTTTCTAAGATTAAAGATTATAAGCCTAAAAAATCTGAATTACCTTCTTTTTTTAATATAGATTTTTGGTTTAAAGAAAATGTAATCTATGAATTAACAAAAATAAAAAAATGCATCAATGGAATAAAAAATAAAGATGTACGAGATTTCTTTTTGGTTGCATTTAGTGAAACAGTTAGAGCTGCTTCCAACACAAGAAGCGGTGAATTTAAGCTTTTCAGAATTCCAAAAGAAAAACTTAAAAATTATAACCCCAACGTTCTTTTGATATTCAAAAAAAGATTAGAAAATAGCTTTAAGGGAATGAGGGAATTTTATAATAATGTTGACAATAATACCTGGGTTAAAGTAATAGAAGGCGATTCTACAAAACGATATGACATTAAAGATGAATCTGTTGATTGTATAATTACCTCTCCACCTTATGGAGATAGCAGGACAACTGTTGCCTATGGGCAATTTTCCAGATTATCTTTACAGTGGCTTGATATGGTAGGGGACGACGATTTGCAAATTGATAGAAAACTTGCTGGCGGAACTATAAATTCAAAGATAGAAAATAACTTGCAATCGAAATCTTTAGCAAGAGCTC
Organism: uncultured Planctomycetia bacterium; assembly: GCA_964570585.1. Classification (GTDB taxonomy): domain Bacteria; phylum Omnitrophota; class Gorgyraeia; order JABMRG01; family JAFGKX01. The sequence continues at coordinate 9,866 of CAZMYR010000022.1, forward strand.
TTAGTTTAATCGCAGAACATAATTCAAAGAGAGCAAAGGAAGTTTTAGCTTTTTACATAGACTTGAACAAAGCTATGATACAAGCACATGGGATTTTAAAAAATTATAAATATTTTTGTGTAGTCATAGGAAATAGAACCGTTAAAGGTGTCAAGCTGCCTACTGACTTTATAGTATCTGAATTGGGGGAAAATATAGGATTTCATACAGTTGATATTATAGTAAGAAACATTCCCAACAAGCGCATGCCATTAAAAAACTCTCCTACTAATATACAAGGAGAGCTCGGAAAAACTATGCAGAAAGAAAGCATAGTTATTTTACAGAAGCTTTAATTTTTTACAATCTCACCTAGTTTTAGATAAGCCTACGCCATTCCTGAAAGCAAGTAGCAAGTTTATTTTTTCTTACTCTAAAGGCAGTGCCATGATTTCTTGTTGTGCTATTTTCTCTTAAGTGCATTCTAAAATCAACAGTTACTACACCTTTGGTAACCATATTTTTAAAATGATCGAAACTGAAACCTTTTAAAATATATGCCTCATTATAATGAAATTTCTCTTTTCCGCTACTCCCGCGCCTAGAATCAGCCTTTACAATAATAAGTTGCGGGATTTTTTGTAAGAATCTTTTTTTGAGTTGTTCTCCAAGCCAATATATATCTATATCCTCTTTTTCAGAAATTACTTTTATTCTATCTTTTTCTACCTCTAATCTTAGGGATTGAGGATTAAAGGCGCTTGAACTAATTGTACAGTATAGCTCTTTTTGTCTTGGATTATCACGTTTTTTATATCCGAATTTTTCTAATAACATTCTATCCCTATTACCGCCCTCAGGTAACGGTTCGCATGTAAATAAAGTTAAAAGTGAAGCCGAGTCTTTCCTGAAGGCTTTTAGTTCTATCTCGCCTAAATCTGCTAAAGGAATATTATTTTCTTCTATTCCTAAATATTTTTCAAGAGTATATCCAATACCTGTATCGCTACTCCGCAAGCTTCCAATAAATCCTTTTTTCTCTAAGTTGTGCAGTTTTTGTTTAAATTCATCGATATTCTTATACATAATTAAAGCTTCCTATCAATTTTTCAACAAATCTGAGATATTAACCCTGAGGGCTTTGGCAATTTTTTCAAGGTTTTTTAAACCGATATTCTTTTCTCCTCGCTCTATATGACCGATGTAGGCCCTGTGGAGTCCTGTTTCAAAGGCCAACTGTTCTTGAGTCCATCCTCTTTTCTCTCTATATTTTCTTATCCTGTCGCCTACCTTTTTATTGATTTCAGTCACTTAGTAACTCCTTATTTTGCAAAATATTATACTATCTTGCTACTTATAAGTCGACTACTTTTAAGTAGCATTTTCAACTTGACATATTTGCTACTTATTGGTAGCATATAAAAAGGGGGATCGCTATGCAGGATAGGTTAGAATATGCGGTCAGACACGCTGTGGTGGGACTAATAATGGTATTAATCTATTGCGCGCGTGATATATGTGATTATAATTGCGGTGAGGTGGGTTTTTGAGTATTACCATTATTTGACTTTTTATTTTATAATTTACCAAGAAATTGTCTTATTTGATTATGGCTTCCTGGTAGAATTGCAATGCATCTCTGCTTTTCTCTTTTTACCACTACGCTGATATTTGATTCTATGCCTACTTCATGGTATGGCTTTTACTTGCTTTCTATCAACTCATACCCCTTCAAAATAGCCTCACAGGTAAGCTGAATTAAAGGCTGGAATTCACCCATATCGCCTTTACCTAAGGCAAAGTAATATTTCTGGCTATCATCAATCCTTATAATGACTGGCGCAAAACCTTTCATTAAAAGCTGTGTAATCATAATAAGCCTGCCAACCCTGCCACTGCCATCAAAAAAAGGGTGAATTGTCTCAAAATTATAGTGCGTAGATGCTACTTTTTTTATAATTTCAGGCTTAGGGCTATTTATAGTACTTAGCAGTTTTTTCATCTTTTCAGGCACTTCCTGAGCGATTGGTAGAGGTTTTTCAGTATTGGTTAGGTTAACATATCCGGTTCTGTATTTACCATGTAATTTATCATTAAAGTTATACATAACTATACTATGTAATTTAAGTATATAGTCTTTTGTAATTTTAAAGCCGGGTTTTAGGCACTCAAGCATATATATCATGGCGTTATTGTGATTAACCGCTTCCAGTTGCTCATATAGGGTTTTACCGCGCACAACTTGGCCTTTTATAGCCTGCTCAGTCTCTTTTTTGGTCATTCTGCTTCCCTCAATAGCATCTGAATGATATGTTATCTCCAGAAAGAACTTTTCGCGAATTTTTGCATCTCGCTTAAGAACCCTCAATGGATCCTTACCAAATTGCTTTTTTGCCTCATAAACCATGGGTGTAATATCCACATTCTCCCTAAACAACTCATCTATGGCCGCAGATATTCCCGGATGCGGCTTAACAGACTTATTCAGCCACCTATAAACGGTCTTATAGGTCACGTCCAATGTCCTTGCAAGCCTTGTCGGGGTAAACCCTGCTTCTGCTATTAGCCTCTCCAGTTTCTTTTTGTCTTGAAATATTGCGTTTTTCATAATATCCCTTTTCTGTATTATGTTTACATAAAACAATAGGACATATGTCCTATATTCATTACACAATAAGTATACATTATGTCCTATTATTTGTCAAGAGGAATTGGGCGGGATAAGTTATTTTTGCAATTTATTATATAACCATGCCACTACGACACCGGCAATACCAGCGTCAATAAATCCCCAGATTCCACCGATAATGCTTCCTAGAAATGTAGGTTTATAGCCAATGTATAATGTTGACATAATCTCTTGAATTCCGCCACCCCAGCTTGAATATATACCAATTAGCCCTAAAAGGAACATAGCTGCACCCCAAACTATACCCAGGGTAAGACCAAGGGCTTTCACATCTAATTTTGCCATATTCACCTCCCCTAAAATAGTTGAGACATCTGTTGGTAATATCCAATTATAGTCCTTAAAGAATTAACAAATGAAACTCCCAATAAATAGCTCAAAATAACAATGACGATAGTTATGAGTATTTTATTTCTCCGGCTGAAACGAGGATTAAACCAGAGCAAGGGTAAAGCAAACGGTCCGATACACAAAAAAGCGATTATCAGCCAGTGGGTTTTAAAATACCATTTATCTTGCGGTTTTTTACCTAAAAACTCCCCGCAATACCTACACTTAATAGCATCGTCCTGTATCTCTTCACCACAATAAGGACATTTTTTCATAATTCTGTCTGAATTTTAGGAGCGTGTCACTTCACCCCACTCCGCTACTTCAGCCTCTCTTCTACCATAGAGTTAACATAACACATGCCTGACACCATATTCATGTTACTTAACTAACCGGGCACTTTGTTACACATCCACTTATTTATTTTACTTTATATAGGCCTTTATAATTTTTTGTTCGGTCAAAGGTTTATCTTGTGAACCTGCGGGCTGGTTTTCTATTTTTTGTATATTCTCATATCCCGCTACAACCTCTCCAAAAATAGTATGTCTTTGATTCAACCATGGTGTTGGAGCGGTTGTAATAAAAAACTGGCTTCCGTTTGTGTTGGGCCCGGCGTTTGCCATTGCAAGTATTCCGGGCTTATCAAAACCAACATCTTTACTGAATTCATCTTCGAAAGGACGACCCCATATAGATGTTCCGCCTCGCCCTGTTCCTGTAGGGTCTCCTCCCTGAATCATGAATTTCTTAATTACACGATGAAAAATTATGCCATCATAATAACCTTTTTTAACTAACCCTATGAAATTTTCGCATGTCTTTGGCGCAATTTCTGGAAAAAGTTTTAACTCAACAACGCCCTGGGTCGTTTCCAAAACAACATAGGTATCTTTCATAGCTCCGTCCTCCCCATATGCATTTAACGTCATAAACATAGAACATAACAACAATAAAAACATCTTTTTCATGTTTTTCAATCTCCTTAAAGGTATATGGGGCCGCATCTCAACATTCAACAAAATGGTATCATAAAATAAAAGCTTCAGGGGAAATTGTTAAAAATCGACCCCTTGTTATCTGGCGCTGCGGTGTATGGCACCGTTTACACATTGGATATCAGTCCAGGGGAATAAAATGGTCGGTTAACTTTCTTTTTATCTTTTGAGGCCAGCCTTTCTCCAGATTAACGCTGGTATCCTCAACGCCTACAGCCTGCCACTTACCCATGCTTTCATAATATTGCAAATCTATCCTTATATTCGTATCAGCAGTATATTGATATTCGCTTCTTGGCATACCTATTAAAGGTGCCCGTTCTGCATAGAGTAGCTCTTTTACATCAACTGTGGCTTTGTATGGAAAGATTATTGAATTGACCTCTATTATATTTTATTCTGCATTGAATATGAAAAATCTCTTAAGTAATAATCTATGGGTTGCGCTGATGTTATAGACAAAGTCTGCAAATTTTGTTCGATTTTCCTTCTTATCCGGCCTGTTCTTTTCGATGATAGGGTGTTAATCCATTCTTTAATAAACGAATCTAGTTTTTCATTCATCTGTCTTTCTTTTTCTGTCCTTTTCATAGCCTTTTCCGCATCAAGCTCCCCTAAGGTTTTTTTCAGCCTACTGTTCATTGCATCAACAATATTTTCTACAGTAATAACCTTTGCTTCTTTACTACTTTCTACTGCTTTATCCTCTTCCTGAGAAAAAGCATTATGGTTAAAACATAAAAGAAATATTAATATAAAAAATAAAATTTTAAATCTCATTTATTTAATTTGTACCTTCCTGCAAGGTGCCACTCCTGCCCACTCCGCTATTTCAACATCTCTTCTACCCTGCACCCAACCCTGGAAGGGACGGGCCTGATTTAAGAAGCGCCACCGGGTCTTATTTTCAATCTAATCCTCGATTTCTATAGTCGTATTTCCTCCATCAAGATCTAAAATACGAGCATTATAACCTTTTGCTCTAATATTCTCTAATATCTTATTATAAACCCTGTTTTTAAGGGCACTATCTTTTGCCATTTTTTCTTCGAACGATTGCCAGTCTTGGTTTATAAAATCGGGATATTTCCTTTTCATTTCATCCGTCCATAGCCCCATAGCGTTAAAATTGCCTTTTAACTTATGAGCGGCGATGGTAGAATCCGCAGCAAACCGAACATAGGTATCCTCATCTATAGCAAATAAAGTAGATGTTAAAGACAAAAAGAGGATTGTGTAAAAAATTATTTTTTTCATTTCTGCCTCCGGTGATTATTTTCCTAATTTTTGCAGCTGCTGGATGATATTACCCAGCTCTTCCAGGACAACCATGCCCATAGCAAATTTTACTTTTGGGCCTAATCCTGCCTGCGGATTATCTACGGGGCCTTTTATGACAAAATCAAAGGCTACTTCACCCTTGCCTGATGTGAGATACCGGGCCAGCTTATTTGCCGTGGTTTCAAGAAATTTTGCGTTTTCCATTCCGGGATCCATTGTAAGTTTTAACTTATGAAATACCATAGTTGTCGGGGAATCTATCATATTATTATGTATCCTAAAATTCGTGGTAGAGCTGAACAGGCCGTCATTAAAAGAAAAAGGGGTATAGCTTTCGAAATAAGGAAGAAATTGCATGAGGTCTATATATTTTGTTTCTATAATCATTTCCATGTCCACGCCATGTTTATGGACAAACATACTCGCTTTTGAAAAGAATTCACCGTTTCTATACCGGCTGCTGGGAACCCTAAAACTTAAAGTGTATTTCACTGGTATGGGGCCGGATGGAGATACCGGCTCCTGCCCGGATACAAAATCTAAATTAAAATTATCGCATTTTATTGCGAAAGGCCCCCGGGGGACATAGTAATCCTTAAAGTTGATAACGCAATCTTCGATAGCGAGTTTCCTTACCTTTTCTGCAAAATTATACAGGCTTCCACTGCCTGTGGGCACAGCCGCATACGCTATTGCGCCTTTAGCGTAAACCTTTTTTGGAATATTATAAGATATATTAAAGATGCCTTTTTTGTCCTTTTCGATATTTAATACCCCTTTTTTAACAGCTATCTCATCAAAGACTAATTTTTTTTCTTTTTCAAACCTTTCTCTATTTAATATCAGAGTAACTTTTTCTGCATTGAATATATCCTCGTCAAAGTCGATTTCGCTTAAAATGCTAAAGCCTCTAAAATTAACCGCGTATTTATCCAGATTCAGGGATATGCTTTCATATTTTAGTCTATAGCCAAGTATATCGCTCAAAGTGTTTTGCAGGAGATTTTTCCCATAGAATTTCATATATAAAGCGATGCCTGCTATTATAATTGCAATAAATATCACGCTTATTGCGGAAATTTTAAATATGGTTTTGATTATTCTCATAATACCCGACTCTATTTAGCGGATTGGCAAATTGGCAACATGTTACTCCGGGACACTCTACGGCAATTGTCTGTCCCCTTGGGATACGTCCCTAATTCAAGAGCTGCCCCCACGATACCTGATTTCTTATCCTACTACTTATAAAGTAAATTTTCAAGGAGAATTGCCATGTCGGATAGACCCTGTTGAAATCTGAAAGATTTCCACAGGACTAGTCCTGCTTAATCGCTTCGCGATTATGCAGGGTTCGATTATGCGGTTAGGCATGCTGTAGTGGGGCTTATAGTGGTATTAATGTGGGATTGCTTCCCCGCTTTCGCGGGGACCGCTTCGCTCGTTCGCAATGACGAGGTGGTGTTTGTTCGCCGCCAGAGGCGGCTCCTACGTTTCTATTTCTTAACCAACCTGACCTTTTTTGTTACCTGGCGCTTGAGGAATTTTTTGACCTTTTCGATAAAATCCAAGGGCCATTTTTTAGCCTTCAATTGATAGTTAAACATCCTGTTGTTTACGGTTGAAACATCTTCATATCTGCCTTCTTTTATCAGAAATTCCCGCAATCTGCTCCAGGCATCGGAATCTTCGGTTTTAGCGGGGGCTCTTAGTTCATCTTTTATGTCGACTTTAAGCTGGGCGTTTGGCCCGTCTATAATTGAAACTTTATTCTTCTCTGCAAACTCTATCGCTGCCTCTCCTATCTTTTCCTGCTCCTGTTCTATTCCGTGCATTTTCTCTTTAAGCTCGTTCTTGATTTCCTGAAGCTCGGCATATTCTGTAACCAGTTTGACTCCGGGGTCTTTTTTGTATTCATTCACAGGCAGGGTTTCCAGCTCTTTGGGATGCTTCCAGAGGGGGCAGATATTCTGGTAATCGCACCAGTCGCATAGCGCGCTTTTCTGTGGATAAAAATCGGGGCAGGCCTCTATTTCCTTGACCTTTTCTGCAATCTCTTTTTGAAGCGCGTCGAGCTGCTCTTTTGTTCTGGAAGAAACTAATTCTTTATTGAACAGAAGCGAATGCCATACAAGTTTTACCTTTCCTGTGTCAGGCCATTTTTCCTTTAAGGCGATATGATAAAGCCCTAACTGCCAATCGCTGTCTGCTTCTTCCTGTGTCATTAGCCTGCTGGTAACCTTATAATCATGAATCTCAAACATATGTGTCTTATCATTCCAGTCAAGCCTGTCTAATATGCCCTGAAAAGCATATTCATTATCATTGTGCTTAATAGTAAAACGTAACATACGCTCTGTATCTACGATTTTTGCCTGGTTAAATGGTTTATACCGGTCATAATAATCTATAAGGCATTGCCTTCCTTTGTTAAAATAATCTTGGGCTGTTAATTCCTTTTTGACTATTTTTATGCTATCCGTATAATTCTTCTTCCAGAATTCTTCATATTTGCCTAAGGCCCATTCGAGGGGTTTAACAGAGCCGTTTTTAACAAACCTGTACAACTCTTCCAGGGCTTTATGGACTATCCCGCCCCGGAATGGCTCTATTGTCTCTAAATCCGAATCGAGCCTGTCGATGTAATGGTATTTATACTGGAGTTTACAGCTGTCGAATGAACCTATTCTTGAGGGTGAATATGTTATATTATTCATAGTAAATCCTTATAACACCTTATTTATCTTTTGGGTTTATTTTTATTGCTTTATCAAAATAGGTGAGTGCGTCTTCGAGCTTGCCGGGTTTGTGTACATTTGGTTTCATTTCAATATCTACAATCTTAGAAACGTTTTTGCTAAACCATCTTATATAAAAACAAAAAACCTTCACAAGCTATGGTGTGCGTGAGCTAATAGCTCGTGAAGGTTTTACTTTTTTAACGTCCGGGATTTATCCCTTCAAACGCGGGACTGTTTAAATTGTAAATTTAGTATACTCCTGCGGCAGGAAAAAATCAAGAGGAAATTTATTTTTGATGCGTAATCTATGTGATTATAGCTTGCGTGAGGTGGGTTTTTGGAGTATTAAAGGGGGCAGGTTTGATTCATGGGGTGTTTTCAATGGGCCTAACTTTATATTTCAGCCCTATTTTTGTGCTGGAGGGTGGCACCTTGGAGAACGTCCCCGTTACTTTTTGCACACCTTAAAGCAGTAAATAAGCCTAGAATAAAAATCCCTTCAGCAAATATCTTTAAGGAATCTTCAACTGTTAAAAGCCAGCTTCTAAGAGTATCAACCAGGCTATTATCGGCAAAAACCATGGCAAGTATATCAGCTCTGTTGGAAAGCACATCCAGGATAACCATAATAAGGAAAACTAAAAGACCGTAAACCAAAAAAGGAAGTGCTGCTTTGTATTTCCGTAACTCACTTCGATGTAAATAGAGAATTGACATTCCTATGACTCCATACACAAAGACAACTATATCATCCATCCTATCGGTCAATCCTGTCTCTTCTATATTAAAAACTATATGGACTATTTTATCAATGGCTTCATGTATTAGGAACATTTCGTCAAGAGCCAGGAAAAAAAAGCCGTAAGCAATAATTGCCCAGATAAAACCAGGTGAACGTAAAATATGCTTCGTTTTTTTAGAAACGCGGATAGTAAATATCTTATGAGATAGAGCAGCTAAAAACAATAATTGGAAAAATGAAAACAAGGTCATAAAATGGAATTCTTCAAAATGTTTAAAAGGATCGCCATTAGAAAGTCCTATTCCGATAGCCATAATAATTGCTATCAACTCAAATCCAAAAATAGAAATCGCGATTGTTTTTGAAGTCATAACTATTTCTTTCGGCAGGAGGAATCTATTTTTTGCGATGTACAAAATAAAAATTTCTCAAGTAGATAAATAAACCGAAGCTTTGTCCCAGGATGAATACAGGATCTTTTCGATAAATTGCATATAAAAGGACTGTTGAGCCGCCGGCAATACTAAAATACCAGAAGGAAACAGGAATAACGCTTTCTTTCTTTTTTTCACTTGCTATCCACTGAAAAAGAAACCTGCAAAAAAACAAACCCTGCCCAAGGAAACCCAGGGCAAGCCAATAAAATTCGGCATTCATAGGTAATTTCATATTATTAAACAATTCTTTTGCCTCTTACATAAATAAAGCAGAGGAATAAGAAAAAGGACAAAATGTATAAAAAAATGAAAAATATTGACTTAAATAAAAAATTTGTATTTAGTAAAGTTCCTGCAATATTTGACAAGATTAAGGAAATAATAAATACAAAACTCAGCTGCAAAGAAAATTTTAAAGGCCTGTCCATATATGTCAATCTAAAAGCAAGTTTCGCTATAGGTAAAAAATTAAAGTGCGATTTAAATTTTGAGTCTCTGTCTTTGTGGTGATACTCAATCGGTGCATAGATAATCTTTTTCTTTTTCGTAATATAAAACACAGTCATAGTAGAAGTAAAGGAAAATCCATCAGGATAGCTATCTAAGTTATCGATAATATCGCGCCTGCGGAATATTCGTTGGCCGGAATTTAAATCCTCGATATTCACACCGCAATAGTATTTTGTATGGTTCCTAAAATATTCCCGCATAATACGTTTAAAATGATGAGTGTCTTTTTTGGAAAAAATTCTCTCGCCAATGACAAGATCTGCTTCTTCTGCAAGAGCTATCATTTTTGGAATTTTATCTGTATCATAAGTACCATCAGCGTCTATCATTAAGATGAATTTTCCTGAAGCTTCCCGGATGCCGTCCTTGAGCGACCGTCCATATCCAAGATTCTTTACATGATCGATTACTTTTACGCCAAGGTCACCTGCTCTCTGTCCCGTATCGTCGGTGGAACCATCGTTTACAACTATTATTTCGTATCGCTCTGAGGTATTATTTAAAATTCTTTTTATTTTCTGTAATACCCCAGTTATTTTCTCAGCCTCATTATGGGCAGGAATAACAATGCTAACGTTAAATTCCATTTTATATAAGCCTGAAAATTTATACTTTTTTTTCCAATCGAGACACTCTGATTTAAAAGTGCTCTAAGGGCTTGATTTCTTATCCTACTACTTATAAAGCGAATTTTCAAGGAGAATTATTTTGCAGGATAGATTCGAATATGCCGTTGTTAATGGTGCCAGGCATGTGTTATGTTAACTACATACCCGCTATTTCAACCTCTCCTCACCTATAATTGTTGAAACTAAGCGGAATGGAAAAATCTATGCCTTTTAGATGCTGAATAGCAGCCTGCAGGTCATCTTTTTTCGGAGCAAAGACTCTTACTTTCTCGTCTTCTATCTGTGCCTGTATCTTTAAGCCGAGATTCTTTATTATCTTAACCAGTTCTCTAGCCTTCTCCTTTGGGATGCCTGTTGTTATTTCAACGACCTGCTTTAAGTTGCTGCCAAATACCTTTTCAGGATTACCGAATGTAAGCGACTTTGGCGAGATTCTTCTTCTTACAATCTTGGTCAGGACAATATCTTTTAAGGAGCGAAGCTTAAAATCGTCTGAGGTAATTAGTATTATTTTCTTCTCATCACGCTTATATTCAACTGAAGATGCGGAACCTTTAAAATCATACCTATTATACAGCTCCTTCTTTGCCTGGTTTACAGCATTGTCAACCTCCTGCATATTAACCTCTGATACTATATCAAAAGAAAAATTTTGTTTTCCCATAACCCTCCTCTATACACGCCTAATTGGATTTTGGAGGCATGTCAACAGGGGGCACGTCACTTTCTGCCTAAAGCCGATTCGCCTCCGGCGGAAACTAACCTGGCACTTTGTGAGACGTCCCCTTTTTTCTGGTTCTATTTTTCTCGATCAGAAATTAGCTGGCCGCCTACGCTAACGTTTTCTGGTGAGTTTTCCTTAATTAAAACTACCATAATTTTCGCGGGCAGTTCATAGGCTTTTGCCGCAGCATCGGTTAGTTCTTTTACCAGCGTTCTCTTTGTGTCAATATCCTTTATTTTTGGTCCCTCAATTGTAATGTTCGGCATTTTTTAACCTCTCTTCTTCTTTATATTTTTCCGCCGCCCGGGAAATCTTTCGCCCGCCTGCCGTTCTCTAAAATGTGTTCAAATCTATACACGGCTTAGTTCCTGCTTCATTGAGACCGGTTTCACTCAAAGCTTTACGCTTTGAGCCAGCGCCCTTCTATCCACAGGCTTTAAATCCGGTGGAACTAATAATGGTATTGATCTATTGCGTAATATATTTGATTATAGCCGCGGTGAGGCTGGTTTTTGATGTGTTGACCTGGCAAATCTAGCCGATTTTAAAGCTGTGATAAGAGAAACTTAAATCCGTTCTTTATATAATAGTTTCTATCCTGAAGACTTAATAATGAACCGAGCGTTGTTTTAAAGTCCCTCTTTTTAAAAGTAGCTATTTTTGATTTTAATTTTCTGGCAACCGCGCCGGAGACTTTAATCTTAATGCCTCTTCTTATTAAAAACTCTATATCGTAACAATCCCTTATTTCTCTTCTCCCAAGCAAAGCTGCTAATTTATTTTCCATCATCTGCTCAAGGGTAAGGGCTTTAAGCAAAACCTGTTTTGTGTTATGCGGTGAAAAGGCTATCATTTCTTCATATTTAAAAGCCTTAGGTTGTTTTTTTATCTGTATCTTAAGTCTTCTGGGGTAATTTTTGCTTCTAAATTCATAAAGCAGCGTAAAATGCTTAATTGCATCATCAGTAATTTCATAATGTTGCGCGAGACAATCTGTTATTTTTGTATGAAGTTTATTATAATCTAATGTTTTTACAAAATAAAAATCCAAATTGACAGAATACCTATTTAAGCCGTGGCAAAGTCTTAACATGGTCCCGCCACCAAACAAAAGGTGCTCTAACAGTTTCTTGCTATTTAAAAGATCCAGCGCTTCTATTTCAAACTTTTCATGTAGCGCTAGCTCCTGCATATTTTACTCCATATTTTTTTTACCTTCCCGGGGTATTGTTTTATCAGTTTTGTTACTTTTGCCTTATTTAATTTATATACGTCAATGGCGCTTATGTCTAAACTATATTTATTAAGGGCCATAAGATATAGCGCATCAACAAATGCCTTTTCGGGTGTGGCAATAAAAAAGATATTCTTTTTTAGAAAATTGTTATAATACTTCTGCTTTATCTTTGAATAAGTAAATTGTCTTCCCTTTGCTAAAATAGACTTTGTCCTTCTTGTTGAAACTGATTCCACAAAATCATGCTGTAGTTGTGTAGAAATATCATAATAGACCAAAGCAGTCGTAAGTGATACATATGAGGGGACTTCCAGCAGATTAGCTATTGAAAACCTCTCATCATCAGACAGGACAGCCCATCTTTCCCGCAATATATAACAGTTGCGTTTTATGCGGATAATTAAACCCGCCTTTGCATACCTTGAGCAGGTAACCTTTGCTGAAGGATAACTTATGCTAAAAGCATCTGCTAGGTCGCGTGACGAGAAATACAACTTTTTTATTTTATTTAAATCAGCCCACTTCATATTAAATATACTTAATTAACATTTCTGTTAATTAAGTATACTCTACAATCGGCCTTTTGTCAAGGGCCAATTTTTCTGAACCTGCAGGTTCGAATATGCTATCAGGCCTAAGAGGGACAGGTTCCCGATTGAAAATAGGGCAGGTTCCCGAACAAGTTCAGAAACGTCTCTATCGCGATATCTTCAGTATTTTATACTTTAAAATTCCTACAGGAACTTTAATTTCAACTGTTTCATTTACTTTATGGCCTAATAGGCCTTTTCCTATCGGCGAAGTTACAGAAATCTTGCCCTGCGAAAAATCTGCCTCTAATTCCGACACCAGCATATATTGGAGCTCTTCTTTTGAGTCTAAATCTTTTAGCTTAACTACCGCTCCGATAAGCACTTCGTCTTTCGGCATATTTGTATCATCAAGAATTTGTGCGCTGGATAATTTTTTCTCTAATTCGGCGATCTTTTTCTCATTTAAGCCTTGGGCTTCCTTAGCTGCGGTATATTCAGCGTTTTCACTTATATCTCCGTGTGCGCGGGCTTCTCCTATCGCCCTGGATAATTCTCTGCGCCTGAGAGTCTTTAGAAACTCAAGCTCTTTTCTTACTTTTTCATAGCCTTCGGAGGTTAAATAAATATTACTCATGGTTATTTTCCACCTATGTATTTTTTCGGCCAGCTTAAATTCTGCAGTATGATCTCTAGGGGGCGCGCCGCTTTGCTTATTTCAACCTCTCTTCTACCCGCCCCTTTTCCATCATCAAAAAGAATATGCTAACGATGACATTAAACGCAAGTCATTTTTCTTGGTATCTTCAGGCGGGGCTGAATTGTAGTCATCAATTAAACTCAGGCGCAATGATAACTTTTTATTCAGAGCTACTGCCAATACTGTCTCTGAGTGCAATCTATATTGAGTAAAATCTTCAAAAGCAGGATAAAGATATAAATCCTGAGAAATTTTTGTATTAGCAAAAAGCGTTTTTTCAAAAAATGCCCTGGGTATAAGGATTGCTTCATCCCTATCTTTTATCTTGCTTCTATAATCTGTGTGTTCTAAGCCTGCACCAAGTTCAGCCAAGAGTTTAACTTCAGGCAGGTCGTAAAACCAATAACCTACTCCTGCTGCGGGAATGAGCCTATAATCAATGTCAGCAAATCTGTCATGATCTGATTCCAATCTATAGAAATTGTACCATTTCTTTGCACTTCCAAAACTAAATGCATAGCGGGCCATTCCCCACCACTTCTGGGCGTTCATCTTTCTATTTGATGAAGAGTAGTAAGCATCCCCTTTTAAGGTAATCTCGTTGACATGCTTTTTGTTTCTGTTAATAAAAAAGCTGATAGATAATTGGCTATCTCGAGTATTACCGGTGGTTCTGTTATAACCTGCAGCAATCTCCCTTTGCCAGATTACTTCTCCGATTTCCTTGCTCTCTTCAGGTAATTTTTCTACACCCGCTTTAACTATGCGCTCTACAGAATTCCTCCTAATCGAGACTACGCCCAGCGCTTCTGTCTTTATAGAGATTTCTTTTTCCTTTTCCTCAATTATCTCTCCGGTTATCCTATCGCCATTTTTTAAATATACCTCATCGGCATACGCGTCAAGCTGACAGGCTAAAATTAAAATTATGATTAATAACCACTTAACCTTCATTACTTTGGAGCGGATTTTTTACCTGTTTTTCGATAAGCTAATACAACAATTACAACGGCAGTAAAAAGTATAAGATTCATAATATTAAATGCCCGCCAAACAGGGTCAGGAGAACGAAAAGCCGCCGGAGCCATTAGTAAAAAACATGCCCATACTCCAAATACCCAATATATACTGATATCTTCGGAGGATTTTCTTTTTATGACTCTTACGATAAGCGGTATGTTCCACAGAGGCAATACAATTGCTGCTATAAATGCTATTTTCTCCATCATTCCTCCTTACATAGTATGGGCTTCGGTAAATTTAATAATCTGATTCATCATCCTTACGGATTCAACGGGATAGCAGCCGGATGCTGTTTCCGCTGAAAGCATTACAAAATCAGTTCCGTCCAGTATTGAATTGGCGACATCAGTAACTTCAGCGCGTGTGGGGCGGCTATGTTCAGTCATGTGCTCGAGCATCTGGGTTGCGGTAATCACAAATTTTTTCTTTTGATTGCATTTTTTAATAATTAGTTTCTGTATCATTGCAATTTGGTATATGGGCACAGCTATACCCATATCTCCCCTTGCTATCATTATGCCGTCTGATGCATCTATGATTTCATCTATGTTTTTTATGGCTTCTTTGCTCTCTATTTTAGCCACAATAAGACACTGAGGCATTCTTGGTTTTATGAGATTTTTTATGATATCGATGTCTTTTTTTCGGCGCACAAAAGACTGGGCAATGTAATCCACTTTGTGCCTGATTCCAAACTCAATGTCTGTTCTGTCTTTTGGTGTAATTCCTGAAAACGAAATACGCATACCCGGTATATTAACGCCTTTGCGCTGTTTTAAAATACCTCCTTCAACCACCGTTATCTTTACCTCCTTTTTTGATGGCTCCTTTACCTTAAGAATTATATTGCCGTCATCGATGTATACAAGCTGCCCTGTCCTGATTTTGCTTAAGTTGTCTCCGTAATCAATGGGAATCAGGCGCGGATTGCCCGTATCCGGCTCTTTTGTAAGAAAAGCAACCTTTCTTTTGTGGAGAATTTTGGGTTTTGCGGATTTAAAATAGCCGATTCTGATACGATATCCTTCCAGATCTTGCATTATCTTAATCGCGCGCCTCATCTTTTTATTCAGGGTACGGGTCAGCTGAACCCTGTGCAGGTGTTCCGGATGTGAGCCGTGGGAAAAATTAAGCCGGACCACATCAAGGCCGCTTACAAACATTTTTCTCAGTATTGTCTCATTGTTGCTTGAGGGGCCTAATGTAGCGATTATTTTGGTTTTTACCATGGAGTGTCCCGATTTCTGATTTTTCTGATTTTAGACTGGTTTTACAATGCCGCCCAGCATAGAAAATAATATCATAAAAATCACCATTTGAATAATCCAGCCAAACACACATACCCCTACAGCTCGCCATGTACTCTTATAATCAAGAGCCTGCCTAACCGCGATAATCATCGCAACCAGCATCCAGATTGAGGCTACTAGAAAAACTAAACCCCCAAGCCCCGGGATAATGCCTAATACTCGAATCAAGCCGGGAGAGCTGGAGAAGCCTATAGTGCGTAGTAATTCACCGAGATCTGCTTTGGTCTGCGGTTCCGGAAGGAATTTCGTGCCGATAAAGTAAGTAAGATAGGCCCAGATATACCATCCAATAAGAGCTGCGATTGTTCCCATAAAAATTCCACCAAGCCCGCCTTTTACAATGCTTCCTATCCCGGCTGCTATGCTGGAGAGGACAACAACCGTCATGGCCTGACCCATTGCTCCCTTATCAGCCTCAACCTCTTCATACAGATTAACATCCAGCTTAGCAGCGCGAATAATACGATCTTTAAAACTAGTCATTGTGCCCTCCT
>CAZMYR010000023.1:0-20983 GCA_964570585.1 uncultured Planctomycetia bacterium
TAGCTCCACTTAATTACACATGAACCCCAGGTAAAACCTCCGCCAAACGCAACTAAAACGATGTAATCGTTCTTTTTTACACGTTTTTCTTCAACTGCTTCGCATAAGGCCATAATTGTTGAAGCAGCAGAAACATTGCCGTATTTGGCGACATTTAAAAATACCTGTTCCGGTTTCAGGCCTATTCTCTTTCTAACCGAATTTATTATCCTCATATTCGCCTGATGTGGTATTAGTAATTTTATATCCGGACAGGCAATATGGGCATCGCATACTGCCCTTGTAGCTGCATCTGTCATTATTCTTACTGCAAATTTAAATACTTCGCTTCCGCTCATCTTAATATAATGCATTCTCTTCTTTATGGTGTGGCTTGACGCCGGGTGCCTGGAACCACCCCCTGGCATATATAAAAGATTGGCTAAATCACCATCTGCGCCTAAATAAGTAGAAACAATGCCGCCTGATGCAACAGGTTCTACTACCGCTGCGCCGGCACCGTCACCAAAGAGGACGCAGGTATTCCTATCGGTCCAATCAGTAATAGAAGTCAATACTTCCACGCCTATAACCAGTGCATTTTTATATAGCCCTGTTTCTATAAACTGCTTGGCAATTACAAGGCCGTATATAAATCCGCTACAAGCGGCGCCTATATCAAATGCGGCTGCATTTTTAGCCTTTAACTTGGATTGGACAAAACAGGCAGTGGATGGAAATGGCATATCAGGGGTTACGGTAGCGACAATTATAACCTCTAAATCTTCGGGTTTTATTTTAGCCTGCGAAAGCGCCCTTTTGGAAGCTTCTACAGCTAAAACGCTGGAAGGTGTGCCTGGTTTTACGATTCTTCTTTTCTTAATTCCTGTGCGAGTGGTTATCCACTCATCCGAGGTATCCACCATCTTTTCTAAGTCCTTATTTGTAAGAACCTTTTTTGGAACGTACATTCCAAGCCCGGTTATGCCTATCTTTTTTAGTTTGTTCACTTTATCTTTCTCCGTAGCTTTTAATAGCATCTACAATGTGCTGGTTAATCTGATGGGTGTAAAACTGGCCTGCCTCTCTTATGGCATTTTTAACGGCTTTTGCCGAAGAGCGGCCATGTCCGATTATGCATATGCCGTCAACTCCTAAAAGTGGGGCGCCGCCGTATTCTGAATAATCGATCTCTTTTTTTAATGCCTCAAAAGCCGGTAAACTAAGAAACGCTCCTAATTTTGTGATAAGATTCATATTAAGTTTTCTCTTTGTAAAAATTGTTATAGTCTGGGCAAGGCTTTCTGAAACCTTTAATACGACATTACCCATAAAACCGTCACATACAATTACATCGCAATTTCCGGTATAAATATTTCCTCCTTCAACATTTCCAATAAAATCAAGCATGCTTGAATTCAATAACACGTGAGTCTGCTTTATAAAATCTGTCCCCTTAGTATCTTCTTCGCCTATATTAAGCAGGGCTATTTTTGGCCTTTTCTTACCCAGTATATATCTTTGGATAATATCGCCCATAATAGCGTATTGCAGAAGATGCTCCGGTTTTGAATCTATATTAGCCCCTACATCTATTAAGACCGCTAAATCTTTTAGGGTGGGAAATATTATGGCAATTCCCGGCCGGTCTACCCCTTCTAAAAGGCCTATCTTCAAAGTTACTGCGCAGACAACGGCCCCGGTATTTCCTGCGGAAACAAATGCATCGGCCCTTTTTTCTTTAAGGAGATTTGCGCCTATTACTATGGAAGAATCTTTTTTGCGCCGCACACTTATCGCTGCCGGTTCATCCATACCTATCACTTCCGGTGCGTGATAAACACTGATGTTTTTGGGCACAGACCTTTTTTTAAACAGCTCTTTATGAAGGAGTTCATTATCTCCTACCAGGATAATATCATAGCCAAATTCCATTGCCGCTAAAACTGCACCTTCTACTACGGCAGCGGGGGCATTATCTCCGCCCATTCCATCTACAGCTATTCTCATGTTTCAGGTTACAAGTTTCATGCTGCAGGTTTTGAGGCCTATAGCTTGTACCTTACGCTCCTTTTTTCTTCTTCTTCTCTTTTTTCTTTATTATCTGAACGCCGTTGTAATATCCACATTTAGGGCATACCCTGTGTGGTAATTTCAAGGCGCCGCAGTTTTTGCATATGCTCAGGTTCGGATTAGCAAGCTTATCGTGGGTCCTTCTTTTTCTTCCTCTTGCAGTAGAATGTCTGCGTTTAGGTAATGGCATTGGCTATATTCTCCTTTAAATTCAGTCTTCAGTTTTCAGTAGAATAAATAACTGACCACTGATAACCGACAACTGAAAACTGTTATGATATTTCTATTATCTTATTGCGCGAAGTATATCCGGTTATTATTTTTACTGCAGATTTTTTTACTTTGTAGAATTCTGCTATTAATTTGCAAAGTTCCTTATTGGCTCCTCCGGCAACGGGGCTCACTTTTAAATATACCTTTAATGAGCCATCTTCGTTCTTAATTACTTTCTGCTGCGATGAGCGGGGTTGGGCTCTAACCCGAATCCTCACTTAAGCCTCATTGCCAGGTCCATAAGGGAATTAACCACAAAACTCTGCAAAAACCATATGGCTAATATGGCTATAATCGGCGAAATATCTATCATAAATTGCCTTTTGAATATGCGGACAAGCCAAAATCTTATCGGTGACAATATAGGCTCTGTGGCTCGGTGAAGAAACTGTACAATTGGATTATACGGGTCAGGATTGACCCAGCTTATCACTGCCCTGAATATTATGATGTAAATGTAAATAGTTAATACAAAATTGATTATTTTACCCAGGGCAATTATAAAATTTGATAACACGAACATCTATTTAGATAATTCCCTTGACCTTTTAGCAGCTGCGTCTATGGCTTCTTTTACTATATTCTGAAATCTTCTTTTATTAAATACCTTAAGGGCAGCCTCTGTAGTACCGCCTTTCGAAGCTACCTTTTTGATTAATTGAGCCATAGGTTTCCTAGATTTTAAAGCCAGCAAGCCCGCTCCATAAGCAGTATTTAAAACAAGCTGCTCCGATGCCTTTTGGCTTAAACCTGATGAACAAGCTGCCTTAACCATTGCGTCAATCAATAAAAAGAAATATGCAGGCCCGCTGCCCGAAGTGGCAGTAATAACATCCATAAGATTTTCATTGACTTCAATCACGCTGCCGACAGCGCCGAATATTTCCTTTGCCAGATTATAATCTCGCTCCCTGGCCGATTTAGACCTGCAAATAGCAGTTATGCCGGCTCCTATTAACGCCGGGGTATTCGGCATAACCCTTATTACTCTTACATATCGCAGATTTTGCTGTATGTGCTTTATCTTTATTCCGGCAGCAATACTAATAATTAGTTTATCGGCAGTTACGTCATTATAGATGTCAATCAATACCTCACCGGTATTTTGAGGTTTTACCGCTAATATTATTATATCGCTCTCTTTTACAATGACTTTATTGGAAGATACAACCTTTATCTTATATCTTTTTTGTATGTATCTTCTTTTTGCGGGCTGGGCATCGCTTGCTAAAATTCTACCCTTAGACACTATCCTCTTATTCAGCAAGCCTCTTATCAAGGCTTCGCCCATATTCCCGCAACCAATAAAACCTATTTTGGAGTTTATTGTAGGCATTGGATTTAACCTATTTTAGAAGTCTTACCGTCTTTTGTCAATAAAAAACAAACATCAAAAATATTCGCGATAGAGACTGCGGGCGTAATTTACAGCCGAGCTGAATATATTCCTCGCACCCTTATCAAAAAAGGTCTTCTTTCTGTCTATATCCCTAAAACCATATTTAATAAGCCCCACAGCTGTTGCAAAGGTATGGCTTGGTAACGGCTTAGGACAGGGGCCTAATTCTTTAACGTGACCTACTTTTACAGGACAGCCAAATTCTATCTCCGCTCTTTCCGCAGCACCTTCCATATAAGATGGTGCTCCGGCTAAAATCACCCCATTTGCGGCATCTCTAAAAATCTCACTTTTATAAACAGCTTCTTTTATATCAATAAATATCTTTTTATATGCATCTTTCAATATATCATGTAAATCTTTCTTATAAACTACTCTTTTGTGCGAATCTACCTTCAATGCCAACTTATCCTCTTTGGAAAATTTACCATCAAGTGTCGCATTTTCTATTTTTAACTCTTCCGCTGTATCAAAAGGCAAGCGGAGCTTGTGAGATATCTGCGTGGTCACATATTCTCCGCCTATCGGTATAACTTTTATATAGCGTAATAACCCTTCTGTATAAATAGAAATCTCGGCCAAATCTTTACCTATATCAATCAATGTAGTGCCTATCTGTTTTTCATGTTCGGAAAGCAAGGCTAAGGAAGTAGATATGGTTGAGATAACCACTCCGGCAATCCCAACGCCGGCTCCTCGGACTGCCTTTTTTAAATTTTCTATAAATGCCGCCTTTACTGTTATCAAATATAAATCTGACGCTAATTTAAGGCCGAACATGCCCTGCGGGTCTATAATACCTTTTTCTCCATCAACTGTATAACCATAGTGTACTATGTAAAAAATCTCTCTTTCATAAGGCATATTAATAGATTTGGCGTTATCGGTTACTTTTTCGGCATCATAACGGGTGATCTCACTGTCCCTATCAGATATTATCATTTCGCCATGGCTCAGCAACCCTTCAATATGTGGGCCTGAGATATTAATATAAACCGAATGGACCTTCTTATCGGACTCCTGTTCAGCTTTATAAATCGCTTTGCTTATAGCGTCCGATAAGCCTTTTAAGTTAACTACCACGCCCTTTCTAATACAGTTATGATGCACAACTCCGCAGCCTAATATATTAAATATACCGGGCGGTTTTCTTGCGCCAACAAGACAGCAGATTTTGGATGCGCCTATATCTATACCGGTTACAAATCTTTCTTTAGCCATCGTTTAGTTCGTAGTTGGTAGATTGTAGATTCTTTCTACTAACTACAAACTACCAACTATCAACTAATTTCACCTTGGGGTTACAACTATGTCGTCAAAGCGTAAATCTATATATTTTGGCCTTAGGCCTTTTTCCTTGAGGTCCTGGAGGACTTTATTAAGGGCGTGTTCTCTCTTTATAAAACTGCGTCTTCCTATTTTAATTCGAATACCATTTTCCAGACAGATAATCGGGTTAAACTCATCATATACGTCTATCGCTTCTACTTTATATTTTTTACCAAAACCGGTTTGTTTTACCTGCTGGATGAGCCGTATTGCTCTATATACAGAGCCTGTATCAAGCCTTCTATTCGCAGGTAATTGCTTCTCGCTTATATAAACACCGGTAACTATGGGCAGCTCGGCCTGGGCGTAGTTTTCAGGGCCCGGTAATACAACCGCATCCTTGGTTACTAAATAGTATCTGGTTAATTTTACCTGGCATATTGGTATTCTCTTTTGGAAATTGACCACTATTTTATCAGGCAATACTCTATTAACTTTGACATTTTTAATTTCAGGGTGGGTTTCTTCAATCTGTCTCTGGCATTTTTTAAGATTGAGTTTAAAAATGTTTATACCTTCTTCTAATTGCAAACTCATACCGGAATCTACAATGCTGCTGCCCACTTCTTCCATACGCAGCATCTGGACCTCTTTAACTTTAAAATAGTCTGAATTTAAAAGTATATTGTGAATACCTTTGGCTATAAAGACTAAAATGATACCAATAACAATAATATGGAAATTCTTGATAACGGCTCGTAAAGCAATCTGTAATATCTTAGTAACAGGGTAAAATAAGCCCTTTAAATTATATCCCCTTTTTATCCTTTTTCTTCTTTTAACCATGGTCTAAAAAACTAGTCGCTGTCCTTAGTTTTTTCCTATTTTTTGCGGATTCTACCATTTCAAAGCACATATGGGCGAAATCTATTCCGACTGCCTTAGCAGCCTTTGGCAGAAGACTGGTAGAAGTAAGCCCGGGAATAGTGTTTACTTCAAGTATTCTTATTTTGTTATCTTTGCCAAGCCTCATATCAACTCTTGAGAAACAGCGGCATCCCAAAAGGTTATGGGCCATCAAACCTAAATTTCCAGCGGCATTTATAACATCTTTTTCAAACACCGCCGGCACTACATATTCACTCATCCCTTCTGTATATTTAGCTGTAAAATCATAAACGCCTTGCTTAGGTTTTATATGAACCACCGGCAGAGGTTTATCATCCAGGATACCGACGGTTATATCCTCACCGTCTATAAACTTCTCAATTATAATATCGTCATCATATAAAAAGGCCTCATTTATAGCCTTGGATAAATCCTTAATATCCTTTACAACGCTCATGCCTATGCTGGAACCTTCTCTGTTTGGCTTTACTACAAAAGGTAATGAAAAATTAACAGATATATCTTTGCGATATACATCTTTGTTAACAGTTACATACTCCGGAACAGGCAACCCTGCATTTTGAAATATTCTTCTTGAAGCGAGTTTATCCATAGCAAGTCGGCTTGCTTGGGGCCCGGAGCCGGTGTAGGCAATGTTTTCTTCGTCTAACATGGCCTGGATGGTGCCATCTTCACCAAATCTTCCATGCAAAGCTATAAATGCAATTTCGCACTTTTCTTGAGCAATTTGCTCTACAGGATTATCGGAAACATCTATGCAAACTACATCCAGGCCTAAAGACAACAGCGCTTCATATACAGCGACGCCTGATTTTATAGATATCTCCCTTTCGCTGGATGGCCCTCCTAAAAGCACCGCTATTCTTTCTTTAATCGGCCTTCTCGCCATTCGATTATCTTTACCTCCTCTTCCAATTTGATGCCGTATCCGGCTTTTACCTTATTTTTTATTAATCTTATAAGAGCAAATATATCCTCTGCTTTAGCATTATTTTTATTTATAATAAAGTTGGCATGCCTTTCTGATATTTGGGCTCCTCCGCAAATCCTTCCTTTTAATCCGCATCTATCTATAAGCTCCCCGGCAGAAAAGCGGCTGCCAATCGGATTTTTAAATATGCATCCGGCGCTGGGCGCTGTATAATCCTGAGTGTGTATTTTTTTTATAAGATTTTTTCTCAGTAATGCCCTGGTGTTTTTTCTGTCGGCTTTTTTAAATTTAAATACTGCTGAAACTACAATATTACCTTCTAATCCGGATTTTCTATAACCGAATTTGATATTTTTTCTTTTAATTCTTTTTAATTTGCCGTTTGGGCCAACAACTTCTATTTCTTTTAGCAATGAGGAGATTGTTTCATTTTTCGAACCGGCATTGGCAAATATTGCCCCTCCAACTGTACCTGGTGTGCCTGCTAAAAACTCATATCCGCCTAAACCACTTTGGCCGGCTGAAGTCAAAAGTTCGTTTAATAAAACACCTGCCCCGGTTTTTACAAATTCGCCGTTGAATTCTATTTTTTTAAAAGCGGGTGTATTTAATTTAACGCATATTGCATCTATGCCGGTGCCTGCTACTATTATATTACATCCTTCTCCTATTGTGAATATAGAAATTTTTTCCATTTTAGATAGTTTTACAATTTCCAATAATTGCTTCAGGGTATCAGGCTCAATCCAGATGCGGGCAGGGCCGCCTACTTTGATACTTGTATGCAGCGAAAGGGGTTCATTAAGCAATACCTTGCCATATAGCGGGCTGTTTAATGGGATTGCTTCGCTCCCCAGAAACTTCGTGGTCGCTCGCAATGACGTGTTTTTAATTTGTAATTTTGATTTTTGCACTTTGATTTTTGATTTTCTCAACAAACTCATCAGCCAATCTATTTATATCTCCGGCCCCCATAATGATAACTAAATCTCCCTTTTTTACAATCCTTAAAAGATTCCGGCATATATCCTCTTTCGGAAGATAGGTAACGTTTTTCTTCCGCAATTTTATAATTTCGTCATATATGCTTTTTGTGGTAACGCCGTATACTGGCTGTTCGCTGGCCGGATATATATCGGTCAATATCAAAAAGTCAACGTCCGTAAATGAACTGGCAAATTCTTTCTTTAAAAACTTTGTCCTGGTATACCGGTGAGGTTGAAAAACTGCTATAATCCTCGTTTTTCTAAAACAGCGGCAAGCCTTCAGGGTTGCTTTTATCTCTGTGGGATGATGGGCATAATCATCTATTATCAATATATTGTCTATATCGGCCTTTATCTGGAATCTTCGCTCTGCCCCCTGGTATTTCTCGATAGCGTTTTTAATATCATCAAATTCAATGCCAATATCCAGCCCTAACAAAATTGCCGCCATAGCATTTAAAATATTATGTTCTCCCGGAAGATTCAATCTTACATCACCGAGTTTTCGCGTTTTATAACTACATGTAAATTCGCTCCTCGCCGCATTAAATTTAGCTTTATCCGCACGCAAGGCATTGGATGGATGAAATCCATAGGTTAAGATTCTCCTTTTTACATCGGGGATAATCTTTCTTATATTTTTATCATCACCGCAACAGATCAAGGCGCCTTTAGCAGAGCTATTATTTGCAAATTCCAAATAGGCCTGGGTAATCTGGTCCATATCGCTGTAAAAGTCTAAATGCTCTGCATCTATATTTGTAATAACTGCATAAGCAGGTGAAAGAGATAAAAAAGACCCGTCGGATTCATCTGCCTCTGTAACGAAATATTTGCCTTTGCCCAAAAGAGCGCTCCCGTTAAATTTATCTACTATAGCTCCGATCATCCCTGAGGGTTTATACCCCAATTCGTAAAGCAAAGTAGTTATCAATGACGAAGTGGTGGTTTTGCCATGAGAACCGGAAACAGCAATGCCTATTTTCCCTTTCATTAATTCGCTTAAAAATTCGCCTCGTCGCCAGGTCGGTATTCCGGAATATACAGCGGTTCTTAATTCCGGATTCTGAAAGGTTATGGCAGAAGAGTAAACAACTAAATCCGGCTTGCCAAGATTCTCCTTTTTATGGCCTATATAAATACCCACCCCCTCTTTTTCAAGCCTCTGAGTAATCCTGGTAGGCTTTACATCTGAGCCGGTTACCTTGCATCCCTGCTTAAGACAAAGCCAGGCAATCCCGCTCATGCCTATACCGCCTATGCCTATGAAGTGAATATGCTGGTTTTTTAAAATCATGGCTTTAATACCGCTTCTGCTAATTTTTCTGCTGCGTCTATATTAGGCAGTGAATTTGCTCTTTCCGACATAGCAGAAAGTTTTTCATTATTTCCAAGCAGGGACACAACTTCTTTTTTAAGAACCTCTGGGGTAAGTTGTCTTTCTCCAATCATTACAGCCGCGCCTTTTTCTTTTAAAAATTTAGCATTTCGTATCTGGTGCGCTCCTGCTCCGGTATAAGGAATCAAAATCGCCGGTATCCCAAAAAGGCAGAGTTCTGCTATGGTAGTGGCTCCTGCTCTGCAAATGGCAAAGTCCGCCGCCTTATACAAAAGGCCCATCCTTTCAAAAAACGGATATAATTTAACTCTTATCCGCGCACCGGTCCCGAAAGAATTCGGGGCGGTGCGAAACTCCGCATCAATATTTTTATATGCAGATTGCACATTAGCAAATTTACCCTTGCCTGTCAAATGTATTATACACAAAGAATTCAGCACTTCTTTAGATAAATTATTGAGCATTTGTAAAAATTCCGTATTTATTATATGCGAACCGAGGCTCCCTCCCATAACCAGAATAGTCATCTTATCAACCTCTAAGCCTAACAATCTGTGAGCCCTTTCTCTATTTATGGCATTTAAGTCATCTATCAATTTCTCTCTTATAGGGTTGCCTGTTAACAGGCATCGGTTATTTTTAAGATATTCCGGATTTGCAAAACTAATTGCTATCCTATTGGATATTTTCGATAAAAGACGATTTGCCCTGCCCATCGTTACGTTCTGCTCGTGTATTATAATCTTTTTATTTTGCCTTTTAGCCTGGGCAAGGAGCGGCCCGGAAATATATGCGCCAAACCCAACCACTGCATCCGGAGCAACTTCATTTAAAATCTTGGCAGATTTAAAAAATGAGAATATCAACATGATTAAAAACGGAATCCACCTAAAAGAAATCCTATAAGGCATTCTCGGCGCGTTCAGCAAATAATAGCTATAACCAGGCTTATCTAATAGTTTTTTATCCACGCGTTTATCTATACAAAATATAACATCCGCAAAGGAATCCATCTGTTTAATTTTATTAGCCAGGGTTATTGCAGGAAATATATGCCCCCCTGTACCACCTGCTGCAATTAAGATTCTCATGCTACCTTAATGAAGGAGGCTAAGCCTCCTTCATTACCCCCTCCATTATTACCTTCGATGACGGGCTATATTCAACAAAAGCGCCACGCTCAGCATACTGTATACCAATGATGTTCCGCCATAGCTTATAAAAGGCAAAGGCAAACCTTTAGTTGGTATTACGCCGGTAACTGCTGCTATATTTATTACAACCTGAAGCGCTATCATTACCACTAAACCAAAACCGAGAAACTGACCGAATAAATCCCTTGCTTTGCAAGCTATGTATGTTCCTAAGCATATAAAAATTATATATATTACAATTATAAACACGGTGCCTAAAAGTCCTAATTCTTCCCCTATTATTGAAAAGATAAAATCGGTGTGGGCCTCCGGAAGATAAAATAACTTCTGCCGGGAGCGGCCAAGCCCCAACCCTAAAATACCGCCCGAACCTAAAGCTATGAATGATTGTATAATTTGAAAACCCGACCCTTTTGGGTCTGTCCACGGATTCAAAAACGCAAGAATTCTTCTTAATCGATAAGGCCTGGCTATAATCAAAAGACTCATCGCCGGGATTGCTGCCAAAAACATCGCTGCGAGGTGTTTTAATCTTGCCCCGGCCACAAAAGCCATAACGCTGATTAAAAATCCTATTGCGATAGCAGTTCCTAAATCAGGTTCTAACAATATAAGCAATAAACAAACCCCCAGCACTATCATAAGGGGCAAAAAACCATGCACAAAATCCATCATATCCGATTGCTTGCGGGATAAAACATCTGCTGCATAAAATATGAGTGCTAGTTTGGCAATCTCTGAAGGTTGAAAATTAACAAACCAAAAATTTATCCACCGCCGCGCCCCTCCGGCTTCACTTCCGATACCCGGAATAAGAACTAAAACTAACAGACCAATAGAAAAAACCAAAAACGGTTTTATAAATCTTTTAAGTTTAACATAATCAAAGCTCATAAAAAAGATACTCAAAATAAATCCTATCGCCATAAAAACCAGATGTCTTTTAAGGTAATGACCGCTGTCGCCATAAACCTCATAAGCAAACATGGAGCTGGAGGAATATATCATAATTACGCCAATGGCCATTAAAACTATCGTTACCATGAACAATCTTATTCTTATCGCCCTCATTTTTATTGAAGGAGGCTAAGCCTCCTTCATTTCCCCCCTCCTTACTGCGGTTTTGAAGGCCTCACCGCGTTCTTTGTAATTCCTGTACATATCGAAACTAGCGCACATAGGGGAGAGTAAAACGCACTCTCCTTGTCGGGCAATCCTGCCTGCAATATTAACTGCTTCATCCATATCGCCTGCTTCTATTATATGAGTAAAATCGGAAAAAGCCTTTGCAATTTTGGGTTTTGCCTCGCCTATCAAGATCAGGACCCTGACTTTTTCTTTTATATCTTTGCCTGCCAAACTAAAATCCATTCCTTTATCTTTACCGCCTGCTATCAAAACGGCCTTTTTTTTCATACTGCGTAATGCTGCCCTGGTTGCATCAACAGTGGTAGCCTTTGAATCGTCTATAAAATCTATACCCTTAATGGTTGTTATAAACTGAAGCCGATGCTCTAAGCCTTCAAAACTTATTAATGTATTTTTGATAACATCCGGCGGCACATCACACAGAGCAGCGCATAAAGAAGCTGCTAAAAAGTTTTCTATATTATGAGGTTGCCTGAGTCTAAAATCTTCTATATCGGAAATTGGCTGTGGTGTTTTAATATTTAAAAAGAGTCTGTTGTTTTTAGCATAGGCACCTTTTACTATATTTTTTTGGCTAAAGAAAAATACTTCAGGGTTAATCTTATTCGTAGGTTTCCTTAAATTTATATCGTCATAATTTAATATAATATAGTCATCCTTCTTCTGGTATTGATAAATTCTTCTTTTGGCAGCGAAATAATCTTCCAAATCCTTATGCCTGTCCAGATGATTCCGGGAGATGTTTAAGATTATTGAAATATGTGGTTTGAAGGTTTCAATATGTTCTAATTGAAACGAACTTACCTCTAAAACAACGATTGTATCTTTGGAAATCTCGTTTATTTTCTTAGAAAAGGCCTCGCCTACATTACCACAAAGAACTGCGTTCTTACCCGCATTGTTTATGATTTTTGCTATTAGCGTCGCAGTCGTAGATTTTCCGTTTGTTCCGGTTACTGCAACTATTTTGCCTCTGCAAAAACGAAACGCAAGTTCAATCTCACTTATAATCTCGATCTTGGATTTCTTGGCCAATTTAACCGCCGGTGATTCATCGGAGACACCGGGGCTTACTATTATAAACTGCGAGTTATTTATAAAATCTTTGCTATGTTTCCCTGTCTCCACATTTATGCCGGCTGACTTTAACACGCCTGCGGAACTCTTGACTTCTTCGGAATCCCCGCAATCCGTAGCATGAACGACAGCGCCTTTGCTTTTTAAGAAAAAAGCGGCCGATTTACCGCTTTCCCCAATACCAACAACAGTTATCTTCTTACCTGCTACATCCATAATACAATACCATCTATCTCTTTAAATGAGCTTTGGGTGTTGTGAGCGAAATATGCAAAGTTCCCATAACAATTTGAGTAGGGCGTGCGGAGGCCGAGCGGGCACGGTCCCTTGACACAAAGTGTCAAGGGGAGCGAGGCCGAGGACCGAGCAAAAAATCCACGCTGGGGATTTTTTGCGTCCCTGCGAAAATTGGTTATGGGGACTTTGCACTCCGCAAATAATACCCAAAGCTCATTACTACCTCAACTTCAGGGTGGCCAGGCTAAACAGGGCAAGGACGATGGCTATTATCCAGAACCTCACCACAATCTTTGACTCAGACCATCCTTTCATCTGCAAATGATGATGTAACGGAGCCATAAGAAATATTCTTTTGCGCCTGAACTTATATGATGCAACTTGAAGTAAAACTGAGAATGCCTCAATCACAAAAATGCCCCCTACTATAACCAATAACAACTCTTTCTTAATGCAGGCTGCTACTACCCCAATAGCACCTCCTAATGCAAGCGCTCCTACATCACCCATAAATACAGAGGCAGGATAGGCATTGAACCATAAAAAACCCATGCCTGCTCCTACCATAGCAGCGCAAAATATAGAAAGCTCTCCTGTTCCGGGTATATAATTTATAAAAAGATAATCGGCAAATTTAATGTTGCCTACTACATAACTCATCACTCCGTAGGCAAGGGCGACAATGCTAACACAACCTATGGCAAGTCCGTCTAAGCCGTCTGTCAAATTTACCGCATTAGAAGTCCCGACTATAACCAATGTAGTAAATAATATATAAAAAGCCCCGAGATCAACTATCAAATTCTTAAAAAAGGGGATATTCAGTCTTGTGCCTATGCTGGCATCGAATAAAAGGATTATTCCCACCAATATCCCTAACAGTATCTGGCCGGCAAATTTTGTAGCTGCGCTCAAGCCCCTTTTGTTTTTATTCACAAGTTTTATATAATCATCGATAAACCCCACCAAACCCAACCAGGTTATGGAAAGAAGGGCTAACAGAATATATCTGTTGGTTAAATCTGCCCAGAGTAAACATGAGACTATAATCGACGCTAATATAAATATTCCGCCCATAGTAGGTGTGCCTGCTTTTTGTTTATGCAAAGAGTAGATGCCCTCTACGTGTTCGCGGCGTATGGTCTCACCTATTTTAAAACGCGCAAGCAACCTTATCACCAGAGGGCCTAAAGCTAAGCTTATCAAAAAGGCGGTTATGCTCGCTCCAGCGGCCCTGAATGTTATGTATCTAAAAATATTGAATGCGAAAAAGATGTCTTTTAGCGGGTAGAGTAAGTGGTAAAGCATCTTATCAATTCCTCCATCTTCATTGCCCGTGAGCCTTTTACCAAAATGGTATCGCTCGGCCTGCTAATATCTATTAAATATTCAGCTGCTTGTTTGTGATTACCAAAAGCCCTGACTCTTTTATTATCCATTCCATTGTCCCTTGCGCCTTTTGCCATATTACCGGATAAATTGCCGACTGTTATGAAAATATCGACAGGATTCTTTGCAATCATACGGCCTACCTTATAATGCAATCTATTTGTATCTTTACCTAATTCTAACATATCCGCTGCTACAACGATTCTTCTCCCTTTTGTTTTCAAAGCGCAAAGAGTCTCCAATGCCACCTTCATAGATTGAGGGTTTGAATTGTAGGCGTCATTTATAATATCTATCCCGTTAAATTTGCGCATATTAAATCGCATTTTAGCCGGCTTAAAATCCAGGAGGGCTTCTTGAGCAACTTTTGCATCTATTCCCAGCGCAGAAATTACACTGATAGCAGCTAATGCGTTATATACATTATATATACCAAAGACCGGCAATCGGAATTTATATCTTCTATTTAAAATAAACTGCACGCCATTTTTCTGATTTGTGATTTTATCGGCGAAATAATCACATCTTTTGCTGGTTATCCCGAATGTTAATGTTTTATTGTTTCTGCCGCCTCTGGCGGGAATCTTAAGTGAGGAAAGAAAACGGTCGTCTTTATTTATAACCGCATATCCTCTTCTTTCTAAATGGCTAAATAGCCTTGATTTTTCTTCTAAAATATTCTTTTGAGTCTTTAAGCCTTCTAAATGCGATGGGCCGATGTTGGTTATTAAGCCTATATAGGGCCTTGCCATTCCTGCAAGATAATCTATTTCACCGGGAATATTTGTGCCCATCTCAATAACAGCGTAGGATTCATTTCTTATCTTTAGTATAGCAAGTGGCACGCCAATCAAATTGTTTTTAGAACCGAGCGTCTTGGCAACCTTGTATCTTTCTGATAATATATGGGCAATCATATCTTTAGTAGTAGTTTTGCCGTTAGAACCGGTTATGCCTATTATCGGTATTTTAAGTCTCTTCCTGTAAGCAGAGGCTATATCTCCAAGCGCCCTTTTTGTATCGTTTACTTTTACAATCGGAAAAAAGTCGTGCCTGGCACGAGTTTTAAAAAGTCGTGCCTGGCACGAGTTTTTTTCAACTACCGCAGCCCGGGCGCCTTTTTTGAATGCGTCTTTTAGGAACTGCTGACCATCGAATCGGTTTCCTTTTAAAGCCACGAAAAGCTC
The DNA here is from genome assembly GCA_964570585.1 of uncultured Planctomycetia bacterium. Classification (GTDB taxonomy): domain Bacteria; phylum Omnitrophota; class Gorgyraeia; order JABMRG01; family JAFGKX01. Next base: position 15,352 of record CAZMYR010000023.1, read on the forward strand.
GCCGGTTGAGATGGCCCGGGTATCTGTGGAGATACCTTTAATAATTGTTTTTTCATCTCCGCAGACGAGTTTTCCTTTTGTCGCTTCCGTTATTTCTTTAATTGTAAACATCTCCGGGCAACCTCTCTATCGTCAAAATGAATCCTTCTATCTTTAAATATCTGATAGGCCTCGTGTCCTTTCCCGGCAATAAGAACGATGTCATTTTCTTCAGCTATCTGTATAGCTTTCTCTATCGCCTGTTTTCTATCTTCAATAGTTAAATATTTTTTAAAGTCTTCTGGTATGCCTTTCTTTATCTGCTCTATTATATCCGCTGGATTCTCCCCTCTTGGATTATCATTAGTAATTATAACAAAATCAGAAAATTTTGCAGAAATTTTCCCCATCCGGGAGCGCTTGGTCTTATCTCTATTTCCGCCACAACCAAAAACGGTTATAATTCTTTCTTTTTTTAATGTCGCAAGGCAAGCTAAAACATTTTTTAACGCATCATCAGTATGGGCATAATCAACATATACAGAAAAACCATCGCAAGAATCATTAATCATTTGCATTCTTCCGGGTGGTGGCTTGAATTCGGAAATCGCCTCTTTTATAGTATTTAGGTCAACCCCTTCTTCCAAAGCTAAGGAAACGGCGGCAAGGACATTATAAATATTATGCATGCCGATAAGAGGGGTGTGAATCTCTATTTTCCCTTCAGGCGTAAATAATAAAAAGTTGCTGCCTTTAATGGTAATTTTCGCTCCTCCTGCTTTCACTCTAGCCTCTTTGCTAAATCCATAGCTAATTACATTGCAGATAACCGTGGGTATAAGTCTTTTTCCATATTTATCGTCTATATTTATGACGGCATAATTTTCTTCTTTTAATTGCTCGAATAACCTTTTTTTACAAAAGAAATATTCATCCATAGTGCCGTGGTAATCCAGGTGTTCTTTACTCAAGTTGGTGAACATAGCAGAATGAAATCTGACTGAATTGACCCTGTTTTGATGAAGGGCGTGGCTTGATACCTCCATTACGCAATAATTTATTTTCTCATCTGCCATATCCTTAAGTAACTCCTGCAGTAATCCTGCATCAGGAGTAGTATTTGAGGCGTCCGATACTTTGGCGCCAATGTTATAATCTATGGTTGTTATTCTGCCGCAGGATGCGCCTGCCTTTTTTAATATTGCCTCTATCAAATAAGCGGTGGTGGTCTTTCCGTTAGTTCCGGTTATCCCTATTACTTTTAGCTTTTCCGACGGGTTTTTGTAAAAATTGGAACAGAGCTTCGCATAGGCACTTCGGCCATCTTCCACCTTAATGAAGGAGATGAACGAGACCGGGACTCGTTCACGTTCAATGAACGAGTCCCGGTCTCGTTCACTTACTATGCACGCAGCGCCTTTATCCAGCGCCTCTTTAATAAATTTACTGCCGTCTAAATTATTCCCCTTTATTGCTACAAATATAAAATCCTCTCTTACTTTCCTGGAATCGCAAACAACCCCTCTTATGTCTATATCCCGGGGGCCTTGTATTTTAACAATATCTATATCATTAATTACTTCCTTTAATAACATGATTAACTGCTTCCCGACGAAGGTATTTGCAAATACCTTAAAGTGGCATCTGTTATCTCTTTAAACACCGGCGCTGCAACTGTGCCTCCGAAATATTGCGGATGTGGCTCATCTACCATAACACCTACCACAATAACCGGGTCATCAACAGGGGCAAAGCCTACAAATGATGCTATGTATCTATTTTTAGAATATCTGCCATTAGGTTCAATTTTAGAGGCTGTTCCGGTCTTTCCCGCTACCCTATAACCAGGTATGCGCGCCCTCCTGCCGGTCCCCCTTAATATAACGCCTTCCATCATCTCGCAAACCTTAGAAGCTGCTTCCTCGGATATAACTCGCCCTTTTAAGGTTGGTGTAAACGCTCTTATGGTTTGACCTTGAGAATCTGTAATTTTATCCACTATCCTTGGCTTAACCAGCAGCCCCCTGTTAGCAATAACCGAAGCTGCGCAGGCTAATTGAATAGGTGTTGCTGCTATCTCATGCCCCATGGGTATTGCGGTGATGGAATATTTACTCCATTTATTTAACGGCCTTATAATACCGGTTATCTCCCCGGGAAGATCAATTCCGGTATTTTCGCCAAATCCAAATAGCTTTATATACTTATATAGATTCTCCTCTCCTGCAATCATAGCTGCCTTCACAGTGCCGATATTCGAGGATTTCTCAATTACTTCCCTGAATGTAAGCTCTTCGTGTCCGCGATGGTCATGCAATGTATGCCCTCTGACATACCAGCTTCCGTTTTCACAATAGAATACATCCTCTAAAGATGATGATTTCACCTCAAGACATGCAGAAGCGGTTACTATCTTGAATACAGAACCGGGTTCAAAATAGCTACATACAGCCATATTTTTTCTTGCTATAGCATCGGATGAACCGAAATTATTAAGGTCGTAATTAGGGCGATTAGCCATTGCTAATATATCGCCGTTTGCCGGATTCATTACTATGGCAGTTGCCCCCTTTGCGTTATATTTTTTATAGACTTTTTCCAATGCTTCTTCGGCGATATATTGTATTACTTCGTCAATAGTTAAAATTAAATTGCATCCATCAACAGGAGGAATGTGTCTTCTAACCAAAAGCGGGAGTTGTCTTCCTTTAGCATCTCTTGCTATCGATTTTTCACCCGGGGAGCCTTTTAAATATCTGTTAAATAAAAGCTCAACGCCCTCTAATCCTACATTGTCCATTCCTGCAAAACCGATTACATGGCAGGCTAAAGAGCCGCCGGGATAGAAACGCTTTGTCTCATCAATGAGGGATATCCCGTTTATACCCAGAGCCTGGACCCTTCTTGCTACCTCTGGTGAGACCTTTCTCGCTAACCAGACAAATTGTTTATCTCTATTAAGTCTCTCGTATAAGGCCTGTTCGTCTTTATCTAAAATTTCGCTTAATCTTTTGGCAACTGTCCTTTTATCTTTTACATCTTTAGCCACCGCATAGACTGAATCTACTTTTAGGCTCGATGTCAATGGTTTAAAATTTCTATCTAAAATAGGGCCTCTTTTAGGGGCAAGTTCGATGGTCACGTTATGCTGGCCCCAGGCAGCTCTTGCCATTTTACTATGCTGTATAAGCTGGACATAGATAAGGCGGATAAAAAGAAAAGACAAAAATGTAATAAAGGTTGCAGATATAAATATAAGGCGCGCTTTGTATGTTTTTTTATACATACTTATAGACAGATTTTATGAAATTAATAATTATGGCAAATTAAGGCTGGTTAAGTTCCTGGGCAATGGCTTCTGCTTTAGGGGCGAGGATATTCATCAGTGCTTTAGCGGCAATTCTAAAAGAGTTATCGTAGGTAAGTCCTTTCTTTTTCTTTGACTCTGCCCCTGCCTGTCCGGCAGGCAGGCTTGCCAGCCTTATATTATGCCAGTTTTGCGGCGTATCTAACTCTATATTGTTAAGCGCAAGTTCTCGCCTCAAATTATGCGGGGCTTTTAGGCTAGCAACATTATACCTTAAGCCTTCATTCCGGTCAATTAATAAACAGAGCCTTTTATGATTATCGTTGATACGATAGCTATACTCGAACAACTCTACTTGCTGGTGAACATAACTTAAACATAACGAGGTTATTATAATTATCGAACATAAAAATTTATACATTTTTCACAACCGCTCTAAGTTTGGCGCTTCTGGCTCGGGGGTTTTCTTCGACTTCTGCCTGTTTTGGGATAACCGGCTTTTTGGTCAGGCTTACATATATATTTTTTTTAACCATCTCCTTAAAATGTCTTTTAACTATTCTATCCTCCAATGAATGAAAAGAAATAACCACCAGCCGTCCCCCGAGTTTTAAATAATCCGATACCTTGTCTAATCCGTCTTTTAAATTTGCAAGTTCATTGTTTACCGCTATTCTTATGGCCTGAAAAGTCCTTGTGGCAGGGTCGATTTTTGACCTCCTGTAATATCCCGGGGTAGCTTCATAAATTATCCGGGCCAGTTCTGTAGTATTTACTATTAGGTCTTTTTGCCTTTGCTTAACAATCGCCCTTGCAATCCTTTTATGATATCTTTCCTCGCCATAATCTTTTAATATTCCATCCAGCTCATATTCGGAAGTAGAATTTATGAAGTTGTAGGCTGATATCTTAAGGCCTTCATCCATTCTCATATCCAGCCTGGCCGGATTCCTAAAACTAAAACCCCGGCTTGCATCATCAATTTGAAGCGAGGAAACACCTAAATCAAAGAGCGCGCCGTCTATTCTTTTAATATTTAATCGAGCTAAAATCTTGTTTAAATTCCTAAAATTATCGTAAATTAATTGAAAGCTTCCTTCAAATTTTCTTAATCTCTCTTTGGCGAGCTTTAATGCCTTCTCATCACAATCTATGCCAATGAGCCTTCCGCCGGGAATGATTCTGTTTAAAATCTCTTCCGCGTGCCCGCCGCAGCCTACTGTTGCATCTAAAATCAATTCACCAGGTTCGGGTTTTAAAAATTCTATTACCTCATCTACTAATACGGGCTTGTGCACACTATTTCAATCTAAACCTTTTAATAATTCTGGCAATGTGTTCGGTATTGGCCTCATCCAATCCGCTTACCCTGAGAATATGGGGGTCAATTCCTATAGATTTTGGCCTTGCACCGATTGACCGCATCTTTTTCAATCTTTCGATGAGCCTTAAGCTTTCATCCAATAATCTCAACTTCTCTTCTATAAATATATTATTATGCCCGCGCATTTCGCCCCCCTTGTTTTTATTCTTCGATTATATTCTCTGCGATCTCCTCAAAAGATTCTCTTGAAGATTTATAATATTCTGCCCACTTATCCTGAGACCATATCTCTATCCTGCTGGCGACACCTACTAAAACCACATCCTTTTTTATATTAGCGTATTGTTTTAGATAGTTCGGGATGAGTACCCTGCCTTGTTTATCGGGAATTATCTCTGTGGCTCCCGAAAAAAACAGTCTATTAAATTTTCTGTGCTGGGCTTTGGTAAAAGACATGGATTTGAATTTAGACTCCTGGGCGCGCCATTCATCTTCTATAAATAAAAAAAGGCATGTGTCCAATCCTCTGGTAAGATAAAGTTTCTCAGCGTATAATTCTTTAAAGGCCTCTCTGAATTTTGAGGGAATGATTAATCTTCCTTTTCTGTCTATGCTATGTTTAAATTCACCGTAAAACATTTTAAATAACCCCGAAACTTCAGGAAGAATTTAATCCCGAGACCCCGAAGCTCCGGGCCTCGGGATCTCTGCCACCGAGAAGGGTCTATTTTGCCACCCCATTAGAAATTTTTATTTCTAACGGGGCCCGCCGAGAAGAGCTTTTTATTTGAATTTAGGTCTCTCTTTTATAAAACCACTTTCCACCACTTTGCTCCACTCTTTGCTTAAAGTATACACTATGCGCTAACTTTTGTCAAGGCCTTATTTTATCACGGGAATATTAAGTTTTTAAAAAGTTTTCAAGATTAGCCAAAAAATACAACATAAAGGGTTTTTAAAAATGTGGTACGCAATATATAGCAAATAGGATGTTGAGGCAGACCGAGAAATTTTTTAAAAAA
>CAZMYR010000023.1:21083-25652 GCA_964570585.1 uncultured Planctomycetia bacterium
AAAAAAAAGGAAGCCGTTTTTCTCGGCTTCCTTTTTATAAAAAACAAAAATGAATTTATGCTCTATATTAAAAAACTATTTCTTTTTCTTCTTTGCCTTCTTTTTCTTTGCCATCTATCTTGCCACCCCCTTTCATTTCTTCAAAAATTTTATAAATTTTTTACAATAAAATAATTTATGCAAAAAAAATAAAAATTATAATTCAATTGTCAATTAATAATATACAATAAATAAAAATAAAATGCAACAACTTTATTTGATTTTTTTAATTTTTTTTATAAAAATTTTTTTTATGGAAAAAATTTTTATCTAACTTTTTTACATTTTTACAGACGTTTTTACAGTTTTTTACAGACGAGTTTTTACAGACGTTTACAAAATCATTCGGGTAAGTGTGTCCTATTTTGCCAGATAAACATATCTTATCAAAAATAAGATGCTAAAAAAATACAAAGATTATCTCTAAAACCCCAAGGCCTATTGCATATTTAAAACTTAGCTTCATTTGTGTTGTTTTCTTTTAGTTTGAAGATTTTATTTAACATGCTTATCGTTCCACACCATGAGTGGGAGTATTTACATAATCTATAAAATCAATATTTCCGTACATCTCTTCACGCATCGCTCTAATCCTATCGGAAAGATAAGGGTGGGTTTTCCATCTTCTCTTTGCCCTTATCGGTCCTTCTAACTCCGATTTTATTAAAACTTCAATCATTGATATTGCTGCTTCTGGATCATAACCTGCACGTTTAAGATATATTGCTGCAAATTTATCCGCTTCTATCTCCTCTTCCCTTGAATACGAAAGTGTTAATTCATTAATAGCATTGTTTATGTTGATTTTATCTTTTATCGTATCTGCTCCGCTTATTGCAACAATTCTAAAAATATTAGCAATGATGCCTGTTCTTCTGCGTTTCTTATGATGGCCGGCTACAATATGGCCTATCTCGTGTCCCAACACTGCTGCTATTTCATCGTCGTTTTTAACTTTATCTATTAGCCCTCTATATATATAGATATAGCCGTCGGCTAAAGCAAAGGCATTAACCTTATCTGGTTTAAGGACTTTAAAGGTATAAACTATATCTTTTCTGTCGCAAACAGCGGCTAATTTCTGCCCGATGATATCTACTTTCTCCTGCAGGGTTGCATCCTCATCCAACCCTATCTTTTCTTCAATTCTTCTAGCAATGCCTTTTGCCGCATAAACTTCGTGGGGAGAAAATAGGACTGGCAAAGTAATGACAAGAAGGGTTGAAAGAAATTTTTGAATTTTGAATTGCAATTTTGAATTTTGCATTTTTAATAGGGACGTTTCTGAAACCAAAGGGGAAAATGTCCCCTTTATGGGGACACTTTCCTCTTTGGTTTCAGAAACGTCCCTACAGCAGGTGCTATAAGCCGAGTTCTGTTCCCGAATGAAGAAACTTCATTGAACTTCTTCCTTCGGAATGATGGCCATCTATCTAGCCCCGCCATTGCTGACAGGGTCCTCTCCGGTCAATTCCGAAAGTAGCAGCCTACCCGCCCTGAAGCTTAAGTACGGGCCGCACTTATGTCAGGGCCTATTTGGCCTTGCTCCCCGTAGAGATTGCCTCGTTTCACTCCTTGTTTGGCCTGTTCGGCCTCTAAGGACTCGTCTCTGTGGCTCTTATCCGTCCCGGCATTTGTCATCGAAGATGTCAAGTGTCGGGAGACGGGTGTTACCCATTACGGTGCCCTGCGGAGCTCGGACTTTCCTCCCCGATTGTAGAATCTTCATAGAAGTTCTACCTTCGGGGCGGCCACCCGCACCTGCAAATTTTTCAAAGAAGAATTTGTCCCGAGAATACTATGAGCATCTTACATTAACGAGGGACAAACGAATTTCAACGACCAAATAGTTCTTCAATGTTGCTTTTTGACTTTAGAATATAAGAAGTGCCTCTCTTTTTCGCCTTAGCGGAATTATCAATAGCGCCCTTTGCAAGCTTATCTGCATGTTTGTTCTGTTCTCGGCCTATCTGATTAACTCTTACTTCATCGAAACTTTTAAGCATTGTGTTTACTTTATTATATAAATCCTTAAGCGCTGAACTCTTCACTTTATATTCACCCCCGAGTTGCCTGGCTAAAAGCTGACTATCTGTATTTATGATAATATCTTTTGCCTTTTTGTTGCGGGCTTCTTCCATACCAAAAATTAAGGCGGTGTATTCAGCAATGTTATTCGTAGTTTGGCCTAAATATTTACTGATTGTATGAATGATCTTACCTTTTTCGTCAGTAATAACAATCCCTATTCCTGCCGGCCCCGGATTTCCTCTGGCTGCGCCATCTATGTATATGTGAAACCGTCCCGTATTCAACTATTCTCCTTTATCGTACAAAATGCGTGAGCATATCTGGCAATATATAATCTCATTCATAAGCTTGATTTCATTTATAACCTGCGGGGGCAGCTGCATATAACACCCACCGCAGGCGTTATTAACAACAGGAACTATTGCCAGGCCATCTTTGACTTCTAATATCCTCTCGTAATTGGATAATATCTTCGGATCTACCTCTACGGCGATCTGTTTTCTATTTTCTTCTTCTTTTACCAATTCCCTCTCTATGGACTTTATTTCATCCTCAATCTTTTTTATTTCAGAATCTATCTGTTGCCGCTTTTCTTCCAATTGCTTTCCTTCGTTAGCGATGTTTGACTCCTCCTTTTCTATTTCGTCCATTAATTTTATAATTTCTTCTTCTAAAACTGAGCAGTCTGCCTTAAGTCCGTTTATCTCATGCTGCATCGTCTCATATTCTTTGTTGGTTTTTAATTGATAAAGTTGTATATTTAATTTTTTCATCCCGGACTCTTTTGATTCTAATTCAACCTCTTTTTCTTTACGATTTACCTGAAGTTGTTTAACGGAATTCTTACTATCTTCAAACTTTTTCTTCCCTTGTTCGATCTGCTGTCTTAATTCTTGTATTCTTTCCGGTTTCTGTTGCTTCTCTGCTCTTAGCCTATATATAACTGAATCTACCTCTTGGAGTTTAACCAATTTATCAATCTGTTGTGCTATATCTACCTTTTGTTGCGCCATTTATTGTCTGATACTACCTGTTTTCGCATTTGATTTATCTTAAAACTTACAACTCACGCTTAAACAAACACATTAAATGAAGTTTTTGCAATACGAGGCACATCAGCAATTTTTTGCAAAAACTAACGCCTCAAACGAAGAGCATTGTGAGCGAGGCATTGGGTTTATTAAAAGATTTTGCATACCTTGCCGGAGCGACTGTCAAAAATTGCGAAAACAACGGTGAGAAGTGAGCAATTTTTGCCACAGTGAGCGAAGGGCGCCTTTCGCCGAAGGCGAAAAGTCCCCTGAGCGAGCGACAAGCAGAGGCAAGTATGCAAAATCTAACTTTTCAGCCGAGCGAACAATGCTCTGAGCGAACCACTGGTGGGCGATAGTGGATTTGAACCACTGATTTCCACAATGTGAATGTGGCGTCCTAACCAACTGGACGAATCGCCCTGTCTAGTTCGCTCTTCAACTTATAAACTATGGTAGAGCTTCGTAGGACTTTTATGAATTCCTGCGAAGCCCTACCATTGCTTTCTTTTTGCAGGGCGAAGAAAAATGGTGGGCCCGGTCGTTACCAATTCGAACCGCTGCTGAAATCCCGGCCCATATAAAAATACTAAGTGTAAAAGCTCCCTATTTATATCAAAAAATTGCAGAAAAAGCAAGAAAATTGCACCTCTTAGGAATGAACTATAACCAGATAGCCAAAGCTCTGAATGTAGATCGTAAAGTTGCCAAAAAAGCATTAGAAAAATAGTGCCTGGCACCATTGGAGGTTATTTCCGCTAAGGTGCCTGGCACTATTTTATTACAAAAGAAAGGAGCCATCATGTGGAACTTCACTCTACGCAACCTACTAGAACCAGGTCCAAAATACATCTGGGCCCAAGTCCGCATATTGCATGAAACCAACAAAGCCATCCTTGTCTATAATGGCATGAAAATTTGGATCCCAAAGTCTCAAATATATGGGATAAGGCTAAGAAATAATGTTTTTGAGATTTATATTAGAGAGGGAGTGATTGGCTAATAATCGGGGTCTAACTTTTATCTTAAATTCGAGTTCAAGACTTTATATTGCCTCCCCGTCATAGATGAATTTCGTAACCAGCTTCTATATTATACCAAGGATGTGTGGATAACATCCGAATTAACCTGCCAAGACCGCGCAGGGCGCGGGATTGGTCAGGTTGAATGAGAGTTATTATAAGTTTATTTATTATGCTGTATTCTCTTGCCTCTAGGCCATTCTTTCTCGAATATAGACAGCATTTCATTTTCGATCATTTGTTCAACAATATACCTAATTCTGTCATTTCCATTCAACTCTTGCCAAAGCAATTCTAACTCTCCAGCGTGCTTATGAAAAAAATTATGCCAAATATTATTTCTATCGCCTGATGCTTCTTGGTAAGTCTCTTTGTAATGAGACCACACCCGATGATATATATTTGTAGCTTTTCCTATATATAATAATTCCTTATTCTCATTTATA
>CAZMYR010000024.1:0-3733 GCA_964570585.1 uncultured Planctomycetia bacterium
TGATTTTCATTATATAATTGGACTATTATGAGAAAGGGAAAAGTGATTATAAGAAAAGCGAAAATATCTGATGCTGCCACTATGCATAAGCTTATCCAGCATTATGCAAAAGAAGACCTTATGCTTCCGCGCCCGCTTATGGGAATATATGAGAATATAAGGGACTATTTTGTTGCAGAGAAAGACAGGACTTTAGTTGGATGTTGCGCCTTACATATATGCTGGAAAGACTTAGCTGAAATTAAGTCACTGGCAGTAAAACCCAGACATACAGGTGGTGGCATAGGAACCCTTCTTGTAAAACAAGCCTTAGAAGAAGCAGTAAATATTAGCATAAAAAAGGTTTTTTGCCTTACCTATATCCCCAAGTTTTTTAGAAAGTTCGGTTTTAGAAAGATAGAAAAAAAGTACCTTCCTCACAAGATATGGAATGAGTGCATAAACTGCCCCAAATTTCCCAATTGTGACGAGATTCCGATGCTGAAGTGTTTAAGACGATGACAATAACAGAAGAGATATTAGCTGCTCATTGCGGGAAAAGTGCGGTTACTCCCGGTGAGTTTATAAATGCAAGGGTAGATTTTGCATTGGGCAATGATGTTACTGCCCCTTTTGCAATAGATGAATTTAAGAAAGCCGGCATAAAAATGGTATTTAATCGGGCAAAAATAGCACTTGTTCCCGACCATTTTACTCCTAATAAAGATGCTGCAAGCGCTCAGCAATGTAGGAAAATGGCAGAATTTGCAAAAGCATATAATATAAAATACTATTTTGAACAGGGCAGAGCCGGTATAGAACATGTGCTATTGCCCGAAGCTGGTTTGGTAAAACCGGGCGATTTAGTAATAGGCGCGGATTCTCATACCTGCACCTATGGCGCACTGGGCGCATTTTCAACTGGAGTAGGTTCTACAGACCTGGCAGCAGTTATGGCTACCGGTAAATGCTGGCTTAAAGTTCCAGAATCTATAAAGTTTATATATAAAGGCAGATTGAAAAAATGGGTAGGTGGAAAAGATATAATATTATATACTATTGGCAAAATCGGTGTAGACGGCGCTGTTTATAAAGCAATGGAATTTACAGGCCCAACCATAAAAAACTTGCCTATGGATGATAGATTTACCATGTGCAATATGGCTATCGAGGCAGGGGGGAAGAATGGGATAATAGCGCCTGACGGAATTACGGGCGCTTATATTAAAAAAGGAAAGTGTTATAGCTCTGACAAAAGTGCGGTTTATTTTAAAACCTACGAATACGATGTATCCAAATTAGAACCGCAGGTTGCCTGCCCCCATCTTCCAAGCAATGTTAAGCCAGCGAGCAGATTAAGAAAGGTTAATATAGATCAGTCCTTCATCGGCTCCTGTACCAACGGCCGCTTATCAGATTTAAGGATAGCTGCAAAAATATTAAAAGCAAAAAAGATAAATTCGCGAGTAAGATTAGTAGTCATTCCTGCCACACAGAAGATATATCTTGCGGCTTTAAAAGAAGGCCTGCTTGAGATTTTCCTAAAAGCAGGCGGTGTGATAGAGACACCCACCTGTGGGCCATGTTTAGGTGGGCATGCAGGCATATTAGCAGAAGGCGAAGTTTGCGTTGCAACAACTAACCGCAATTTCAGAGGTAGAATGGGGCATCCGAAATCATTTGTGTATCTTTCTAATGCTGCTGTAGCTGCGGCAAGCGCTGTTAAAGGAAGGATTGCCCATCCGGAGGAAGTCATATGAAACTAAAAGGCAAAGTATATAAATTTGGCAATAATGTGAACACCGATGAGATAATACCGGCTAGATACTTAAACACAACAGACCCTAAGATACTGGGGAAACATTGCATGGAAGACGCAGATAGCAGTTTTGCATCAAAGGTAAAGAAGGGAGACATTATTGTTGCAGGCAAAAATTTTGGTTGCGGTTCATCCAGAGAACATGCTCCGGTAGCCATTAAGGCCTGTGGGGTATCTTGTGTTGTCGCTGAAAACTTTGCAAGAATTTTTTATAGAAACGCTATTAATATAGGTTTGCCTATCTTAGAATCAGAGGCCGCCTCAAAATCCATAAGGGCCTCTGATTTAGTTAAGGTTGACCTTAATTCAGGCCTGATTAGAAATCTTAACAAAAACCAACAATATAAGGCTCAGGCCTTTCCGAAATTTATGCAAAAGATTATAGCAGCTGGAGGGTTGATGAAATGTATAAAATCGCAGTAATTCCCGGAGACGGCACCGGCCCTGAAGTTATAAACGAAGGACTAAAAGTATTAAAAGCCATTTCCGGAAAATTTAAGTTTGGATACGAAACAAAAATCTATGACTGGGGCGCTAAAAGATATTTAAAAACCGGTGAAGCTATGCCGGAAGGCGCAATCGATGAATTAAAAAAGTATGACGCCATCTATTTAGGGGCTATAGGTCATCCCGAGGTAAAACCCGGAATTTTGGAGAAAGGCATATTATTGAAACTCAGGTTTGACCTCCAGCAATACATAAATCTTCGCCCGGTGAGACTCTATCCCGGCGTATGGACGCCTCTTAAAGATAAAACTCCGGAAGATATAGATTTTATAGTGGTAAGAGAAAACAATGAAGGCCTTTATAAGGGTATGGGCGAGTTTCAAAATAAAGGGACAAAGGATGAAGTTGCAATTCAGCTCTCATATAATACCCGGGGTGGCATTGAGCGCTGCATAAGATATGCTTTTGAATTAACAAGGAAGCGCAACAAGGAAAAGAAACTGACCTTGTGTGGTAAAACCAATGTCTTAACCTATGCCTGGGATTTGTGGCAGAGGACATTCAATGATGTTGCCAAGGGATATCCTGATATAAAGACAGACTATGCCCACGTAGATGCTGTCTGTATGTGGATGGTAAAAAACCCGGAGTGGTTTGATGTTATTGTTACAGATAATATGTTTGGAGACATTATTACCGATTTGGCAGCTATGATACAGGGAGGCATGGGAATAGCAGCAGGAGGTAATATAAATCCCGAGGGAGTCTCTATGTTTGAGCCGATAGGCGGCTCTGCCCCAAAATATACCGGTAAAAATGTCATAAATCCTTTGGCTGCTATTTGCGCTTTGGGGATGCTGCTTAGCAATATAGGGGAAGAAAAGGCGGCAGATGTGTTGGAGAAATCCGTAATGAAGGTAACCACGAAGCTAAAATCACTATCAGCCGGAAAGATGGGTTACTCCACGACAGAAATCGGCAACCTTGTTGCGAAGAACCTTTAAAGAACCACCGTTTGGGAAATCATTCGGCCACCGTTTCTAAAATCGTTCGGCCAAGTGCCCCCGGGACAGGTGGCCGATTGAAAATAGGACAGGTGGCCGAACAAAATCCCACCCGGTGGTGAAAGGTGTTATTGATGAAAAAATATAGTGTTGCGGTAGTTGGTGTTGGTGCCGTAGGATGCGAGATGCTTCGGGTTTTAAGACAGCGCAAGTTCCCTATCAAGAACTTGAGAGTCTTTGCCCGCTCAAGCAGAGGCATCAACGTAGATGGCATCACTTATCATGTGAAACAGATTTCACCCGGTGGTTTCAGGGGTATAGATATTGCCCTGTTTGCAGGCACAGAAGGAGAAAAAGGCGCAGCAGTTGCATATGCTAATGAAGCAATAATAAGGGGCGCTATAGTTATTGATAATGGCGCGGATTTCAGGATGAAGGAAGATGTGCCCCTTGTAGTTCCTGAGATAAATCCAAAGGATATAAA
>CAZMYR010000024.1:3833-25189 GCA_964570585.1 uncultured Planctomycetia bacterium
TAAAGAAGCACAAGGGCATTATAGCCAACCCAAACTGTTCAACCATACAAATGGTCGTTGCATTATGGCCTATTTATAAAAAGGCAGGCATAAGACGTATCATTGTATCCAGTTATCAGGCTGCATCAGGCGCAGGCAGAGGCGCAGTCAGACAGCTGAGGGATGAACTAAGGTTTTTGTCAAAATCAAATTATCAGGATTTAGAAATCAAGCAGAAATATCAGAAAGCATTGCCGCAGCAGCTCGCCTTTAATGTCTTCCCGCAAGTTGGCGGATTTGGAGATTTTGATTATACATCCGAAGAATGGAAGACGGTTAAGGAGACTCACAAGATAATGCACGATGATAAGATAAAAATATCGGCTACTACTGTGAGGGTGCCGGTAAGAACAGGGCATGGGCAAGCTATTTATATAGAGACTGCTAAGCGTATTACACCGGATGCGGTCAGGGAAATACTTCAAAAAGCTTCCGGAATAAAAGTTATTGACAATCCCAAAGAGAGCAGCTATCCGGTTCCAATCGATGCAGAGGGTAAAGACGAAGTCTTCGTCGGCAGAATACGAAAAGACCCATTTGTCAAAAATGGTCTTTGGCTGTGGGTTGTCTCTGATAATCTCAGAAAAGGCGCTGCATTAAATGCCATCCAGATTGCCGAATTGCTCATTAGAAGATAGATTTTGTATGCTTGCCTCCGCTTGTCGCTCGCAAAAAGAATTCTTCGCCTTCGGCGAAGGGCGCTTTTTGCTTACTGTGGCAAAAATTGCTCGCTTCTTGCCGTTGTTCTCGCAATTTTTGACAGTCGCTCCGGCAAGACATACAAAATCTTCTGCTATATGTTGATGGTATGAGGAATATAAAGCTTATTATTGAATATGATGGAACAAATTACAACGGTTGGCAAAAACAAAATCCGAAATCCGAAATCCGAAATCCGAAACTAAGGACCATACAGGAAGAGATTGAAAAAGCTATAGAGAAAATAACTGCCAAAAAACCCAAACTTTTCGGAAGCGGGCGCACCGATAGCGGCGTTCATGCAAAAGCGCAAGTTGCCAATTTTCATACAAACACCAGCCTCAACCTTAATAAACTTAAACGCGGATTAAATGCAGTCTTGCCTAAGGATATCTCTATAATAAAAACTGAAGAAGCTAATAAGGATTTTCATTCCCGTTTTAACGTAAAATCAAAAATATATCGCTACACAATATTAAATAGAAATTCACAATCACCGTTTTTAAAACGATATAGTTTGCACCTAACGTATAAGTTAAATCTATTGCTTATGGAAAAAGAGGCCAAGGTTTTATTAGGTAAGCATAACTTTAAGTCTTTTGCAGCTACCGGTAAAATAGAAAAATCTACAACGAGAATTATTAAAAAGATAACCATAAAAACCCACCTGCACCTACGCGGTGCAGGTATGGGGTTAGGTATAATAACTATAGATATCGAAGCTAATGGTTTTTTGTATAATATGGTAAGAAATATCGTCGGCACTTTAATTGAGATAGGAAGAGGTAAACTTTTTCCCGGGAGCATGAAGCAGATATTGAATGCAAAAGACAGAACAAAAGCAGGGCCAACAGCGAAAGCGTGCGGTTTATGCCTTATCAGGGTTAAATATTAATGAAGAAAACCCGGCAAGCTTGGAGTTCAAAACTTGGTGTCATTCTTGCTGTTGCAGGAAGCGCAGTAGGCCTGGGTAATTTTTTGCGTTTTCCAGTTCAGGCAGCGCAGAACGGCGGCGGAGCCTTTATGATACCATATTTTATATCCCTTTTGCTTTTGGGCATTCCCCTTATGTGGATAGAATGGGCAGCCGGAAGATATGGCGGCGGTTTCGAACATTCAACTGCTCCGGGTATATTTCATAGCCTATGGGAGAAAAATAGATTCATTAAATATTTCGGCGTAATCGGTATTTTTGGCCCGATGGTTATCTTTGTCTATTATACCTATATCGAATCCTGGACCCTTGCTTACAGTGTATTTTCTGTGATAGGTAAATATAGTACCTGCACAGGTCGGGCATCATTGGTGGGTTTTTTGCAAGGGTTTCAAGGTCTTGAGAAAAATCAATATTTTAACACCATAGGTTTAGCATACATATTTTTCCTGGTAACGTTTATGTTAAATATAGCTGTTGTATATTATGGAATAAAAGGGGGCATAGAGAGATTATGTAAAATTGCCATGCCGGCATTATTTATTTTTGCAGCTATAATTGCCGTAAGAGTATTAACATTGCCGGCGCCTAACCCTCTAAGGCCTAGCTGGAATTCTATAAATGGCTTAGGCTTTTTGTGGAATCCGGATTTTGCAGCTTTAAAAAATGCTAAGGTATGGCTTGCGGCAGCAGGGCAGGTATTTTTTACGTTAAGCGTAGGTATAGGAGTGATTTTAACCTATGCAAGTTATCTTAAAAAGGCAGATGATGTGACATTATCCGGGCTTTCTGCGGCCGGCACAAATGAATTAGCAGAAGTTGTGCTTGGAGGTTCTATAATAATTCCTGCTGCATTTGCGTTTTTTGGGCCTGTAGGAACGGTTGAAATAGCAAAACAGGGAGCTTTTAATTTAAGTTTTATTACAATGCCTGCTATTTTACTTAAGATTCCAATGGGGGCATTTTTCGGCTTTTTATGGTTTTTTATGTTGTTTTTGGCAGGTGTAACATCATCGGTTTCTTTAGCTCAACCAGCGGTAGCGTTTTTGGAAGATGAATTTAATGTAAAAAGAGAGACTGCAGTGCGTATGTTTGGTGTAGTAGCGTTTATTCTTTGCCAGCCGGTGGTCTTTTTGCTTGGAAAAGGCGTTGTAGATGAGCTGGATTTCTGGGGAGGGACTTTCTGTTTAGTTTTATTTGCCACTGTTGAGGTAATATTATTCACCTGGGTATTTGGAATTGATAAGGCCTGGGAGCATATGCACCATGGCGCAATGCTTAGAATCCCAAAAATATACAAATACATTATAAAGTATGTTACACCATTATTTTTGCTTTTTATACTGGGATTCTGGCTTATTCAGGATGGCATACCAGTCATTATGATGAAAGGCGTTCCGGAAGCAAATAGGCCATTTGTGCTAGCAACAAGATTAATATTATTGGCATTATTTGGGGCCTTATGCATACTGGTTAAGATTGCCTGGCATAAGAGAAGGATGCGAACTTACCATTAAAATGAAAATAAGCGGCTTAATATTTTTGATAATCTCCTGGTCTTTCATAATAGGGCTGTGTATTTTCTGCTTTAGACGGGTTTTCAGGAAATGAATATTTTTTCTCTTCCTGATTTCTCTTGACATAGCTTGTGCTATTGTGTTAAAATTCGCATTCTATATTAAGTAAAGTGATATTATGACTAAGACATATATGGCTAAAGAGAAAGACATAAAGAGAAAATGGTACATAGTGGATGCTAAGGATAAGGTATTGGGCAGATTAGCATCCCGTATCGCCATAATCTTACGCGGTAAGCACAAACCTGAATACACACCTCATATAGATTGCGGAGATGAGATAATTGTCATAAATGCAGATAAAATAAGAACTACGGGAAGAAAACTTAAGCAGAAGGAGTATCAGGCATATTCAGGATATCCGGGTGGTCGAAAGACTAAAAAATTAGAAACGATGTTGGAGCATAAACCGACGCAGGTATTGCGAATAGCAGTCAAGGGGATGCTTCCGCATACACCTTTGGCAAGAGAGATGTTAAAGAAGTTAAGGGTCTATTCCGGAGAAAGCCATCCCCATGCTGCGCAGAACCCGCAAGAACTAAAACCATAAAGGACGTATATGGCTGAAAAGGAAAAGGAAGCTAAGAAAGAAACCAAAAAAGAAGAAAAGAAAGAAGCTAAGAAGGAAATTAAGAAAGAACTTAAGGAAGAAGAAAAAAAAGGATGTAAAGCAGTAGGCCGGCGTAAAGAGGCCTCTGCGAGAGTAACTATCACTCGCGGTAGTGGTGTCATAAAAGTTAACAAGAGAGATTTTAAGGATTATTTTCCCAGGGAAACCATACGGATGGTTATAGAACAGCCTATTAAAACCTGTGGTTTATTAGGCAGGATAGATATAGTTGCCGATATAAAAGGAAGCGGAGTAAGCGGACAGGCAGGCGCGCTCAGGCACGGGATCGCGCGGGCGCTTTTGCTTTATGATGAGATATTTAAAGATAGATTGAAAAAAGGCGGATATTTAACCCGCGATCCAAGAATGAAAGAAAGAAAAAAATACGGTCAGGAGGGCGCTCGCAGAAAATTCCAGTGGGTTAAGAGATAGCTAGGTTCGTGGCCAGGCTTGTCCCCGCGAAAGCGGGGAAGCCGCTCCTACGAATACGCCTATCTTGTTTTTAACTTTGACAAGGTAGGTTTTTTATTTTATAATCTAAGTCTAGTAACGTTTCTGAAACCAAAGAGAGAAATGTCCCCAAAAGGGGACACTTCTCCCTTAGGTTTCAGAAACGTTCCTAGACACAGTAATAAAAGCGAGGGACTTAGTATGTTAAAGGTGATTGTTTGCGGAGCAACAGGTTATACCGGTTTTGAGCTGATAAAACTACTCCTTAAGCATCCGGAAGTGGAAATATCAGCAATCTCTGCAAAGATAGAAAAGCCACAGAATCTATCTGACATCTTTCCTGAGTTAAAAGGCAAACTGGATATGTTTTGTAGTGAAATGAAGATATCGGATATGATTAAAACCGGTGGTAGAATAGTATTTTTGGCCCTTCCCCATAAGGTTTCTATGGAATTTGCCCCGCATTTTTTAGAAAAAGGCATAAAAGTAATAGATTTAAGCGCGGATTTTAGATTAAAAGCTCCAAGCGTATATGAAAAATATTATGGGCAAAGCCATAAGTGTAAAGAATACCTTGCATCCAGTGCCTATGGCTTGCCTGAACTTTACAAGGATAAGATAAAAGGAGCAAAGCTTATTGCAAACCCCGGTTGTTATCCAACTGTAGCTATACTTTCTTTAGCGCCTTTAATATCAAAGAAGGCAGGCGATATAAACGAGCTCATAATCGACGCCAAGACCGGGGTTACTGGTGCAGGCAGAAAGGCCAATCTTGCATTTAACTTCGGTGAAGTAACAGAGAATATGTGGGCATATAAGATAGGCACTCATCAGCACGCCCCTGAAATAGACCAGGAATTAAGCGCACTTGCCGGGCAAAATATAAAAGTGCTTTTTGTTCCTCACCTAGTTCCTATAAAAAGAGGTATCTTAACTACGACTTATGTGAAAATAAAAAAGTGCCCGGCTGTTCCTGAACTCATAAAACTGTACAAAGATTTTTACAAAGGTGCGCCTTTTGTAAGAATTTATGATGAAGGAAAATATCCTCAGGCTAAGGATGTATATGCCAGCAATTTCTGTGACATTGGCATTGCAACCGCCGAAGATAGAATCGTAATAATAGGCTGCATCGATAATTTAATAAAAGGCGCCAGTGGCCAGGCTGTTCAGAATATGAATATTGCCTGCGGTTTTGAAGAGACTTTAGGTTTATTATGAACCCCGCCCTTTCTAAACCCAAGAAGTTCTTTAGCACCAGAAAGGGCGGGGTGAAAATAATAAAAGGCGGGATAACTGCACCAGAGGGATTTATTGCTTCAGGTATTGCTTCCGGTGCCAAGAAGGGAAAACTGGATTTAGGTTTAATATTTTCCGAAAGAAAGGCAGTTTGCGCAGGTTTTTTTACTTCTAATAAAGTAAAAGCAGCCCCTGTTTTATTAAGCAGTTCGATAATAAAAGGGCCTGTTCACAGGGCGGTTATAATAAATTCCGGTAGCGCCAATTGCCTTACCGGTAAAAAAGGACTTCTGGATGCTAAGTTTATCATAAAAAGATTGGCCAAACTTCTAAGTGTTAAGGAACCGCAAGTTTTGATGTGTTCAACCGGGCCGATAGGCAAAAGGCTTGATATAAAAAAGATTCTCTCAAGGCTTCCTTTTTTGGCCGAAGATTTATCGAGAAACGGTTCTCACAGAATAGCACAGGCAATAATGACTACCGATGCCAGCCCAAAAGAATTTGCCTGTTCTTTTAAAGTAGAAAATAAAGAGGTAAGAATGGGGGGCGTAGCTAAAGGCGCAGGAATGATTGCCCCTAATCTGGTTTATCCCGAGCGGATGCGAGGGGCAACTACAATTTGCGTTATTAGTACCGATGCAAATATAAGTAAAACTGCATTAAAAACTGCTGCTAAATATGCAGTGGATAATTCATTTAACTCAATTACAGTGGATGGCGATATGAGCACAAATGATACTTTCTTATGCCTTGCAAACGGCGCATCAGGCGTAAACATTAAGCCAAATACTGCCGCATATAAGAAGTTTAGCCAGGCGCTTAATTTCGTTGCCCTTAATTTAGCAAAGATGATTGTCAAAGACGGAGAGGGCGCTACTAAGTTTATCGAGATAACAATAGCAGGAGCTAAAACGGTTGCGCAAGCAAAGAGAGTAGCTTTTGGCATCGCTAATTCTAATCTGGTAAAAACTGCCGTTTACGGAGGCGGTTCTAATATTGGCAGAATAGCCTCGGCCTGCGGAGCTTCAGGGGGCGGAATAAGACAAAACAGATTAGATATATATGTTAATGGAAAGAAGATGATAAAGGGCGGCATAGCCGGGTCTATCAAAGGCTCAGGGAACATTTTTAAAAAGAAAAATATAGAGATAGAATGCGATTTAAAACTTGGCAAAGCGTCGCATAGAGTATTTACATGCGACCTTTCGCCTAAATACGTGAAGATAAACGCGGAATACAGTTGAAATGGAAATCATAGTTGGTAAAAAATCTATTCTTGCAAAAGGTAAAGTTTATATAGAAAAATTCAAAGGCAAAATATTTGTAATAAAGTATGGCGGCAGCAATTTAGACGATGAGCACATATCCAATTCTATATTAGAAGACATTGTTTATCTTCACCAGCAAGGGATTAAAGTTGTTATTATCCATGGGGGAGCCAATGCCATAACCAGATTGATGCAACAAAATGGGAAAATCCCGGAGTTTATTGAAGGCTTCAGGGTTACGGATGAAGAGACCGCAAACATTGTAGACGAAGCATTAACCGATATAAATGCCGACATAGTCAATAAATTAGTTGCAGTAGGAACTGAGGCAGTATCTATTATAAGTAGAGAACACGGCGTAATAAGAGCAAAGAGAAGAGAAAATTCATTAGAAGGAGATTTTACCGGAGACGTAGATTCTATAAACACCAAGCCGATAGAAAATTTGCTAAAGAAGGAAATTATACCCGTAATTTCACCTGTCGGGATAGGACAGGATGATAAACCTTATAATATAAATGCGGATTTTGCCAGCGCAGAGATAGCCATTGCATTAAAAGCGGAGAAATTGATTCTTTTAACAAATATAAAAGGTATAATGAGAGACCATATTGACGAGAAAAGTTTAATACCTACTCTTACGGAAAAAGAAATAGAAGAAATGATAAAGGCAGGCAATATTAGTTCCGGAATGATACCAAAGGCCCGCGCATGTATAAAGGCTTTATTCGGTCAAGTTGGGAAGGTCCATATTATAAGCGGACGAATTAAACATTCTCTGCTTATCGAGGTTTTAACAGACAAAGGCATTGGAACGGAAATTGTGCATTAGATGAAAAAGACAAAAAGAATAATAAATTCATATAACAAACATGTGCTTAATACGTATACAAGAACACCGGTAGTTTTTACTAAGGCGAAAGGTTCCTGGATCTGGGATATAGAAGGGAAGAGATACTTAGATTTTTTTCCAGGCTGGGTTGTAAGCGGATTGGGCCATTGCCATCCTATGGTAATCAAGGCATTAAAGAGTCAATCTGATAAGATTTTACATGTCTCAAACAATTATTACAGTCAGCTGCAGGCAGCTCTTGCAAAAAGAATCTGTAATTTATCTTTTAAGGGTAAGGTATTCTTCGCTAACAGCGGAGCAGAAGCGAATGAAGCTGCTATAAAGTTGGCAAGGGCTTATGGAAAAGGGAAAAGGTATGAAATTATTACTATGAAAAAATCTTTCCATGGAAGAACTTTAGCAACAGCTGCCGCTACAGGACAGGGTAAAGTAAAGAAGGGATTTGAGCCGTTGCCGGTAGGATTTAAGCACGTTCAGTTTAATGATATAGATTCTTTAAAAAAGGCTATTTCAAAAAAGACCGTTGCTGTAATGGTTGAGTTGATTCAAGGCGAAGGAGGTATAAATATAGCATCCCAGGAATACATAAAAGCATTAAGGAAATTCTGCAATAAAAATAAACTCCTTTTAATAATAGATGAAGTGCAGACTGGAATTGCAAGAACCGGCAGGATGTTTTGTTACCAGCATTACGGGATAATTCCCGATGTTATGACATTAGCAAAATCTTTAGGCGGGGGTTTGCCGATAGGGGCAATGGTAGTAAGGAATAAATTTGCCAATTTCCTAAAACCGGGGATGCACGCATCGACGTTCGGCGGAAGCCCGATAGTCTGCGCAGCTGCGTTAGGGGTTTTTGATGCTATAGGAAAGGAAAATTTGATTTCTAATGTGAAAGAAAGAGCTAAATATTTTAATAAAAGACTTAAAGTATTGAAACAAAAATATCCCGTTATTAAAAACATAAAACAGAAAGGTCTTATGATAGGCATCGAATTAACCAAAAAATGCGATGCCATTGTAAAGAAATGTTTTGAGAATGGGTTGTTAATAAATTGCACTCAGGGCAATATCTTAAGAATAATGCCTGCCCTTACAGTTACAAGCTCTCAGATTGATAAAGCAGTGAATATTTTAGATAAGGCAATAGGAAAAAAATGAATCCCGCAACTTTTTAGCATTCAAAACGCTAATGCTAAAAAGGTGCAGGTTAATAGATGAAAGGTGCGGGATGAAAAAAGATTTTATAACAATAAAGGATTTATCAAAGGATGAGATAAAAAAGATATTTAAGCTTGCATCCAAGGTTAAAGAGGCCCCGAAGAAATTTTCTGATAAGCTAAGAGGAAAAGCGCTTGGCCTTGTATTTCAGAAGCCTTCTAACAGGACCAGAGTCTCTTTTGAGATTGGAATGTATCAACTCGGCGGTTATTGTATCTATCTCGGGCCTGATGATATAAAACTTGGGGCAAGGGAAGCAACCAATGATATAGCCAAAACTTTATCCAGATATTTAGATGGGATAGCTGCTAGAACTTATTCCCATCAGGATATAATAGATTTGGGAAGAAACAGCACTATCCCGGTGATAAATGCCTTAAGTGACATGCTGCATCCCTGCCAGGCATTAGCCGATGTTTTTACTATAAAAGAAAAAGTAAAAAGGTCAAAAAATATAAAGATTGCCTTTATAGGCGATGGCAATAATGTCTTACATTCTTTACTTTTCTGCTGCGCAAAGTCAGGCATTAATCTGTCGATATCAACACCGAAAGGATATGAGCCTGACAGAGATATATTGTATGAGGCAAAAAAAGAGGCCGGGAGAAACAGAGTTTCTATAGTATTAGAAGAAGATATAAGAAAATGTATTCAAGGAGCTGATATAATCTATACTGACGTATGGGCCTCAATGGGCAAGGAGTCGGAAAAAGAAAAAAGGCTTAGGGATTTTCAGGGATTTCAGATTAATTCTAAGCTTTTAGAAGATGCAAAACCAAATTATTTAATTATGCATTGTTTGCCTGCCCACAGAGGCGAGGAGATAACCGACGAAGTTATAGACGGCTCTCATTCTATAGTTTTTGACCAGGCTGAGAATAGAATGCATGTGCAGAAGGCGTTGCTGATAATGTTGCTAAAATGATAAATCAGAAGTTATCCACAATAGTAGGTCGGGCTTAAGCCCGACCTACCCTGTGGATAACTGTTCGCTACGAACATGGAGAGTTTTAAATGAAAAAAATAGTTCTTGCATATTCAGGAGGGCTCGATACCTCAATAGCCATTAGATGGTTGAAGGAGAAGGGCTTTAATGTCGTTGCCTGTCTGGTGGACATCGGCCAGGTAAGCAATTTAGCTAAAGCCAGAGAAAAGGCCAAAAGAATAGGAGCCTCAGCTGTCCATATAATAGACGCAAAAAAAGAATTCATAACAGACTATATTTATCCGGCGCTGAAAGCAAATGCTGTATATGAAGATAAATATTTCCTGGCAACTGCTCTATCAAGGCCTCTGATTGCAGAAAAACTTGTAGCTGTGGCAAAGAAAGAAAAGACCAAATTCGTGGCGCATGGGTGCACCGGAAAAGGAAATGACCAGGTAAGAATAGAGGTTTCGGTAGCGGCATTAGCCAGGGATTTAAAAATAATCGCGCCGGTAAGAGAATGGGATTTCCCATCAAGAGAGGCCCAGATAAGATATGCCAAGATGCATAAGATCCCTGTCGCTGCAACCAAAAAAAGTCCCTACAGTCTCGATCAGAATCTTTGGGGAGTAAGTATTGAATGCGGAGTTTTAGAAGACCCGGCTTTTGAACCGCCGGAGAATGCTTATCAAATTACAAAGTCAGCGAAACTAACGCCTTCAAAACCTGCATATCTAACAGTAGGATTTAAAAATGGTGAACCTGTAACTTTAGATAAAAAAAAGTATTCTGAAATCGGCCTTATAAAAAAACTGACCGAGATAGGCGCTGCGTATGGTGTCGGAAGGTCGGATATGATAGAGAATAGACTCATTGGTATAAAATCTAGGGAGGTTTACGAGGCGCCGGCCGCTTTTATTTTGCATACAGCCCATAAAGAACTTGAGGCGCTGGTGCTCGATAGAGAACTGCTGCACTTTAAAAAGATTATCGGGGAAAAATATTCGGAGCTTATATACTATGGATTATGGTATTCTCCTTTGAAAAAGGCATTAGATGGTTTTATTCTTCCTACCCAGCAGAATGTAACGGGTGAAGTTAGACTCAAGTTATATAAAGGCTCATGCGTTCCTGTTGCAAGAACTTCGGAGTATTCACTTTATAAGGAAGAACTGGCTACATATACTGAAAAAGATAAGTTTGACAAAAAGCCGGCAGAAGGATTTATAAAGATATGGGGAATGCCGTATATGAAATGAAAAACTCTAAACTCGAAACCCTAAATCCTAAACAAACTCAAAACCCAAATTTCAAAATTCAAGACATTGGTTTTGAACATTAGAATTTCGAATTTTAGATTTGTTTAGAATTTAGAGTTTAGTATTTAGAGTTTGAAGGAGTTTTTATCATGGCTAAAAAAATGTGGGGCGGAAGATTTAAAGAAAAAACAGATCCTGACTTCTGGCAATTTTCCGGTTCCTTAGATTACGATAAAGTTTTACTTGAATATGATATAAAGGGCAGCATAGCCCATGTTAAGATGCTTTCTAAATGCAATATTATACCCAAAAAGGAAGCCGCTTCTATTGAAAAGGCCTTATCGGCTATGCTGAAAGATTACCAGCAGGGAAAATTAAAAATAGACCCTAATGCCGAAGATGTGCATACCGCTGTGCTTATTGCTCTTTCTAAGAGAATAGGCAAACAAGCGGATTATCTGCATACAGCAAGAAGTAGAAACGATTTGGTAGTTCTGGACCTTAAGATGTATTGCAAAGATAGCCTTAAAGCAATAATCGCATTGTTAACTAAACTGCAAGTTGCATTAGTAGGTTTTGCAAAAAAGTATATAGATGTAGTTATGCCTGGCTATACTCATACCCAGCACGCTGTTCCGATATTGATGTCTCATCAGATATTGGCTTATGCCAACATGCTTGATAGAGACAAACAGAGATTGGAATCTGCATATGAAAGAGTTGATGAGATGCCATTGGGCAGCTGTGCCATGGCCGGGACAGGATTGGCTATCGATAGGGAATATGTAGCTAAATTATTGGGCTTTTCTAAGGTCTCAGCCAACAGCATAGACGCAGTAGCGAGCAGAGATTTTGTTATTGAGATACTTTCTGCTTTGAGTATTTTAGCGACGCATATGTCCAGGATTTGCCAGGATTTAATATTTTATTCATGCAGCGATTTAGGTTTTTTAGATATAGCCGGAAATTATTGCACAGGCTCAAGTATAATGCCCCAGAAGAAAAATCCCGACAGCTTAGAGCTTATAAGGGCAACAGCGGCAAAGATATATGCAGATTTAATTTCTGTGTTAGTTATGATGAAAGGCCTGCCTCTTTCTTATAATAGGGATATGCAGTTTGATAAAAAACCGCTGTTTAATTCGATTAAAGATACCTCGTATTGCCTTAAAATATTGCCGGGAATCTTTAATACAATTAAAGTAAATAGACAGGAAATAGAATCGGCGCTGGCGAAAGATGATACTATTTATGCGGTGGATATAGCAGATTATCTGGTAAGGAAGGGAATGCCGTTTCACCAGGGGCACAATTTAGTCGGCAGGATAATAAGCTATGCCGAAAATAAAAAGAAAAAACTGTCGGAACTCAATATAAATGAACTGACCAAATTCACTAAGATTTTCGCTGAGGATGTATTTAAAGTCTTCAATGCCAAAAGGTCGGTTATGCTGAAAAAATCCATGGGCAGCACCAATCCTTTACTGGTCAGACAGCAGATTGCGAAGTGGGAGAAGAAATTGCATGCACCGTTTTAAATACAAAAACAACAACCTATACTGCGAGACAGTAAAGATAGAAAATATTGCTCATAAGGTAGAAACACCTTTTTATCTTTATAGCTACGCCACATTACTGGACCATTATAGAAAAATAAAAAGGGCATTTGCCCCGGTTCAGCCGCTTATATGTTTTTCTATGAAGTCTAATTCTAATCTAACTGTCTGCCGGGCATTGGTAAAAGAAGGGGCCGGCCTGGACATAGTTTCCGGGGGAGAGTTATACAAGGCCCTTAAAATAGGGGCTAAACCCGAAAAAATAGTTTATGCCAGTGTAGGCAAAACAGCCATGGAAATAGATACAGCCATAAAGAAGGGGATATTGTTTTTTAATGTAGAATCGACTTCAGAACTGGTAATGATTGAAAATCTCTGCAAAAGGCTCAACAGAAGAACAAAAATTTCACTACGCATTAATCCCGGTATTAGACCCCGCACCCATCGTTTTATAACCACAGGAATTAGTGAGAGCAAATTTGGTTTAGATTTTAATACAGCCAGGGAAATATTTGCAAAAAGGAACGCCTTTTCCCATCTTGACATCATTGGGTTGCATATGCATATCGGTTCCCAGATAACCGATAAGGCCCCTTTTGTAAATGCCTTGCGTAAAATAGCCCCCTTTATAAAAAAATTAAGGGATAAAGGAATATCTATAAATTACATAAATATAGGAGGCGGGATGGGCATTATCTATTCTAAAGAACGCCCTCAGACTGCCAAAGAATATGCCAGAGCAATCCTTCCTATATTAAGGAAGATGGAACTTAAGGTTATACTTGAGCCGGGAAGATTTATCTCCGGAAATAGCGGCGTGCTTATAACCAGAGTATTATATGTCAAAAAGACTCCAAGAAGAAGATTTATCATTGTAGATGCAGGTATGAACGACCTTATAAGGCCCGCTTTATATGGCGCATATCATGAGATACTCCCCTTGAGGCGTTTGGGTAAAGTTGAGACTTTTATAAAAACCGATGTGGTAGGGCCTATATGCGAAAGCGCAGATTACCTTGCGAAGAATAGAAGATTGCCAGAAGTAGAAGAAGGCAACCTTTTGGCTGTTATGGGCGCCGGAGCATACGGATTTTCAATGTCCAGTAATTATAATGCCCGTCCCAGAACAGCTGAAGTGATGGTAATCAGAGGAAGATATTATATAGTCCGTCGCAGGGAAACCTATCAAGATCTTATCAGGGGAGAATCCATTCCCAGAGCGTTACAGTGACCCAGTTAAAATTTGTTAAGATGCAAGCCACTGGCAACGATTTTGTGGTGATTAATAGGAGAGTCCATAGTCCACAGTCCATAGTCCACAGTTTGCCGAAGTTGGCGAAGAAATTATGCGATAGGAGATTCGGCATAGGAGCAGATGGACTCCTGTTGCTGGAAAAATCAAAAAAGTGCGATTTCAGAATGCGCATATTTAATCCTGACGGTTCAGAGCCTGAAATGTGCGGAAATGGTTTACGATGCGTTGCTGCCTTTGCGCATAAAAATAAAATTGCTCCGGCTAATATGTCTGTTGAAACCAAAACCGGAATCCTTAATGCAAAAGTTACAAAAGATAAAGTCAGGATCAATATGACCCAGCCTTCGTCTATTAAATTAGGACTCGATATCAGCATCGAGGAGAAAAATTATCAAGTCCATTACGCTGATACCGGCGTGCCCCATCTGGTTTATTATGTTGATGATTTAAAAAATGTAGATGTTTATAATCTTGGCAGAAAGATGAGGTATCATCCTTTGTTTAAACCCAAAGGGGCCAATGTCAATTTCATAAATCCATCTGGCAAAGACGCCCTTAATATAAGGACATACGAAAGAGGAGTTGAAGCAGAAACCCTGGCGTGCGGCACAGGCGCGGTTGCCTCTGCAATTATATCCAGCATAATAAAAGCGATGAAGTCTCCGATTAAGGTTTATACCAGAGGCGGTTTGCTAAAAATATATTTTAAAAAACAAAATAACAAATTTAAGAATGTGTTTTTAGAAGGCGAGGCACGTGTAGTTTTTGAAGGGAAGATAAAAGCGTGAGGTCCCTTGCTATTGTTAAATCCTCACACCTGTTCGGATTTTAATGACGCCCGGGACAAAATTTTTTTCAAAAATTCTGGAGGTGACACATGTTCAAAGGTTCAATGGTTGCTTTAGTTACGCCATTTAAGGATGAAAAGATAGATGAAGAGGCATTAAGAAAACTCATAACGTTTCAAATTGAGAATGGAACCGATGTTTTAGTGCCATGCGGTACCACCGGAGAATCTGCAACGCTTTCGCTCCAGGAGCATGAAAGGGTAATAGATATAGTTATAGATGAGGCTAAAGGAAAAACGAAGGTTGTTCCTGGCACCGGTTCCAATAATACCGCAGAAGCCCTCGAATTTACCAGACACGCTAAAGAAGCAGGAGCTGACGGCGCCCTAATTATTACTCCATATTATAACAAACCCACCCAGGAAGGCATATACCAACATTTTAAGGTATTAGATAGTATAGGCATCCCCCTCATTGTATATAATATCGCTTCCCGAACCGGAATAAATATTACACCGGCAACAATGGCAAGAATAGCAAAATTGAAAAATGCAGTCGGAGTAAAAGAGGCAAGCGGAAATCTAAAACAAATGGCGGAGATTAAAAGACTATGCGGTGAAGATTTTGACCTGATTTCAGGCGATGATGCGCTTACTTTGCCTTTACTCGCAATCGGCGGCTGCGGTGTTATCTCAGTGGTTGCTAATATTGTGCCAAATGATGTTTCTGAGATGATAACAGCGCATGAAAAAGGCGATTTTAAACAGGCAAGAAATTATTATTATAAATTGATGCCATTGGTAAATGCGATGTTTATCGAAACCAATCCGATTCCGGTTAAAACATCTATGGGGCTTATGGGAATGATTGAACCTACTTTGCGGCTTCCAATGTGCGCTATGTCAGAGTCTAATGTTGAAAAGCTTAAAGTAGTGTTGAGGGAATATAAGCTGATAAAATAGTTCGGAAAGAGACGTTTCCAGTTTCAAAGAGGAAAATGTCCCCATTATAATGAAAACATCTAAAAGGGGACACTTTCCCCTTTGAAACTGGAAACGTCTCTATACTACTCTACGAACTAAATGGGAGAATACCATGATTAATCTAATAATTACCGGTTGTTGCGGCAGAATGGGCAAAAGGCTTGTTTGTTTAGCTTCGGAATCAGAGAACTTTTCTGTTGTCGGAGCCACTGAAAGAAAGACCCATCCGGATATAGGTAAGGATGCAGGCAGTGTCTGTGGCATTGGCAAATTAGACATTTCTATAACTGACGATATCTCAAAGGTAATAGAAAAAGGCGATGTAATAGTGGATTTTACTACCCCGTTATCTACGATAAATAATGTAAATCAGGCCAAAGCAGCTCATAAGCCCATTGTAATTGGAACCACCGGTTTAACTGATGAAGAAATGAGAATTGTAAAAACAGTTTCATCTTCTATTCCTATATTGTTATCTCCCAACATGAGTATTGCCGTTAATATGGTCTTTAATATAGTTGGTAGTGTTGCCCGCGATTTAGGCGGAGATTATGATATTGAAATAATAGAAGCTCACCATAATGAAAAGAAAGATGCGCCCAGCGGTACTGCTAAGCGTTTGGTTGACGAAATCTTACAGGCAAGAGGCAAAGGCAGGAAATATCGATTAGTCTATGGAAGAAAAGGCAGCATCGGGAAGCGTCCTAAAGATGAGATTGGAATCCATGCTGTTAGGGCAGGAGACATTATAGGTGACCATACGGTCATATTTGCCGGCCAAAATGAGAGGATAGAGATAACCCATAGGGCCCATTCAAGAGACGCATTTGCTATGGGGGCTTTACGGGCCTGTAGATATATTGTTGACAAATCGCCTAAACTTTATAATATGCAGGATGTACTTAAAGAGATATAATACAAGAGAGGAAAATCAATATGAAGATAGAGATTTCGCAAAGGTTAAAGAGTCTGCCTCCTTATCTTTTTGCAGAGATTGACAGAATGAAGAAAGAGGCAATTGTCAACGGCAGGGATATAATAGATTTAGGTGTGGGAGATCCTGATATGCCTACCCCTATCCATATAATCGAAAGTTTATATGAATCGGCTCAAGATCCGGTCAATCATCGTTATGCATTAAACTATGGAATGCCCCAATTTCGTAATGAGATAGCCAACTGGTATATGAAGAGGTTTTCAGTTAAACTTGACCCTGACACAGAGATATTACCACTTATAGGATCAAAGGAAGGTGTTGCTCATATTCCGCTTGCCTTTATAAATCCGGGGGATGAAGCCATTATACCTGATCCTTGTTACCCGCCTTATAAATCGGGCACTATATTTGCAGGCGGAATTTGCCATATTGTGCCTATGCTTGAGAGCAATGGTTTCCTTCCGGATTTAGACAAGATAGACTATCAGGTAGCAAAGAGGGCAAAGATAATATTTTTAAATTATCCCAATAATCCTACGGCTGCAATTGCCAATGAAGAATTTTTTAAAAAAGTGGTAGACTTTGCCACAGAGAATAACATAATAGTATGTCATGATGCTGCATATTCTGAAATTTATTTTGACGGTTATAAACCTTTAAGCTTTCTTCAGATAGATGGCGCGAAAGAAATCGGAGTAGAATTTCATTCCCTTTCCAAAACCTATAATATGACCGGGTGGAGAATAGGATTTGCAACAGGAAATAGAGAAATTATTCAGGCTTTAGCCGCAGTAAAATCCAATATAGATTCTGGCATTTTTCAAGCAGTGCAGTTTGCAGGGGTAGTAGCGCTAAAGACTGATGAAAGCCATAAAAATGGACTTAATCAGATGTATAAATCGAGAAGAGATGCCTTAGTCGGTGGTCTAAATGCATTAGGTTGGAATGTTCCAAAGCCGAAGGCGACATTCTATGTTTGGATGCCGGTACCCCCTGGTTATACATCCAATGAGTTTTCCAGGATGCTATTGGAAAAGTGCGATATAGTAACCACCCCGGGTATAGGTTTCGGCCATAACGGTGAAGGTTACATTCGCATAGCCCTCACTGTTTCAGAAGATAGACTTAAAGAAGCTGTCGGTAGGATAAAGAAGCTGCATGAGAAGTAGCGTTAAACACGTTTATCTTGGTATTGGTTCTAATCTCGGCAATAGAAACAAAAATATAAAAACAGCTGTCAAGAAACTGGGAGGCATAGAAGGTATAGAGGTAACCAGAGTTTCATCGTTGATAGAGACAGAGCCTGAAGGCGGCCCGCGCCAGAATAGATTTTTAAATGGCGCAATTGAAATAAAAACGAAACTCCCCCCTCATGAATTATTAAAACACCTTAAGAGAATAGAAAAAGAACTTGGTAGAGTTGCAACCGTTAAAAATGGCCCCCGCCCAATAGATTTGGATATTTTGCTTTATGGTGATGAAAAAATTAATTCTCCTGGTTTGAAAATACCACATCCCAGGATGCATAAGAGAGAATTTGTAATGAGGCCGTTGAAGGAATTGCAGTGCATCCCGCACCTTTAAAGTATTCAGAGATAAGTATCAAAAAAGTGCGGGATGAACAAGAAAAAGGTGCGGGATGCAGTTAATAAAAAGTATAAATTCGGTAAAAAAGCAGATAAAAAAGGCAAAACGGAAAGTTAAATCAATAGGCCTCCTCCCAACTATGGGGTATTTCCATGAAGGGCATCTCTCACTTATAAGAAGAGCAGTTAAAGAATGCGATATCGTTGTCATAAGTATCTTTGTCAATCCGGCTCAGTTTGCCCCCGGTGAAGATTATTTGCGTTATCCGAGAGACTCAAGGAGAGATTTACATCTGGCGGAAAAAGAAGGAGTAGATATAGTATTTGCGCCCTCTGCCAAATCGATGTATCCAAATGGATATCAAACCTATGTTAATGTAGAAAAGATGAGCAAGGTCTTATGCGGCATCTCAAGGCCTTCCCATTTTAGAGGAGTTGTATCGGTTGTTGCTAAATTGTTCAATATTATAGAGCCGGATATTGCATACTTTGGAGGAAAAGACGCGCAGCAGGCTATAATTATAGATAGAATGGTCAAAGATTTAAATATGAATGTGAAATTGAAGGTATTGCCTATAATAAGGGAAAAAGACGGTCTGGCAATGAGTTCACGAAATACACATTTAAACAAAATGGATAGAAAAAATGCTACGATTTTATATAAATCTTTGAAAGGAGCAAAAAGATTAATAAATTCCGGGATAAGAGATACAAATAGAATAATTCACACAATGCGAAATATGATAAAATCTATTCCACATGCGCGTATAGATTATATTTCTGTTGTTAATGCCAAAGGCTTAAATCCGGTAAAAAGATTAAAAGGCAAAATTCTAATCGCATTAGCAGTATATTTTGGTAAAACCAGATTGATTGATAATATAACAGTGAAGGTAGAATAGCACCGTTTGGGAAAGCAAAGTAGTAAATGTCCCCACAAAGGGGACACTTGCCCCTTTGCTTTCCCAAACGGTGCATTCTCCAAGGAGGTCACAAAGATGCTGCGCATAGTGATAAAGTCCAAGATTCACAATGCTACTATAACCGAAACCAATTTAAATTATCAAGGGAGCATAACTATTGATTTAGCATTACTTAAGGAGGCAGATATATTCCCGGGTGAAAGAGTGCAGGTAGTAAATCTAAACAATGGAACTCGCCTCGAAACCTATGTTATCGAAGGCGAAGCAAATTCGGGCATTATATGCATGAACGGAGCTATGGCTCGATACGCCCAGGTTGGGGATAAAGTCATAATAATCTCCTATGGTTTGATGGATTCAAAAGAGGCGGCTGTTTTCAGGAAGAAAATAGTAAAGGTAAACGAAAAAAATAAATCAGTGAAGAAATGATATACACAGAAAAAGATGACAAAGAATACAAAAATAAATTAAGAGCACGCATACAGCAGCTTAAAAAAGAACGCAATGCTGTTATTATCGTGCATAACTACCAGCGAGATGAGGTGCAGGAGATAGCGGATGTAACCGGAGATTCCCTTGCCTTAAGTAAAGCAGCCGTGCGAACAAATGCCGATGTAATAGTCTTTTGCGGCGTGCAATTTATGGCAGAGACCGCCTCTATATTAAATCCAAACAAGACTGTACTTCTGCCTGTGAAAGAAGCTGGTTGCCCTTTGGCTGATATGGCTACTGTAGGAATGATAAAGAAAAAGCGAAAGGAATATCCGAAAGCAACGGTTGTTTGTTATGTGAATACTTCTGCTGCTGTAAAGGCAGAGTCTGATATAAGCTGCACTTCAAGAAATGCCGTAGATGTTGTGCGTTCTCTTAAGGAAAAACAGATACTTTTTATACCTGATAAAAATCTGGGAAAATATGTCCAAAGCCAACTGCCTGATAAGGAAATTATTTGCTGGGAAGGATTCTGCCCTACTCATATAAGAGTTCATGAAGAGCAGATAATCGCTGCTAAAAAACTTCACCCGAATGCAAAGTTTATTGCGCATCCGGAATGTAATCCACCGGTATTAGCATTGGCAGACCATGTTACGTCAACAGGCGGCATGATAAATTATATTGAAAAATCAAAAGCAAAAGAGTTTATAATAGGAACTGAATACGGGATGTTATTCAGGCTAAAACAGCAATTTCCCGATAGAAAATTTTACATTCCGACAGACGGTCTTATATGTGAGAGTATGAAATTGACGACTTTAGGCTGGATAGCCTATTCTTTAGAATTTATGAAGTTTGAAGTGAAGGTTCCTGAAGCCATAAGAATAAAGGCAAAAAAAGGATTGGATAAAATGCTGGCTGTCTCCGGTGAGAAAAAATGGGTGTCGGTGTCGGGGTCTTAGATGTTGAAGATAGGCATAATAGGTTGCGGGGCTATAGGCTCAAAACTGGCAAAAGTTATCGATAAGGAGCTAAAAGATAGAGCCAGGACTGCGGGACTTTGCGATATTGATAAGGAAAAATTAGAAAGATTACGCAGAAGCCTTAAATCAAAACCTGCCAGCTTGGGACTTTTGGATTTAATAAAAAAGAGCGACTTGGTAATAGAGGCAGCTTCGGCAAAGGTAAGCGCTCATATTTTAAAAAATGCAATTAATGCAAAGAAAGATGTAATGTTAATGAGCGTGGGTGGATTATTGGGGCATAGGAGACTATTTGAATTAGCGCAAAAGAGAGGGATTAAAGTCTATCTTCCCAGCGGTGCTATAGGCGGTGTCGACGCTATAAAAGCAGCAAGTCAGGCTAAGATTAGGAGTGCAAGGCTTATAACCAGGAAGCCACCAAGAGGATTGGCGGGCGCACCTTATATAATTAAAAACAAAATAAACATTAAAAAGATAAAGGGCGAGAAGATATTATTTGATGGCCCAGCAGCCGAGGCAGTAAAGGCCTTTCCTAAAAATATAAATGTATCAGCCCTTTTAAGTTTAGTCGGTATAGGCGCTAATAAAACACGCGTAACTATAATTACATCGCCTTCTTATAAAAGAAATTCCCATCAGGTTGAGGTTTGTGGTGATTTTGGTAAGTTAATTACTAAAACAGAGAATGTCCCCTCACCTGATAATCCGAAAACCAGCTACCTCGCAATCCTTTCAGCTATAGCTACCTTAAAGCAAATATTAAATCCTGTGAAAATGGGAACTTGAAATTTTGCATGTTTGCCCCAGCATGCTAAAAGCTCGAGCATTGTTCGCTC
>CAZMYR010000025.1:0-24676 GCA_964570585.1 uncultured Planctomycetia bacterium
ATGATAAGTACTTTCATTGGGTATAGCACCGTTTGGGATTCCAAAGGGGCAAGTGTCCCTACATTTGCTACTTTGCTTTCCCAAACGGTGCTGTTCTTCCTTCCAGGGCACGAGTATAAAATCCCTCCACCCTATCTATCATTTTATCCAATGTAAATTTTTCTCTTACCGTCTGTTTTCCTCTTTGCCCCAATCTTTTTGCGTAATCCTTGTCTTTTAAAACTGTTATGATAGCATCTGCTAAGGCCTTGACATCTTTCGGTGGGACCAGTATGCCGTTTTCTTCATGCCGGATAACGGAATATATACCGCCTACATTGGAGGCAACTACAGGCAAACCAGTTGCCAATGCCTCAAGCAACGAAAGACCTAAGCCTTCCTGAATAGAAGGTAAAACGAACACATTCATAACAGAAAGCGCTTTATATACATTTCGTATGCCAGGCTGAAATACGACATTTCTCTCTATATTCAATTTTCTGCACATATGGTGTAATTGTTTTTCATATCTTGCCTTGCCGCTACCGACAATAAGAAGTTGTATGCCAGGAAAAACTTCTCTTATTTTGGGTATCGCCGTTAAAAGATAGACATGTCCCTTAACGCTTGAAATCCGGGCTGTTATTCCTACTACTAAATTACTACTCAAGTTAAACTCTTTCTTTACCCTATTAAGATCTATTTCTGAATAGCCCTTTTCTAAAAAAGAGGCATCAATACCATTATAGATCAATTCAATCTTGTTTTTTGGAACTTTCATTGTGTTTACCAGGTGTTCTCTTACTGCATCACTTATTGCCACCACTCTCGTGCCCCAACAGGGCAACAATCTGCGTATTAATCGGCGTTTAAAAAACCCATGACAGGTGGCTACAAAGACGGCTTTAGAGAATTTTTCCAAATAATGGCCGATTACCTGGCTAACCCTAGTCTGACCATGGACTATCTGGATATTCTCTTTTCGTATAACCTTGAGTAATTTCATAACTGCCATCATAATGTGCGGCCCAACTTCAGATGAGGTATCTATCGGAAGATAAATATGCTCTATGCCGGAGTTGCTTAAAACATTTTCTAATTCACCGCCACTGGAAGCAACTATTACCTTGTGTCCCTTTTTCTTAAGGCCGCGGGCTAAAGAACTGACATATACACCAATACCACCCAGGTTTAATCTTGTGGTTATAAGTAGGATATTCATGTTATAGAGACGTTTCCAGAACCAATGTGTATAGGGACGTTTCTGAAACCAAAGGGGAAAATGTCCCCTTTGTGGGGACACTTTCCCCTTTGGTTTCAGAAACGTCCCTTTTTGCTAGGTTCTGGAAACGTCTCTTTCTGTTTTGAGTCCCGATCTCAATCACTTCTTCATTCCCAGCATTTTCATAGCGGTTTCAAAAACTTCTTCGACAGATATTTTTTTCATACATTTTACATTACGGCAAACTCTTCTGTAACAAGGCGAACACTTCAGTTTTTTCTGTATTATCACAACAGACCGGGTAGGTTGCAAATGACGCTCGGGATCAGTGGGCCCAAACAAAGCAATGCAGGGTGTAGACATAGCGCAGGCTATATGCAACGGCGCAGAATCACCGGTAATAAATAACTTACACCTTTTAATTAAACAGGCCAATTCCATAAGGGTAGTTTTACCCACCATGTTTATTGGCTTGCTCTTTACAGATGAAATCAACTTTTTAGCTATCGGCACATCCTGCTTTGAGCCGGTGATGAGGACTCTTATGCCTTTTTGAGAAATTTTCTTACAAAGTTTTATGAACTTTTCCGTTGGCCATTTTTTGGTCTTCCAATGCGCACTTGAACCTATATTCATACCTACCAGAATCTGTTTATTGCTAATCCATTGATTCTTTAATATGCTATCAACGTTCTGTTTTTCTAATTCGGTAGGAAACAACTGAAGTTTCTTAGAATCATCTTCTATTCCCAAACTGCGAAGCAACCTAAATTGATGCTCTACCGGCTGGAGCTTCAACTTAGCGCCATCTATTCTTTTTGAAAGCAAGAAATCCAGCTTTTTGCTCTTATAACCAATGCGCCTCGGGCTCATCGAAAATGAACCTAATAGGTGGCTTGCTCTGTTATTCTGCAAATCAATTACCATATCAAAATATTCGCGTCTTAAACTCGCTGACAAATCTAAAATCTTTTTAATCCGACTGCGCCGGCTGCTATTATCAAAAACGATTAGCTCATCGATGTAAGGACAATTGCTTACAACTTCTCGGGCTTTTGTTCCCACCAGCATTACGATTTTTGCCCGGGGAAAATGCTTATGTAAAGCAGCTAAGGAAGGGATACTTAATATAACATCTCCAATAGCAGATATCTTTATTACCAATATGGTAATGTTGTCTTTTGCTTCTTCATAGACAGCAATGGTCCTTTTATACATTTTTCCTAGATTGAAATTGCGTTCTACATCTAATCTAGCTTGTTTGGCTAGCTTCTGGGCCAATTTTCTATTTCTTAATATCCTGATTATTGCACCTGCCATAGAACTCCAATCGCCGGGAGGGACTAAAAGACCGTTTTTTCCATCTGTTATGATATCTACCACTCCACCAACTTTCGTAGCAACTACCGGCACACCGGATGCCTGCGCTTCTATAATTACCCTGCCAAATGCTTCCGGTGTAACAGTAGGCAGAACCAGAACGTCCATACGATGTAGCAGCTTCGGTATATTATCTCGTCGCCCTAAGAAATTAACATATTTAGAAAGCGATAGCCTCCTTACCAATGTCTGCACCTCTGTTTTATATTTCTGTTTTCCTGCAGGGGCTTCTCCTATAATAAGGACCTTTATTTTAGGTATTATTCTTACTACTTTAGATATAGCCCGTATAAAATGCGTATGTCCTTTTAAGGGTGTGATGCGCCCTATCATTCCTATTATAAATTCTTTCCTTTCTTTTTTCACGCTGAGTGGAACATATCTAAACTTATCTAAATCTACCCCTCTTGGTATAAGCCTTATCCTTTCTCTTGGCACTTCAAAATCTTCTATCATATGTTTTGCTATAACCTGGCTTGCAACTATTATAAATTTACCCCATCCCATTACCCGGCTAAACAAGTGCCTTGAATAATATCCATGGCAGGTAGTAACAAACGGAACTTTCTGTTTATAGGATGCAAAAAAGGAAGAAATTCCGGGTACCCTGCTTCTTGCGTGGACAACATCTATATCTTCAGTTTTTATAATATCGCGTATTTTTCCTATCATTTTTAGAATAGTTATTGGGTTTTTTTTATCTACAGGCAATTTATAATGAATACCACCCGCCTGGTTAATCTCATCTACCAACTTCCCTCCTGCTGAAATCACCACTGCCTTATGGCCTTTTTTCACAAGCTCCCTGGTAAGGTCTACAACGCCTGTCTCCACGCCACCTGATTTTAATTCTGGAAGTATTTGTAAGATATTCATGTTATAGAGACGTTTCCGGTTTCAAAGGGGAAAGTGTCCCCTAACTTGTTTTCTAAGCACTTTGGGGGACATTTTCCTCTTTGAAACTGGAAACGTCTCTTTCTGTTCTTTGAAACCGGAAACGTCTCTTTCCTACTAAACTATCCTCTCCAACCCTTCTCTTATAACTGCATTATCGTCTAGCACCTTAACATCTGGCCTTTTACTAAAAAATGTATTGATACACTCAGCTATATCTTTAGTATTCGTAAGCTGTATATAACCTTTGCCGGATAAATTTTTCAAAAATAACCTATGTTTTTTATCCTGGACATCTTCCCCGTCAAAAACAAGGACATAAGCGCTGGATGAGGCTGCTTCTGAAACCATCGAAACGCTTTCAGGTGAAACTATTACTATGTCGCAAAGGCCTAAAATACCCCCTACCACCCCTTTTTTGTTTTCCTCATTTGCAATAACTGATAGTTTACATCTTGGGTCGTTTGATAACTGATATTTAATCAATTCCTCTATTTTTCTCGGTGTTCTTCTTGAAGTAGTTGCTAATATATCAGCACCGATATATTTTGCAGAGTTTTGGAGTTGCTCTATTAATGTAGATATCATACCTTCTTGCATATGGAAGTATTTATAATCTCCTCCTAATAATAGTCCTATTTTAAATTTGCTCATAGACCCAATCTCATATCTTAAGCTATCGGCCTGATACTCTATAAGATTTTTATCGATTAAATTCGGCGCTCCTTCGGTAATAACGGTGTTTTTAAGTCTTTTAGGCTTATCATGCTTGGGAATAATAGCAAGATTAAACTTTTTAACTAAAAAGGGGGCTGGATTCATTATTATTACAGATTTAGCATTGCATTCTTTAGAAAGTAAAAGATTAACCGGGGCAGTTTTACTACCGCAGGATATAATAATATCCGCATATGTCCTCATTAACTTTTTATAATTTTGCTCATTAAGACAAAATTTAAGGCATCTCATACACCCCTGGCAAGATTTAGTCGACAAATAACTTGATAAATAAAGTGCTCTTTTTGTCATGTCATTTTTGAATTTCACATCTATGATTTCTGTTAATATATCTTCTTCAGATATTCCTCCATTTTTATATAATTCTTTCAGTTGAAAAAGGACCGCCTGCGATTGTCGCAGGTGCCCTGTCCTTGCGTCATTTAAAATTAAAACTCTTCTTTGCGGCGATGATTTCCACCTTTTGTGCTGCCATAGCCATTGATCAGGGTATCTTATGACCATCTCTTGCAGCTTAGAAACAAATTGGCTAAATCCTGACCTTATCTTTTCTTCATCTGAACAATCTTCAGGAAAGACTACCGGGTCACAAACAAGGAATTTAAGCTTTGCTCCCCCTTGTCTGATAATAAAACCCGGCAATACCGTACAGCCTGTGCTTAGCGCAAATTCCATAACACCTCGATGCCAGGAAGCAGGCCTGTTAAAAAAGTTGACAAATATCCCACCTTTTCCGGCATCCTGGTCAACCAGCATTCCGACAATTTCGTTATTCCTTAAGGCCTTTATGATTTCTCTGATTGGCATGCCTTTTGAGATTACCTTACATCCGTGATATTCCCGATATGAGTTTAGCATTTGATTTATCAAAAACGGCTTCTGCTCTCTTGCAATCGCTTTATAAGGATATCCTTTAAACGGCAAAGCCGCATTAGCCATTTCCCAGTTGCCCAGGTGGGGAGTTAGAAGTATTATACCTTTACCCTTTTTAAGAGCCCGGTCTATTATTTCAAAGCCCTCATAAGTAAAATTCCTCTCAGCATAGGCCTTGTTTATCTTTGGCAGGAGCAATGTTTCTATTATGCCCTGTCCTATATTTATATATGTTTGCTTTAATATCCTGCTAAGTTGGGAAGGGCCGTATTTGTTTCCTAACGCCAATTTTAAGTTAGCATAGGCGATACGTTTGCGTTTTAGATTTATATATGGGCCTAACATTCCCAGCTTTCTTCCTATAGATAAGCTAAGTTTAAATGGGAGAAATTGAAAAAGAATGGCCTGGAACTTAACCAGTAAGTAGAGAAGATATTCTAGCAAAGAATTTTTCTTCATTTTTAATTTTGATAGCAATGTTTAATAATAAAATTTCAGGGGTCAAACCCTGAGAATGGCTATTTCTTTCCAAGGGTCTGACCCCATCCTTTAACCTTATCCAGTCTTTGGACGTGGTTATAATTGCATCTGAATTTGTTTTCTTCGCGGCCGCAACAATATCTTTTATGTTGCTCCGGGTATACTTATGATGGTCGGGGAAAGAGAATTTGCCTGTTATTTCAGCGCCCAAGTCTGAAA
Organism: uncultured Planctomycetia bacterium; assembly: GCA_964570585.1. Classification (GTDB taxonomy): domain Bacteria; phylum Omnitrophota; class Gorgyraeia; order JABMRG01; family JAFGKX01. Next base: position 5,786 of record CAZMYR010000025.1, read on the forward strand.
GCATTCTAAAAAAAGAATTATTGTCTCCTATAGCAGCTACTGCGCATACCTTTTTATTAACAATGTAGTCAAGATTCCGCTCTTCGTTTTTACCGGTTTCGGTTAATGAAACTGCTTTGTATTCTGCTTCAAAAATTTCTACATCCGACGCAACACCCTGAATAATATTTTTTATGCCAACAATATCTTTTTCATCTACCAGATTGACTTTGGTAAGTACTATTATATCTGCCCGCTTTAATGCAGAAATGGGCTCTCTTAATATGCCCGCCGGAATAATCTTTCCGTTTCCGAAAGGGTCGGTCGCATTTATTGAGACTATATCCAAATCCTGCTTGATGCGCCAATGTTGGAACCCGTCGTCAAGAATTAAAACATCCGCATTGTATTTATCTTCTGCCACTTTAGCACTTTTTATACGGTCTCTGCCAGATAAGATTGCGGTATTGAGTTGTTTCTTTAGCATCCTATCTTCGTCTTCTCCATACCCTCTTATAAGTATAGCCGGCCTTTTATTTTTAGCATTCAAAAATCTGCTTATTAAAGCAACCAGACTGGTCTTGCCTGTGCCGCCCCATGTAATATTTCCTACGCTGATAACTTTTGATTTCGGTTTTTTAGACTTTAGCAGATTTATTCTATAAAAGAATCTTATGAGTCTTACTACATTAACATATATAAAAGATGAGACCAACAACAACGGTCTAAATAATACATAAAATACCTTATTAGCGTCCTGGGCAGTTATTAAGGAATAAACGAATCTTCTCATAGTGTAGGGGGCGATTGTAGGGGACGTGCCGGAAAGGGAGGCGCCTGTCTCGCTTTTGGTAAGGATTGCTAACCGGGTAAGCCTTCGTACATCCTTTCTATTTCCTCCCTTCCTTTAACTACCAGAACAGGACATTTGGCCTCTCTAAATATTCTTTCGCCTTCATCATAAAAGGAATCCTTGCGAGAGGTGAGTTCCTTCAATTCACCAATTATTAACATATCTATGCCTAATTCCTGAATGGTCTTAACCACTTCATCATGTATAATACCTTTGGAGAGTACGGCATTAGCCTTTATCCCTTTGGCCGCTGCCAGTTCTTTGATATTGGTTAGGTATCTGTTGCCTTGTTCTTCTAATTCTCTCTCATATCCCATACTTTCAATCTTAACAAATACCCTGGCCCTCAGGAGATCTTCCAGCGCTTTCATATTTACTACATATTGGACAAACAGTTCACTGCCCAAAGATTTTGCCATGCATATAGCGTACTTGGCAGTAATAATACAAATATCACCGCCAGCTATAGTAACCAGAATCTTCCTTATAGGACTAGCCATTTAAAGCCTCCCTTTATCATAAGCCCTTCTTTTGTAATCTTCCTTTAACCAGCTTTAATACAAAAAAGGTCTCTCTTTCCTGTTCATCTAAAACATCCTGAATATATTTCAATGTCTCTCTATGATCCGGCAAGGCTATTTTTTCTAAGGCATTAACCCTTCTTATGGTCTTTTTTACTTCTCTAGCTAACCGCAAAAGCGATAATCTTACCTCTGCTAATCTGCCCATAAGTTTTAATACGCCCTTAAACTTCTCTATGCTTTCATCCAGCCAGAAGCTGGTTCCGCTCAGGCTATAATAGGGGGGCGCATCTTTATAAGCAGCCTCTACTATAGGAACCTCCACTCCCATTATTCCTCGTCGGGACAAAGATATGGTACTTCTAATATTTACAGCTAAGGCTGCCTGAGATACCGCTTGAGCCCCCATTCTGGTTATGGCCTGCTCCAAGGCATAGAATGCCTGTTTAAGCCCTTCCTCTACATTGCGTTGGGCATCTTTGGTTTTATCCACTAAAGACATAAGTTCGGCTACCAATATCTCTCTTTTCTGTTCCAGAAGTTGATACCCTTCTTGAGCAAATTCCAAATCCCGTTTTATCTTAAAAAGATTGGTCTTAGTCGGCGCTATTTTATATCTTGCCATATATTCTATTTCCCATAATATTTACTAATCTCTTCTTCGGTTATCCTGTGCAATTCTTCCTTAGGTAGATAAGAAAGCATCTTCCATCCTAAATCCAGGCTCTCTTCGATAGAACGGTCTTCGTATTGTTTCTGGCTTAAGAATTTCCTTTCAAAGGCCTCACCGAATTCCAGATATTTATGGTCTAAAGTAGCAAGTTCCTCTTCGCCAATTACAGAGGCCAAGGCCCTTACATCCTTTACATGAGCATAACCAGCATATAGCTGGCTCGCCAGGTGAGGATGGTCCTCTCTGGTTAAACCTTCGCCGATACTATCCTTCATAAGCCTGGAGAGTGACGGCAGCCCGGCGATAGGTGGATATATCCCTCTCTGATATAAATCCCTCTCCAGAACAATCTGGCCTTCGGTAATATACCCGCTGAGGTCAGGGATGGGATGGGTAATATCATCATTAGGCATAGTCAATATAGGCATCTGGGTAATGGAGCCTTTTATCCCCTTTACCATACCTGCTCTTTCATAAATGCTGGCCAGGTCACTATAGAGATAACCCGGATATCCTTTTCGCGAAGGGACCTCCTCTCTTATAGTAGATATCTCTCTTAAAGATTCGCCATAATTAGTCATATCAGTGAGGATTACTAAAACATGCATATTCTCCCTAAAGGCGAGATACTCAGCGCAAGTCAAGGCTGTCCTGGGGGTAACCAATCTCTCTATAGAAGGCGCATCAGCCAGGCTTAAAAACAGGACAACCTTTTCCATAACCCCGGACTCCTGAAAACTATCTATAAAGAATCTTGCTACATCATTCTTAACTCCCATGGCAGCAAATACTACGGCAAAGCCTTCTTTTTCGCCGACTATCTTTGCCTGCCTGGCAATCTGCGCCGCAATAAGGTTATGGGGAAGGCCGCTGCCGGAAAAGATAGGCAGTTTCTGTCCCCTTATCAGTGTGTTCATTACATCTATGGATGACATCCCTGTCTGGATGAATTTCCTGGGATACTCTCTGGCGGTAGGATTTATAGGTAATCCGTTTATATCCTGAACCTCTTCTGTTATAGGTTCGGGCATATTATCTATAGGATTACCCAATCCATCGAATATTCTACCCAGCATCTCTTTAGATACGCCGATTAATAGGGGCTTGCCTTTAAACCTTACTTTTGCATCTGGAAGCCTTAATCCACTGGTCCCTCCGAATACTTCTACCACAGCTATTCCTTCAGCCACCTCTAAAGTAACCCCTAACCTGGTATTACCTTCACTATCTATTACCTCCACCAGTTCGTTATATCCCACATTGTGTATATTTTTTACAACAACAAGTGAGCCTACCGCTTCCTGTATACCCTTATATTCTATACCCTCTATATGTTGTGCTTTATCTTTTTCCGGACTCATAATTTATTTTCCTTGCGTTAATGCATCTATTTGTTTTTCTACCCTAATCAATAAATCATCTAAATCCTTTAGTTTATCGTTAGGGATGCTGAATTTCATCTTCATAATTTCTGGATAAACTGCCAATTTCTTAAGCTGTATTAAAAGAGCCCCCCTCTTAATAGCTTCTACGCCCTTATTATAAAATGTCAAAATTACCTTAAGCATCTTCACCTGTTTTTGGGCAACTGTGAAAGTATCGATTTTATCAAAGGCATTCTGCTGTAAAAAGGCATTTTTGAATATATTGCAAACCTCTAAAATAAGACGCTGGCTATCAGGGAGCACATCAGGGCCTACTAACTTTACTACCTGCTGGAGTTTGCCTTCTTTTTGCAACAGCCCAATTATTTGGGTTCTTAAAGTTCTCCATTCAGGGTCTACATTGCTTTCCCACCATCCTGCTACATCATCTAAGTATTCAGAATAACTATCCAGCCAGCTGATAGAAGGGTAATGGCGGGCATTGGCCAATTCCCTATCCAGGGCCCAAAAGCATCGGACAAACCTCTTTGTGTGCTGGGTAACCGGTTCGGAGAAATCTCCTCCGGGTGGCGATATAGAGGCAATAATAGATATAGACCCTTCTCTACCCCCCAATGTATTTATCATCCCGGCTCGTTCATAAAATTCTGCTAAACGAGTAGGCAAATAAGCAGGGAATCCTTCATCTGCCGGCATTTCCTCCATTCTGCCGGAAAGTTCCCTTAATGCCTCAGCCCAGCGGGAGGTGCTATCAGCCATTACAGAAACATGATAACCCATATCCCTGTAGTACTCTGCCAAGGTTACCCCTGTATAAATACTAGCCTCGCGCGCAGCTACAGGCATATTGGAGGTATTGGCTACGAATATAGTCCTTTCCATAAGCGGCCTACCTGTTCGGGGATCCCGGAGTTTAGGAAAATTTATAAGGACATCGGTCATCTCATTTCCTCGCTCGCCACAACCTATAAATACAATCACATCCGCATCGCACCATTTAGCCAGCTGATGCTGAATTATAGTTTTTCCAGTTCCGAACCCACCTGGCACAGCTACTGCTCCGCCTTTAGCTACCGGAAAGAGTGTATCGATTACACATTGCCCTGTAATCAAAGGGATGGAATGAGCCAGTCTTTCCTTAAACGGCCTTCTTTTTCTAACCGGCCATCTATGAAACATTTTTAGCTGAACCTCTCCTCCCTCAGGAGTTTGCAAAACAGCTATAGTATCATCTAGACGGTATTTGCCTTTTCCTGCAATACTTTTTATCTTTCCCTTTATATCAGGAGGGACCATAACCCTGTGTTCAACCAGTTCTGTCTCCTTAATCTTTCCCAATACAGTTCCTCCGCTAACCTCTTCGCCTACCTTTACCTCAGGATAAAATAGCCACTCCTTCTGCCTGGATAAGGAAGGCAGATGAATTCCTTTCTGTATATATTGATTTGACCTGTCCCTAATCACTTCTAACGGCCTCTGGATTCCATCATAAATAGTGCCGACTAAACCCGGGCCCAATTCTATGCTGAGCGGCATCCCGGAACCATAAACATTGGCGCCGGGGGTAAGCCCGGTAGTCTCTTCGTAAACTTGAATAGCCGCCTTTTCTTCCTCCAGGTGCACTATCTCTCCTACAAGATGGTCTTCGCCCACCTCAACCAGTTCTAACATCTGGGCATTCTTAACACCTTTGGCCTCTACCAGAGGGCCTACTACCCTGCTTACATAACCGATTACATTAAGCATTTCCGAATATCTCCTTAAATATCAACAGCCTCAATTGATTCTTCTGCCTCTCCATACGAGCAAGAAAGGTGTTTCGAAAAATAATCCTTTCATCCCTGGATTTAATATATACACCTGCATCCCGGATATTTTTATCAAAGACTGTTTCTATGCCAACGTCCAGATTGTGATTTTTTTTAAGTTCATTCTTTATATCTGAAACGAAATCCTTTTCAATAATTTTAGAATCCAATCCGCTAGCCACAACCTTTACCCCGTTAGAAATTTTTCTTTCCGGGATTGAGTCTTCGATATTTCTAACGGGGTGAACCTGATTTTGGGCAATATTTAAGAGCCCCTCTATAATTATTGACTTAAGCCACCCGGGATATTCTAATTGTTGCCGAAAATTCTTTCCTTTGATTTTTACTTCCTCTAAAACCTCGGCTATGAGCTCTTCTCTGGCCTTGGCAATAATCCTCCTTGTCTCTAAGCCAACGGTAGAAAAGGACCTTTTACGGATATCCGCTGTTTTACCTTTGGCCTCTTCTTTTTTCTGTTCTAAATATTTATTCGCCTCAGCCTTCGCAAGTTTTATTCTTAATCCGGCGTTCTGTTTTGCCTTCCGGAGTATTGAATCTGCTTGGCTGTTGGCATCATCTCTTATCTTTTGGCAAATAAGTTCTGCAGATTGCTGATTATCCATAGCTATACCTTTATCCCCACTGCCTCTCTAATAAGTTCAGGAATTGTTTTTCTTTCCGGCAGTGGGCCTTGCCTGTCAGGGATCTCTATCACTAACGGAATTGTAGTTTCATAAATATATTTATCTACATCTTCTCTAATATGCTGGGCTATGCGTTCGGTAATGATAATTATCCCTACATCCGGAGTTGATGTTGCTACCTTTAGAGCCTGTCTGGATTCCAACGGAGTCTTTACCACCCTTCCATGGACTCCCACTAATCTAAAGCCTAAAACCGTATCTTCGTCTCCTATAACAAAAAATTTCATATTAGAAAATTTTTAATTTTTGATATTTAATTTTTAATTTTTCTATTATCCTACCTTTGCCAGGATCATTATAGCGATAATCAATCCATATATAGCCAATCCTTCTGCTAAACCTACAAAAATAAGGGTGCGGCCTACCAGTTCCGGCTTTTCACTTATTGCGCCAAGGGCTGCTGCTCCTACATAAGCAACTGCTATACCTGCTGCTATTGTGCTTAGACCTACACATATAGACGCAGATAAAAAGGCCCATCGCACAATACTGGCATCCGCCAAGCTGATTGCAGCTCCCTGTGCAGCTGCTGCAAACCCAGCTTTAAAAACAGCTATAAAGAAAATCAATCCCATTACAATACCCACTATAGCTGCTGAGCGATTTACTTTATGCCTGAATTTTCTCTGAATACTTTTTTCCTCTGACATCATCCACCTCCTTTATCCATTTTCACCTATCCCATTTTTAGCGGCCTATATTCCTTTCCTCCCCCCATAAAAAACTTAGAGAAAAACTCATAATACTCTAACCTTAATCCCTGTATAGTAACAATGAGTCCTTCAAGGGTAATAATAAGGGCATTGCCCAATATAAGAATAAGAATCGAATAAAATATTCCGCCAGGCCTTTGTTTTACTATATCTACCAGGCTAAAAACAGCTATAAAAAGACCTGCGTGAGCCAGGCAAAAGGCGGCAATACGAACAAAACTTATGGTATTGGCAAGATATCCTATGAATATCTCTACCAGTTCTACCACAGTGTCCAATACATATGAGAATACCCCACCAGGAAATACCCTCTCTCCTGGTTTAAATAATTTAATTATAGGGCCTTTAAAGAACAAAAGGATTACCGGAATTCCGATAACCCCTATAACCAGAGCAGGTTTTAAAACAATGCCCTTAGCCACAAACATCTTGATTACCAATCCTACAGCGCCCCAATAGATAAGTCCTCCGATAAGGCCGGCCTTATCGAATAAGCCTTTAACAAAATCCCTGCTTCTGAAGGCATTTATTAAATTAATAATTATGCCGATACTGATAACCGCTATGCCCCAAAATATAGCCAATGCAATAAGGTGCATAATATTGTGCATAGGCCTCATCCATAGAGGAGGAAGGATTTCTTCCATGCCAAAATAACTTCCGTATAATACCCCGAATATAATAGAACTTACTCCGCAATATAAAACGAGCGCGCCAATTTTAGCCGTTACAGGTTTTTTCTGCCTTGCCAGAAATATTCCCAGAAGGCCGAGTATCAAGCCGTGTCCTACATCTCCAAACATTGCCCCGAACATAATAAGAAATGTTATAGCCAGAAATATGGTGGGGTCTATAACATTATACTTCGGCATGCCAAATGTAGATGTCAGAAACTCAAATGGTTTAAGAAAAGAAGGGTTGCTGAATTGAACAGGGACATTTACCTTTCCTTTTCTCACCGCCTCTATCTTTTCCGCTTCCACTTCCTTTATATAACATCTGTTTTCTGTAACTCGCTGTATCCCCTTTATTAAATTTCTCCTCTTATTTTTAGGTACCCATCCCGAGATAAGATAGGTACGCTCGGTCTTTTTAAAATAGATCTTTGCCCTGATGGACATTTGTTTAGCTTTAAGTACCTTGATAAAATTTAGAAGGAGGGGGTAGAATCGATATTTCTCATCCTGAACCTTTAGCTCTATATCCCCTATCTCTTTTTGCAACTTTGTTATTTTTTTCTTCATCTGTTTTTGGACATCACCGGCAATTCTGGTTGTTTCTTCAGGAACTTCTAATTTTTCAAATGAACTTTCTCTCATTGCCTTTTCTAAAACCACCCTATCTTTCTTAAGCACTATCAAAAGCAGCATTACCTTTCCTTCGGTGGTTCTAAACGGCATAATTACACTGGGAATTGGCTCCAATTCTTTTTTTATAATGGAGAGATTCTTCTCTTCCGCATGGCCGGTAACCATTTCTAAGAAAGTATATCTGGTCCTGGTATCTATTTTCAAATCCAGCGGGGTAAAAAGCTTTACCTGATTAAATATTTTCTGCTGACTCTTCAACTCCTCGTGTTTTGTATCCCTTTCCAATATAAGCGGGTTAACATCCGCCTCTATTCTATCCATGGTCTTTTCTATTTCATCGGCTCCTACTGTCTTAATCTTTTGGGTTACCTTAACCAGCTTTTCTTCCAGGCCCAACCTTCTTGTAATTACCTTTAACCTCTTGGAAAGTTCTGAGTATTTCTGCTGTATCTGGTCTACCTTTGCCGATTCCAGATCTTCTGTCCATGGTGCTATCTCAGTAATATCCATTAGATGCAAAATTCCGAGTTTAATAATCTCGTCAGTTACCGCATCTATATCGGTATCGAATATAATCATACTTATCTGTTCCATAGGGGTTGGCCTTAACATATCAAAGTTCCCTTTATTCTTTCCGGATCCAGTTGGTATAATTTACTGTAAAGTAAAGATACAATATTTCTGGCCTCTGCCCTGTAGAGTATTAAATATGCGAGCACCGTAGCTATGGTAAACGGAAATCTGCTAAGGGCCAACTTTGCCTCTTTTAAGAGAACCTGCCATAGTATGGCCTCTAACATAAACATCTTGGATTTATCATAGGTGCCACTTACTAATGTTGCCATATCCTGATACGGCTTTGTAGAAAGCCCGGTAATAACAGCTCTAATATCCTCTGATGAATAGACCTTTCTTATTAAGGGTTCGGCGATTTGATATCCACCTGGAATAATGTATGAAACCAACTCCCCTAAAGGCATTTTGTAATATTGTTTAAACCTCACAATCCAGCTTATATTTTCTATATCCACCTCTATCCCTATCGATCTAGATGCCATTTGTCTATCTACAAAACCCAAGGCCCCAATCTTATCCCAGAGCCTCTTATAATAATCGATATCCAGGGCTATTTCTAAATAGAAGATAGAGCCTTTTTCTTTAAATCTGGCTCTACCATTCATCAATGTATCTTTATAAGGAGTCCCCTCTAAAAACAATATGATTTCCTCGATAGTTTTAGCAGCCAATATTTCCGAAGCAGGTATATCATAACAAATTTTTTCGGTGTATAGATATTTTATCTCTTCTTCACCAGCCTGGGTATGCCATATTCGAAGCAGATTCTTCAAGTTTGCTATTTCATATTTACTTAATAATAAGAAAATTACTTCACCTGGTGAGCCCTTCAGGTTCTTGAGAATCTTGTTGTATTTTTCTATACCATCCCTGAACAACTCTAACTCTATCATCTTTGGCTCATACGGAGGCATTAGTTTCTTGAATATAGCTTCGTATGGTGTGGCCTTTAGCGCCAGTAACAATTCATCCATATCTTTAGCGCCTGCCAGGGCATTTAATTGTGATTCTGTAAGCAGCGAAGAAAGCATTGCCCTCACCCTGGCGTTGGTAAATGCGTATTTTGCCAGTGATTTCATCATAAAACCCTCTGAAATGCCGATTCAACAGCCCTTTTTATATCTTTAGTCTTTCCTTCTTTTATAGCCTTGGCCTCCTTAATTGCTTCCTGGATTGTCTTCTCTTTTTCTGCCTGAGCATCGGTATTGGCCTTTTCTATAATTTTCTTTGTCTCATCCTTAGCCATGGCTTTTGCTTCTTCCTTCAACTTCCTTGCTTCTTCCTCAGCATCAGCCATTATTTTACCAGCCTGCCTGCGGGCATTCTCTACACGAACCCTTGCTTCCTTTTCTTCTTTAATTATTCTATCCACTACCTCTTTCATTATACCAAATCCTTAAGATGATTTCTTAATCCATATTTAATAACAGCAAGCAATACAACGCTGGTCAATATGAAGGCAATAGTCCCTGCATCCCATTGGTGCGCAACTAACCCCAGGGCTGTCCCTGATGCCGGGGGGTGTTCTGTATTAGTTATACACATAAGGAATATGGATAAACCTACAGCCGTTGCAGCGCAAAATATGCGAGGAAACGCTCCTTCCATAAACCTTGCATTAGCTACAAATGAAAGAATTATACCCGATATTATGCCTGCCAGATGCCCTCCGATCAGGTTTCTAGGTCTTGCAGTAATACGCCTGGGCATGGCAAATACGATAAAAACGCTGGAACCTAAAGAAGCCACAATAGCTGCTTTGGTAACAAGATTGATAAAACAGAGAATAATGGCTATACTGATTCCCGCTAAAAGGCTTTGGAAAATATAATTAAAGGAGAATTCTCTTAAGTTGTTATTGAACAGCGCCATAAATTTATCCTGGTTCCTTTTCATATCTATCTATAATATCTATCACTTCCTTAGGAGATTGGGCATTCATTAAGGTCTTTCTAAATTCTTCCTGGTTCAATAGACGACAAAGTTCGGCCAGCGCCTTCAGATAAGCTCCCGCATCCTGTTTGGGCGCTGCCAGCATAAAAAATAGATTAACTTTCCGGTTATCTATGGCATCGAATTCTACCTCTTCATTAGATCTTCCAAAGGCAATAATTAGCCTTTTGGCTATATCGGCCCTGCAGTGAGGAATAGCTACCCCATAACCTATACCGGTGGAACCCATCCCTTCCCTCTCTATAACAGATTCTAAGAAAAGTTCCTTATCCTTAATCTCTCCGGAACCATACATTAAATCCGCCAGTTCTGTTATCACATCTATTTTATTATTAGCTTTAAGGTCCAAGTTTATCAATTTTTCATTCATTAATTCCGTAAGCGCCATTTTTTCTCCTTAAAAGGTCAGGTTTTCCTCAATGAAACTATATATTCTCCGTCCGTTTTTTCTAAAATCGCATGCCCTTCTCTAACCATCCACCCCAATCCCATAAGGACTCTATCCCTATCGGTATTAATTACAGACACGAGTTTGCTCAGAGGCACCTTCTTATTCTCTTCCAGATACTTCCAAATCTTACCAGCCACAACCCCTAATTCAATAATCATAATACCCTCCGCTCGGTTCTTAGGAACGTTTCTGATTAATCAGAAACGTTCCTATTATAACACATATATTAGTATTGTAAAATAGTTTTTATGGCGCTATAAGTTCTGGCCGCAGCGCCCTGGTTATCTGTTACTACATCTTTAGCGCATTCTCCCATATCTTTTGCAAGTGTTTTGTTCCCATACAGCATTTTGATGGTTTCTGCTAAAGATGCTTCATCCTTCACTAAAAGAGCCGCCTTTTTGCTAAGGAAAAGGGCAGCGATATCCTTAAAATTGAAGGTATATGGGCCAAAAAGTATGGGTTTGCCAAAACAGGCAGGTTCAATCATATTCTGTCCGCCGTGCTTTATGAGGCTGCCCCCAACAAACACAAGCCAGGCTAAGCTATAGAAGAGTTTAAGCTGGCCAATGGTATCCAGGATGAATATAGGTGAGTTCGTAGTTCGTAGTTCGTAGTTCGTAGTTAATTCAGAGATTTTAACAGGAATAAAGCCGTAGGATTTTACCAGCTTTGCTATATCTTCTGTACGTTCGATGTGCCTTGGTGCAATAAGAAGGGATAAATCATCGTGGGCCCTTCTAATTTTGCTGTATGCTTTTAACAAAATCTCTTCTTCCCCGGGATGGATGCTGCCTGCCACAATAAGTTTTCTATGTCCGAGATTCAGGAGTTCATACATTTTTCCTCTTTCTTCATCGCTAATATGGAAATCAGCGCTGTCAAATTTCATATTGCCGGAAACTTCTACTTTACCTGTTTCAGCGCCAAGCGATATTATTTTATCCCTATCTTCTTCTGTTCGCATTAGAAATGCGGTTATGCAATCTAATATATTTTTCAAAATTGGCCTTATTAAAAGATACCGCCTGAATGAATTGGGGGAAATTCTACCGTTTGATAAAAGTATAGGTATACTTTTTTTATAAAGCCTCCTTACTAAGTTTGGCCAGATTTCTGTCTCTATTATTATAAAAATAACAGGTCTTATCAGCTTGATAGCACGCTCGAGCGCAAAAGTTATATCCAAAGGTAGGTATATTATAGTTGTATCAGCAGGCATTATCTTCCTGGCAACTGAATTGCCTGTTTCGGTAACCGTAGAAATTACTATATTATACCTGCTTAAATGGCCCCCCGAAGTATTTTTCCCAATTAGCGAGGGGGCATCCTGAAGCCGCCAGGCCGAAGGATCTCTTATTTTATCAACCAGAACTTTGGCTACCATAACTTCTCCAACGCTAACAGCGTGAATCCAGATATTATCCCTCTTGCTAAGTCTGTCTTTAAGCTCATCTGGATAAATGCCCAGCCGTATGGGGATACCTTCTCTGCGCCTATTCTTAAAAGGAAGGGTAAGCATGTAAAAAATAAAGAAGATTATGTAGAATATCTGGTAGATTATATACATCATGCTCTGGGGTGGGCCTTGTCATAGACCTCCTTAAGTCTTTCTGTCGTAATGTGGGTATATATCTGAGTAGTTGAAAGATTGGCATGGCCTAAAAGTTCCTGCACAGCTCGGAGGTCCGCCCCTCTGTTTAAAAGGTGGGTAGCAAAAGAGTGCCTTAAGGTATGGGGAGAAATATTCCCTTTTTTACTTACCGTTTGAATGTATTTATTGACTATACGTCTAACTGAAAGATCGCTAAGCCTTCCGCCTCTTTTATTTAAAAACAAGGCCTCTTTTGATGAAAATTTGTTGGGGAGTTTATTGCGATATCTCCTTATTGCCCCAAGGGCTTCCTTCCCTATCGGGATGAGTCTTTCTTTTTTCCCTTTTCCGTACAATTTTACTGCTTCGGCAATAAAGTCTACGTTATCAATATTTATGCCGATTAATTCCGATACCCTCATTCCTGAACTATAAAGAGCCTCTAATACGGCACTATCTCTGATTCCGGTTAAGTCATCGCCAGGGGCCTCTAATAACTTGGCTACCTCTTCCTCTTCCATAAAAACAGGTAGTTTCTTTTCTTTCTTTGGTGTAAATAACCCGGAAATCGGGTTTGTCTTTATATAACCCTCTCTGACTAAAAACTTAAAAAAGCTTCTTAATGCAGAGAGCCTCCTGGCAATGGAAGACTTGCTCAAATTGATGCTTCGTAGATATGATAAGAATTTCCTTAATGTTAAATAATCAACCTCTTCTATTTTTTTATCTTTTAAGAATTCCGCAAAAACCGAAAGGTCAATAGTATAATTTCTAATGGTATGAACCGATGCCTCTTTTTCAATCTGAAGATATCTTATAAACTTATCGATATATCTTTTCATTTGATGATTGAGATCGGGACTCAATCATTTCTGTACAATCAATTGCATGATTGAGTCCCGATCTCAATCATTTCTCGGGTAGTTTTCTTGTAGTATACTTACATTTCGGGTAATTCGAGCAAGCATAGAAAATTCTCCCCCGGCTGTATCTTTCTACAAGTTCACCATCGCAATCATCCTGAGGGCATTTCGCTCCGGTAGGTATTGGTTTAGCATTTTTGCATTTTGGGTAGCCTGAACAGCTTAAGAACCGGCCATATCTTGAACGTTTTATGACCATTGGTTTACCGCATTTATCACATATTTGGTCGGTCTTCTCATCCTCTAAAACTTCGAAGGTTCCATCATCTTTTTCTCTTACGGGTTTGGCATTCTTGCATTTCGGATAGCCTGAACAGCTTAAGAATCTTCCTCTTCTTGACCATTTTAAAACCATTGGCCTGCCGCATAGTTCACATTTATATTCGGTTGGTTGCTCTTTTCTCTTTAACTCTTGCATCTTTTTCTGGGCAACAGCAAGTCTGTCAGAGAAAGGCGAATAGAAATCTATGAGCACATCCTGCCATTTCATCCTACCTTCTTCTACCTTATCAAGTTCATCTTCCATCCTTGCCGTAAATTTCACATCAAGAACATGCGGGAAAAATTTTACTAGCATCTCGTTTACCACATCCCCCAGAGAAGTAGGCAAGAGTGAGCCCTTTTCTTTCTTAACATAATGCCTCTTTATAATAGTAGAGATAATAGGCGCATAAGTGCTGGGTCGGCCTATTCCCTTTTCTTCCAGAGCTTTTACCAAAGATGCGTCTGTATATCTAGCCGGGGGCTTAGTAAAATGTTGAGATGGAATAAGCTTTACCAGATTTAATTCTTCATTTAAAGAAAGCTCTGGGATACTCAAATAATCGCCTTTCTCTTTCTCGGGAGTTAATTTCAAAAATCCCTCAAATATAATCTGGGTACCGACACTTTTAAATAAATAAGACCTGGCTTCACTCGGTTTAGCAGTTATTTCAACTGTCTTGGTATTTAATACAGCCGCCTTCATCTGGCTCTGCAGGAAACGTTGCCATACAAGCTTATATAACTTATATTGCTCGTTATTGAGAGAGGCTTTAATTTTATCAGGAACCCTGAAAACAGAAGTTGGCCTGATAGCTTCATGAGCTTCCTGAGCCCTTTGTTTGGTTTTAAATCTATGCGGTGTCTTTGGTAAAAATTTATTGCCGAATTCTTTACTAATATAAGAGGCGGCTTCTTGCTGAGCTGATTTAGCAACATTTACAGAATCTGTTCTCATATAGGTTATAAGGCCTACACTGCCTTCATCCGGTATCTCCAGTCCTTCATATAGCTGCTGGGCAATGCGCATGGTGCGCGCTGCAGAAAATTTTAACTTATTATAGGCGTCTTGCTGTAATTTACTGGTCGTATACGGTGGCGGAGGGACTCTTACCCTTTTAGTCTGTTTTATGTCAGAGACACAGAATTCAGCCCCTTTTAACTCATCAATGATTGAATCAGCACTTTGTTTATCGGAAACTTGTGCCTTTTTATTGTCTATCTTTTCTAACTTTGCGAAAAAGGGGACAGCGGGCTTTTTTGCTGAAGAAGAATCTTCTGTGGAAAAAGGGCGTTGTCCCCTTTTTCGAAGTTCAGCCTCTATCTCCCAATACTCCTGAAGGATGAATGTCTTTATCTTTTTCTCCCTTTCCACTATAAGCCTTACTGCAACTGATTGCACTCTGCCTGCGCTCAATCCATAGCTTATCTTCTTCCATAACAACGGTGAAATGCTATAACCCACTATTCTATCTAAAACTCGCCTGGCCTGTTGGGCATTTACTTTATTCATATCAATATCTCTCGGCGCTAAAAATGCAGCAATTATAGCGTCTTTTGTAATCTGATGAAATTCGACTCTCAGCAGTTGAGTATCCTTGCTCTTAAGTTCATTGGATAGATGCCAGCTTATAGCTTCACCCTCTCGGTCAGGGTCGGTAGCCAAAAATATCTTAGGCTTGCCCTTTGCCTTGTTTTTAAGCTCATTGAGTATCTTTCTGCGTCCTTTTACCACCACGTATTCAGGTTTAAAACCATTGTCTATATCGACACCCATCTTGCTAACAGGTAAATCTATTAAATGGCCCATAGAAGAGACGACCTCATAGTCTCCCCCTAAAAATTTGCTTATCGTCCTGCTTTTAGTGGGGGACTCTACTATCACCAGTGATTTTGACATAGTATAGGGACGTTTCCGGTTTCAAAGGGGAAAGTGTCCCCTTTTAGATATTCTCATTATAATAGGGACATTTTCCTCTTTGAAACTGGAAACGTCCCTTTCTCCCTTTGATTTTGGAAACGTTCCTTATTTCCTTACATACAGCTTCCCCGGAAGCTGCTTCACCAATCCTGCAAGTTCCAAATGCAGCAAACGCGAGGAGACCTCCTGAGAACTTAAGTTAAGTTCATCTATCAGGCTGTTTATGTCAATCGGCTCATCTGATAAAAGCTCATAAAGTTTCTTATTATCAGCTGGAATGTTTACCAGAACCAATTTCTTCTCGATATCGCATTGCTCTTTCGCAGTGTGGCTATCTAAAATTTTAGGGAAAAGTTCTTCAATAATATCAAAAGCATCACAAGCTAGCTTTGCTCCCTGTTTTATTAAATTATTGCATCCTTTAGAATTATCAGAATTTGCAGCCCCGGGAATTGCAAAGACTTCTTTTCCCTGCTCCAGGGCAAAATCGGCAGTTATTAAAGCTCCGCTTCGCTCCGGCGCCTCAACTACAACCACACCTTTTGATAGGCCGCTTATTATTCTATTTCTTCGAGGAAAATTCTCTTTTAAAGGAGGGGTATTCATAGGAAACTCGGATATTAGAGCTCCGTTTTGAGCGATTTCTTCAGACAATTTTCTATTCTCGGAAGGATATATGCGATTTAGCCCGCTTCCTAAAACTGCTACTGTCTTTCCGCCAGCGGCGAGGGTCTCCTTATGAGCGGCTGTATCTATCCCTCTGGCCATACCGGATACAACAGTTATATTTAGCTTTGCGAGTGAAGAACAGATGCGCCTGGTCATATTTTTACCATAGTATGTGCAATTGCGCGAGCCGACAACGGCTACTGTATTCTTGTCTATATCTTCAATCTGCCCCTTTATGTATAAAACTATCGGCGGGCTATGAATCTGTTTTAAGTTATCGGGATATTTTTTATCGAAAATAGTGACTATATCTATTTTTTGTTTATTTATAAGTTCTATTTCTTCTTCTATGTTAAAGGGGGACTGTCCCAACTTTGCCTTTGTATCCTTATCTGCAAAACTTGGGACTGTCCCCTTTTTAAACGAATTTACTATATTAGCTGTATTTCCAAACTTACCAAGTAATATCTGTAATTTCTTATAGCCAAAGCCTGGTATGCTATTGAGTGCTAACAAATCTTTTGTAATGTTGTCCATTTTAAGTAAATAGCGCTTGGGTGGTTTTTTGTTCCTTTTCCAAAGATTCCATTTGCTTTATAATTTTATCAGCCACTTCCTCCGGTGTTAAATAGGTCGTATCAATGGTATAATCTGCCTTTTGATAAAACTTCTGCCGCTGTTCTAACAATTCGGAAATTCTTTTGTTAGGGTCCACTGCATTAAGCAAAGGCCGATGAGTATAGTGTTTGGTGCGTTTCAGAATAGTATTAACTGAAGCAGTAAGGCAGAAAATTATGCCATGTTCTTTGAGTCGTTTAAAATTTATCTCGTTTATTATTGCACCGCCTCCTGCGTCAATTATGACATCTTTGTCTTTTGAGGCAGTAGCCACCATTTCAGATTCGAGCTTTCTAAAATAGGCTTCTCCGTCTTGCTCAAAGATTTCAGGTATGGGCTTTCCCACCTTCCATTCAATCATATCATCCAGGCACAATCGCTGTTTTTTAAACCGCTCGGCTAAAATCTTGCTCACTTCTGTCTTGCCCGTTCCCATAAAACCGGTCAGGACAATGTTCTTCATCGCTCCACCCCTTTCCCCTTTAAGTATACCAAGCAGGGATAAACCCTATTTGAGTCCTATCTATTTTAACCCTGCCCCAGAATCCTTTGGTAAGAATAAGGGCCCGTTTGGGTTTATACTCGGTTACAAAATTCTTAAAACTCCTTGAGATTTCCACGCGATTCAATCTGGAATATTTTACTTCAATAGGCATTATGTTTCTTTTATCATCTAAGATAAAATCGACTTCTGCTCTTGCGGTTGTGCGCCAATATTTAATTGAGGTATTTTCTTCACGATAAATTTGAGAAAGCACTACATTTTCAACTAATTTTCCGGCATCTCTCCTTAAGCCTAACTCATTAAAATTATTGATAATATAATTTCTAAGGCCTGTATCAACAAAGTATATCTTGGGATTTTTCTTCAACTCTGTTATAATATTTGAAAAATATGGTCTTAATATCCTTATTATAAATGTTTCTTCCAATATCGATAAATAATGTTTAATTTGTTTAAAATAACTCTTGCTGTCTGCAGCTAAACTATTATAATTAAGCAAGTCTCCTATATTGTTAGCCAAAAGTGTAACAACGGTTCTAAAATTTGAAATATTTTCTATTCGCAAAAGCTCTATAATATCTCGTGTTACATATGTGTTGTAAATATTCTTCAATATAATCTGCTTAGTTTCTATATCAGGTGTTTTTATAACTTCGGGATATCCTCCAAATCTTACATATTCCTCAAAATACTTGGCGAAATCCTTTTCGAATATATCTTCCTTAATATCAAAGTCTTTTCCCTTTTCTAGGAAGTTTTTACAGAGCTGGGAATTCTCTTTATAGGCGTTATAGAGATTTTTCTCTTTGGTTTGCAAAAATTCGCTTAAACTAAACTCATAAAGATGGAATGAAAAAATCCTGCCTACTAAATACCTGGCAGTGCTGCTTGTAAGCTCTAAAGAAGAAGAGCCTGTGATAATAAATTTCACATTCTCATAAATATCGTATAAAAGCTTCAGCTTTTGGCCGCCTTCTTTAAGATATTGAAACTCATCTATTAGAAAATATAGTCTTTTATCTTTACTGCTATTTATATAACTTTTTATATACTCTTTTGGGTCACGCGAAAAAGCATCTAAAATATCTCTATCTTCAAAAGTAACATACACAATACTCTCTGGATTAATCTTTTCAATATCAACCAGATACTCTTTAATAATATTTAAAAGAGTTGTCTTGCCAGATTGGCGTGGACCTTTTATGGCTAATATCTCCTTTCTATCAAGCCATTTTTCAAGTTCGTCCAATAGATCTCTATGAAGATATTTCATATTCTTACCTTTTTAGCTTTAACGCTATAATTGCTAACTATCTGTTATTAAATATAGCATTAAAATTAACAATTGTCAAGTTTTTGCTACGGGCGAATATTTCAGCAATCTCCTCATCTTAAGTAGGAATTCGTGCCTAGTATAAATTCGTGCCAGGCACGATTTTTATTTACCGAACTTATTTTTCAAGATTCAAGACCC
>CAZMYR010000026.1:0-1687 GCA_964570585.1 uncultured Planctomycetia bacterium
GCAGAGATTCTTCCGTCATTGCGAGATGAGACGTAGTCTCGTCGAAGCAATGACGGTGGGTTATTCTCTGCGGAAAGCTGAACTGTTACTAAAATTTAGGGTCAGCCCCCAAGTACAAAATTGTTCTGACCGGGGATTGCCCCTAAAAGAAAAGGGTGAAAAATTAGGCCTGGGAATCGAACGCCATCTTTGCTTCGGATTCAGATACTACAGCTGCCGAAACCGGCTTATATCTCCTCATCAATATTTTTAAACCAACGTGGCCTTCTACTTTCAGCACGTTACCTTGGATGTAGCTTAGGGTATTATTAGTAACTGGTATATATTTCTTTGTCTTTACCTTTAGAAAAATAAGTTTATTCTGGAGTTGGCCTAAAAAGTTATCTATCTTGGCTAAATAATTTAATATATGCATAACGCTATAGGTATCATTATATACTACAGCAACCGGCCCCTCCATGCCCTCTGAAACCAATGAATTAACCACTCTCCCAAACTCTTTGGTCTGCTTCGGGCCTAAAAGAAAATCTTCCGGTTTATAATTATCGTAAATGGCTTTCCTGGCTCTCTTGTATATTCTTAACTGCTTAAGCAGAGCATATCTTGTATTTATAGCTTTCTTCAGCGGTCCTCTTAACTGCCGCAGCTTAAAAAACCTGGTCCATTTCTTACCCTGATGCTCATATATTACCCCTTTTGCGCCATACTCATAGTCAATAGCTACGCGCCCAGCAGCTTCAAAATATGGGAATTCTGTTACCTTACGTTCCTCGTCCTTAAAACCCCTCTTTTCAGCCGCAGCATCTAAAGCTCTTAGGGCCTTATCAAATTCTTCCAATAGCCTACGCAGCTCCTCATACTCTGTTCTGACCATGCCTGCCAGAGGCTTTAATTTGTCCTTTGCCTTATCTTGTTCCTTGCCCAGCCTTTCTCTTCCTTTATCGATGAATATCTGTGGCGCAGCCAGGCAAGCGGGCACTTCTGCAAAAGCCTTCTTTATCTTTGCCTCAAGCTTATCCAATTGAGCAAAATTAACAGCGGTTAAAGATAATGATTTGGCCTCCTTAATCATGTTGCCCCAGCATGCAAATAATCTTCTCCTCTGCTCAATTACTGCTTTGACTTCCTTATAAAGAGAGGATTCTTTTTTAAGCCTATCCAGCCTATGACCTCTTCTGGTCGCTTCTGCCAATAAAACAAACTCCGGCCATGCCTTTTTAGTAAGCCAGTCCTTGATTGATTCCTCCGGCGCCCTTTCTATTTTTTGCGCCACTTGATTCATATCGGCATTAAGGTCCTTAGAAAACTCACCAAGCATATTAAGCCATTTCCTTCTTGCCCTGGCCTTTGCCTTGATCCGTCCTTGATAATTTTCATCCTGAGACAATTGCAGGTATTTTGACTCTATGCTGTTAATCTCTTCTATCTTCATGGCCTTGGCAAATTTCTTAACCGCTTCTTCAAATAATTCCTCGGGTGTTTTAGGTTTGGCCTCTACCTTAGCTTCGCCAGCTATCTCTGGTAAATCAAGCGAAATGCCGGGGCGTTCTGAATCTTCCGCCAGATAAATTTTGCTGGATTCTGCCGGAGTATCAAGAGACATCAATCCGACCTTATCCGTATCAGCGTTTGCCTTAGCCTCTGCTTCCAGCTGCCCTTTTCTTTCCTTAATTGCTTCCCTGACAGT